>DATMPS010000052.1:0-186682 GCA_035567435.1 Terriglobales bacterium | reverse complement strand
CGTCAGGACAACCGCGTCGCGCAGCCCGAGACGCAATTTGCCGTCGGCCACATAGTCACGCAGACGTTGCGGGCCGGGAAGCTTGTCGGATGCAACCTGAGGAGTCAACAGTCCTCGGTAGCTCTCGCCATTCTGCGCCTGTCCTCGAAAAGTCGAGAGCAGAAGAAACAACCAGCAGGTCACAACTTGACAGAGTTTCATCCCCATTCCCCCCAGAGTGACTTGGCAGGCGATGCGAGGTCCGCCGGCTCTTCGGCAGAGTGCGATTCACTCGTAACGAATCGCCTCGACGGGATCCAGGCGCGCCGCTTTGACGGCCGGATAAATACCGAAAACCAGTCCCACCGTGATCGAGACAAGAAACGCCAGGAGGATGGAGGACGCAGTCACAATCGTGGACCATCCTGCCAGCCAGGCGATCAAGCGAGACATCACGAAGCCGAATACGATTCCGAAGCTTCCACCTACGAACGAAATCATGACCGCTTCCACGACGAATTGGCGCACCACGTCCGATTGGCGTGCGCCCACTGCTCGCCGCAACCCGATCTCTCGTGTCCGTTCCAGGATGCTCGCCAGCATGATGTTCATGATCCCAATGCCGCCCACAAGCAACGAAATGGACGCAATCGCGACCATGACGGCGTTAAATAACCGTTCCGTGCGCTTCTGCTCGGCCAGCAATTCTGCCGGCACAATGACGCTATAGTCGGCTGCACCGTGGTGCGACGATCCGAGCACCGCGCGGACTATCTGCGCCGCTACCGACATATTCGTCCTCTGGTGCAGGTTCAGGTAGATCCCATCAATGTCGTCCCTCAGACCGCTGTAAGTGTTCTCCAGGCGAAGGACCACCGCGTTCAGCGGAGCATAGATGACGTTGTTGAGGTCTTGAGGAGGCAGCCCGGCGCTTTCGGCCTGCGCGCTAAGTTGAGGTCCCACCACTCCGATGACCCGAAACCATTGCTCATCGACCTTCACGTACTGGTCGATCGGATCCGATGCTCCAAACAGGTTCGACCGTGCTCCCGCGCCCAAGACGCAGACCGGGTCCGCCCGGCTTTCCTCATCGGGATCAAAGAAGCGCCCTTGCAAAAGGTGCAGACCCGCAATCTCCTTATAGATTGGTTTGACGCCATAGACCGAAGGCACATCCTGCTGTGATTTCGGAATGGTCTTGGTAGGAGTGAATCGTTTTCGGGGCGTGGAGGCAACGATGCCGTCTACGTCGTCCGCGATCACACGGTAATCCTGCAGCGTGAGTCCCGGCGAAATCCTGCGGAGCTTCAGATGCGCTTGCCATTCGGTCGTTTCTTTTGCTTCTACGATCAGGTTGCGCACACCCATCTGCTCGATGAAGGCCATCACCCTCTGCCGCGCCCCCGCGCCAATGGAGAGCATGGAAACCACTGCGGCCACTCCGAAGATCATTCCCAGCATCGTCAGTAACGAGCGCAGCCGGTGCACCAGCAGATTCTGTAGTCCCAACTGCAGGTCTGGGATCCACTGTTGGACTCCGTAGACTCTGCGTCGATCCTCAGCAGCCGATGCCACCGTAGCCATCAGGGTGTTACCCCGTTCATCCCCGGCGTCGAGTTCGAGCCGCTTCTCCGCGGTGTGGTTGGGTCCAGCAGCGCGACCCGATCGTCTACAGTCAAGCTGTCAATGGCGGCGCGGCTTTCATTCTCACACTGGATCTTAACTTCGCGTTGTTCGAAG
The DNA here is from genome assembly GCA_035567435.1 of Terriglobales bacterium. Classification (GTDB taxonomy): domain Bacteria; phylum Acidobacteriota; class Terriglobia; order Terriglobales; family Acidobacteriaceae; genus Gp1-AA133. The sequence goes on along the minus strand of DATMPS010000052.1, from coordinate 184,963 downwards.
CCTCTGCCATGCTTCACATAGACGATGCGCTTGCCATCCTTCATGAACAATGCCTGCCGCGGGATATAGAACACGTTCTTCTTCTTGTCGCCGAGCACCACGATTTGGGCGGTAAGACCCGGACGCAAACGCGGGTCTTTGTTCAAAAGCTGGATGGTGATATCAAACTTCCCTCCCACATCCGCTTCCCAGAACTGTCGCGTCGACATGCCGCCCACCGCTTTTACCGTCCCGTGGAAGATTTGGCCCGGGAGGGCGTCGAACTCCACCTCGGCCGGTTGCTCCACTCTGACGTTGCCGCGCTCTTGTTCGCCGATCTTGGAGGCCAACTCCATCTGACTCGCGTCGATGACCTGCGCGATAGCGCTTCCCGGCCGTACCTCGTCCCCCGCGCGATAGTCGGGGATCGACATCCCTTGCCACATGATCCCGCCCAATGTCTCAGTGTTCCTTTCAATGGAAACCAGGCCGTCCACGGGCGCCGCAACCAGCATCTTCTCGATGTTCTGTTGCGCTTGGTCCATGGCTAGCTTTGCCTTGTTCTCCTTCTCCTGCGCCAGCTCGATCGTGGCCTTGCCGGAAGCGGAATGCGATTCGATGTCTTTCTGGAGCTTCGCCAGCGAATCCTTTGCCTGTTCCAGGGCAAGCTGGTTCTTCTTGGCGTCAATCAAGCTGACCAGTTCGTTCTTCTGCACCTCCAACTCAGCACGCCTCAGGGCAAAGCGGGCTTTCAGTAACGCAACTTTGTCCTGTGCCGCCTCGACCGCTGCATCCGCCATTGCTTTTGCAATTTCCTGTTCGGCCTGCAGCAGCTCGGAACGGCTCTGTTCCAGTTTGTAACGCTGCTCGGCGGGATCAAACTCAAAGACGATGTCGCCTTTCTTGACAGGTGCCCCCCCGTGCAGCAGCCGTGTGATCTGCAGGGCGCCACCCCCGACCGGAGGCGCAGTCAGCACCATGGCATGGTTCGCCCGTAGCTCCCCAGTGGCATAGACCTTCAGGTCCAGATCCGCGCGTTGTACCTTGGCGATGGGGACTTCGCTATCCTCGGCCTTAATGGTGCGCCGGGTGGTCGCGAGCACTCCGGCCACGCCAGCAAAGACGATGACCCCCACTCCCCACGCGATGGCACGCCGCTTCATTCGTGCTGCATCACTCCTTTACCGTGGGATCTGCAAGCGCCACACGGTCATCCGGGCTCAGGCCGTTCACCACCAGGAGCCGATCGCCACTTCTGCGCCCAACCTCAATCACGCGCTCCCGGAATTTCGATCCCGCCCACACATATGCTATGGTCTGCCCGGATTTCTGAAAGGACGCTTGGATTGGGATGGTGAGCGCATTCGGAATCTTGTTTACAATCACCGTTAATTGCGCCGACATGCCCGGCTTGAGACGCGCGTCAATCTGATCCAAAGCGACACCAAGATCAAAATTGCGGGGAAACGGCCACCCGCCGGAAAAATCAGAAGTGGCAATGGTACCGATCTGCGCTATTTTCCCGCTGAACTCGCGGTCCGCGATCGCGTCCATGTGCACCGCGACCGTTTGCTGGCCGGCCAGCCGACCCCGTTCTGTCTCTTCCACTCGCGCAGAAATCTGGAGACTAGAAACATCGGGCAATTCAGCAATCGGGGCACCCGGCCAGGCTCGATCTCCGGGCTTAAAAGGCGACTCTCCTTGCGGGTGCCAGACCGATACCAGGCTGATCATTCCATCCAGAGGCGCGAGTAGCGTCATTTTTGCCAACGCTCGTTCCGCGCGTTGCACGTCATAGGCTGCCTTCCCGCTGGCCTGCGTCTTGCTCTGTATCGTTGCCTGGCTTTGCGTACGGTCCGATTTCAACTTCTGTTCCAGTTCACGTACTTTCTGCTCGGCATCGGCCAACTTCAACTTGGCCTCGGCGCCTTCGATCTTGGAGACCACTTCCTGCTTGCTGGCGTCGAGTTTCGCCCCTTCCACGTCGTATCTGGCTTTCATGACCGCGGTCAAATCCTCCTCCTCAGTCAGGCGCGCCTGTGCGCGGGCCTGGTCGGTCTCGGCCTGCGTGGTTTTCAGCGCGGACCGATACTGCGCCAGGTCTTGCTCGATCCTTGTTTTGTCAAACTCCACAACCACATCACCCCGCTTAATTGCTGCGCCATCGGCGGCGACCTTCAGGATCTGGAAATCACCGGCCTCTGCGGGAGCAACAATGGTTACCGATTTCAGGGCCTTCACCTCGCCGCGGAACTGAACCGAATCGATGAAATCTCCGCGCTTCACGAAGAGAGTTGGAACGGAAGGAGATCGATCGGCATAGCGAACCGCTCCAAACAGAACGCCACTCGCCACCAGAACGAGCACAATGACGCGCGCCTTCCGCTCCATCCATAGCTGGCGAAGAGGTTCAATCATCGCGGACCCTGCGCGGTGATGCTTTGATCGGCACGCTCCACCTCCACCGCGGCGGAAAGATCGGGCATCAATCTAGGGTCCTTGCCCGTGATCGAGAACACAATCGTGAAGGTTCGGAGTCGGGAAGAAAAGTCTCCCGCCCTGCCGATGGGCGCCATCTCTTCTAGCCTGCCCCGAAACAGCAACTCCGGATATGCATCCAGGTGTATGTGCGCGGACTGCCCCACGCGTAGGCTCAAGAAATCCTCTTGGTTCGCAAGAACGCGCACCTCCATCATGGAGGGGTCGACGACCTGCATGAAGGGAATGCCTGGCCGGAGTTGGTCTCCCTCCTGCACTTCTCCCATCTTTCCCTCCTTCCAAATCGTGTTCAGGACGACGACGCCGTCAAGCGGAGCCCGGATCTGCATCAGGTCGGCATCAGCTCGGGCGTGCAACATGATCTGTTGGGTACGGTCCCGCTGGATCTCCAAAATGCGGATGGCTGCCTGAGCTGCCTTACGCTTCAGGGCAAAGGTTTCACGGAGTTGCGCCAACGTGGCCTGCGCCTCTGCGAGGTCCTCCTGGGTCTTTTCGGCGTCGATGCGCGACGCAATCTCGCTCTTTTGCATCTCGAGTTGCGCTTTACTCAGGTTGTCCTCTGCTTGCTTGATCTCGGTCTCATCTTTGGCGCGGGCAGCCTCCTCTTTCGCCTGTTCCCCCACCACTTGGCTGACCAACTTATCGTGCTCAGCCTGCTTGTCGATGGAATCTCGTATTTGTGCCTGGCGGTCGAATTCCGCCAGCAAGTCTCCCCGCTGCACCTTCGTCCCTGCGGCAGTCAACTTTGTAACGGTGAGCGTGGCCACAAACTGGCCGGCCAACACAGGTGCGAGCATGGCGCGCATCCGAACTGCCTCGGTAGTGCCTTTGAGACGCAGCGTCCGGACCGGGTTGAAATCGGCGTTTGAGGTCTGGCTGAGTCTTTGCGTGGATGCCTTTTTCGGGTGCAGAGCGGCGAATAGCAAGGCGCCAACGATCAGGGCTACGGCTACTGAAATCACGATTGAGCGAGTCGCTCGCTTCGACTGCTCATCCGGCGGAGGACTCGCCGTTGGCACACCTTCCTGGTTCGAAGGAAGGGAGCTCTCGGGACTCACTTCAGCAGTATCAAGATGCATGCGGGCTACGATGCGCGCAAAACGCGCCTCTCCACGTGTCAGATCTGCCAGGCCGGCTGCAACGGCCTATTATCCACTAGAAGGACCCTTTCGCTGAGGATCATTCTGACTCGATCCGCCCCTGCACTTAGATCGCAACCGACCTGGGCACTTGCGTCCAGTTTTTGGAACTGCCAATCTAGAACGTGCAGTGCGCCTTCGGGTTGCCTGCCCACTGGAAAAATCAGATCCCTCATCCGACTCTTCCCGACGGTAGCCGCCTTTCAGCGAGCCCTCGCCTCGGCCAGCGGAGGTGTGGGATGGATACGGTCTGTGATAGGAATGCGATCTGAGGCAACTTTGACCGTGGTGGCTTGACGCCTCGCTCCGGATATCTCTATCTACACCGGGAATGGGCTAACCACTTGAGGCTCTATCGCACAAGCAAAGGCGTATTCGTCGAGGAGAACAGTAATCTTGTCTCAGGAACAGAGTGGGACGAGCTTGTCTGCGATGCTGACCTGCACGCGCGAGCTCGCAGTCGCCATCTCGAAGTATGCTTTGACCAGCATCGTTTTCGCCGCCTATCGGCGGCCGGGAGGTGTAGGCCGCGGGCGTGACCTACTATCGCAGCCGTAGTGCCCGCATGGAATCGGCACGCTCGAGAACTATGTCGCGCAGATTGCGCGCTCGTGCAGGGAATCCACCGCTGTGCCCTTAAGTTTCTCTCAACCGCATCCCCTTCGCCCGATTGCCTCGAAAGTTTTGATGCAGATTGAACAAGGGAAATCCCGCGCCCGGTTGCTTTGTGCTTGGCCTCTTGCTGAGACGCCAGAGCACGGACTGACTCATCGGTCCCCGGAGTTCAGCCAGCACTGTGCAGCCAAACTCGGAATCTGAAATTCTACCCAACCGTCAGCCCGTTCCCTCTCTAGTACAATCCTCTGCCATGGCTAATCTCACCTCGGTACTCAACCAACTGGAGCAGGAACGTACCCGCCTCTCCTCTCAACTCGAACGTGTCACCGACGCTCTCTCAGCGCTGGATACAAAAGCACTTTCCCGAAGAGGCAGAATGTCGGCCGCTGGTCGAGCGAGGATCGCCGCCGCTCAACGCGCCCCGTTGGGCTAAGCTCAAAGGGAAGGTCGTTTCAATCACTGCACGCAAAGGACGCTCGATGTCTCAGGCTGCCCGCAAACGCATTGCGGCGGCGCAGAAAGCGCGCTGGGCCAAGTGCAGGCGCGAACGAAAGGTGGCTTGATCTCATGCCGGACGATCGCCACGAAGATCGTTGCACGCGTGTTACGTCGGTAACCATCGGGCGATGCATTTTCCTACGAGTGTGAATGAGGCAAGCACACACAGGAAGGAAAGCCGCCTGCCACTTAATTGCGTCATCCTAGATTCGATTGCAAACAGGAGACTTGTCCACTCACTTCATTTTGGTACGGCGCTTGCTGCCTATCCGCTTGTATGTCTTAGGACTTGGCGGGGTGGACGGTGAATCTTCTTTCTGCGGCGCATCATTTGGCGTGGACACAACATCCGACGATCTGGCTGTGCGAGTCTTGCGCAATCCTCTGGCTGGTGGTCCGTGCGGTTCGGTCGTCCTGGGTCCGGGTCGGCGTTTTACTAATGTTGTCCGGGCTGATGCTGAACGCCCTGGTGACCGACGCGAATGCTGGAGCGATGCCGGTTGTCGGCATGCCCTCCACAGTGCATCCTGCCAGCCCGATGTGGCAAGCGGCAACAGCGAAAACGCGGCTAGCTTTTCTAGCGGACCAAGCCCAGTTGGGACTGTTTAGCATCGGCGATCTCGTGATGCTCTTCGGAGGCGTCCTCATTGTTGCGATTTGCCTGCACCGAACCCTCAAGATTGAGGGCAGCCTGAATTGTAGGCGGCTGGAATGGGTTCTTCGCGAAATCACCCGCCCAGGTAAAACTCAGACTTCGCTCCCGCCCATACCTATCTGACTAACTCGGACAAGCGTGGCGCTACCATTTCCCGGACCCCAAGAACAATTGGGCGAAAAGAAGGTTTAGGATTCGCCAACGGCAGAGGTTTTTCCAAGCAAGAAGCAGAGAAGTTCCTAGAAAGGCCATTAAGCTGCAAAAACGACAGCGAAGGCGCATCAGCAGGCGGCTGAGACGAAAAACGGGGGCGGTCCGTTGACCCCGGAAGCCCTCACCCTCGTGAGTCTCCCTTCTCCGCTCAGCAATGAAGCACTCCTAGAACATATGGGAGACGATCAGCAGACCGCCGCCAATTGCGATGATATCTTCCGCCACCGCCACGCCAAAGTCCGGAAGCCCAAACGTTTCCACCAGGCGATGGCGAATCTCATAACCAGCAAATGCACCGGCAACGCTGCCGATAGCACCTAGGATCGCGCCGACCACCGGTGACTGGTGAGCCGAGGCGCAAATCGCCAAGCTGGAGGATCCCCCGGTGATCAAGCGGAATACGAGAGGTCCCGGATCAGTTCGGTTTGGCGTTTTCGGCAGCTTGTCGGCCACCAGCTCGGCGAGTGCGAGGAGCGACAGGATAGTGGTTGCGGCCCTCGAACCTAGGAAGGATAGCCATGAGCCGCTGAGGTCAAGCCATCCAAGATGCGCTGCCCAGCTCACCAGTGCTGGTGCCGTCAGCGAGCGCAACCCGGCGATGATTCCGATAGAGAAACATCCGAGATACAGAACAACTCTGTTGACGCTCATGCCAGCCTACTTTATCGCAGCGCGCACGCCATCAACAAATACCATTCTCCCGTTTACAGTGTGCCGTGGGCTCTTTACGATTGCGAGAGGATCCGGAAGGCCGCCCAAGCGCGCTGGGCGAAAAAGGCGAAAGGCTCAAAAGGAATCTGAATGACGCGAACATTATCTAGGAAGGGTGTACAAATAGCATGACGAAGCGGGCCGCGCCCATGCGAGAAATGTCCTCGATCTCCCTGGGAATGCAACGGCAGGGCCAGTACCTAGACCGTATGCTGAGAGTCGAGAAGTTAAACAAGTTGGCGTTGGTCGAATTTCGCCAGATGGTGAAGCTGGTGGACCGGTTGATGGTCAACCTAACCGATTTCAACGCAGTGTATTTTCGACCTTCGAGTCTTCGGCGTAAGAGCCCGAGTGAGAGTTCCCATGCCGCTGCGAAGGCGTGAACGCGGAAGACGTGAGAGCGGAAGGCTCAAAATGGCTGATCAGATCGTGCGCTGCCCGTATTGCGTTCTGGACGGTGATTTCAGACTGATGTTGCCTCGCCCGGGAGGTTGGTTTGTCTGCCTGAAATGCGTCCACATAGTGTCCCCCGAGAAACCAGAGTTCAAATGCTTCTGTCAGAAGTGCGGCGAGTTGAGCCGGGCAGCGTGATCGAGATGCCAAGCTATGCGATCGCAATAAAGAAGGGGCAGCAAAGAGAAAAGGCGGATGGCTTCCGGGAAATGGGGACCCTCCGATGTGACGGTTGCGGGGAGGAGTTCTCCATAGGCCACCATCCTGCTTCGGTCGACAAGGAACTGGCAGAAAAGCAAGCAAAGTGGCTCGAGAGGGTACTGGCTGAAGAGCACGAGCGCGACAAGAAGCATCCTGATCGAATCGAATTGCCAACCTAGCTTTGAGGCCACGGGGCTTCCCAGGGCGGCCGCGAAAGCCGGGAAGCGCAACGCGAAAAAGCACAAGAGAACGACGCCGTGAAAGACGTTGCCCTGTGGGAAGGTGAGTGGACAACATGAACTGTGAAACCGGAAAGAAGCTACAGGAGAAGGAAACGGCGCCCACAGAAGCAGTGGTGGTGTGCCAGCGCGGATCATCAGGCAGAATCGTCCGCGGGTAGTTGTTACGCGGACGAGATTGAGGGTTTTGCGCAGTTTTGGCGAAAAACGCCACGTTGATGCCAGGACAGGTGTTGCTAACCGTAGCGTCGGCCAGAATCGTCGAAATCCGCGGTTCTGGCCGACGCTGTAGGTGGAGCAACCGGTGAAGGCGCCGCAAAACCGTGTTAGTCCCGATGTCGTCGCGGTGCGGGGGCAATACTACCAATATCGTGTTGCTGCCGATCGGGACTGTAACACCATTGGATTCTAAGGTGTTGATTTTGGCGTCTGTATCATTCCGCTCACTTCCCGCGCCTTAGGTTTTTCTTGGACATCGAATTGCTCGAACCAAGAAGCATGCGGACGTGGTGCAACAGATATTTGCCAACCGAATTGGCTAACGAAGAAGAACGCAAAATGGGTTGCGCCGAGTGCTACACGCAGCCCATCGACAAGAGCGCTCCCATGCTGGTGAATGCGGTTACGGATGATGTGATGAGTGCAAAAAGGACCGGACCAAAGCCTCTGACGACGCGACTACAATGAAACCTCAGAATGTTTGAGCACAACTGAACGCACAGCCGGAACGGCCACACCGCTAAGTGATTGGAAAATTGGAGCGGGAGACCGGGATCGAACCGGCGACATCCAGCTTGGGAAGCTGGCGTTCTACCGCTGAACTACTCCCGCTCGACTAAGGCTGAGACTACCACCGCCTTAAGCCTCCGTGCAATAACTGCGCTCAAGTTCGGGCCCTCGGTTACGACCAGCCTCACCCGCGCACTCCGCTCCGTGCAAACCTCTCCACGCCTGCGGTAGTATCCTTGCCGTTCCAGGAGATGCCAGTCTTGAAGAATTCCGCGAAGCCCTCACCTGCCACCAGCAATCGCCGCGAGTTTCTCGAGGCCGGATTGCTGGGTGGCGCTGCTGCCCTGGTCTATCCCGCTCTGGCTGCGGCGCGCGAGTTGCCAGCGCCTCCCTCCGCACCACCGCCCGTCAAGGACTTCGAACTGGACGAAGTCCCCATCGACGTCCTGCAGGACGGAATGAAGTCGGGCCAGCACACTTCGCGCTCCATCACCGAAAAGTACCTGCAGCGCATCGCCGACATCGACAAGCAAGGGCCCGCGGTCAATGCCGTGATCGAATTGAATCCCGACGCGCTTGAAATCGCCGACGCACTCGACCGCGAACGCAAGGAGAAAGGCTCCCGCGGCCCGCTCCACGGCATCCCCATCCTCGTCAAAGACAACATCGACACCGCCGACAAGATGATGACCACTGCCGGGTCACTCGCCTTGGTCGGTGCACCCAAGCCGCCGAAAGATTCCTTTGTTGCCTACAAACTGCGTCAAGCCGGCGCCGTGATTCTTGGCAAAACCAACCTGAGCGAGTGGGCCAACGTCCGTTCGGGTCATTCGAGTAGCGGGTGGAGCGCGCGCGGCGGGCTTACCCGGAATCCTTATGCACTCGACCGCAACCCTTGCGGCTCGAGTTCCGGCACGGGCGCCGGAATCTCCGCGAACCTTGCGGCTGGCGGAATCGGCACCGAAACCGATGGCTCCATCGTCTGCCCGTCTTCTGCGAACGGCCTCGCGGGCATCAAGCCCACCGTCGGCCTGGTCAGCCGCACTGGCATCATCCCCATCTCGCATAGCCAGGATGGCGCCGGCCCCATGTGCCGCACCTTGCGCGACGCCGCCATCCTCCTCGGCGCCCTCACGGGAATCGATCCCGACGACAGCTACACGGCAGCCAGCCAAGGCAAGTCCTACACCAACTACACCCAGTTTCTGAATATCGATGGACTCAAAGGCGCCCGCATCGGAGTGGCCCGAAAATACTTCGGTTTCAGCGAGGGTGTGGACGCCATCATGGCGGAGGCGATCGACATCCTAAAAAGGCAGGGCGCAACCGTCGTCGACCCCGCCGATATCGAGACCTTCGGAAAGTTCGACGATACCGAAGCCATAGTCTTGAACTACGAGTTAAAAGCCGACATGGCCAAGTACCTGGCGCGACTGGGACCGGCCTGCCCCATGAACACGCTCGCGGATCTCATTGAGTTCAACAACCGCAACGCCCAAAAAGAAATGCCGTACTTCGGCCAGGACATTTTTATCAAGTCCCAGGAGAAAGGCCCCTTGACCACTCGTGAGTACATCGACGCTCTGGAGAAGAACCATCGCCTGGCGCGCACCGAGGGGATCGACGCGCTGATGGACAAAAATAAACTGGATGCGCTGGTCGCACCCACCGGCAGCCCCGCCTGGCTTACCGATCTTGTAAACGGCGACCACTCCGCCGGTGGCAGCTCGAACGCCGCGGCCGTGGCGGGCTATCCCAACATCAACGTCACCGCGGGAATGATGTTCGGCCTGCCCGTAGGTATCTCTTTCTTCGGACGCGCCTGGAGCGAGCCCACCCTAATCAAGCTGGCCTACGCCTTCGAGCAAGCGAGCCAGGTGCGCAAGCCCCCAAAATTCCTGCCGACCGCGGCACTCGGCTCATAGGACCGACAAAGAAGTAAGCTGCGCTTCGCTTTTCTTTGTGCCCCTTGTCATTCCGACGCCGAGCGGAGCGGAGGGCGGAGGAATCTGCTTTCTGATCGGCTACCTCGCACTCTCCGGCACTATTCGGTTTGCGGCGAACCCTTGGCCTGCTGCGGTTGAAAGCTTTTCTCAAGCCCACCGAAACCACCGCAGCGCCAGCAAAAAGGAAATCCCTCCCCACAGTCCCAGCACCAGCAACCGTCCGGGCTGCGCCCCCAGCGGCGTTCCCTCCAGAATCGTCGCCCGCAGTGCATCATTCAGCGCGGTAAGTGGCAGCACCTTGATGAAGGTTTGCACGCTCACCGGGAAACGTTCATACGAGAAAAATACTCCCGAAAAAATCCACATGGGCATCATCACGATATTAATCAGCCCGCTGATGCTCTCAATCTTCTGCGCCCGGCTCGCTGTCAGCAGACCCACACCCCCAAACGTCACCGACCCCAGTGCCCCCAACAGCGCAATCGAAAGGTACGAGCCCAGCACCCGCATATGGAAGAACACCACCCCAAACCCGAGCAGGAACCCGACTTCCACGATCATGAGCACGATCCGGCTCGACATGATCGCCAGCAGAAAATCGCTCCGCCGCATCGGCGTCCCCACAAACCGCTTCAGCAACTTCCGCTGCCGCATATCCACCAGCGAAAACCCGACCCCCCACATCCCGGAGTTCATCAGGTTCATCCCCAGCAGCCCCGGGATCAGGAAATCGATGTAACGCGACCCCGGCTCCGACGAGACGACCGTCGTGGTCGGAATCGAATCCTTGCGCCCCGCGGCCGCCTGCAAAACGTCATCCACCTCGGCATGCGACAGCACGCACTCCGGCCGCGCCGGATCGTAGCGGTACTCCAACCCGCCTTTTCCATCCGGCAGCACCACCAGGTCGAACTTCCCCAGCCGCAGGCCCTGCAGAGCAGCATCCTGACCCAGAGTCCGCGCTCGAATCGACGAACTCCGCGGCGAATGCTGGATCATCGCCAGCACATTCTCCGTGCCCGGACCCGCTACAATCGCAATCGAAGTCACGTCCGCCGGCTTATTGCGGAACGCGATCCCCAGTCCCAAAGCCAGCAGGATCGGAAACACAAACACCCAGAACACGACCTCGGGCTCGCGTTTCAACTCCTTCATGCGCGCCATCAGAAGGTGCGTGAAACCAGCCCAGCGGCCGTTCGGTGGAGGCGCCGTCATCCGCTGTTTGAACTCCGCCGGTGGTGCTTGCTGCGCAACCGTCATGCCTGCCGACTCCAATCTCCGGTCTCCGCCCGGTTCACTCCTCGCGCAGATGCCGCCCCGTCAACCGCACGAACACGTCTTCCAGGCTCGCCTGCCGGGTAGTGAGGTGCACCAGTTCCTCGCCCCGCTTCCCCACTGCATCCAGCAGCGCTGGAATCGTGAGGTGAGGCTCGCGCACGCTGAGTGAAAACAGCCCCGCTTCGTCGCGAACCGAATCCACGCCCGGCAGGGTTCCCCACGCGCTCGCCGCCTTGCCATCGGGGTTGCTGCTCACGCTGAACTCCACCACATGATGCCCGCCCAGCCGCTCGATCAGCTCCGCCGGCGTGCCTTCCGCGATGATCACCCCGTGATCCACGATCGCCAGTCGGTCACAGAGCCGCTCCGCTTCGTCCATGTAGTGCGTCGTCAGCAGCACCGTTCCACCCGACCGCTGAAACGCACGAATAATGTCCCAAAGCTGCCGTCGGCTCTGCGGATCGAGGCCCGTAGTCGGCTCGTCGAGAAACAGGATCTTCGGATTCCCCACCAGCGCCGTAGCCACCGCCAGCCGCTGCCGCTGTCCTCCCGAAAGTTTTCCCACCCACGAATCGGCTTTTTCCGTCAGCTGCAATTGCTCCAGCACTCCATCGCTTGAGCGCGGTTCGCGGTAGAAGCTGGCGAACAGTTCAATGGTCTCGCGCACCGTCAGCTTTTCCGAAAGCCGCGTCTCCTGCAACGAAATCCCCAGCTGCTCACGCAGATCGCGCGCGTGCTTGCTCCACGTCTGCCCCAGAATCGTGACCTCACCGGACGTCGGCGCCAGCAGCCCTTCCAGTATCTCGATGGTCGTAGTCTTGCCCGCCCCATTCGGTCCGAGCAGCCCGAAACACTCTCCCGCTTCGATTGCGAGATTCAACCCGCGCACGGCCTCGACCTTGCCGTCGTAAGTCTTGCGCAGATCCTTACACTGGATGGCAGTCCCCACCCCGGCATTCTAGCGCACGCCCATCTTGTAGCGCCGGCGTCCCCGCCGGCGGTCGCGAGGGCGTCTCGCCCTCGCCACGGGAGCACAGCAAAGTAGGTTTATCAAAAATCTATGCAATCAAATAGATCTGTCATTCCGAGCGCAGTGAGGCGCCAGCCGAACGAAGTTGAGGCGATTCGCGGGCGTCCGAGCCCGCCGCCGAAATCCCGAGCGAAGTCGACGGAGCCCGAGACCCACGTAAGCAGAACCGCATGCCTCGCACCTTCTTCTCGCCACTACCCATACCGCTCTCTCTTCGCCCTTTGCGGCTTTTTTGCTGCCTCTGCCGTTAAAAGCTCTTTCTCTTCAATGTCCTTTCGAGCTCAGCTATATAATCCTCCGTCTCTACAACCGAGGCTCCCATGCGAACCGTTGTCATCGCATCACTCTTCGCTCTCGCGCTCCTCGCCGTCTCCATCACACCAACCAGCGCCACATCTCCCGACGCCCCGGCTCTCGACTCTTCCCTCTATCATCACGTCGCCCAGGTCACCTGGGTCGTCGCCGACGTCGATCGCATTGCTGACTACTGGCTGCATCTCGGCATCCGCGACATCCATCGCGACGGCGTCGTGAACTTCCCAAACCTCACGCACCAGGGCAAACCCGACCCCGCGAACGCGAAACAGATCACTGCCCAGGTCGACGCCCTCGAGATCCGCTGGATTCAACCCGTGAAAGGCGGCAAGTTCTGGCAAGACAGCCTGCAGAAACGCGGCGACGGCATCCGTGTGCTGAGCTTCGCCGCGCGCACGTCCCAGGAATTCGACGAACAGATCAAATACTTCGCCTCAAAAGGCGTGGGCGTTCTTGCGGAAAACAGCTGGCAGGGTCACGCGGGAAAGGGCCGCTTCGCCTATCTCGACACCGCCCTCCAGGGCGGCGGAAACACCATCGGCTTGATTGATGATCCCGACGCGCGCGCCCCCGCCCCCAGCACCGGCAACGATTACCCCGTCGGCAAGATCACCCACTTTGCCTGGGTGGTCAACGACGTGCGCCAAGTCGATGCCTACTACACCGGCCTTGGCTTCAAGCCGTTTTCCGCCATCGATCACAACATCAGCCTCGACCGCATCTATCGCGGCCAACCCGGCGTCTACGAAATGTGGCTTGGGTGGGATCGCACCGGCGACGCGCCCTTCGAGTGGGTACAACAGATCACCGGCCCTGACGTCTACGTGGAGTACCAGAAAGCCCACGGCGAAGGATTCCATCACCTGGGCGTGAATGTCACCGACATGGACGAGGCCATCAAGCTGATGACGACACGAGGCGCCCCGCCCACGCAGCTGGCAGCCTGGAAGACCGCGAAAGGCAACAAAGGCCGCGCCGTGTACCTCGACACCGACTCCCACGGCGGCGTTACCCTGGAACTGATCTACAGCCCGCAATAGGTACGAACTTAGTCGATGTGAGGCGGCGCCTCCGCTTCACCGGTTGCGGAAACTAGCTTCGTATCAGGTCGCGCCTTCAGGCGCGCCGTACAGGCCCTAGAACGAACCTGGCTCTAGCCGCCGTCGCGGCGTCCTGGCGTACTCTCGTTAAACTGAGCCGATCCCCCCAGCCGAACCCTCGCCTCAGTCGTAATACTCCAGCCCCAGGTGCGTGATCAGTTCCTCGCCGCGCAGATGCCGCAGCGTGTTCTTCAACTTCATCATCTGGATAAACAGATCATGCTCAGGGTAGAGACCCGGCGCCGTCATGGGAGACTTAAAGTAGAAGCTCAACCACTCCTGAATCCCAAGTCCCTTCAGCTCACCAGTCCGCTGCGCGAGATCCAGGAACAGAACCAGGTCGAGCACGATGGGTGCCGCCAGGATCGAATCGCGGCACAGGAAGTCAACCTTGATCTGCATCGGATAGCCGAGCCATCCGAAGATATCAATATTGTCCCAACCCTCTTTGTTATCACCACGAGGCGGGTAATAATTAATGCGGACCTTGTGCGTGAAATTGCCGTAGAGTTCGGGATGAAGCTCGGGCTGCAGAATGTGTTCGAGCACCGAAAGCTTCGACTCTTCTTTGGTTTTGAACGAACCCGGATCCTCGAGCACCTCCCCGTCGCGGTTGCCAAGAATATTGGTCGAGAACCATCCCGCCAGACCAAGCATCCGCGCCTTAAACCCAGGAGCTAGGATGGTCTTGATCAAAGTCTGGCCGGTCTTGAAGTCTTTTCCGCAGATGGGCGACTCGTGCTCGCGCGAGAGTTCGTGCATCACGGGAATGTCGACCGTCAGATTCGGCGCGCCGTTGGCGAAGGGGACGTTTTCCATCAGCGAGGCGTACGCGTAGATCATTGAGGGCGCGATGTTTTCGTCGTTCTGCTGCAGTGCTTTCTCAAACGCTTTCACCGACTGATGTACGGCACTCGGCTGAATAAAAGTTTCGGTCGAGCCGCACCAGATCGTAATCAGACGCGTTGCCCCGGAAGACTTCCGGAACTCGCGGATGTCCTCGCGCACCTGCTCGGCGAGGTCCATCTTGGTCTTTCCCTTCTTCACGTTAGGACCTTCGATCTTCTTCACGTAGTTGTGGTCGAAGACCGCTTTGCGCGGCTGAATCGACGACAGAAATGGCTTGATCTGCTCGAGCAGGTAGCGATCGAGCACGCCCGCGTTAGTTGCGGAGTCGAACATGTTGTCTTCGAAGATGTCCCAGCCCGTGAAGACCAGGTCGTCCAGACCTGCAAGTGGAACGAATTCTTTGATTTTGGGCGAGCGGCCCTCGGTACGCTTGCCCAGGCGGACGGTGCCCATCTGGGTGAGCGAACCAATGGGCTTCGCAATTCCCTTGCGCACGGCTTCGACACCGGCGACGAAGGTGGTGGCGACGGCGCCCATGCCGGGGATCATCACGCCCAGCTTGCCTTTGGCAGGTTCAAGGTCGCCGTAGGCGGCCTTCTTCGCGGACTTCGATTCTTTCACTTCGACACGAGCGTGCGTCTTCACAGCCTTCGGGCGTTTCGCCATGGGTCAGGCTTCCTTGTCAGGTCTGGGATCGGTTAGGCAAACGGATATGTTCGCGTACTGGGTTGCCCTTTGGCAACCCACGGAGCCTGAGCGGGCGCAGGCAAGGCCTGATCCGCGCATTCCGGTCAGTGAATTGCGCCGACGCGCGAGCGCAGCGAGACAGGAGGAATCCCCTATTCCCGGCTGACAGGCAGCGCGCGACGAAAGCGCCAGAATCACTTCCCGTCCAGATCCACCGTCTTGATAGGCAAATCCCAATGCGCGTCCAGGATGGCAAACCGGCGTTGTTCTTCCTTCTGGTACAAGTCCTGGTCCGGGAACAATTGCTTCTTCAACGCGTCTTCATCGAAGGCTTCGTTGGCGACGGTCGCGTTTTTGAAGACGATGGTGACCCGGTAATCCCAGCGGCCGTCTTCGGTGGTGTGGTAGCGAGGCTGGTCCATCCAGACTTTCAGCATGCGCCCCATCTCGACTTGTTTTTTGAGCAACGGGTAGTGGTTCTTTTTGAACAGCTTGAGAAATTCCTCCGCATTGCCCCAGTGCGTCTTGTAGTAGTACTCGACCACGAAAGGCTTATCGGAAGAAGCGCTTGCGGATTGTGCGGGAGCAAGCACGGGGGTGGCGACCGCTGCAACGACCAAGACCGCGAGAACACGCGCGAAAGGGTTCACAGATTTCTCCTGGGAATGGATTGCATAGCTTGTACACGAACCAGTTTCGAGGGTCAAAGGCGATGGGTAGGCGTGATGTGTCGGGAGACGGGGCAAGCCCCGTCCCCAACTCTAATTTTCGGGCAATGATCCATGCTCGATGGACTTTAAATAACTTAGCTCGTAGAGAATCACAATGAGACAATTGTGCCGCCAGTCCGGCACCGAGACGCTTGCCACACCTGACCGGGCGAGCACACGTTACGATCTAGGTTCGCACCTTCAGGCCAGGTAGGATGAGAAACACTCTTCACGGGAGGGTATCGATGGCGACTGAGGATGACGAACAGGCGATCGTTGCCCTTTTCGAAGCTGGAGATCGCGCCCTGATGGCAGCCGACGTCGACGCCCTGGCGCGCATCTTCGCCGACGACTACGTGCAATACGACGCAGCCGGCGGCGCCTTCACGAAGCAGCAGGTTCTGGACAACTTGCGCACCAGTGCGATCCGGTACCCGTCGATTGTCTCCACCGGTCGAACGATCCGGCTGTTCGGAGACATGGCCATCGTGCACGGGTCGGAAGCGGACGAAGTCGAAACCGCTGGCCAGCGCTTCTCTGTCCGTTACCTGTACATGGATGTCGGGCTGAAGCGTGGCGGAAGATGGCAAATCGTGGGCTCGCAGCTCGTCGAGCCGGCTTGAGTCACTCCGCCGCGCGCACGCGGTTTTGCCAGTGCGACCAGACGAACCACCCAATCGCAACCATCAATCCAACGCCGATGATGGCGTCGAACTGGTGGAAGTACTTGCCCAGGCTGCGCCAGTTCTCGCCCAGCTTCATGCCCAAATAAGCCAAGGCGAAGCACCAGGGCCAGGAGCCGAGGAAAGTGTAGATGTGAAATTTCCCACGAGGCATGCGGGCGATACCGGCGGGCAACGCGATAAACGTGCGGATCACCGGCAACAGGCGGCCGATGAAGACGGCGGCTTGTCCCCAGCGCAGGAAGAAGCGGTCGGCCCAGTCGAGTTCGCGGCGTCCCATCAGGATCCAATGGCCGTATTTTTCCACCAGCGGGCGGCCACCGTAGTAGCCGATCTCGTAGGCAACTAGCGAGCCCAGATTGCAGCCGAAGGCCCCGGCGGTCGCGGCCCACAGAAGCTTCATGCTGCCTTCGTACACCAGGTAGCCGGCGAAGGGCATGATCAGCTCCGACGGCAAAGGGATGCAGGCCGATTCGATCGCCATCAGGAAGGCGATGCCGGCGTAGCCCGTGATCCCGATCACGGATTTGATGAAGCCGAACACTACAGCAAGGATGGTTTCGGTCATGAAAGAGTCAGGTGTGGGTCCACCCTCGCAGGGTGCGCGCTAGAACGAGCCTTCCTGGGTAAACGTGAAGCCCGGAAGCGAGACGCCGTCAGCGGACTTGGTCACTTTGACCTTGACCGTGGGCGCGTCGGGCGCGTTGACCTCGGCGGGGCGCAGGACGGCGAACTGGCTGAAAACTTCGTTGTAAACCTTGGTGACGAGAAAGTCCTGGCCGGTGGTGTCCTGGCGCCAGACTTGTCCGAGTTGCACAGATTTCACTGCCACAGGGTTGTCCTTGGATTTCTCTTCCAGACTAATGGGGTGGGGGGGCGGCGTCAATGGAAGTACCTGGTGGCTGATAGTCTTTGGCCGCTGGCCGGGGCGCGAATCCGTCGTCGGTCCTCGGTTTTTCGGTCGTCGGGGAGAGTGAAAAGCCTTACGCCGCAGAGGACGCCGAGATGAGCTCCTATTAACCGCATGGGGCGCTGGCTTCCCAAAGATCGCAAAGAAGAGCCAGGAACTGGGGCCCGGTGTTCGCCAACAGCGAAGGACCAACGACACAGCTGCCTTTTGCTACCATTACCGCGCAACCTGAGGAGAATTACATGGCACGAGGAGTGACTCCGCGGCATCCGGCCAAGTCGGGACGACATGAGGGAACGCGGCAGGTGACGCGCGGGCAGGCCAGCCGGAGCGCGAAACCAGCGCACGCACAGAAGCGTGGTGCAAAGGCGGCGCGGAAACTGGCCCCGGCGAAGAAAGCCGGGGCGAAGGCGGGCAAGATCGAGGGCTACAATCCGCTGGCGCCGGAACGGGTTCAGGGAATACTCGAGCATCTGGACACCTTGTATCCACGGGTGAGGTGCGCCCTACATCACAACAACGCCTGGGAGTTGCTGGTGGCGACGATTCTTTCGGCGCAATCGACGGATGCCAATGTGAACCGCGTCACGCCGGGGCTTTTTGCCAAGTATCCGACGGTGCAGGACTTTGCCGCTCTCACACCAGAGCAACTTGAGCCGGATGTGCGCTCGACCGGGTTCTTCCGCAACAAGTCGAAATCGGTGGTCGGGGCGGCAAAGAAAATCGTGAGCGAGTTCGGCGGCGAGGTACCAAGCGATATGGACCAACTCCTGACGCTGCCGGGAGTTGCGCGCAAGACGGCGAACGTCGTTCTGGGCTCGTGGTTCGGAAAGGCGGTCGGGGTTGTGGTTGATACACACGTGCACCGGATTTCGCGACGGTGGGAGTTCACAACGAACGACGATCCTGGGAAGATCGAGCAAGACTTGATGAAGATTATTCCGCAGGAGCGCTGGATCTTGTTCTCGCACCAGGTGATTCATCATGGGCGGAACTTGTGCGTGGCGCGCAAGCCGAAGTGCGCGGATTGTCCGATCGAGCCGCTATGCCACGCGGAGGACAAGACCTGGACTACCGTCGAGGAGCACATGGGGGCCAAGGCTTAGGGCCTGCTGAATTCAGGAGACCTTTAAAGTCGCAAGGGATACGCAAGGCGCCCAAGAAAAGCTGCAACGAGAGCGAGGTAACCGATGGGGACCCAGATTCCTCCGGCCTCCGCCGCGCTCGGGGTCGGAATGACAATGAATATGCCTCCTGATCAGAAGATGAAGGGTCGAACCGCCGGTTTTTCGGAGCACTCGCCCAACAGCTTTGAACCCCAGAGATCGCACGAAACCCCGCGAAGGGCTCCAAGCGAAGCGTTTTCGTCGGCCTGAGTTGACGTGCTGCGGTCTGCTAGACTTTTTGTGGTTTCACGGAAGGGAGTCGAATGCGCGCGCTCGTCCTGTTTGCTATTGTCGTGATCATGAGTGTGGTAAGCCCGGCCCAGACTTTGCCTGTCCCCGCAGCCGTTACCGATCCCAAGCAGATTGCCAGCAAGCCCAACGCAAGCGTCGAGAAAAGCCTGTCGATCGAGAAGCTGTACATGACGCGGCAGGTGGGGCTTTCGGATTGGTCTCCGGACGGCAAGACGGTTGTGTTCGTGTCGAACATCAGCGGGCGCAATAACCTTTGGCTGCTGCCTGCGGAGGGTGGTTGGCCAACGCAGCTCACGGTGAGCGATCAGAGGCAGACGGCGCCGGCGTGGTCGCCGGACGGCAAATGGATCGCCTACCAGTCCGACTACGACGGCGACGAGCAGTGGGACATTTTTATCGTGTCGCCGAAAACCGGGCAGGTGGTGAACCTGACGAACACACGCGAGATCGCCGAGCTAGATCCGACGTGGTCACCGGATGGGCGGTACCTGGCTTACCAGGTGAAGCCGAAGACGTCCTCGGTATACGAAATCGATATCTACGACATGGTGATGCGAAAGGTGCAGCACCTGACCAGCGATACCCCCAAGGACAGAATGAACTATGGGCCTGTCTGGTCGAAAGATGGGAAGTGGATCGCGTATTCGCAGCACCAGGCCAAGGGAACGGATTCAAACATCTTCGTCGCCGAAGTGGCATCTGGCAAAAGCACATTGCTGACCGAGCATCCCGGCGAGCAGCTTTATGCCGCTGCCAATTTCTCGCCCGACGGGAAGAAACTGCTCATTACCGGAAATGCTGAAAATGGCTACGACAATGTAGGACTGCTCGACATCGCGAGCAAGAAGATCGCGTGGCTGACGAAGGACAAGTGGAAGATCAACGGCGGGGAGTTTTCTCCCGACGGGAAGCGCGTAACGTGGACAGCGAACGTGGATGGCAATACGGACATCTATCTCCATGATCTGGTCGCCGGAAAGACGACTCCCCTGCCCCTGCCGAAGGGCGTGAACGATCTGGCGGGTAAGTTCTCGGCGTTCACCAAAGACGGTTCACGGCTGCTTTACTACCACAACGGGCCGACGGCTCCGAACGACTTGTGGGTCTACCCGATGGCTGCCGGCAAGTCGCGCCAGATCACGCATTCGCTGGTTGCCGGCATGCGCGCGGAAGACATGGTGGAGCCGTACCTGGTGCACTATCCGAGCAAGGACGGGAAGTGGACCATCTCAGCGTTTGTTTATGCGCCGTATAATCTGCCGCGGAACGGACAGCATCCGGCGATCGTATACGTGCACGGCGGGCCGACGGCGCAGACCGTCAATTCGTTCAACCGCTTTGTGCAGCACATGGCAAACCAGGGCTACTTTGTGATTGCCCCCAATTATCGCGGCTCCACGGGCTACGGGAAGGAATTCCAGCAGGCGAATCTGTTCGATATGGGCGGCGGCGATTTGCAGGACGTGGTGGCCGCGGCGGAGTGGATCAAGCAGACGGGATACATCGATCCGAAAAAAGTCATCGTCATGGGTGGGAGCTACGGCGGGTACATGAGCATGATGGCGGTGACGAAAGCGCCTGACATGTGGGCCGCCGGGGTGCCCATCGTGCCCTTCGTCAACTATTTCACGGAGATCGAAAACGAAGACCCGGTGCTGCGCGAGATGGACCTGGCGACCATGGGGGATCCGGTGCAGAACAAGGCGCGGTTCGAGGACCGCTCGCCGATATTCTTTGTGGACAAGATCAAGACCCCGCTGCTATTGCTGGCGGGCGGAAATGACCCACGGTGTCCGAAAGAGGAGACCATGCAGGTGGTGGATGCAGTGAAGAAACAGGGCGGCGTTGCGGATTACAAGATCTATGAGAACGAGGGGCATGGATTCGCGCGGGTGGAGAACCAGATCGACGCCTACAAGCGGGCGTCGGATTTTTTGAAGGCGCACGTGCCGCCGGCAGATTGCAGCTGTGACTTGAAGATTCAGTGAGGGAGCCGCAGCAACCCGCGTCTCTACATAGGACGCAGACTCGCCACGATCGCTTGCACGAGGCCGGGAATGGTGTACTGGCGGGCCTCAACGTCAACGCCAAGCTTCAAATCGCGCATCGTTTCGGACGTGACCGGGCCGATCGAGGCCAGGGTGATCCCTTCCAAGCGAGCGTCTTTCCCGGAGCGCGTGCGTCCGGAGCGGGCTAGCAGCGCAACGAAGTTCTTCACGGTGGAGGAACTGGTAAAGGTGATGACCTCGGGTCGTTTCGCGGCGTTCTTCAGTGCGGCCCGTAGTCGGGCGCGGGACGCGCGCGGCACCACAGTCTCGTAGGCTTCGACAACGTCGACTTCGGCGCCGGCTTTGCGCAATTCGCGCGGGATCACGTCGCGCGCGACCTTGGCACGAACGAGCAGGACGCGCTTCCCTCTCACCTGCGGGCGCAAACTCTTCACGACGGATTCCGCCACGTACTCTTCCGGGACGACGTTCACTGTGAGGCTGCGTTTTTCGATGGCTCTTTTTGTGGCCGGGCCGATGGCGGCGATGTTCAGGTGGCGCAGGGATTGCTTTGTCAGGCGCAATTTTGTGAGGCGCTCCCACATGGCGTCTACGCCGTTGACGCTGGTCAGGATGAGCCAGTCGTAGGCAACGAGTTTCTTAAGCGCGTGATCCAATGGTTTGAAGGAGCGCGGATTGCGGATTTCGATGAAGGGGATTTCGAGGACCTCGGCGCCGAGCTTGCGGAGCTGGGTCGAGAGCGCGCCGGCCTGGTGGCGGGCGCGGCCGACGAGGACGCGAACGCCGGTTAGGGGACGGCTGGCGGGTTTGTTGGTCATCGGGCGTGCGCGATCGGCATGGTATGTGCCTCGCGGGCTTGCGCCCGCTTCGTGGGGGTGTCGTCCCAGCGGGACTCGGTCTTTTTCTTCACTCTAACCCCGGACTTACGTCCGGGGCTAGTCTATGGCCTGCCTGCGGGACTTGGACGGACTTTTGCGGACAGAAGTGTCGGTCCACACAGCAAATGCCTGGTCACGGTTGCTGGGGCACGGCGAGGCCGCGGCCGTAAACTTCTTCGAGGATGGCATCGCCGCCTCGGCACAGAAGAGTTTCGCCTACTTCGCTGCCGAGTTTCTCTGGGTCATCGCCGTCGCGGGACTCCCGCAGGATTTTCGTGCCGTCGGGCTTGGCTACGATTGCGTAGAGGTGCAGGCGACTGTTGCGGATTTCGGCGGCGGCACCGATCGGGACCTGACAGCCTCCACCGAGTTTATTGAGTAAGGCACGCTCGCAGGTAGTTGCCGCGCGGGCGTCAGGGTCGTCAAGGAACGCGAGATATTGGTGAGTGACGGAATCGCCGACGCGGATCTCGATTCCGAGCGCGCCTTGACCCGCGGCAGGACACATGACGTCTTTCGGGATCACTTGCTTTACCAGGTCCGTTTTGCCCAGGCGATTCAGACCGGCGGCGGCCAGGATGACGGCGTCGTATTCGCCTTCGCTTAGCTTGCGCAGACGGGTATCGACGTTGCCACGGAGAGGGTGGATTTCAAGGTCGGGGCGTAGCGCTTTGAGTTGGGCCTGACGGCGCAGGCTGCTGGTGCCGACGCGCGCTCCCTGCGCAAGGTCGGTGATGTTTTGGTAGCGTACCGAGCAAAATACATCCTGGGGATTTTCGCGTTTCGTGATCGCGGCAATTTCAAAACCTGCCGAAAGCTCGGTGGGCAGGTCCTTCAAGCTGTGAACCGCGAGATCGACGCGGCCTTCAGCGAGGGCTTCTTCAATCTCTTTGGTGAACATGCCCTTGGTGCCAACTTTAGCGAGGGCGACGTCGAGAATCTTGTCGCCGGTGGTCTTGATGATTTCGAGTTCAACTTCGTGCCCTTTTTCGCCCAGCAGGGCGGAGATGTGGTTGGCTTGCCAGAGGGCCAGTTGCGAACCCCGCGAACCGATGCGCAGGCGGGCCATCAGTCGGTGTCTCCGGAGCTGCCGGACTTCGCGGCACGCTTCTCCTGCAGGTTGAACAGGCGGCGCACCAGATCGATGACTGTGGTGGCTTCCGGGTCGCGCGCTGCCGACTTCAGCGTGCTGATCGGAGTGTGCATGATCTTGTTCACGATGCCGCGGGTGAGGGCCTCGACTGCCATTTCCTGGTCGGGGGTCATCGGCCCGAGGCGGCCACGCACGCGATCGATCTCGGCCTGGCGGATGGTTTCGAGATGATCTTGCAGGGAGACGATGGTGGGCACGACATCGAGCGTCTGAATGCGGGCCTGGAACCGCTCGACCTCGGTGGTGACGATGGCTTCAGCGCGCTCGGCTTCCTTGCGGCGGTCGGCGATGTGGCTGGCGACGGCTTGCTGCAGGTCGTCGATGTCGTAGACGAAGATGCCGTCGAGTTTGTTCATGGCGGGATCGACGTCGCGGGGAACGGCGATGTCGATGAAGAACATGGGGCGGTTCTTGCGCCGGGTCAGGAAAAGTTCGCCATGTTCGGGGCGGAAGATCGCATGAGGGGCGCCGGTCGAGGTGATGACGATGTCGGCGCGGTCGCAGGTGTGGTGCAGGTCTTCGAAGTGAATGGCCTGGCCTTTGAATTTGTAGGCGAGGCTGACGGCGCGATCGTAGGTGCGGTTGGCCACGAAGATGGAGGCGCAGCCGTGGGCCATCAGGTGGCGCGCTGCGAGTTCGCTCATCTTGCCGGCACCGACCAGATAAACATGTTTGCCGGCCAAGTTGCCGAAGATCTTCTTGGCCAAATCGACTGCCACTGAGGCGATCGAAACCGAGGAGGATCCGACGGCGGTCTCGGTACGAACTCTCTTGGCTACCGCGAAGGCTCGGGTCACGAGTTGATCGAGCTGGGCGCGGACGGCGCCGACGGCACGCGCCGTGGCATACGCTTCCTTCACCTGGCCGAGAATCTGGGGCTCGCCGACCACCATGGAGTCGAGGCTGGCGGCCACGCGGAACAGGTGCCGCACCGCTTCCTGCTCGTTGTATTCGTAGAGGTGCTGGTTGATTTCGATGCCATCGAGATGGAAGTAGTTCTGCAGGAATCCGCGCAGGTCGGCGCCAACGCCGTTCTTCGTGTTGGCCAAGATCTCGACCCGGTTGCAGGTGGAGAGAATCATGCCCTCTTCGATGCCGGGATGCTCAGCGAGTTTCTTGCAGGCCTCGGGCAGACGGGATTCGGGGATGGCCAGCCGCTCGCGAACCTCGACCGGGGCCGTGTTGTGATTCACGCCGATGAGCTGGAATCTCATGAAGCGGCGAACCTGTGAATGGTGCTGAAGTAGTTTGCTGCCCAGGCCACGACCGCCGCGGCGAACGCGACACTGGCCAACACGGCGGCTTTGCGGCCTCGCCAGCCGGCAATCCAGCGGGTGTAGACCATGACCAGATAGACGGCCCACATCAGCAGCGAAAGAAGAATCTTTGGATCCCGCAGATCAATTCGGCCGTACGTGCTCTCGGCGACGACCGAGCCCGCGATCAATCCCAGGGTCATGAAGGGGAAACCCAACAGGAGCGAGCGGTAGCCGATCTGGTCAATCTCTTCGAGCGCGGGCAGGCGAGTCAGGATGCTGCTGGCGCGCTTTGATTTGAGCGAGCGTTGCTGGACCAGGTACAGCAGGCTGGCGCAGAAACTCAGGACCAGGGCCGCGTATCCGGTGAAGATGAGTCCGATGTGCGCGACCAGCCAACTGGTACGCAGGCCCGGAGACAGCAGCAGGAACGGTTGCTGCCGCGTCGCGGCCATGAAGGTCAAAAGAAAAACCAGCGGGAAAACGATGATGCCGGGCGAGGTCGTGCTGTACAGGAGATACGTGATCATGAACACGGTCATGATCAGGAACGCCAGCAGCGACTCGGAGTTGTGCGCCATGGCCAGCGAGACGTGGTCGCTGAGGAAGACACCTTCGGTGAGCGACACCAGATGGAACACCATGCCGAGGTAGGCAGCGTGTAGCGCAACGCGGTTCAACAGGTCGCTGGTGCGAGTCAGGGCGATCAGGGCGTAGAGCAGTCCTACACCGTAGAGACTGAGCGCGACTCGAAGCCAAAATATTGACATAACGTAGTTTAGAAGCCCACGAGGCCCGCGGCGAAGGCATCGTTCGAACCTTGGTGATTATAGTCTTCCGGTAGCGAGGGCAGAAGGCAGTCGGGCGGATCACAGGTGCTTGTGCTGTACGTCACAAGGTATTAAGACCTTTGAGTCGGGCGTTTGTGGGGATGCGGGTCAGTCCACACCCAGCGTCGCCAGCGCTTCTTCAAGAGAGGCAGGGTCGACCGAGAGAGTCCGGCCGTCGGCCATCATGTCCTCGACCTCGTCGAAGGCTTTGAAGAGGCGCAGTTTGACGGCGGCGTACTCTTCGGCTTCTGTCAGGGCCCGACCGTGGGTCTTGGCCCAGGATTTCAGCGCGTGCTGTTGCAGGATCACGCTGACGGCGTATGTGGTTTTTCGGTCGGAAGTGACGTCGAAGACGTATTCGGTGGCACCCGGGGCAGAGCTTGCTTCGAGGGCCGGACGTTTGCCGACGAAGTAGTACTGGTACACGTAGCCCTGGCCGCCGGTGTAGGTTTTCATGCGACGGATGGTCATGGAGATGCCGGTCCGACCGGAGATTTAAGGATAATGCAGTCGGATCGTGCGGTTGGTGGAAAAGTGGTGGACTTCAAGATAAGAGCACACCTCACTCGCTAAAGCGCAAGCATACTGCAGGGTCGTGTTAGCACGACTGAAGTCGTGCCCTTCCCGGAGATTTTCGCTTCGACTCCTGCCTCCAGTGATTAAGGCAGCTTCCTCCTGCCGCGCTGCGCTCGCGCGTCGGAATGACAATGTGGCGGGCGAGGGGCTACTTCAGGTGCACGGATTCTTTCAGCGGCAGGTCGTCTGACGATCCGCCTACGAGCAGGATGTAGTCGCCAGGAACCAGTTCCCAGGTGTTGCGTTCGGGGTTAAAGACGGACAGGTATTTCGGGTCGACCTCGACCGAGACTTCCCTGCTTTCTCCGGCGTTGAGTTTAACCTTGCTCCAGCCTACCAGACGTTTTGGGGGTTCACCCGCGCTCGCGGGCAGAGCGGCATAAACTTCGGCAACTTCCGCACCTGGGCGACGGCCGGTGTTCTTTACGGTGAAGGTCACGCTCAATTTGCTTCCTGGCGTTACCTTGAGGCCCGAATAGGCGTAGGTGGTGTAGGACAGGCCATAGCCGAAGGGAAAAAGGACCGGCTTTTTCTCGGCGTCGTACCACTTGTACCCGACTTTCAATCCCTCGTCGTAGTGGACTTGAAAGGGCGGGAGACCGTCGGCAATTTTTTTCCAGGCTTCGGTATCGCCGTGCTGCGTGGTCGACTTGGCGGGTGGTTTCACGACGGTGGGGTGGGGCAATTCGGCATCGCTTCCGGGGAAGGTGATCGGCAGCTTCGCGCTGGGGTTGACTTCACCGAAGAGGAGGCTGGCGACCGCGTCGGCGCCGCTGCTGCCGGCGTACCAGGCTTCGAGGATGCCGCTGACCTCATCGGCCCAAGGCATGGTAACCGGGCTGCCGGTTTCGAGCACGACGATCGTTTGCGCGTTGGCGGCCGCCACCTTGGAGATCAGGTCTTGCTGGTTTCCGGGAAGCGCGAGGCTATCGAGGTCCATGCCTTCGCTCTCCCACTGGTAGGCGAAGACGATGGCGACGTCGGCGGTTTTGGCTAAAGCTGCGGCCGCGGCAGGATCGGTGCCCGCGTCGTATCGAACCTGGGCGCGCGGAGCCTTCGCCTTGATCACTTTCAGGGGCGAGGTGGGAAACCAGATCTGATCCTGCCAGTGGGTCTGGCCTTTCCCGGGGGGCAGGATGGCGTTGCCTCCCGGGGGATCGACCTGAGCGGAGCCTCCGCCGGAGATCATGCCGACATCGGAGTGGGCGCCGATGACGGCGATGCTGCGAATTCTGGAGGCGTCGAGGGGCAGCACTCCGTGCTCGTTCTTCAGGAGAACGATGCTCTGTTCGGCGATCTTGCGTGCGGTGTCAAGTCCTCCGACGATGTCGACCACTCCTTTTTGCGGAGGGTCGTCGATCACACCGGTGGCAAACATGGCGCGCACGATGCGATGGATATGCTCGTCGAGTTCTGCGACCGGGATGGTGCCGGACTCAACCGCTTTCTTGTAGGCGTCGCCGTAGAAAATCCCTGCCGGCTCCTCGTGGTCCAGGCCCGCGGCCGACGCTTTGGCGACGCTGTGCGTGGCTCCCCAGTCCGACAAAACGAAGCCTTTGAAGTTCCAGTCGTGTTTCAGCACGTCGCCAAGCAGGTGCCTGTTCTCGCAGACGTAGTCACCGTTCACCCGGTTGTAGGAACACATGACAGAGGCGGCATCGGAGTCGCGGATGCCGATCTCGAAGGCCAGCAGGTCGGTTTCGCGCATCGAGCGCTCGTCGCTGTTCACGTTGACGGAGTTGCGTCCGCTTTCCTGGTCGTTGAGTGCGTAGTGCTTGATGTCGCCGATGACGTGCTGCGCCTGCAGGCCTTTGATCAGCTGGCCGACCATCGTCCCAGCCAGGATCGGGTCCTCACCCATGTACTCGAAAGTGCGGCCATTGCGTGGTTCGCGGGCCAGATTTACGCCCCCACCGAGCGACATGTTGTAGCCCTGGGCGCGGAGTTCGCGGCCGATCAAGGCTCCGTACTCGTAGGCCGCTTCAGGATCCCAACTCGCAGCCCCGCCCAGGCAACTGGGCAATGCGGTGGAGTAGCGGCCATTCGCGCCGCTCATACGCACGCCGTAAGCGGCATCGGACATCTGGATGGCGGGGATGCCGAGCCGCGCGACTCCTACCACGTAGCCGACACCGCCGTTGGACTTCGCGGCGAGCGGGCTGACTGGGCCGAGGCCGCTCATGCCGGTGCCGTGCAACATGGAGATTTTCTCGTCGAGCGTCATCTCTTTCACGACCAGGGCGGCGCGCTCGTCGGGAGGCAGGCTGGGATTCATCCAGGGGAAGTTCTTCCCGTGCTCCACAGTTTGTGCCACGGCCGGAAAGAGGGAAACGAACAGCAGGGCGATGTGCAACAAGCTGGTGCGACGCACAGGTAGCTGCGAAGCCATGAGGTTCCTTTGCAGTCTGCTTTACAAAATCGATTTTATTCGAAGCGCGATCCATTGTACCTTCTGCGGCAATCACGCGGAGAAGACGCGGCTCATTTCGGGAAAACCGGACCATCTACGAGTCGATCTTGGCGTCGCGCAAGCGCTTGACCGCGGTTTCCGAGGCGACTGGCGAGTAGTAGACCTCCTTGAAGGTGTACGACTTCGCCTTCGAACTCAGAATGGGCAGGATTTCGATGTGCCAATGGTAGTCGTCATCGAGGGTTTTCCAGTAACCCAGGCTTCCGGAGCCGTGCAGACTGTTTGGCGAGGTGTGCACGACGAGGTGGAACTCTTCAGTGACAGTGCGGATGCGCTGCAAGGTGCGGCGCAGGAGGATGCCGAAGTCGCGAATGCTGCCGCCCTTCGACAACGCCGTGCGTTCGAAAGAGGAATCGTGCACGCGCGGCAAAATCCAGGTTTCGTAGGGAACGCGGGGCGCGTAAGGACAGAGGGCAACGTAGTCTCCGCGCATTTCGACGACGCGCAGGCCCTGCCGTTCTTCCTGGCCGATGATGTCGCAGAACACGCAGCGTTCTTTCTGCTGGTAATAGTCGCGTCCGGCGCGCAGTTCGTAGAGCACACGGCGAGGCACGAAGGTGGTGGCGGTTAGTTGCGACGTGGGGTGCTCGAATTCCTGGCCGGCGTTCGGGCCGAAATTCTTGAAGAAGCTGACGTATTTGATGCGGGCGTCGCCCTTGAGGTCTTTGATCCGTTGGGCCGCGAGCCGGAGAAACTGTTCCATTTCCGCATCGCTGGTGTTCCACAGGTTGCGATCGTGCTTCGGACTTTCCACCAGAACTTCGTGGGCGCCGATGGAGCGCATGCGGTCGTAGAGGCCGTCGCCACGGCGGGTGGGGTCGCCCTCAATGCGGTAAAGCGGCGTGGGATGGACGACGGAGCGTGCCGACCAAGGCACGCCATCGACATCGCCCAGGCTGGCGATCACTTGCAGTGGCGCAGGGGCGTTGGCACAGAAGCGGCAGGGAGCATCGGCGCGTGGTGGGGCGTCCGGGACATCGTCGCCGGTGATGACCCACGAACGCGTGATGGGATCTTTGCGAAGTTCCATGGGCTAAGGAAAACACCCCGCGGAAGCGCGCGTCAACTGCGATCTCCGCGGTCGAAGGCACGGTGGCGCTTTGTTATAATCCGCGCACGAAGCCGCTTGCAATGACCGAGACGTCCACGCCGTTGATGCGGCAGTACGCTGCCATCAAGAAAGAGCACCCCAACGCCCTGTTGTTTTTCCGGCTGGGGGACTTCTACGAAATGTTCTTCGAAGATGCGGTCGTGGCCGCGCGCGAACTGCAGATCACCCTCACTTCCCGAAACAAGGAAAAAGGCATTTCCGTGCCCATGTGCGGTGTTCCCTACCACGCCGCGGAGGGCTACATTGCCAAACTGATTCGCAAGGGATTCAAAGTTGCCGTTTGCGAGCAGGTGGAAGACCCACGCCTGGCGAAGAAACTGGTGCGGCGGGAGGTGACCCGGGTTGTGACACCGGGGACGGCGGCGGACTCGTCGTTGAGTTCTGAGGAAAACAATTTTCTGGGAGCAGTGGCGCAGGTGGGTGATCGGGTGGGATTTGCCGCGCTCGATCTTTCGACCGGCGAGTTTCGCGCGACGGAGTTTCGGGGAAGTGATGCGGGGCGAAGGATCGAGGAGGAGTTGGCGCAGCTGCGGCCTAAAGAGTTGCTGTACGCGTCATCGGCTCCGCTGTTTGAGGGGTCGGCGGGTGCAGCGGAAAACTCGTCGGCCCCTGGGCGCAAGGACGGGCGAAGCGCCCACCCCTCGACGGGCTATGCCGAGACTGCGCTCGACGACTGGGTGTTCGCTCCGGACCACGCGATTCCGCTCGTCGAAAATCACTTCGGGGTGATGTCGCTCGAGGGGTTCGGGCTGGCCGGGAAACCCGCGGCGGCCTCCGCGGCGGGCGCGATTCTTCACTACGCGCGTTCCACCCAACGGGGGACGCTGGAT
This sequence comes from Terriglobales bacterium, assembly GCA_035567435.1. Lineage (GTDB taxonomy): Bacteria > Acidobacteriota > Terriglobia > Terriglobales > Acidobacteriaceae > Gp1-AA133. The sequence continues at coordinate 154,990 of DATMPS010000052.1, read as the reverse complement.
CACGTCGACCGCATTGGTTTCTACGAGCGACAGAATTGCCTAGTGCTGGATGCGGTCACGGTGCGGAACCTGGAATTGATCGAACCTCTGTTTGCCGGGGCGGACGCCGGGATCACGCTGTTCCGCTCCATGGACGCGACCGTCACGCCCATGGGCAAGCGGCTGTTGCGCGCGTGGATGCTGCGGCCGTCCATCGAGCGAGCGGAGATTGAGGCGCGGCTGGACGCGGTAGAAGCGCAGGTGAAGAACACTGTCGCCCGCGAGGATCTGCGGCGAGCGCTCGAGGGGATTCTGGATTTGGAACGTCTGCTGAGCCGGGTGACGCTGGAGACGGCGAATCCCAGGGACATATTAGCGCTGGCGGCTTCGCTGGGGCGCATTCCCGCGGTGCGGATTGCGGTGGCCCGGTTGGATGCGGCGCGGCACGGTGCGCTTCGCGGCTCAATTGACGAACTGACGGATTTGCGGAGGCGGATGGAAGAAACGATCGTCTCCGAGCCGCCGATTTCGCTAAGCGACGGCGGCGTCATCCAAAGCGGGGTCAATGCCGAACTCGATGAGTTGCGGGACTTGAGCCGGAACAGCAAGCAATACCTAGCGCAAATCGAGCAACGCGAGCGGCACGGGACAGGTATCGGCTCGCTGAAAGTAAAGTTCAATTCGATTTTCGGCTACTACCTGGAGGTGTCGAAGCCAAATCTCCACCTAGTTCCGGCGGATTACGAGCGCAAGCAGACGTTGGTCAACGCCGAGCGCTTCACCACGCCGGAGCTGAAGGAATACGAGGCGAAGATTCTCGACGCGCAGGAGAAGATTGTCGAGATCGAGCGGCGGATGTTCGCCGAGTTGCGGACGGCGATTGCGGCGGAGGCAAAACGCATTCGGCAGACGGCGCTGGCGCTCGCGGAAGTGGACGTGCTGGCGGGACTCGCGCACATCGCAGCTTTACGCAACTACTGCCGGGCGGTGCTGGATGAGTCGGGCGACCTGGAGATTGTCGAGGGACGCCATCCGGTCATCGAGCAGTTGGAAGTCGCTGGCGGCAGCGAGCGCTTTGTCCCGAACGACCTTTATTTGAATTCCAGCACGCACGCCATTCTGGTGCTGACGGGTCCGAATATGGGCGGCAAGTCGACGTATTTGCGGCAGGCCGCGCTGATCGTGATTCTGGCACAAATGGGATCGTTTGTGCCTGCGCGGGCGGCGCGGCTGGGGCTGGTGGACCGCGTGTTCACGCGCATCGGGGCGAGCGACAACCTGGCGCGGGGCCGGTCGACGTTCATGGTGGAGATGACGGAGACGGCGGCCATCCTGCACACGGCGACGGCGCGGTCGTTGATCCTGCTGGATGAGGTCGGGCGCGGCACCGCTACCTACGACGGGCTGGCGATCGCGTGGGCCGCCGTGGAATACCTGCATGCTCGCACGCGGGCGAAGACGCTGTTCGCGACCCATTACTTCGAATTGACGGAGTTGGCGGACTTGCTTTCGGGCGTGAAGAACTATCACGTATCGGTGAAGGAGACGGGCGGCGGAATCGTATTCCTCCGCAAGGTGGAGCCCGGAGCGGCGGACCGCAGTTACGGGATCGAGGTCGCCAAGCTGGCGGGGCTGCCGAATGAAGTGATTGAACGGGCGCGCGAGGTGCTGGCTGAACACGAAAATGCCGAGCGGCGCTTGACGGGGCACTTGGCGAGCGATGAGTCCCGTCCGGCGCCTCCCGCGCAACTGACGATCTTCACGCCGATTTCGCAGCCGGTGCTGGAAAAGCTGCGCGAGGTTGATCTCAACCGGCTGACACCTTTGGAGGCGCTGAATTTGCTGGCGGAGTTGAAGAAGCAGATTTAAACGCCGCAATCACCGAGAACCGCGGAGGGCGGATCACCACGAAGGCACACAAAGGGAGGCGTCACGGCAGGATCGGGCAGTTGCTCATCATCGGCTTCGATGGGACGGAACTGTCTCCCGGGCTCGCTTCCCTGCTGGAGGGTATCCAGCCGGGCGGCATCATTCTTTTTGCGCGCAACATCGTGAGCGCGGAGCAAACCTACAAACTTCTCAAGGATTGCCAGGCGCTTGTCTCCCACCCCCTGTTCCGCTGCATCGATCTGGAAGGGGGCAGGGTGGACCGGTTGCGGAACGTGATCGGGCCGGCTGCGGCACCGGCGGAGGTCTTCGCGACCCGGGATCCCAAGCTCTTTCGCAAGCATGGACGGGTGATCGGCGAGAACTGCCGGGCCGTAGGATTCAACGTGGACTTCGCTCCTACCGTCGATCTGGCGCTTGAGGCATCGAAGAGCGTGATGAGTTCGCGGGCGGTTTCGGCCGATCCGCGGGAGGTCATTTCTTACGCTCGCGAGTTTCTTGCCGGGTTGAGCGAGGCGGGCGTTCTGGGCTGCGGAAAACATTTCCCCGGGCTGGGCGAAGCAACGCTCGACAGCCATCATGAATTGCCGGTGATCGAGAAATCCTTGAAGAAATTGTGGGCAGAGGACCTGGTTCCTTACCGCAGCTTGCGTCGCGTGTTCCCTTTTGTGATGGTGTCGCATGCGGCGTATCCGGATGTGACGCAGGCGGCCACGCCGGCATCGCTTTCCCGGAAGTGGATCTCAGAGATTCTGCGCAAGAAAATCGGCTACCGAGGGTTGATAGCATCCGACGATCTGGAAATGGGAGGGGTGCTGGCGGCGGCGTCGATCGAGCAAGGGGCGGTGGAGCACATTCGTGCTGGAGGAGATCTGTGCTTGATTTGCCATCAGGAGGAACTTGTGGTCCGGGCTTATGAAGAACTCATTCGTGAGGCGGAGGACGACCGCGGGTTTGCGCGGCGCGTGGCCGTGGCGGAGCGCCGGGTGTTGGCATTCAAAACCAAATCCGCAAGATTGGCGCGTTGGGTAAAGGCTCCAACGCCAGACCTCGTAGACCGGCTCTCGCGGCGGCTTTGGGAGTTCAACGAGCAAGTACGGTTGGGAGGATTGTGAGAAATCCCTTGGGCAACCCTCGAGGTGGCGCGCTGATCGTTGCCGGGGTGATGAGCGGGACTTCGGCGGATGGTATCGACGTCGCGCTGGTGCGGGTGAGCGAGACGGGAAGGCGTGGAGCCGCCCCGGCGGCTCAAGTGCGATCTTGGAGGCGCGGACGACGACTGGGCGCCACAAACTCGCTGCGATTTCAACTGTTGGGACACGCCAAGTTTCCCTATCCGGCCGCGGTACGGCGTGCGGTGCTTGCGGCCATGAACGCTGCGGGGGCGCGCGTCGCTGATCTGGCGCGGTTGAATTTTCTGCTGGCGGAACTCTACGCCGATGCAGTGCTGGCCACCCAGCGGAAGCTTCGGATAAACGCGCAACTGGTCGGCTGTCATGGGCAAACGCTCTATCACCAGGGCGAACGCGAGTCTTTTCTCGGCCGCAGGATCGCAGCTACGTGGCAGACGGGCGAGGGTGCGGTGATGGCGGCGCGGGTGGGAGTCCCCGTGGTCTCCGACTTTCGTCCTGCCGATATGGCTGCCGGGGGGAAGGGGGCGCCGCTGGTTCCCTTCCTTGACTATCTTCTCTATCGCCATGCGCGCATCGGACGGATCGTGCAAAACATTGGGGGGATCGCAAATCTGTCGGCGATTCCTCCGGGAGCGTCGGCCGAGCGGGTCATCGCCTTCGATACGGGGCCGGGCAACATGGTGATGGATGCGGTCAGCGAACGGCTGTTGGGCAAGCCGTATGATCGTGACGGGCGGATTGCGGCTGCTGGAAACGTTGTGCACGAAGTGATTGCCGACGTCCTGGGCGGATCTTTCTTCCAGAAGAAGCCACCGAAAACCGCGGGCCGGGAGGAATTCGGTCGCGAGTTCGTCTCGGAGTTTCTGGCGCGTTGCGGGCGCCTGCCCAAGGCAGACGTGCTCGCCACCGCAACGGCCCTTACGGCGATGTCGATCGGGGATGCGGTTCGAAGATTTGTTAAGCCTCGCCGGTCCTATCAGGAATTCGTAGTTTCTGGGGGCGGGGCCAACAACCCGACTCTGCTCTCCATGCTGGTCCGCGAACTGGCGCCGCTCGGTCTTGCGCTTCGGCTCTCGGATGAGTTTGGGCTGCCGTCTGCGGCGAAAGAGGCGGTGGCGTTCGCCCTGCTGGCTTACGAAACCTGGAACCAGCGGCCGTCGAGTGTGCCCTCCGCGACGGGAGCGAAGCGGGCGGCGATTCTGGGGAAGATTTCCTATGCTTGAGGGGGCCAGCTGTCGTCGCTGCTTGGCGGCGAATGCCCAGGCGAGGACGTCTGGGGCTAGGTGGGCCGGGGAGTCCCTGCGTTTCGTGCGGGTTTTTCTGCTGGCTGCGCCTCTCCTATTTCTACTTGCCTGCTCGTCCCGGCCCGACCCCCACACGCTGGTCATGATCATCGAGAGCAGCCCGACGAATCTCGACCCGCGAGTGGGCGTCGATGCGCAATCGGAGCGCATCGACGAACTGATGTTCGATGCCCTGCTGACACGCGACGAACACCTCAACGTGCAACCCGGACTGGCGGAGCGATGGGAGAGCCCCGATCCCCTGACTTACATCTTTCATCTTCATCCCGGCGTGAAGTTTCATGATGGACGCCCGCTCACCTCGCGGGATGTGAAGTGGACGTTCGATTCCTTGCTGCAAGGCAAGATTCGCAGCGCCAAGGCAAGTTCGTACCGTTTGGTGGATCACCTCGAAGCCCCCGACGACTTCACCGTGCTCTTCCGCCTGAAACAGCGCACCGCTACATTGCTATGGAGTCTCTCGGAAGGGGCGATCGGCATTGTCCCTTACGGCAGCGGAGACGAGATAACTCGTGCCCCGGTGGGCTCGGGTCCGTTCCGCTTTGTCAGCGCGGAACAGGACCGGGAGGTTGTGCTGGAGCGCAACCCGGACTACTGGGGCGACAAGGCTCGCCTGGAGCGCGTGCGCTTTCTGGTGGTGCCCGACATGACGACCCAGGCGCTGGAGTTGCGCAAGGGGAGCGCCGATATCGCCATCAACGCGCTCACGGCCGACATGGTGATGACCCTACAACGCGAATCGAAGCTTGAGGTATTGCGCGCTCCGGGAACGACGCTGGCCTACATGGCGTTCAACTTGCGCGATCCCATCCTGAAAGACGTTCGCGTGCGCCAGGCCCTGGCCTACGCGATCGACCGGGGGCCGATCATCGATTACCTGTTGCGCGGATTGGCGCGGCCCGCGGCCAGCACCCTGCCGGTGCAGAGCTGGGCCTACTCTGCGGATGTCCGAACCTATGGGCATGATCCGCAACGGGCCCGTGAAATTCTCGATGGTGCCGGGTACAAGCCGCTGAACGGCGTGCGCTTTCATCTGACTATGAAGACCTCAACCGACGAGAGCACGCGGCTGATGGTGGCCGTGCTGCAGCAACAGTTGCGCGACGTGGGGATCCAGCTTGATATCCGAACGTTCGAGTTCGCAACTTTCTTCTCTTATGTGACCAAGGGAATCTTTCAGATTTATTCGCTGCGCTGGGTCGGAGGCAGCAATGAGGATCCGGACATTTTCGAGCACGCGTTTCATTCCGGGCAGTTTCCGCCCAAGGGTGCCAATCGCGGCTTCTATGCCAATCCGCGGATCGATGCCCTCATCGACCAGGCACGCATCGAGATGGATCAGAATACCCGCAAGGAATTGTACGGCGAGGTACAACGCATCCTCGCCGAGGAACTGCCCTACCTCAATTTGTGGTATCTCGATAATGTGCTGGTGCACACCCGCCGGGTCAAGAATCTCTCCATCAGCCCGCCGGGTAATTACGATTTCTTGAAGACGGCGGAGTTGGGGCCGAACTGACGCATCCGAGCGCGGCTGCGCTGGGTTGAAAAAAGTCCGATGCGAGCAGAAGCGCATCTCAGGCGCTAAAGCGCAGCGTTTTCAGAACCTGAGCGGCACGAGTTAACTCGTGCCCCTTCCGTTTTTGCTATGCGGAGAGAACGCTCTCTGGCGGCCGCTGACTCGCTCTCCTTCCGGGGACGATTTTCCGATTCAAGCGCTCAGTCCCGGCGATGAAGAGCAGATTCCTCCCGGCGCTCGCGTGTCGGAATGACAAGAGGGCGGGAGCGGTCGCGGACGAGGCAGCAGGGTGACAGGCACAGGTCGCGACCGGGCAGCAAGGAATCTCCGCAAGCTGCGAACTCGTGTCCTTCCCAACTCCGCGCGATTTGGACTGTGCCTCGCCCCACTTCGTGCGTGTTATTCTCAAAAGTTATCCGAGGAAATCATTGCGCATACTTTTTATTGGCGACATTTTTGGGCGGCCTGGCCGCAACATCGTGAAAGAACGGCTGCCTGTGTTGGCCAAAGATCATGCCATCGATCTGACAATCGCCAACGGTGAGAATTCAGCGGCCGGGTTCGGAATTACTCCGCAAATTGCGGAAGAATTGTTCGAGTTAGGCATTGACGTCCTCACTTCGGGCAATCACATCTGGGACAAACGTGAAATCGTCGACTTCTTCCAGATGGCCGACGGCAACCCCCACAGCCCGTCACGGCGCTTGATTCGGCCCGCGAACTACGCCCCCGACCTGCCGGGACACGGAGTGTACCAAGGCCGCAAAGGAATGGTCGCCTACGCGGTGATCAATCTGCAGGGGCGGGTGTTTATGGCGTCCAACGATGACCCGTTCCGCATGGCCGACCAGTTGCTCAAAAACATCCAGGCCAAAGTCATTCTCGTGGATATACACGCCGAAGCCACTTCTGAAAAAGTCTCTCTGGGCTGGTATCTCGACGGACAAGTGACGGCGGTCGTCGGCACGCACACCCACGTGCCCACTGCCGACGAGCAAGTGCTGCCGAACGGAACGGCTTACATCACCGACGTCGGCATGACGGGGCCTTATGACGGAGTGATCGGAGTGAAGAAAGAACTCGTGGTGGGCAAGTTCCTGAACAACATGCCGGTGCGCTTTGAAGCGGCCGCTGGCGACGTCCGGTTGTGCGCGGTTGTGATCGATGCCGACGAAACAACGGGACGAGCGCGGAGTATTGAGAGAGTGATGGTGAAGTGAGAGCAGGTTTCAAAGTTTTGAGAGCTTCAAAGTTTCAATCTTTGGTCACAGCCTAGTAATCGGTGGCACGATTGAATATTCATCAATCAAAGGGCTTTCGCTGGAAGGAGGCGGATGCCTATCTGTTCGACATTGATGGAACGTTGTTGCTCTCCCGCGACCGCATCCATCGCTACGCTTTGCACCGGGCGATGCTCGAGGTCTATGGGCTTGAGACCACGATTGATGGGATCGCCTACCACGGCAAGACCGACCCAGGAATTTTGCGAGCTGCTCTGGAACGGGGCGGGATCGACCCGGAAGCGATCGACCGCGGGATGACGGTGGCGCTCGAAGTCATGCGGCGCGATGCCGCCGAAAAAGCAAATCTCTTCAATCCCGATGTGTTGCCCGGAGTCCCGGAAGTACTCGAACTTCTGCGGAGCACGGGGAAGTTGCTGGGTGTATCGTCCGGGAATCTGGAATCCATCGGATGGCTCAAGTTGAAGGCGGCGGGACTGCGGGAATTCTTCGAATTTGGCTGCTTCGCCGACGAGTGTGAGCTGAGAGAGCACATCTTCCAGAAGGCCACTGGGGAGGTTCACCGCCGCCTCGGCCAAACTGCGGCCGTTTGCTTTGTTGGAGATACGCCAGACGATGTCCGTGCTGCGCGAGGCGCTGGCGGGCAGGTGATCGCGGTCGGTACGGGGATTTTCAAGGTTGAGGAGCTGGGCGCGCTCGGACCGGACGCCACGGTTGCCTCTTGCGCCGCTCTGCTGACGCTTTGACCCCTGGAAAACGGCACTCCTCTCCCCTTAAAACCAAGGTACTAAGCCTGCAAGAATCCAGCTTTTTGGCGTTCTAATCCCGGATACAATCGAAAGCGATGAAGGTCCGGCGATCCATTGGCACGTTATTGATAGCTTCGACGTTGTGGGCGGCCGACCAGCCACCGACGGCGCCGGTCAGCTGTGTCAGTGGTGTTCCGGGTAGTCCGGCGTGTGTCGTTACTGCTGAGTCCCGCAAGGAGGCGAAACGGGCCTTCGCACGCGGCGTAAAGCTGGAAAAAGCGAAGCGGCTCGAGGAAGCTCTGCCGGAGCTCGAGAAAGCCGCAGACCTGGTCCCGCAAGACATTCAGTACGTAACCCTGCGCGAAATGGTCCGGCAGGAATTGGTGTATGAACATACTCAACGTGGCAACGATGCCCTGGCCAACGGCCAGCAGGTGCAGGCGATGGGGGAGTTCCGTTCGGCACTCCACCTCGATCCCACGAGCGATTTCGCCCGGCAGCGCTTGACCGACTCGCTTGGGCCCTCTGCCCCGCAGGTTCGGCAGCCTCCGCGAGTGGTGGCGGAATCAAACGTGATTCGGCTTGTTCCCAAGGACCAGCTCCAGAGTTTTCATTTCCGGGGAGACTCGCGGACGTTGCTGACCCAGATCGCAAATGCTTACGGGATCGTGGCGACTTTCGACGATTCGGTCTCAAGCCGGCAGCTGCGCTTCGATCTGGAGGATGTTGACTTTTACACGGCCATGCGCCTGGCCGGCATTGTGACCAAGACGTTCTGGTCGCCGCTCGAAGAAAAGCAAGTTCTAGTTGCAGCTGAGTCCGCCGAGAATCACCGTCTGTTCGACCGCATGGGCATGCGGACCTTCTATGTCCCCGATGCCAGCACGCCAACCGAGCTGACCGATCTGGTTAACGTGCTGCGCACCCTGTTCGAGCTGAAGTTCGTCACCTCGGAGCCCCAAAACAGCACCATCGTTGTTCGCGCACCGGTGAACGTGCTGGAACCCGCCAGCCGCTTCATGGAGGAACTGGGATCAGGTCATCCGGAAGTGCTGTTGGATGTCCGCGTGTTTGAGGTCAGCCGCACGCTGGTCTACAATTTCGGCCTGCATGTACCGAACCAGTTCAATTTGTACAACATTCCGGTGGCGGCCCTGGGCTTCACATTGGCGGGCGGGCAGAGTATTCAGGATGTGATTAACCAGTTGATCGCCAGCGGGGGCATCAACCAGGCCAACACGTCCGCCATTTCGGCCTTGCTGGCCCAGATCGGGGGCAACGCGAGCTCGATCTTCAGCCAGCCCTTGGCAACGTTCGGAAATGGCCTGACCCTGATGGGTGTCAGCCTGGGGACGCTCAGCGCCACGCTCTCGATGACTGAAGGCAACTTGCGCTCGCTGCAGCACGTAACCCTGCGAGCCGCCCAGGGCAAAGATGCAACGATAAACCTGGGAACGCGCTATCCGATTGTCAATGCGACCTTCGCTCCAATTTTCAATACTTCCGCGATTTCGTCGGCCATCCAGAACAACTCCTTTCTCGCTCCAATCCCCTCGTTCACGTATGAAGACCTGGGAATGACCTTGAAAGTGAAACCCTACATTCATGGCGAGTCCGATGTCAGCCTGACCGTCGACATGAAGGTGCGATCGCTCAGCGGGGCGAGCGTGAACGGTCAGCCGATTCTCGGAAATCGCGAGTATACAGGCAGCATCAATGTGAAGAACGAGCAGGCCGCGGTGGTTGCCGGAGAAATCAGTTCGACCGAACAACGCAGCCTGGGCGGCATTCCGGGAATCAGTCAGATTCCTGTGCTCGGCCGCGTGGCAAGCACCAACACCAAAGAGAAAGACTCGGACGAGTTTCTGGTGGTCATCACGCCGCACATCATCAGCCTCGCGGAGGCGCCGGACTCGATGATCTGGATGACCGGATTGAAGTAGTCCCAGCAGGCTTCACTGTTTTGCGGCGAACTCGACCAGACCCTTCAGGATTTCCATCGGCACCTGTGCCACGTTGCCGATGCGGCGGCCGTTGATGAACAGCGTCGGCGTTCCTGCCACGCCCACCGCTTGGCCAAGGGCAATGGACTGATCGACGCGGGTCTTGGTGTCGGGCTTAACCGCGCAGGCCGCCATATCCGCGCCTTTCACTCCCGACTTATCGGCGACCGCGGTGAGCTTCTCGTCCGCGTTGGACTCCGTGATATTGGCTTGCTCGGCGTAAGTACCCTCGACGAACTTCCAGAAAGCGTCATTGGAAGTGCGGCCTATGCAATCGGCGTATCCGGCTGCCTTGGCGGCCCAATTGTGCATCGGCAAGGGGAACTGCTGAAAGACGAAACGAGCGTTCGGCTCCTCTGCCAGCAACTTTTCAATCGTGGGCTGAGCTTCTTTGCAATGCGGGCACTGGAGATCACTGAATTCGACGATCGTGGCGGTCGCTTTCGCCGGACCCTTCGAGGCGCCATTCGCCCCCTTAAGCAATGCCTCGTGAGCAGGGGCATAGGGTTTGGCGCCAAACGGGAGGATTTCGCCGGTCATCGCGTGTTTGCCGTCAGCCGTCACATAGAGAGTCATCGCGCTTTGGCCCTGCGAGTTTGTGACAACGACGCTCACTTCGGCCAGTCCCTGCGCAACCGAGGGCTTGATCGAGGCGACCTTCCAAGTAATGGTCGAGTCATAGCCGAACGTCTGTTGCATGAAGGCGTTGACGGTATCTTCCGTGGGCAGAGTCCCGGAGGATTTTTCCTGGGAGACGCCGGTGGTGGCAACCAGCAGGAGCAACATTGCAAGAGTCAGTGAGCGAGACATGCTTTCCTTTCAGACTTAGGATCTAGGTATTGTTCAACACGGAGATTGCTCGCGCAAGGAGCGCTATTCCTCCGACCTGGCGGCGATCGGGAACCGGCGTCCGTACCCGAAAGCCTTGGCGGAAATCTTGATGCCGGGAGCCGCCTGCTGGCGCTTGTACTCGGCGCGGTCGACCAGGCGGATCACGCGTTTGACGAGTTCCGGGTCGAAGCCCCGGACTTGCGCAATCTGCGTCGCGGAACGGGAGTCCTCGACATAGTCCTCCAGAATGGCATCGAGCACGTCGTAGGGGGGCAGGCTGTCACTGTCCTTCTGGTCGGGCCGCAATTCGGCCGAGGGCGGCTTGTCGAGGCTGGCTTGCGGAATGATCTCGCGGCGCGAATTTACGTAGTGGCTGATCCTGTAGACCAGGGTCTTCGGAACATCCGAGATCACGGCCAGTCCCCCGACCATATCGCCGTAAAGGGTGCAGTATCCTACCCCAAGTTCGCTCTTGTTCCCGGTGGAGAGCACGATGGCGTTGAACTTGTTCGAGAGCGCCATCAGCAGCGTACCCCGGGTGCGTGCCTGAATGTTTTCTTCGGTTACGTCTTCCTTCAGGCCGGCGAACACCCCGCTTAAGGTCTGCCTGTAGGAATTGCATATCTCGGTAATGGAAAGGAGTTCGAAGCGGATGCCGAGGTTGGCGGCCAAGGAGCGGGCGTCTGCAATCGAGCCGGGGGAGGAATAGGGCCCGGGCATGCCCACTCCGATCACGTTCTCAGGACCAACCGCCTCGGCCGCAATGGCCGCCGTGAGCGCGGAGTCGATACCGCCACTGAGACCGATGACGACTTTTGTAAACCCGCACTTCCGGACATAATCGCGAGTCCCGAGGACCAGCGCGGCGAACGCGCTCGCCTCCTCGCCTTCGATCTGGGCGTGAAGCTCCCCTTCGAGGGTCGTGGAGTCGAAGTACACGATGTCTTCCTCGAAGGACTTGCCCTGCGCGATGACTTTGCCTTCGCGGTTCAACACCAGGCTGGAACCATCGAACAAGAGGCTGTCGTTTCCCCCTATCTGGTTGACCATGACAACGGGAATTCTGTCGTTGCGCGCGATGGTGGCGAGCATGTCGCGGCGCAGCTCGCGCTTGCCCAGCCAGAAGGGCGATGCGGAGATGTTGAGAAGGAAATTCCCCCCGGCCTTCACCAACGCATCGATGGGATCAACTCCGTACAGGCGCTTGTTCCAGAAATCTTTGTCATTCCAGGCGTCTTCGCAGATGGTAAGGGCCATGCGGTTCCCGCAGAAGTCGAACAGATCCTGGGAGCGGGCGGGCGCGAAGTTGCGCATTTCGTCGAACACGTCATAGGTAGGCAGCAGCATCTTCGACTGCAGGAAGGCCAGTCTGCCGTCCTTGAGCAGGGCCGCAGAGTTCATCACGGACTTTCCGGTCTCGGCGTGAGCGGCGGTTACCAGTCCGCAAATCACGGCAATACCGTTGGTCTCGGAGGCGATGCGATCGACCGTTTCGCGGTTCCTGGCGACAAACGTGGGCCGCTCCACCAGGTCGCGGGGGGGATAGCCGCACACGGAAAGCTCGGGGAAAAGGATCAGCCCAGCGCCGGCCGTCCGGGCCTGGCGAGCATGCTCGATCATCTTGGCGGCATTGCCAGAGAAGTCCCCCACCGTTGGATTGATCTGGCCGAGAGCGATCTTCACGGTTCCAGTCTAAAGCCCGGCAGGGACTGCCGCCAAGTTCACGGGGAAAGCGCAGCGGAGGAGGGTTCGTTAGTTGGGGCCACTGCTTGGACTCGGGCTATTGACTGGGGGTGGAGGAGCGGGACGGTCCGCTCCTTCGGGGGCGTTCTTGTCGGTTTCTTCTCCGGGACGATGCAAGGTGGGTGCCGCGGCTGGACGGGTTGGTTCCGCTTCTTGGGCGACTTTGGTCACTGGCTGGACGTCAACCTCTTTGTCGGTCTTGACGAGTTTCTTCCCGTCCACCTTCATGACCTCGAGACGGACGACTTCGTCCGCCATGAAGCGCACGAACTCGACGTCCTGGGGTGGATCGCCATAAATCCATTCTTCGAATTCTGCTTCCCCGTCGCGCTCTCGGACTTTCTTGGGCGGCCGGCCCTTGGCGTAAGTCACCATTTCGTGATTCATTCCAACCAATACCTGGTGATTCAGGATCGCTTCCTTCACTTTGGGGGGTACCGTCTCGAGATAGGCTTCCTGCACCGACTTCGACTCGAAATCGAGTACCGGGCGAAGCAGCCCCTTGAGGTCACGACCAGTCATTTCAGGGACATATTTGTCGAAGTACACGTCGACAAAGGAACCACGGGCGTTGGCATTCTCATCGGAGGGAGCGATGGGTGCAGTGCCCCCATTCCCTCCGACGCTGATGCGCTGGTACCACTTTGATTTCCGGATGGGACCGCCGTTGATTTCGACGTGGATGTAGTTGTCCTTGAAGATGACTGCGCTGATGCGGGCGGCGTCGCCCGACTTGGCGGCCGGCCCCCACATGGCCAGAGCCTGTTGCAGCTCCGTGCCACTTGGGCTGACGACTCCAGCCTTCAATTTTAGACCCTCGCGCCCCATGGGAAAAGGTGCGCGCACGTAGACCAGTTCGGCGGTCAGCAGTTGAACCAACTGGACGCGGGTTAGCTTCGAGATCTTGGGCGCTTGGGAAAAATCAGGGGTGGGATCTTTATCGCCCGCGGACGAGGCAGTCACCAGGGCAGCCACCGAAACGAACGCAACCATCATGCGGCTGAACTTCATCGGGCCCCCCAGCGTACCTCCATTATAGACCGATTCGGCGCGGCCACAACCAGCGGGAAAAGCCGTCTACGAGGCGAAGCGCAGCCCGTCGCGGGCCAGTTGCAAGGGGAGTACACGCCCGCCGTTGTCGCCAATTACAGTCGCGACCCGGCTGGCCGCTCCCTTCTCGACCAGAAAGATCACACAGCCACCGCCGCCGGCGCCGCAGACTTTCGCGGCCAGACCTCCGTGCTTTCCCGCCACTGTGATGAGTTTGTCGATGAGAGGGGTTGTGATGCCGGGCGCGTTGCTTCGGCGCAGCCTCCACTCATCCCGGAGCAAGCGAGCGACTTCGTCCCATTGCGTGTGCATTATGGCTTGGTACATAGCGCGAGCGATCTCCGAGATTCGCTCGAAATTGCGGTGCACCCGTTTGTCCCCGTTGATGTGCGCCTTGAAAACTTCCCAGTTGTTTATCCCTGATTGCCGAGGTGCGCCGGTGTAGGCCAGCACAAAACGGGACTCGATCTCCTCCGGGGAAACCGGGACCGACTCGCGGTGAATGCCGTCGGCGTTAAGGTGGATGGCACTGACTCCGCCGTAGAGCGCCGGATAGTAATCCTGGCAGCCGGTGGGGACATTGATGATCTGGGCCTCGATGTTCTGGGCGATGACGCGCATCTGCTCGAGGGTGAGGTTGCGATCCGTGAAGCGTGCCAGGGCCGCCGTAGTGGCGATCATCAGGGCGGACGACCCGGAAATGCCGGCACCCGCCGGCGATTCCGAGTCGGTTTCCACCAGCAGGCCTTCCTTTGGCGCAAAAAACTGGAGCAGCCGCGCTGCCAGCGGCAGGCGGAAACGGCGAGCGTGCCTCAGTTCGTCGAAGCTGGCAAAACTCTCCTCCCGGCGCGTGTCGAGGGAACGCAGTTGGATTTTTCGTCCTTTCAGCGGCGTAATGCGGCAACTGGTTAGGATGTTCACCGCGAAGTTGAGCGTTAATGCCCCTGGGTGAAACAAGTACAACGGCCACAGGTCGATGGTGCCGCCGGCGAGATCGGCGCGGCACGGGGCCAGGGAAAGGATGGTGCCCTGTCTCTCAAAGCTGCGGGAAGACTCCATGCACAGGTTGTACCACGTGCGGAGGTGTGCTCAGCGCGTAGAACCCAGACGATAACGGCCGCTTTGCGCGGCTTCCAATGTGAGGGTGACAGCCAGGGGCGGGTAGTGCGAAGGAGGTTACCTTGGTTACGGCGTGGCACGTGAAAGGCTTGCCCCATGCGGATTTTAGCGCCTAAGGTATACGATCTATCGTTGACAACGAGCTCCATTTATCAGAAACTCGCGGGAAGGAATTTTTCTGGCCGTTTCGTCAATCAATTCACCACTCTGGCCGTTCGCTACTAGGAGTTTTGCGCATGGCTGATCCATGGGTTAGGCCTACCTCCCCAGGTCCCCCGGATCCTGGTGTTCCCTCTTGGCCCGAAGACGAATCACGTTCCAGCCAAGGCCCCTCTCCGGACGACTACCTTCTCATTGACCGCTTGCGGGAAGACGCCCTGCAGGGACGAATGGATTTGGACAGCATTCTGTCCGAAGCCACCCATGCGGCGCGCTATTTTACCGACGCCACCGGAGCGGCCCTTGCGCTCTGGAGCCAGGGAGTCGTGATCTGCCGGGCACGATCGGGCGACACCGCGCCTCCGCTGGGTTCAAAACTGGATGTGGAGTCGGGCATCTCCGGCGAATGTCTGCGGAGTGGACGATCGAAACGTTGCAACGACACGCTGACCGATCCCTTGGTCGACGCTCAGGTTTGCCAGGAACTCGGCATTCGTTCGCTTGCGGGTGTTCCTCTGCGCGGGGAGCACGGCGTAGTCGGCATCCTGGAAGTGTTTTCGGATCGGCCCTATGCCTTTTCTGATGCCCACATCACCCTGCTGAAACAGCTGGCGCAGATTGCGGTTACTGGGCGCTCCCGATCCGTCCCTCCAGTCGCTGCTCCCGCACTCAAACGGACTCCCGAGACCCAGGTCGCCCGCGCGGCGCAACCGGCGCAAGTGCGTGCCGCACGAAGTCTCAAGCCTCCGTTCAAGCTGCTGGTTGCCCGGATGAAAGGAGAGGAAGGCCAGCCTCTGCGCCTGGCCGCCGCCGGCGTCTTGCTGGTCCTGGTGGTGGGAGGCTTTTGGTGGATGTCGGCGCGTGGTCACAAGGGTTCAAATCCCCCACAATCGGTGCAGGCGGCGAGCGGCAGCCCGACTGTCGTGACCGCCAGTCCGCCCATTGAGACCAGCCTCGACGTCAGTCCGACGTTTGGAAACGGGGGGCGGCGGTCGTCGGCGTCCCGCTCCAAGCCGTCTCCTGATATTGCTGCGCGCGACTTGGTTCGCCGAGCCTCAAACTCCGTCGTCACGAGTCGTAGCGCTGCGGCCGGGGAGGAGAAACCCCTGATCAGCGTCGCGACTCCTTCAAGCAACCCCGGCGAGGATGTTCCCGCACCCGAATCGGCGGAACTGATCCCGGGAACGTCCGGTGTCTCGCAGGTACCCCAAGGTGTGCTGAGCACCCAGCACGATCTGCCCACGGTGGCATTGCGGATGTCGCAGGGCGTGACGGGGGGAGCCCTGACCCATCGCGTATCCCCAACCTATCCGCAGCAGGCGCGCTTGCTGCGTATTGAGGGCGCCGTGCAGCTCGACGCTATCGTTGGCGAGGACGGGAACGTCCACGACGTGCAGGTGGTGAAGGGGGATCGCATTCTTGCCGGAGCGGCGGTGGTGGCGGTGCAGCAGTGGCGCTATCAGCCGTTCGCGCTGAATGGAAAACCGGTTCCCATGCACACCCAGGTCACCATCCAGTTCAAGTTGCCCTGAGTGGAGGAACCAACGTCGCAGATCCGCAGGGCGCGGGAGCAGTGTGGCGTGGGAACGGTTCACTACGCCAGGTTGAGCACCTGCTTGACCGAACCTCGCGACTTCTGAATCTTTTCCTGCAATAGCGTAATTGCGTAGATCAACTGCTCGGGGCGCGGCGGACAGCCCGGGACGTAGACATCCACCGGGATGACCTGATTCACGCTCTGCACCAGTGCATAGTTGTTGAAAACTCCGCCCGAAGTGGCGCAGGCACCCATGGAGATCACCCACTTAGGCTCGGGCATCTGCTCCCAAAGCTGACGAATGACCGGCGCCATTTTGTTGGAGACGCGGCCGGCGATGATCATTAGGTCGGACTGGCGCGGGGACGGCCGAAAGACTTCGGCGCCAAACCGCGCAATATCAAACCGCGACGCACCCATGGACATCATTTCGATCGCGCAGCAGGCCAGGCCAAAAGTCATCGGCCAGATCGAACTCTTGCGCATCCAGTTGACGGCCGAGTCGAGCGTGGTCAGCACCAGCCCTTCCGGGGTGGAGTTCCCGTAGGTCAGGTCCCGGACCACTTTCTTACCATTTTCCACGGTGACGTAAGGGCCGTAGTTAAGTTCGCCGCTCATGACACTATTCTAAACCACGGGCCGCACAGCGGGGATGCTGAGGGCTGGCCCCCAGGCCTGAGCGCATTTGTCACGTTGCCCGGCGGGTGTGAGGTTTCCTTCCGTCAGCCCTACGGGTTCAGTACCACCTTGCCAAACATAAGGCTCTTTTCCAGGTATTCGTGCGCGGCACGGATTTCCCGCAAGGGAAAGGTCGAATCCACCACTGGTTTCAGCTTGCCGGCAAACACGTGCTTCAGAACTTCTCGGAGTTCTCCCATCGTCCCCATATAGGAACCCAGCACGGCCAATTGCCGGGAGAACAGAAACCGCAGATCGATGTGGGCATCAAACCCTGTGGTCGCCC
The DNA here is from genome assembly GCA_035567435.1 of Terriglobales bacterium. Lineage (GTDB taxonomy): Bacteria > Acidobacteriota > Terriglobia > Terriglobales > Acidobacteriaceae > Gp1-AA133. The sequence goes on along the minus strand of DATMPS010000052.1, from coordinate 137,772 downwards.
CGCAGGTGACGAGTGTTCCGCCCGGCTTCAGCGCTTTCAAGCTTTCGTTCCAAGTAGCGGTGCCGACGTGCTCGATCACGATGTCCACTCCGACCTTGCCCGTGAGCTTACGCGCTTCGTCGCCGATCTTCTGCTGGTAGTGGTTGATCACGTAGTCTGCGCCCAACGCGAGCGCCTTTTGGGCCTTGCGCTCATCCCCGGCGGTTGTGATCACGGTGGCGTTGAAGAGCTTTGCAATCTGGATGGCAGCGATACCCACGCCCGAATTCGCACCCAGTACCAATACCGTTTGCCCGGGACGAATTGCCGCCCGCCCGGTCAGCATGTGAAATGCCGTCACAAAGACCAGTGGGACGCTGGCAGCTTCGTTGAAGCCAAGGCTGTCGGGTATCGGAAGGATGTTCGCCGGCGGCACGGCGATCAGTTCGCAGTTACCGCCGTCGACCCCATTGCCCAGAACCGTGAACTCCCGGCACATGTTCTGGCGGCCAGCCAGGCATTGCTCGCAGTGATTACAGAAATGCATCGGAGCCAGCAGGACGCGTTGTCCGGATTGAAGATCGGTGATGTACTCACCGACCTCCACGATCTCGCCGGCGATGTCGCTGCCCAGAATGTGCGGCAGCTTCACCCCGGGCAATCCGTTGCGGACCCACAGGTCCAGATGGTTCAAGGCACACGCCTTCACCCGAACCAGCACCTGATCTTTCCGCGGTTTCGGGTCGGGCACGTCTTCGTAGCGAAGAACTTCGGGACCACCGAATTCGTGAATGACGGCGGCTTTCATCGGGGCGCTCCTGAGTTGGCGGGAACGAAGATATGTGCTCAAGCTAGCACATCCGTCGTCATCTCTCAGCCTTTGAGTCGCGCGCTGCGACAGGTTTGACTTGTGCTTGGAAAGACCGAATAATCAGCGCGATGGACATCTACGAGGAGATCGTGAAGTTGCGGCGTGAGGGACGCCGCGGCGCAGTTGCGACCATCGTCAACGTGCGCGGTTCGGTCCCCTCGTTCGAGACGGCGAAGATGCTGGTGCGCGATGACGGCTCGATCGTCGGCACCATTGGTGGGGGCTGCGTTGAAGCCGATGTCTGGCAGGCGGCTCGACAGGTGATGGAGGAAGAAAAACCGCGGACCCTGACTTTCAACCTGAATCAGAATCCCAAGTACGACACCGGACTGGTCTGCGGTGGCACGCTGGATGTTTTCATCGAACCGGTCCTGCCTCGCGCATTACTTTATGTATTCGGCGCAGGCCACGTATCTGTAAGTCTTTATAAAGTAGCGCAAAGCGCAGCCTTCGACGTGATCGTGATCGACGACCGCGATGCCTACGCGAATCGCCAGCGTTTTCCGGAAGCCCAGCAGGTGATCGCGGAGGATTTCGACCAGGCGATGGCCAAGCTTTCGCCGACCGAGTCGGCCTACATCGTGATCGTGACGCGCGGCCACCGGGACGATATGCGGGTGCTGCGCTGGGCGGTCCAGACCAAGGCCAGGTATATCGGCATGATCGGGTCCAAGCGAAAAACGATTGCGATCTTCCGCGAGCTGGAGCGGGAAGGCTTGTCCGCGACGCTTTTTGAACGGGTTCACGCTCCGATCGGACTGGATATTGGGGCCATCACTCCGGAAGAAATTGCTATCTCGATTACGGCCGAGCTGATCGCTGTGCGTCGCAATGTGGAACGGCAGCTCCCGCACATGAGCTGGTTTCATCGCCAAAAGTCCGGGCTCGAAGAGTCGCAGCCCGCCCTCGATGTCGAAGAAGATCCCAAGGACCGAGTCTAACCGTCCTCGCTACGAAGTTGCCTTTCTGCTATCTTCGCGGGATGAGCCGGGCCTTGAGTCTGTGTGGCGTGATTCTGGCCGCCGGAGAATCGAGCAGGATGGGCACGGACAAGGCGCTCTTGCCTTGGCCGCCGGTGGTTCCCGGTCAGGTTCCCGTCGCAACCTTTCTTTCCGGTGCGATCGAGTCGCTGGCGATGTCCACCGACCTGACCATTGTGGTCGCGGGCAAAAACCAATCCTTCGTGGCCCCCATCGCTTATGCCAACGGAGCTGGGGTGGTCGTCAACCCGGCTCCGGAGCGCGGCCAGTTCAGTTCCCTGCAGATCGGATTGCGGGAGGTGCTGAACCGGGGCCGGGACGCGGCCATGGTGACCTTGGTGGACCGGCCACCTGTGGGCGCCAGAACGGTTGGGAGGTTGCGAGACGCATTCGCCGAAGCCAGCGCTCGCTACCGGTGGGTTGTGGTGCCGGAGTACGCGGGCAAACACGGTCACCCCATCGTACTGGCACGTGAAATGATCGAAGCCTTCCTCAGGGCGCCGGCAACGGCCTCGGCGCGCGACATCGAGCATCAGAACCAGGAGCACATCGAGTACGTCGAGGTAGACGATCCGCTGGTGGTGGTCAACATCAACACTCCAGAAGAATATGCCGCCCTGCAAAGCATCGTGCCGTTACTCCGCGACTGAACGACATTCGTTACAATTTCAGCTTCTGTGACGACCGGGCGCAGGCGTTGTGTACGTCGTGTGCAGGAACTCTTTGTGTCAGTACCTTAGAGAGAGGCGAAACATTGTCCACATTTATGGCTACCGATCGCGCGAACGGATTTATCGATTCGACTCTTCGCCTGGACCCTCAACTAGCCGTTTTTGACTGTGACGGAACGCTTTGGTCTGGAGATGCCGGCGAGCAATTTTTCGCCTGGGAACAGGCCGATGAACTAGTTCCCGACGAGGTTACGCGCTCGATGCAAGCCCGCTACGCCGACTACAAGGCCGGCAAGGTGGCCGAGGAAATCATGTGCGGCGAAATGGTCACCATGCACAAGGGCATGATCGAGGCTGACGTGCAGCGCGCGGCGACCCGGTTTTTCGACCAAACCTTTGTCGACAACATCTTTCCCGAAATGCGGGAACTGGTGCGGCGGCTGCAGGCCCAGGGTTGTGATGTGTGGGCGGTGTCATCCACCAACGAGTGGGTGATCCGGGCGGGCATGCGCCACTTCGGGATTGCACGAGATCACGTTCTGGCTGCCGCAGTGGCGATCGACGGCAGGAAAGTCACGGATCGGTTAGTGCGCGTACCGAGCGGAGAGGGCAAACCGAAGGCGATCCGCGAGGCGGTGAAGCGCGATCCCGATGCGGCCTTCGGAAATTCGCGCTGGGATATCGATATGCTCGCGATCGCCCGGCACCCCTTCGCGGTCAATCCCAACGCGGACCTCGAGGAAGCAGCACGCCGGCGAGGGTGGAACATTTACTTTCCCGACGGGACGCGCCTGTGACTGGCTTCGACTCGGTCCAGTTGTAATTCGTTTGGAAGCGAATCGTAAGTCTGTGTTCACCTGGCGTGGTTCATCCCGATTTCCTGCTTGACCGGCCAGTCCTACCTGACCTATGTTCATAGGAAATTCGGGTCCATGCGACCTCTCTCCCTCAAAGAACGCCACTTGCAGACCTGTGGGAAAAATCGTCGGTTGGGGAGGCCTTAATGGCCAGTTGGAGTTCTTGGGGCGAACCAGAACGATACTGCTGGGTCGTGATCTGCAAGAATCACAAGTTTCACAAGCAACAGAATCTCTTTAGCGGCCACAAGATTCCCCTGGGCGAGACCGACGCATTTGCGCCGCCACCAGCGCTCGATTTCCGCCTGAGCGTCCGCTGTGATGAATGTGGACAGGAGTGTCTCTACGATCCCGAAGAGTTGGTAAGGTTCCAGATGGAGCTCGCTGTGGACTTCAAACCACACCCGTTGTTCTCCTGAGTTCGTACTCGGAACGGCGCTGACGCGGTCGCGCTGGTCCTCGCGCCTTAAGTTTCCTGGCGGTCCGACTGGGTAAGCTTCTTAAGCAGTGCGGCGAGCGCGTCCATCGCCAGATGGGTGGCGTGGGTAGAGGCTTCCGGCAACTCGCCCAAGCTTTCGATCAGGTCTTCCCTGCGCAGTTTGCGGGCCTCCTCGAACGTTTTTCCACGCACCCACTCCGCCAGCGCTGACGCACAGGCCATGGCTGGCACACAGCCCTTAGCCAGAAAACCGATTTCTGTGATGCGTCCGGCGTCAGTCTTAGCGCTCAACTGGAGAACGTCTCCACAGGCGGGGTTCTCCATCTGAATTACTGCGTCTGCGCCTTCGACGGCTCCCGGATTCCGCGGATTCTGGAAGTGGTCGAGCACCTGGGGGGAGTACATTGCTCACATTCTAAATGCATGAGCACAAGCACACGTTTTCGGCCCGAGTCGGCCCGAACCTAAAACCGCCGCCATCTGGTTCCGTTCGGCGGCACCTCCAGTTAAGATGAACTCGGCCCCTTGCCGGATGAGTTCCAACTACACCCCAAGACGTGTCGTAAGCCTGCAGCCCAGTGCAACAGTCATTCTGGATGCGATTGGGCAACTGGAGCGGCTGGTCGCGTGCACGAAGTACTGCGTGGATGTATGCCCGGAAGTGGGATCAGGACGCGTCATCCTGGAGGATTCCTGGACGGCCAAAGCCGACCAGATCGTCGGGGCCCGCCCGGACCTGGTCATTGCAGCCGTTCCCTACCAGGAGAAGGCGGTGGCGGAGATCCTCAAGGCAGGCACCCGGTTTCTCGGCCTGGCTCCCAGGTCACTGGCCGACATCTTTACCGACATACGCATCATCGCAGGCGTCATGGGAGTGCCGGACCGGGGGGAAACCGTCGTAGACGCGATGCGGGCAGAAATCGAGCGTACGCGCGATCAGACAAGGAGCATGTCGCGACCGCGGGTCTTCTGCGAGGAATGGGGTAAGCCCCTGATGGCTTCGCAACGATGGGTGGCAGAGCTTGTGGATGCCGCCGGAGGCAGCTTCGTGGGGACACCTGGAGCGCAGTGCTCTCCTGACGATGTGGCCGCTCGAAATCCCGAGGTGTTGATCGCGGCCTGGTGCGGCGCGGGCGACCGAGTTCCTCTGCAGAAGATTGTCCGCGACCGAGGGTGGTCCGGCCTTCGTGCTGTGACCCAGAATCGCGTGTACTGCGTGCGTGACGAATTCCTCAATACTCCCGCGCCCACTCTCCTTTTCGGGTTGAAAGCTCTAGCCGCCGCCCTTCACCCGGAATTGTTTCCCCGGATCGAAGGCTTACGTTGTATCAGCGACGTACCTTCCGAGACACGCGCTCAGAATGCGCGTGTCGTTTAAAATTGCAGCATGGAAGTTTCGGCCCCGATGGAGGAAGTAAAGGCAGAAATTGGGCGTTTGGCAGCTTCAGCAACAACGGCCCAGAAATTCATGTCCGAACTGGTCGCGCTGCTGCACAAGCGCATGTTGAAGTACAACTGGGTTGGGTTTTACATGTTGGAGTACGGTACCCATCCGCCGGTTCTAGTGCTCGGACCATTTCAAGGCGCGATGACGCCGCACACGCGGATTCCCCTGAACCAGGGAGTCTGTGGAGCCGCTGCTTCGACGGGAAAGACGATCGTCGTCGACGACGTCTCCAAGGATCCCCGTTACCTCGCCTGTTCCCTCGAAACCAAGTCGGAAATTGTGGTGCCCGTGTTTGTGCACGGCAAAGTGGTTGGTGAACTCGACATCGACAGCCATTTTCCGGCTGCATTCACGGCGACGGATCAGCAGTTTGTCGAATATTGCGCCACGCTCGTCAGCCAGATGCTGGAAAGTTCCCCGGTATGAGAGTAGAGAAAGGAAAAGTGCGTGCCCCTGAAATCGGGCGCCTATGGCTGAATTCTTCGCCACTCAGCTTCCGCCAGTTGCGTGGGCGGGTCGTGCTGGTCGACTTCTGGGATTACACCTGCGTCAACTGCATCCGAACCCTGCCCTATGTCCAGGCGTGGCATGAACGGTATGGCGGCAAAGGACTCACGGTAGTTGGAGTGCACACGCCGGAATTCACGTTTGCGCAATACGAGTCGAACGTGGAGAGAGGAATTCGCGAGTTCGGATTGACCTATCCCGTGGTCATCGACAGCGACCGCGAAATCTGGAAGGCATTTGCGAATCGTTACTGGCCGACCAAGTATTTGCTCGATAAGGAAGGCTACCTGCGCTACGCGCACTTCGGCGAAGGGGCTTACCGGGAGACCGAAGAAGCGATTCGGGAGTTGCTGCGCGAGATAAATCCTGCCTTGGCGTTCCCGCCTTTAATGGATCCGGTGCGGGCGGAAGATGGTCCGGGCGCGGTTTGCTACCCGCCGAGCGCGGAGCTCTACCTGGGCCACGCTCGCGGACGTATCGGCAACGAAGGGGGATTCAAGGCCGACTCGATCGCAGACTATTCCCTGCCCGAAGAACTCCAGGAAAACTGCTTCTATGCCAAGGGCCGGTGGGCGTCTACGGCGGAATACATGGAGTCCACAGGCGAGGGCGAGCATACCATCGTGTTGAAATACGAAGGAGCCGGGGTGAACCTGGTGATAGCCGCACCCCGGGGTAGTTCGTGCGAGGTCGTGATCCGCCAGGACGGTAAACCTCTGAGCCGGTCCCAGAAGACCGCGGACACTGGTTTTCGCACCGTCGGCGGGAATGAGGAGAGTCGCATCACCGTACAGCAGGCCCGTATGTACTCCCTCGTCGATAACCACGATTTCGGAAGCCACGTGCTCGAGTTGCGTTGTCCATCCGGCGTGGCGGTCTTCGCCTTCACCTTCACCAGCTGTGTGGACCCCTCGCAGGTGGCGGCTCCCGCCGCCGTCGAGTCCCGATGATGAAGCAGGTGGTAGCGGCCCTGATCGTAAAAGGCGGGAAGATCCTCATCTGCCAGCGAACCAAGCATCAGACCATGCCGCTCAAGTGGGAATTTCCCGGAGGCAAGATCGAAGAGGGCGAGCAGCCCCGCGATGCCCTGCGCCGCGAGCTGGAGGAAGAGCTGGGGATCGACGCGACGATTGGCGACGAAGTGGCCCGCATCCGGCACGAATACAGGAGTGGCAACTCGGTGGAGTTACGTTTCTATGTGGTTTACGAATTCCGGGGAGAGCTGGAGAATCGCATCTTCAAGGACATGCAATGGGTGGAGCGCAAGAACTTGCCATCCTTCGACTTTCTGGAAGCCGATCTGAAGCTCGTGGCCGACCTGGCGGCAGGGAAAACGCTCTAGAAAAAAGAAAAGGCATCAGGTTCGTGATGTCCTTTCACCAAGCTGTGCAAACTGCTCAGTTCTTTGAGCCGTCTTCCCGCTTGAGCACCGGATGGTCATCGTCGCTGTCACTCGGTTGCGAAGCCCGGCGCAAATCCGGGTGGCCTTCTTTGGAGTCGTCCAGCTTGCGGCGGTTTTCGATCTTGGCCAACCGACCCTTCACGTCTTGAAACTCGGAAGTGTCCACTTTGTACGAAGCCTGAGGAGGAAGCAGCTTCTCGATCTCCTCCTGCGACTTCTCGACCCGGTCCGGGGTCTGGGGATGGCTGTCGAAGGCTCGGGAGAGCGTGCCGGGCTTCTTCTTCTCCTGGGCTTCGATCTTTTCAAAGAACGCGGTGAAAGACTGCGGGTCGTAGCCGCTCTTGTACATGTACTGCACGCCGAGGTAGTCGGCCTCGGCCTCAAAGCTGCGGCTGAACTTCAGGAACGTCACGGGCAGGGCCAAACCGGCCGCTTCCTGGGCTGCCAGTCCACCGAGTCCAGGAGTCATGATGATCAAGGGAATCGTCGCCAGCTGAGCCAGGGTTCCTCGCGTCTGCTCGCGAGCGATGTGGCAGGCTGCCACATGGGCGATTTCGTGCGCCATGACCCCGGCCAATTCCGACTCGTTGTCGGCCGCCAGGATGAGCCCCGAGTTCACGTAGAAAAAGCCGCCGGGGAGCGCGAACGCGTTAATCGCGTCGGAGTCGATGACCTTGATGGTGAAGGGAACCTTGGAATCGGAATTCCTCACCAAGTTCTGCCCCACGCGGTTCACGTACTCGGTAACCACAGGGTCTTTGATCAATTTTGAGGTGGAGTCGACCTGCTCGGCATATTGCCGGCCCATATTGATCTGGCCTTCGACGCTGTACCAGTTTCCCACGCCTCGGCCGCAACCGACGTTGCGGTTGCCGATCGCATCCAGATCGTTGATGCTGCCGTCGTGCTTCAGCTTCGCCGGCTGGCTGGTAGAGGGTTCATCCCCGGGCGCAGCCGATGCCAGAGCGCTGCAGAACAGGAGGATTGAGATTAGGAGCCCGGTGGTGAACGGATGCTTCATGGCAGAGTACTCCTTGAATACACATCGCCCTTTTGGTTAGACGCACAAACTGCGACCAGGGTTACCCCGCATAGAAAGCACCCTTCGGGCTTGCCTCTAGTCTACGCCGATTGCCAAGTCCTTATCCAGATAACACCAAAGGCCTTAGCCGCTGCCGCGAAGGGTCCAGAACCAGGCGATGGTCAGGCCAATCATGATCACGGTGGTAGCCCAGGCGATCACGTTAAACAGCCGGGAGTTCACGTACTCGCCCATCAACTCTTTTTTGTTGATCAGCAGAAGCATGAAGATGAGCACGAAGGGCAAGACGACTCCGTTCACAACCTGGGAAAGGATGGTGATTTTGACCAGGGGCAGGTTGGGGTGAGAATTACGCCGGCGCCGGCTATGATCAGGATGGTGTAGAGCCAATAGAAAACGGGGGCCTCCCCGAACTTCATGCCAACTCCCGATTCAAATCCCAGCCCTTCGCAGACGGTGTAGGCGGTCGAGAGGGGCAAGATCGAAGCGGCAAACAACGACGCATTAAACAGCCCCATCGAGAACAAAATGTAAGCGTAGTCTCCGGCGAGGGGGCGCAGGGCCTGGGCCGCATCCTTGGCGTCGGCGACGTTGCGGTAACCGTGGGCATACAGGGTGGCGGCGCAGGCCACAATGATGAACCAAGCCACGACGTCCGTGAAGATGCAGCCCGTTATTACGTCGATCTGGGAGGCCTTGAACTGGCGCTTGGTCACGCCTTTCTCGACGATCGATGATTGCAGGTAAAACTGCATCCAGGGTGCAATCGTCGTTCCCACCAGGCCGATGACCATGTACACGTACCCTGATTGCAACCACGCGGAACGGGCCGGCGGTTTGATGGTTGCGATGAGTGCATCGCCCCAGACAGGTCTCGCGAGAACTCCGGCGACAATGTAGGTGATGTAAAAGAACGACGCTGCGAGAAACACCTTTTCGACGCTCTTGTATTGCCCCTTTACCACGATCAGCCAGACGATCACAGCGCAAACGGGAACGGTGTAATACTTGGAGAGCCCGAAAAGCTCCAGGCTGCCCGCGATCCCTGCGAATTCGGCGATCACGTTTCCAAAATTCGTGATCAAGATCCCGATCATCATGAAGAACGTGATGCGGAACCCGAATTCTTCGCGGATTAAGTCGCTCAGGCCTTTGCCGGTGACCGCGCCCATCCGCGCGGTCATTTCCTGGACCACAATCAAGGCCAGGGTGATGGGAATCATCGTCCATAGCATGAGGTGGCCGAACTGAGCGCCCGCGGACGAGTAGGTCCAGATGCCGCCGGCATCATTATCGACGTTCGCGGTGATGAACCCGGGGCCGACTACCGCGAAGAACAGCAGGATCCGGGTCTTCCAGCGTCTCAGGAACCTCATGGGCACAGTTCACAAACATGGGAGGAGCAAACGACCAGACAGAATAAACGGAGAGGAGACAATCTGGGTAGGTGAAATCTGAGATTCCGAGGTCGATCATTGCCGCCCCAGGAGGCTGGTCGAGCTGCACGCTCGGGTCGTTTGGAACAACCAGAAATCGAGGGTCCTGGCTGAAGATCACTCCCCGCCCACGATTTCGGAAACCGGGGGTGAGACCTAGAGTTTTTGCTGCAGGAAGCTGATCACGTCGTCGGCGGTGATGACGCCGGTGAGTTTGTTCTGATCGTCCACGACTGGAAGGGTGAGGAGGTTGTACTTGTCGAACAGCTCGGCGACCTCCTTGTCAGAGGCGTCGGCGTGACAGGAGATTAGCGGTTCCTGGGTCAAGGCCAGCAACGGAGTCGCCGGCGAAGCGAGCACCAGCTTAGAAAGGGGAACCATACCCGCGAGCGTGTTGTGTGAATCCACCAGAAAGATCGTGCTGACCGTCTCGATCCCGCCTTCAAAGTGCCGAAGGGTCTCGACCGCGTCATAGGAACTGGCAGAAACAGACAAGGCGATGTACTCGGTCGTCATGCGGCCCGCGGCCGAGTCTTCCTTGAATTCGAGCAGCCCCGAGAGTTCGTCGCGCTCGGCCGGAGCCATTTCTTCCAGGATCTTCTCGGTTTTCTCCTCCGGCAGATCGCCCAGCAGGTCAGCCGCCGCATCGGGCTGCATTTCCTCGACGATTTCGGCGACACGGTCGGAGTCCAGCGACTCTACGATCGCCTTCTGAACCTTGGGCTCAACCTCGCCCAGCGCCCCGGCAGCTACCCCTTGGTCGAGGGTCTCAAAGACCGCTTCACGTTCGTTCGGGGCAAGTTCCTCCACGATGTCGGCGATGTCGGCGGGGTGCAATTTGGCCAGGCGTTCGTGGGAAATCTTCAGCTTTACGCGGCGCGCGGGATCGGTCTCGATCAGATCGACGAAGTCCCAAGGAATGCTGCGTGGGGGAATCTGGGTCAGGAGGAGGTGAAGAGCGCCCATGGGAACGACTCCCTTCAGCAGACGCCGCACCGCACCGCGCGCCCCCACATCAACCGACCCGACCTTCAGGACCGGCCGGCCTCCGACTGACTCCTGCTGCAAGTCCACATCGTTCACCCGAACGACCTTGCGGCCATGCACGTCGATCACCTGCTGGTCCAGGAGATCGCGCTCCATCAGGAACAGCCCTTCCGTCCCGTTGGTGGGGATCCAATCGGCCAACACCGTCGAAGCCCGTACACCCCCATTGATCGAAGCGACCGACTGGAGTGGCAGCACCCGGTCGCCGGCTTTGGTTACGACGATTAGTACGGAAATTCGAACGCGGTCTTCCTGAGGAGCCAGGGCCACTTCTCGCACCCGCCCACAGGCCCTTCCCGCTGAGTCGGTCACCGGCGCGCCCAGCAATTCCGTGAGTGCGAGAACGGACATGCCAGCGAGAATACTCAACTGCCGATGGAGAATCCAGATGGCGAGCGAACTTTTTGTTACTGGTGGTGTCCAAAGGAGCGGGAGACTCCCAAAACAGTACTGGTATAGTTCCTTAGCAGGGCCGCGTTGACAATTGCTCGGGGGAAGGGCAAACTACCGGATTCGCTGCCAGGCCGCTTCCCTTCTTGTCTTGCACCGGGGGCCAGGGCCACGAAGGGATTCGCATCCGCAGGGGTTCATAGCCGACTCGCCATCATGAGCGCACACCGGGTTTCGTACACGCTCGATTCGACGCTGGAGACGGTTAACAGTGCCGAAGAGACCGCCAGCCAGATTGCAACGGAAGCCGGTTTTGACGACGAAGAGGTCATGAAGATCGCTATGGCGGTGCGGGAAGCGGCGGTGAATGCCGTACTACACGGCAACGCTTACGATCCGGACAAGAAAGTCATGGTCGACTTTGAGCGGACAGCCCACCATCTGGTCATCACCATCCGGGACCAGGGCAAGGGGCTCGACTTGAACAAGGTCCCGGACCCTTTGGCTCCTGAGAATCTGTTGAAGACTTCCGGGCGCGGCATTTTTCTCATCCGCTCGTTCATGGATGAGGTGGAAATACACCCGTCCCAGACGGGCACAGAAATCAAACTCATCAAGCACGTCCACGGCACGGCCGTGGACGGCAAGGAGGCTTCCCAGTGAGCATGAAGACCAGCAACCGCCAGGTCGATGGCGTAACCATCGTGGATTGCAGCGGCCGGATCACCCTCGGTGAGGGCAGCGTAATTCTGCGCGATACGGTGCGTGACCTGCTAGGCAAGGGCAACAAGAAGATCCTGCTCAACCTCGGCGACGTGAACTACATCGACAGCTCCGGCATCGGCGAACTCGTCAGCGCCTATACGACGGTGAAGAACCAAGGTGGCGAACTGAAGCTGCTCAACCTGACCAAGAAAGTGCACGACCTGCTGCAGATCACGAAACTGTACACCGTGTTCGACGTGAAGGACGACGAAGCGACCGCGGTAAAAGCGTTCGGGAAGTAGCTGTCTGCCAGCGTTATGTCTCCGTGGGCCGGCGCCTGGCGTCGGCCCAGCCCGTTCGTCCAATTTCCCATTCGGGACGATTGTCTTAAATTCCAGCAAGCGGGTCACTGCTCGATCTGCGCTCCCCACCCTACAATTGGATTGTTTTCCGTCTCCTGCACAACCCTGGGGCAGCTTTCGCCTCTCCTGCGTCCCATCGTCCTCATGATTGTTCTGCAGTCTGCGGGCTTCGGGCAGTGCGTTCCTTTCTTTGAGGCTCGCGACCACATCGGCGCGACGCGATGTATCAGCGGGAGAGTCGTTCGCGTGTAGCAGGGCAGCAACGGCGGCGTGCCCTTGGTCGATGTCTGCCAAGATTTTCGGATCTGTCCTTTACCGTAGTCGTCTTCCCGACCGATCTGAAGCAAGTTGGGGACATCCGCCAGCTAGCGGGACGGCAAATCGAAATCGAGGGAGAGGTCAAGGGATACGACGGCCGAGCCGAGATCGGGCTCAAGCGAATCAGCCAACTCGGCGGCGACGCGAAAATTCCTCCCTGGTCGAGAGGGTATGACGTCGAGCGTCACGGGAATTACAGCGCGGGCCAGTTTCATACGTTTAAGGCAAACAAGCGGCCCACGCACAAGAAACAGTCGGCTCCGGTCAGCATCGAGGACCCAAGTCAACCCAGGTCACCGACCGACTAGCCGACTTGTTTCAGACCAGGCCTTTGCGCAGTTCCTCCAGCGGATACTTCGTGCCACGCCAGGTCACGCCGCCATTCCACAAGGTCAAGAACGTCGAGCGCAGCAAAGTGTAAGCGAAAAGCGCGGTGCTCACCGGATGCAGGAAAAAGTAGTATGGCGGAATCGAGGACTTGAACGACATGCCCACATACATCAGGAACATGGAACCAAGGGCGAGCGCGTACGGAACCCGTGCCCATCCTGGCGCCAGCCATAGTCCGAGAAAGGGGCCCAGGTTGAGAAACAGCAGACCGAAGACCGAGGCGAGCGCCCGCCACCATTGAAACGACAAGACGGCAAAGAAATTCTTGGTCAGGTTGTTAACCACGCCCATTGCCCCGATGGCCCAGCGAATCGTGATCAAATCCTCCCCGAAGACGTTGCGCTGGGCGAAGCGGGCATTCTTAATCACTTTGCCGAGCTTCATATCATCCACCACTTCCATGCGCAGGGCCTTGTAGGTGTGCACTGCCTCGTATGCCTTGCGACTCACCATATTGAAAGCACCGACTCCCATGTGATCCTTGGTGTTTGGGTCCGCCACCCTCCAAGGTCGGTGCCCGAAGGTGAACAGGGTCTGGAAGAACGCGATCATCATGCGTTCACCCGGGCTTTTCATGATCATGCGCGGGAAGACCACGACGTGGTCAGCATTTTCCGCCTCTGCATAGACCAGCGCACGGCGCAGTACTTCGGGTTTGAACAGCACGTCGGCATCGGTGAAGAGCAGCCATTCTCCCGTGGCATGTTCCGCAGCCATCCACATGGCGTGTGTCTTGCCAAGCCACCCGGGAGGAAGGTCGGCAACGTGGAAAGTCCTCAGGCAGCCATGCGACTCGGGACTGGCCGCGACGCGCTCGATGATCTCGCCAGTGCGATCGGTGGACCGGTCATTGACCACGATCACCTCGTAGTTGTCATAATCCAGGTCGAGCAGGAGGCTAAGGCCCTGCTCGAGGGATTGCTCCTCGTTGCGGGCTGGCACGATGATGCTGACGCGTGGATGGGTGCAGGGTTGCTTGTCCCAGGACGGCAGCGAGATGTCGGCAACCTTGGGAACGCCGATGGCGGCTTCGACGATGCGGGAAAACCAGGCGAGGCCCAGAATCGACCCTGCTACCCAATACAGATAGCTCATCCTTTAATGGGCTCCGGCGCCCGGGGGGCCGGGTGCACTGACGGGCGGGGCAAACCTCATGCCGTAAAACAGTATCGCAGAAGAGAGTGCGATGGCGATCACGGGAGCAATGAACGCTGTCCGCATGGAAAAATGGTCCGACATGTACCCGATGAATGGAGCCGACGGAACATCGCCCAGAAGGTGGAATACGAAGATGTTGGCCGCCAGTGCCATCGCGCGCACGTGCGGCCCAACCGAGTTGATGATGGCGGCGTTGAGCGGCCCGGTGTTGAGCAGGAGGAAGAATTCTGCCGTGAACATGCCCGCGATCATCACCTTCCCGCTCCCGAAGATCGCGAAACACATGGCCGGGATGCCCCACGAGAGACTCACCGCCGAAACGATGTAGTGCGCCGCCTGGGTTCGTCGCAACAGCCAGTCCGAGATCCACCCGCCTGCCAGGGAGGCGACAATCCCGTTCACGATCGTGCTGGCTCCGAACAGGATGTTGGCCTGCGTCAGCGTGTAGCTGTGAACCCGGTGCAGGAAGGTCGGGAACCACACCTGCAGTCCCCCCAGGGCAAAAGTCATCATGGCCATGCCGAGCGTGGCGGTGACGAATGCGGGGTTGCGAATCAAGCTCTGCAGTAACGTCCACGTCCACTTCCAGCCACGAATCAGGAAACCGATGATCCCGGGTGGAGCTTCCGCGCTCGCCTGCGATGGCTCGGGAATTTTTCCCGGCACATCGAATTGTCCCAACGGCGGCTCGGGAACGAACAGCAGCAGAAACGCCAGCAGCAAACTGGGCGCGGCCCCCACGTAAAAGGGCACTCGCCAGCCGTACTTGGGACCGAGCACGCCGCCGACCAGGAAACCCAACGCGCTGCCCACCGGAATCGCCAGATAGAAAATGCCCATCACGCGGCCGCGCTTTTCTTCGGAAAACATGTCGGCTACGAAGGTGGGCGACAGGATCACGAAGCTCGCCTCTCCGATTCCGACTAGGGTATGGCGGAGCAGCAGTTCGTCGAAGTTCTTGGTGAAAGCGGTAAGCAGCGTGGCGCCGCTCCAAATCACGGCCCCTACGATGATGACGCTCTTGCGGGAGAACCTCACCGACAGCGGGCCCATGAAGGGCGCCGCGATCATGTAAAAGATAAAGAAAACGCTGGTCAGCAGCCCGTAAGCGGCGTCACTGCGCGGAAACTCCCCCTTAATCAGATCTTGCACCGCAAATAACACATTGCGATCGATGTAGTTCAGCAGGTTTAGCGCAGTAAGCAGCGCAAGCGCGGTTTTCGGGTAGAGCTTCTTGTCGGGCACGGATCGAGCGAATCTAACACGGCGCGGCGCGCGTGGGCTACTTGGCTATTTTGGGTCGCGGCCGCCATTGCGGCCGCTGGTCTAGACAACCAACAGCTCCGGATTCTCGGTCGGCCCATCCAAATGTCCTACCAACTTGTGCTCAAGTCCTTCCCGAGAAGGAGAGAGTTCCTGCCGAAGACGTTCCATCTCCTGCTGGCTGAGCGGAGCAAAGCTTCGTGCCGTCTCGGTATTGTGCTCGAGCATCTCCAGGCGCGGCATGCCCACTACCGCCGTTGTCACGGGCAGGCTCATGGAATAGTGCAGCAACGAATTCATCTCCGCCTTCCCGTCCCCCGTGCCCAGCAGAAATTCCTGCCCGGTCACCTTCATGGCAATCACGCCCAGGTTCTTCTTGTTCGCAGCCGGCAGCGCCAGTTCTTCAAAGCGTCCGTTGCGAGATGCGTTCAGCGCCATCTGCACGCAATCAAGATCGTGGCGCTCGATCGCCGTGGCCAGCACTTCCCCGTTGGTGTGGCTGGTCATACCGATGGCGCGCGTCATCTTTTGCTCGCGCGACTCGAGCAAGCCCTTGAGGGCGCCATCGGGCGCTTCTATCTTCGCCAGGTCCTCGGGTTGGCCCAGACTGTGGATGTGAAGCAGGTCAACCTGATCCACGCGCAGCCGCTTGAGACTACCCTCCAGTCGCCGCATGAATCCGTCACGCGTGCGATCTGGAATCTTCGTAGCCAACCAGACGCCTTTCCGCCGCGACGCCATCACCTGCCCGACCCGGCTTTCGCTCTTGCCGTCTCCGTAGGCATAGGCGGTGTCCACGTAGGTGATGCCAAGGTCAATGGCGTGATTCAGAGCGGCCAATGCCTGGCCTTCATCGGGGTACATCAGAAATCGGCTGCCGCATCCGAACGCCAGGATCGAGACCTTGGCGCCCGTTCGCCCCAGGGTTCGCGATGGGAGAGGACCCGGTGTCGGTTGCGCGCGAGCTACGTCTTTGAGCAGCCAGAAACCGGTGCCGGCTGTCGTTCCGAGGCCGATCTTCTCCAGAAATTTTCTCCGCGAGAGGTCTTTGCTCATGGTCTCCTCCTGAGAGTGGAGCGATAGTTATTTCCTGCCCTTGGGCCGCGGCCAACGGGCGATCACCACCGTCGAGATGCCTCCGCGCGGCCGGAAATCACCCTTCACTTCCGCCCACACCGGTTTCGCCCAGTGCACCACGTCGTCGAGCACACGGTTCACGATGTTCTCCTGAAAGATGCCCAGGTTGCGGTAGCTTTGCAGGTACTCCTTCAGGGACTTCAATTCGAGGCACAATTTCCGGGGCATGTAGCGGATCGTAATCACCCCGAAGTCGGGCAGTGCCGTCTTAGGACAGACCGAGGTAAACTCCGGATCGTCGATCACGATTTCGTACCCGGGGAACTGATTGGGCCAGGTTTCGATCTCGGGAAACTTCGCGTCGAGCCCGGCGGCGGCATGGTCCGCCGTGTAGCGCGGCTGCTTGGGCATGAGGGATATTGTAACGGGTGTGCTTTAACGAACATCAAACCCCCAGGTTTGAGTCAGCCCAAATGGCCCGGCCTGCATCTAAACGGGCTATATCACACTTCGGATTGCAGTGCTCGGGAGGGTCCGGGGTGGTAAATTGTTGCTTGTAAAACTCTCTTCATGACATTGCTGGACAGGGACAAATCCGGGTTCTTCGGAAGGCATCGCTGGTTGGTCATCTCGCTGGGGGCAGGGCTGGCGGTCATCCTGCTCGCTTCGTTCAACTCGATGCGCGATGACGTGATTCCTGTGCGCGCGGCCTCGGTAGAGCGCAGTTCCATCCGTAGCGTGATTTCGACCAACGGCAAGATTGAACCCTCCCAGAATTTCGAAGCGCATTCGCCTGTGAACACCACGGTTCGCCGTCTGTTCGTGAAAGAAGGCGATCACGTGCGGAAAGGACAACCGCTGCTCCAGCTCGACGATGCTGGCGCTCGCAGTGAGGCCGCCCGGGCGCAGGCTCAACTCAAGGGCGCGCAAGCCCAGGTGCAGGCGGTCCAGCACGGCGGATCGCAGGAGGAGGTTCTCACCCTGCAGGCCCAGCTCATCAAGGCCCGCACTGACCGCGATGCGGCGCAACGCAGCCTGGAAGCCTTCCGGCGGCTGCAGCAAAAAAGTGCAGCCTCGGCGGGAGAAGTGAAAGAAGCCGAGAGTGTGCTGCAACGCGCACAGGCCGACCTCGATCTTCAGGAGCAGAAACAGAGGGAACGCTTCTCCGCGCCCGAGGTCGAGCATGTGGATGCGGAGAAATCCGAGGCGCAGGCGGCTTACTCTGCCGCGCAGGATATCCTGCAAAAATCAAACGTCGTCGCTCCTTTCGACGGCGTGGTCTATTCCCTTCCCGTGAAGCTTGGCGGCTACGTGCAGGCGGGCGATTTGCTACTGCAGGAAGCAGATCTTTCGAAGGTCATCGTGCGCGCTTACGTCGACGAACCCGACATCGGCCGGTTGGTCCACGGTCAGAAGACTGAAGTCACGTGGGACGCTCTGCCGGGGCGCCTCTGGGGGGGCTCGGTCGCAACCCTTCCCTCCGCAGTCAAGTTACGCGGCACGCGCAACGTGGGAGAGACAACCATCGTGCTTGACAACCACGACTTCAAGCTGCTGCCCAACACGAACGTCAGTGTCACCATCGTTACCGCGCAACACGACAACGTCCTGACCATTCCGCGCGAAGCCCTCCGGCAGGACGATTCCAAACCCTACGTCTACCAGGTGGTCGACGAAAAATTACGCCGCCGCGATGTCTCCGTGGTTGCATCTAATCTGACGAAGGTCGAGGTCAGCAACGGGCTTTCCGATAAAGACCTGGTGGCCTTGAACTCCATGTTGAGCACAAAGCCGCTCCACGATGGAAGCCCGGTGAAGGTGGTGCAGTAAGTGATGAAGTGGATGGCAAGATTTCTGGCCGTGGCAGTGCTGGCTTTATCGGCTCTCGCTTTAGACGCCAACGCACCGTCGGAGCTGTTGGCCGCGGGCCGCGTCGATGACGCGATCACGACCCTGAGTTCGCGGATCAGTTCCGCCCCCGACGATGCGGCCTCGTACAATTTCCTGTGCCGGGCTCACTTCGCCGTGAGCAACTGGGATCGCGCCATTTCGGCTTGCGAGAAAGCCGTCGCGCTCGAGCCGAACAATAGCGAATATCACCTGTGGCTGGGCCGTACCTACGGCGAGAAGGCGAATGCCGCCAATTTCTTTACGGCTGCCGGACTGGCCAAGAAGGTGCGCACTGAGTTCGAGCGCTCTGTCGCGCTGGACCCCAACAGCGCCGTTGCCCGCACCGATCTCGCGGAGTTTTATCTGGAGGCGCCGGGCATCGTTGGCGGCGGGCAGGACAAGGCGCGCGCGCAGGCCGACGTGCTATTGAAGCTGAGTCCAGCCAAAGCGCACTGGGTGATCGGAAGAATGGCCGAGAAAAACAAGGACACGGCCACCGCCGAGAAGGAATATCGAGCGGCCGTGGAGGCCAGCCACGGTGGAGGAAACGCGTGGCTCAACCTGGCGTCGTTCTATCGCAAGACGGGCCGGCTGGACGAGATGCATGATGCGCTGAAACACGCAGCAGCCGCGCCCATGGAGCAGCCCGAGGTGCTCGTAGATGCAGCGTCTAATCTGCTACGGGCCAACCGCGATCTGCCCTTCGCAACGGAGTTACTGCGCCGATACCTTTCCGCGACGACCGTGGAACAGGCTCCTCCCTTCAAGGCACACTACATGCTGGGCAGCATTCTCGAGAAGCAGGGTGACCGCGCTGGTGCCGCAAAGGAATATCAAACTGCTCTGGCCCTCGCCAAAGATTTTGGCCGTGCGCGGGAAGCGCTCAATCGGGTAAACCGGTAGAACGAGTGGTCCGTAATCAGTTGGCGGTGGAATCCTAGAAGCCGTGTGTCGCGCTTGGCGTGGTTCGGAAAGCGGAATGGATTTTTCGTCCGTGGCGACCGTCCGCTTGGCTTTCTTGGCCGACATGTTCTTGGTCGTGCTCTCTATCTTTTCTGACTTCCCTGTTCTCAAAGGTGACGCAATGGACAATCGTTGGAGTGCTGGCGTGTGTACACGCAGCCGGAGAGTTCTGGTAGCGCTTCTCTGCCTGATGACTGCGATGGCCATGGCCGAACCGCTTCCGCTGAAGCGTGCCGTCGAACTGGCCTTGAATCACGCCACCGCTACAGAAATCGCGGCCGCCGACGAGCGCCACGCATTAGCTTCCTATCGTGAAGGTCGCGACGCCTACCTCCCTCAGGCCGTCTTCGGTGCGGGGCTCGGGAAATCCTGGGGCTATCCCCTGAGCCTTGAGGGCTCGGCGCCGTCGATCTTCAACTTTAATTCCCAGTCTGCCTTGTTCAATCCGTCGCTCCGTCAGTTCATCAAGGCGGCTCGGAGCGAATGGCAAGCTACTACCCTCCAGAGTAAGGATCGCCGTAACGAGGTCATCCAGGACACTGTCATGAGCTATCTCGAGCTCAACATGTGGGAACAGCGCATGAGCCGACTCCAGGAGGAGGAGTCGTCGGCGATGAAGTTAGAAGAGGCGGTGACGGAGCGCGTCAAGGAAGGCGTCGAAAGCCCGCTCGAACGAACCAAGGCAAGACTTGCAGCGGCGCGTGTGCGGATGCGGATCGCTCAAGCGGAGAGTTCCGCCGACGTCCTCCGGGAACATCTGGCCAAGCTCACGGGGCTGCCCCGGCGCTACATTGAGCCGGTACCAGACTCATGGCCGGCATTCCCTGCGGTGAGCCAGGAGAGCGCGCTGGCGAAGCAGGCCGAGGACAACAGCCCGGTGGTCCAGGCCGCGGAAGAGCGCGCGCGCGCGCAGTACTTGAAGGCTCAGGGCGAGCATAAGGCGTTCTTGCCCAGCATCGACTTCGCCGCTCAGTATGCCAGGCTGTCGACTTACAACAACTATGATCAATTCTTTCAGCCGCATTCCTTCCGGGCGAACAACGCCACGGTTGGCGTGGCGATCCGGTTCCCGGTCTTCAATCCCTCGCAGCGCGCCCGTGCCGACGCCGCTGATGCGGACGCAGTCCGGGCCAAGCGACAAGTTGAGGCGGCCAAGAACCAGGTGACGGAAGAAACCCTCAAGTTGCAGCGCAACGTGCGCCAACTGGAAGCGGCACAGGAAGTCGCGCAACTCGAACTCGAAGTGGCGAGCGCCAATCTGGATGCGCTCCAGACTCGAGTCGATGCCGGCACCGCCACCGTCCGCGACCTCCGCGATTCCAGGGCCCAGCTCAGCGAGAGATTTATGACCCTGCAGGACACCACGTTCGAGCTCCAGCGCGCCCGCATCGGGCTGCTGCGCTCGACTGGAGATCTCGAGAACTGGATCAACCGCGGCAATTGAGGGCGTCCAGGGCTATGGGAATCGCGCGTCCTTCGGCGGGTCTTTTCGCCCCCTTAATGCATCCAATGGCAGTTCGACCGAAACCAGTTCCGCAAGGCTGGATGCCCTTGCTATCATTACACTTAAGCCAACATAGACCCGGCCGAGTGGGGTTGCGAAACGGCCGAGCCAGCTGCGCCCGCCGGCGAACCTAGGGAAGCACTCGGGGATCTGAGAGAAATCTGAGAGAGGATGTTAAGATAACTTATTCACCCCTATGCCTTTAAAAACACTGTTTTTGAACCCGCCCTCGTTTGAGAACTTTGACGGAGGGGCCGGTTCTCGCTGGCCCGCCACGCGTGAGATCGAGTCCTACTGGTACCCGGTCTGGCTGGCGTATCCGACGGGCATGCTGGAGGGCGCGAGGTTGCTGGACGCGCCGCCCCACCACATCACCGGGCAGGAAACCATCGAGATCGCCAAGGACTACGAGTTTCTGGTGCTATTCACCAGCACCCCGGGCTTCCCCGGCGACATCCGGCTGGCGCGTGCCATCAAAGACGCAAACCCGAGAATCAAGATCTGCTTCGTCGGTCCACATGTGACCGTGTTGCCCGAGAAGTCGTTGCGTGAGTGCACCGCGATCGATTTCGTCGCGCGCAAGGAGTTCGACCACACGGTGGTCGAGTACGCGCAAGGCACGCCCCTCGAAGAGATTCTGGGCATCTCCTACCTGAAAGACGGCCAGGTGGTGCACACGGCAGACCGTCCGCAGATCCAGGATCTCGACGCGCTGCCGCACGTCACCGACGTCTACAAACGCGATCTCGACGTCACCCGCTACAACGTTCCATTTCTGCTTAATCCGTATGTTTCGCTGTACACCACGCGCGGCTGCCCGGCACAATGCACCTTCTGTCTGTGGCCCCAGACTCTGAGCGGGCACCCTTGGCGCAAGCGGTCCACCGACGATGTGGCGAACGAGATGGCCAAGGTGAAGGCATACTGGCCGGACGTCAGGGAATTTTTCTTCGACGATGACACTTTCAACATCCAGAAAGCGCGCACGATTGAACTGTGCGCGAAACTGAAGCCGCTCGGGCTTACGTGGTCCTGTACTTCGCGAGTCACCACCGACTACGAGACGCTGAAGGCGATGAAAGAAGCGGGCTGCCGCCTCTTGATCGTGGGCTATGAATCAGGCGACGCGCAGATCCTCAAGAACATCAAGAAGGGCGCCACGGTCGAGCGCGCCCACCAGTTCACCAAGGATTGCCACAAGCTCGGACTCGTCATCCACGGCGACTTTATCCTTGGCCTGCCGGGCGAGACTCGCGAGACCATTCGCAACACAATCAAGTTCGCCAAGGAACTCGACGTCGAGACCATTCAGGTTTCAGTGGCGCACGCGTATCCCGGAACCGAACTCTACGACTACGCCGTGAAGAACGGTTTCATGGTTGCGGACACCAAGATGGTGGACGAAGGCGGCCACCAGTTGGCACACATCGAATACCCCGGCCTGCCTGCGGCGGAAATTCTCGAGCAAGTGCACCGCTTCTACGACGAATATTATTTCCGCCCCAAGGCTGCCTTCCGCATTCTGAAGAAGGCGGCTTTCAACGGCAACGATCGCAAGCGGCTTTACAAAGAAGCCAAGGCCTTCCTGAAAACTCGCGCCATGCGCCACAAGTGGGTGCAGGCGAAACACAGCGAGGAATCCTCCGCCGCAGTGGAGCCAGCCAAAGCTTAGGCGTACAGTGACTTTTCGCAAATACCTGGTGTTGGCTGGAGTGGCGCTGTTCGGATCCGTGGGTGATTCTCTCCTGTCCCGTGGGATGAAACAGATCGGCAACGTTTCGGTCACGCACCTCCAGACACTGCTTCTGGCCGTACGGAACCCCTGGATCGTCGGCGGAATCGTTCTGCTGCTCGCCTTCTTCGCGGCCTACATGATCGCCTTGTCGTGGGCGGATCTTACCTATGTCCTGCCCGCCACCTCGATCGGCTACGTCCTGCTGGCGCTGATTGCCAAGTTCGTCCTTCACGAACAAGTAACACCAGCACGCTGGCTCGGAATCGTGCTCATTACTGCCGGTGTTGGATTTATCGCCGGCGGCCCGGCGTTAACGCCAACGCCGCCACCCCAATCCGAAGCTGACCGCGACCTGGAAGTAGCCAATGCCGGAGGCCACTCATGAGGCACGCCTACACTTGGGCGGCGATCGCCGCAGTAGTCACGGCCTCCGTAACCGGCGACGTTCTTCTCTCGCGCGCCATGAAGCAGGTCGGGGACGTGGGAGAACTGTGGCGTCACAAGGGCGTCTTTGCGGTGGTCGGAAGCATTCTGCGCCATCCTCTCTTCGTCCTGGGGATCGTCGCGATGGCGGTCGCGTTTTTCAGCCTGCTGTTCGGGTTGTCGTGGGGCGACGTCAGCCTGGTGGCTCCCGCATCGGCGTCCCTGACCTTCGTGGGCAACGCGATTGCCGCCAAGCTCTTTCTGCACGAACGGGTTGACCGGCGACGCTGCATCGCCGCGGCCCTGGTGGCTTGCGGAGTGGCCCTGCTAGCGCTGTAACTACAGGTTTTGCTCCTTGACCGTGCTAACCGCCTCCCACCTGCTTGGCCATCGGCCAGAATTTTGGTTATCCTCATAGACCTCCCAAGGGGTCCCTGGCAGTTCATTCCAAATTCCACACGGAGGTATCTATGCGCGTCCTTTCGGCCATTCTCCTGATGTTCTGTGTCAGCTTCCTATGGCCAGACGCGGCTGCGCAAAGGAACGCGGCCCGCTACGATGAGCAGATTCTGCAAGATGTGAACAAAGTGCTGCAAAGCAAGAAAGAGTATCAGGGCGTTCGAGCCACAACCGAGGATCAGATCGTCACGGTGGAAGGAACGGTGAATCTCTATATCGATCTCGTCAACCTCGAAAAGAAAGTCAAGAAGATCAAGAACGTGGACGGAATCCGCAACCATGTTCAGGTGCAGAGCAACGTGCCGGACGACCAATTGCGGGAGAAGCTTGCCGACAAACTGCGCTACGATCGGGCGGGCTTTGGCATCGCGTTTAACGCAATCGGCCTCGACGTGCGAGACGGTGTGGTCACGCTTGGCGGCACCGTACGCGACTATCCCAGCCGGGACTCCGCCCTGGCGATCGCCGAGACAACGCCCGGCGTGAAGGACGTCATGGACAACATCGAGGTGGCGCCTACCTCCACCTTCGACGACGACCTGCGCATGAAGCTTTATCGTGCCATCTACGGCCAGGCTTCGCTACGCCGCTACGAGATAGACCCGCAAAAGCCGATCCGTATCGTCGTCGAGAACGGGAAGGTGACGCTATATGGAGTGGTCGACAACGCGATGGACAAACAGATTGCCGGCGTCCAGGCCAGCGGCGTGCCCGGCGTATTCAGCGTGGATAACAAGCTCGTGGTCGCGAGCCAGAAGTGAGCAAGGTCGGCGAGGTGGCGGCCGGGGGGGGAGCTTCGGCCTCCCACCGCCGCTCGCTTGGCCGAGGCTCTTACCCGAACAGACGCATAAATCCAGTCGGCGGCAGGTCGGGAACCAGAAACGTTGACTCCCGCTGTCCCGCCACTCTTGCCAGCGATTGAGCGGCCAGGTAGCCGCTTCGCACCGCGCCCTCCATGGTGGCGGGCCAGCCGGTGGCCGTCCAGTCGCCCGCCAGGAAAACCCGCGGCCAAACCGTTTCCGGGCGCGGACGGCTCGCGTCGATACCCGGTTTCGGCGAGTAGGTCGCGTGCACTTCTTTGATGACCGTGGATTTCACCAGCTTCGCGGATCGAACCTCGGGGAAGAACTCGGCCAGCTCTTGGACAGCCAGGTCCACAATCTCCTGCTTCGATTTGTCCACCAGGCTCTTCGACGAACTCACCACCAACTCCACGTAGCTGCCGTGGCCATTGTTCTCACGCTTCTGCAGCTTCGACTTGTGAAACATCCACTGGATCGTGCGATCGAGCAGGACCGCGTGCTCGAGTGGGGAGATCTCACGGTCGAACCAAAGGTGAATTCCGGTGATCGGCGAGGTTTCGAAGCGCCCCAGCGCATCGCGGAGCGGCTGGGACGCGGATGAATTGGGCAGAACCGCCGCCAGGTTTTCGAATGGCAACGCCAGCACCGCATAGTCGAAAGACTCTTCCCTGCCGTTGACTCCGAGTTGCACGTGGGACAATTCTGTCCGAAACGATTCGACCGAAGTGCGGAAGACTACCTTCCCGCCGTTACTCTCGATGTAATCCCGAGCTGCATCGTACAACTCAGTCAGCGGTATCGTCGGGATCCCCATGTGCCGGGCATCCGGCGACTTCAAAGACTCCCGCACCACCTGCCCGGCCGAGGACAGTGACACGCGGTCGATCTCCTCGTTCAAGGCGCTCACCAGAATCGGCTTCCAGAACCGCTGAATGGCATTCTCCGTCTGCCCACGATCCTGCAGCCAGGACAGAAAAGACTGCCCGTTGTCTCGGAGTGGCAGGGGGAC
The DNA here is from genome assembly GCA_035567435.1 of Terriglobales bacterium. Classification (GTDB taxonomy): domain Bacteria; phylum Acidobacteriota; class Terriglobia; order Terriglobales; family Acidobacteriaceae; genus Gp1-AA133. The sequence continues at coordinate 112,645 of DATMPS010000052.1, read as the reverse complement.
CATCGCCGCCAGCGCCCGGGCGATTACGACTTTGTCCGTCAATTCAAGGAAAGGGAACTTTAAGAATGAAGGTGCGGTATGCAGGGGAGCCGGCAAAATGGATTCGTCCATGACCGTGGCGCGGCCGCCCGGCTCAATGAAGGTCATGTGCTCGAACCAGTGAATCTTGCTGTCAACGCCGATTCGTCGGTAGAACTCGACCAGATTGGTGCAGCATCCAAAGAGCACGTGTTGGCAGTTATCGACGACTTCGGCGGTTCCGGGATGCTGATACGACGAGGCGCGGCCCCCGAGATAGGGGCGGCGTTCAAACAGCGTCACTCGAAATCCCGTGGCGGCGAGGGCGCAGGCGGCAGCCAGGCCAGCCAGGCCGCCTCCGGCAACGGCTACGGTGGGAGGTTGTGTCCAGGACTGGGGCATCACGTCAAACGCTTCAGAAATCCCTTCCCCAGCACGCTGAGCTTCTCAAATCTGGTCAGGCGGATTCTCTCACCGTATACTTCGTACTGTCGTTTCGCGATCTTGTCGAGCAACTTCTGGTAGATCGTCACCAAAACCCACAAGGCGGGCTGGCTGTCTTCACTCACCAGTGGAATCAGGTCGTGACCGGAACGGTAGAAGTCGCGGGCCCGCTCTGCCTCCACTTCGAGCAACGAGCGCAAGCGCGGCCGATCGGGGGAGTCCTGCAGATCAGCCGGGCTCAGAGCGAACTGCTCGAGGTCTTCCTGGGGAAGGTAAACTCTGCCCATCGCGGCGTCTTCTTTTACGTCTCGGATAATGTTGGTCAACTGAAATGCAATCCCGCAACGCTCGGCAAGACGCTCGGCTTCCGGATTCTGATACCCGAAGATTTTGATGCACACCAGGCCCACCACCGAAGCTACGTGGTAACAGTACAGGTAAAGATCTTTGAAGGAACGGTATTGTACGACCGGGCCGGACACCTCAGGCGTTGCGGGCGATTGCTGGTATGGATCCTCGGGCGCGCCTTCCGGGACATCCATCAAGGTCCCGAACGCCAGCTGGTCCAGCAACTCGGAAGGGATCTGATACCGCCGACGAGCATCCGTCAAAGCCAGGAGCACGGGATCGTCGGTAGGCTCGCCGGCTTGCGCGTGGTGAAATGCGTCCAGCCAGGCCTCCAGTCGCGAACGTCGCTCGCGTGATGGCAGGGTCGCATCATCCGAAAGGTCATCGCAACGCCGCATGAACGCGTATACCGAGCAAAGTGCCTCTCGTTTGCGCCGTGGCAACACGAGAAACGCATAGTAGAAGTTTTTGGCCGACGAGCGCGCGATGCCGCGACACACGGAATACGCCATTGCCAGCTGGGTCTCGGTGGGCGCGAATTGCAAAGGGGCCGGTTGCACGGCGGTGCTCAAAGGAGCCTCCCCAGCGCTGCGCGCGCTAGCAGCGCCAGCTTGCGTGATTTCGAAATAGACGGCCGGCGGCCTAGCACCGCAAACCCCTGCCGCTCGATCGCGTTCAAAATCTCCTGACCACCGCGGGTGAACAGCTCAAGGTCCACTGCCAGTTCCTTATTTACCTTGCCGACCAGCGGCAGTCCTCCGCGAAACCACTCCCGCGCTCGTGCCACTTCGAACTTCATCATCTCGCAGAAGGCCTGCGTGTTGCGGTTCTGGGCCAGATCGTCTTCGCTCACTTCGTAGCGGCGCAGGTCCTCGAGCGGAAGGTAGATTCGCCCCTTGGCGTAATCGACGGAAACATCCTGCCAAAAGTTCGCCAACTGCAACGCCGTGCACGTACGGTCCGACAACGCCTGCCTCTCCACATCGCGGAAACCGCACAAGTAGAGCACCAGGTGCCCCACCGGATTCGCCGAGTAGCGACAATAAGCCAGCACATCGTCGAACCTGGGATAGCGCGTTGTGGTCTGGTCCGCACGGAAAGCCCGCAGCAAATCGGAAAACTCGTGCTGCGGAATTTCGAAAGTGCGCACCGTTTCAGCAAGGGCCACAAACACGGGATGCCGCGGAGATCCCTCGTAGCAGGCATTCAACTCCGCTTCCCACTGATCCAACAGCTGCAACGACGCGCCCGGGTCCCCGACCTCGTCCCCCAGATCATCCGCAATCCGGCAGTAGGCGTACAGGTTGTAAAAGTGCTGCCGCAGGTGCTGGGGGAGAAACCAGGTGACCACGGAAAAATTCTCGTAGTGTGTGGTCGCCAGCCGCCGGCAGTAGGCGCGCGCTTCATCGAGCGACGGCGCTCTGTCTGGAATCGCGTACTCGGCCGGCAACTGCTGCCAGCCCCTCTCCGGGGTCGAGGCAGGCATTGGCCGGGATTCGCTGCTGGCGATCGAAGTCATAGCGAGTCTTTGCCCGGGTCAGAAATCCTTATCAGTGTCCGGGAATAATGGCAGTCTTGATATCACCGTTGCGGTTGAGCATGTGCCGCAGCACGTCGTGCAGCCGCGACAGAGGTGCTTCCCCGGTGATGTAGTCGGTGCCACGCACCTTCTTCTCCGCGATGAGTGCAAAGGCCCGGCGCACCGTCTCGGGGGTGTGGTGAAAGGTCGCTTTCAACGAGATTTCCGAGTAGTGCAGCCGGTTGGTGTCAAGCTGCACTTTGCTGCCGCTGGCGCATCCGCCAAAAAAGTTCACGGTGCCGCCTTTGCGCACCATCTGTACAGCCCACTCCCAGGCTTCCGGACGCCCGACGGCTTCGACCACGACATCGGCGCCGCGCTTCTCGCGCGTCAGTTCTCGCACCGCCTCGATCGCGTCTTTCACCTGAGTGATCTGGATTACCTCATGCGCGCCTTTGCGCTTGGCCAGTGTCACCTGCGAATCGCGCTTCACCACCGCGATCACGTTGCAGCCTATCGCCTTGGCCACCTGCACAAACATCAATCCGATGGGGCCGCCGCCAATCACCGCGACCGTGTCCCCAATCTCGACCCGGGTCTCGTGCAGTCCACGGAGCACGCAAGCCAGGGGCTCGGTCATCGCCGCGTCTTCAAACGAGACATGCGGCGGAATCGCCAGCATGTTGGTCTCGACGATGCGCCGCGGAACGCGAATATATTCCGCGTAGGCGCCGTTATTGAAAAGCAGATCCTCGCAAAGATTTTCCTGGTGCTTGGAACAGAAGAAACACATGCCACAGGGCGCTGAGTTCAGCGCCACCACGCGCATCCCTTTTTTGAAGCCGCGTACCCCCGGCCCGACTTCCTCGACCACCCCCGCCAGTTCGTGCCCGAACAGGGCGGGCGGAACGATCATCCGGGCATGGTAACCACGCTGGTACACCTTCAGATCGGTGCCGCAGGTTAGAGCGACCTGGACTTTGATCAGAACCTCGCCTTCCCCGACGCGGGGAATGGGCACCTGCTCAATCTTGATGTCCTCCTTGCCGTAGAGGACCGCCGCTGTCATTTTTCCGTTCACTTCGGGTGTCCTTCCCAACCACTGCCCGGCTGGATCACGATTTTCATCGAATCGGGTCGGGGATGGGCAGCCAGTTCCAGCGCCTCCAATGCCCGAGACAGGGGGAAACGATGACTGATGAGCCGCTCCAAATCCATCTCGCGGCTCATGACAAAGTTCACCGAGTCTTTCTGCAAATCCACAGAAGCGCTGTACGACCCCAACAATGTCTTTTCGTCGACGCAGATCGCGGCTGGGTCTACGACAACTTCACCCCGCACAGTCTGCGCAAACAGCAACACCCGGCCGCCAGGACGAGTCGCATCCATGGCAGGCCGGATCAGGCCGGTGCCGCCGACCGCCAGAATCACGGCGTCAGCACCACGACCTTCCGTCAACTCGCGCACTTTCTGAATCACGTCCGTGCGTGAGGCATCAACTGTGAGGCCCAAACCGAAGCTTTCAGATATTGTAAGCCTCTGCGGATACAAATCGGAAGTAATTACCCTAGCCCCCGTCCGCCGGGACAACACGCTCAGAATCAGGCCGATAGGTCCCTGGCCGATCAGCAGAACCGTTTCCTCAGGTTTCAGGTGCAGGGCCTTGATCCCCTTCATGCAGGTGTTCACGGGCTCGACAAAGCAGGCCTGTTCAAAGGACACTCCATCGGGGATCTTGACGGTTCCCAGCTGCACAATCCAGTCCATCACCCGCACGTACTCGGCAAAGCCTCCTCCGCTCGGCTCGAATCCTGCCGTGCAGCCGACTTTCTTGTAGGTCTCACATTGCGCGAATGTTTTGTGCCGACAGTAGTAGCACTGGCGGCATGGAATGTGATGGAAGACCATGACCGGGTCACCCAGACGGAAGCGCGAAACTCCCTTACCGACCGCCGCCACCACCCCGGCAGTCTCGTGACCAAAGATGCGCGGGCTGGAGTGGGACCCGGTCGCAATTTTCTTAAGATCGGTTCCGCAAATTCCACAGGTGTGGACCCGGAGCAGCAACTCGCCGGCGCCGATCTCGGGAACCGGGACCGTCTCCATGCGGACGTCATTCGTCCCGCGATAGACTGCGGCCAGCATGGTGGCTGGGATGGCCTCCTGCCGGTCTTCCATTGCGATCTGCCCTGCGATGCCCATCGTCGTGTCTATTCTTCCTTGGCTCGTACTTCGCTGTGCGGAAGCGTATTCGTGAAGCGTACTTCCACCGTCATGTGATCGAGGTAGGGCTGCTCCTGAGTAATGAAATGGTAGTCCTTCACCTGCACCACGCAGTAAAAGCCGTCGACTTTGATCACGCGTTCAGTGGTCAGCGGAATTTTGGCGAACTTCCCAGGATCGAGCCATCCGATCTGGGCCTGATCCTGGGTCACGTCCGAGGTCGCCATCAACACGTTCGGATAAATTTTGTGGTGAAGATCCGCCAGCCGCAACTGCCAGGCCGTGATCCGTTCATCACCATGGCCCACCCGCTGCGGTTCGCAAACGAACAGGTAACGCTCCCGGGCGCTCTGATCCATCACGCGAATTTGACAGAACGGGTGCTTGGGATCCAATTGCATCTCATACGACGACTCCGTAACCCGGGCTGGTCCTCTCCGAAAGCTCTCCACATAGACGAACGAAGCCTTGGTTTGTGCAAACAGGCTGGCTGCCAGTAGCAGACTCGCGATCATCGCCTTGCGCCCCGCCATGTCTTCGACCGACTATTGCGCTCGCTCGCCGCCCCCGGTCGTCGATTCGTGTACGACCGCCCCGTTCAGCATACTGTTTCTGTCGCGCGCCAGCCGTTCGCACAAAGCGATCGATGCCTTCGCGCTGTTCCGGGCCAGGCGAATCACGGCCGCCCACAGCCACGGCCGAACCAGCGCAAACATGACAAAGCGGCCAGCCCGAAACCCGCCGTCCTTAGTGGTGAATCGATCCAGCGGCGGCATTGGGAAATCGATTTCGTCCGAAATCACCTTGATCGCGGCAAAAGGTAACCCGTGCGCCCCTGCGCCCTTTGCGACCGCCGCGGCCTCCATGTCAACCGCGTTGGCTCCGTATGCCTTCGCCAAGCTGGATTTCTGCTCGCTCCCTGCAACCGAGGCAAAGCTCACCAGGACGCCGGATCCGCGTCCCGTATCGACCTTGCTGCCGTCAGCGACGTCGATGACGTACCGCATGTCCAGAACCTCACCAACGTGCAACTGGCTTTCCAGAGATCCCGCAAATCCAACCGATTGCACGACTCGGGGCTGATAGAGCGCAATCACGGCCTCCGTCACGCGCCGGGCTGCCTCAGGCCCAATCCCGCCGCAAACAGCCATCCACGGCTCTTTGTCAAAGAATCGAAATGTCCTGCCTTCGTATTCCCGCTCGGTCACGCGCCAGCTCTTCACCAGCGGCCATATTTCGCGTTCCAGGGCGGCAACAATCGCGATTTCAGGCATAACCCTTTGCTTGGAACCAAGCGGCCGCGCGCCTTAAGGCACCATCGACGGGAACGATCTGCCAACCCAGTTCGCGCTCGGCCTTCGCCGACAGAACGAACATCTTCTTCCGTCCCATGCGAACCGCGTCGATCGTCGCCCGCGGCTGTTTTCCTCGAATGCGTCCCGTGAATAGCTCGTCGACGACCCCCGTGGCCAGCGCCATGAAGTACGGCACCTTCACGCGTGGCGACGGCAACCCCGTAATCGCGCCTAGCTTGTCGAGAATCTGCTTAAGGGTCAGATTCTCGCCGCCCAGAATGTACCGCTCCCCGCTCCGGCCCTTTTCGACAGCCGCCACGTGGCCGCGAGCACATTCGGCGGCGTCCACCAGATTCAAGCCGGTATCCACGTACGCAGGAAACTTCTTTTTCAAAAAATCCACGATGATACGCCCCGTGGGCGTCGGTTTGATGTCCATTTCGCCCACCGGGGTCGAGGGATTCACCACCACCACATCCTGTCCGTTCCGGCCCGCATCGAGGGCCACCTGTTCGGCCATGAATTTCGAGCGCTTGTAGTGGCCGATCATATCGGCGAGCGTGACCGGCGACTGTTCGTCCGCGGGAGAGCCGTTTAAGCTAAAACCCATCGTTGCGACGCTTGAGGTGCAGACCACTCGGCGCACTCCGTTCTTGCGGGCGGCCTCGAGCACTGCACGCGTCCCCTCCACGTTCGACCGGTACATCTGCTCGGGATCGCGCACCCACAGCCGGTAGTCGGCGGCCACGTGGAAAACCGTATCGCACCCCGACATCGCTTTTTCGACGGACGCCGGCGACCGCAGATCGCCCGTGACCCGGTCGGCGCGCAGACCTTCCACATTGCGCAGATCGCTCGTCGGCCGCACCAACAAGCGCAACTCAGCTCCCTGCTCGGCCAGTACGCGCGCGACGTGCGCACCCAGAAACCCGGTAGCGCCAGTAACGAAAGCTCTCAAACCCAGTTCCCAGCTAACCTGTCGGCGGTTCTCATTTGGAGCAGGAAACTCACATGGGACTCCGCAGGCAGGATCTGTCATTCGATATTCGCTCGCGCGCCCGCGCGAGCACTCGACGGCTAGCGGCCATTCCGAGTTGAGCTGGCCGATTCTCCCGCCACCACTTTGGCATAGGTCGTCAGCGCCAGCAGCGGGAAGTATTGCCGGTACATGTGATACTTCAAGTAGAAGACGCGCGGGAACCCGGTCCCGGTGAAAAATTCTTCGTCCCAAGGCCCGTCTTTCTTTTGTGTACGGAGAAGGTAAGCGATACCCCGGGCCACCGAATCACTCCGCGTGTCATTGGCCGCCATCAAGCCCAGGACAGCCCAGGCGGTCTGTGACGCCGTGCTCTCGCCGATGCCTTTGCTGTTCGGGTCGTCGTAGGACTCACAGCTCTCACCCCACCCGCCGTCGGCGTTCTGCACCATGCGCAGCCACTCCGCTGCTTGCTGGATGTAGGGTTCGTGGTGATCCACCCCCATGGCCTCCAGCCCGCGCAGTACCAGGGCCGTGCCGTAGAGGTAGTTGACGCCCCAGCGGCCAAACCAGGAGCCGTCTGATTCCTGTTCGTTGCGCAGGAATTCGATCGCCTTCTTCACCGCCTTATGATTTTTGTCGTAGCCGTAAGTGGCCAGCATCTCGAGAATCCGGCCGGTGATGTCGACCGTCGCCGGGTCGAGCATGGCGTTATGGTCGGCAAACGGGACCTGCTGGAAGACCATGCGGTCGTTATCCTTGTCAAACGAGGCCCACCCGCCATTGCGGCATTGCATCGACAACACCCAGTCAATAGCCCGCTGCACGGATTCGCGCTGGTAGCGGCCGTTGGGATGCTCGACCCGACTCAGAGCCAGGCAAACCTGCGCCGTGTCATCGACGTCAGGGTAAAACTCGTTGTTGAACTCGAAATACCAGCCCCCCGGCAAACCCTTCGGGTTCTTGACCTTCCAGTCACCCGGGTTGCGCACTTGCTTTTGCAGGAGCCAGTCGGCGCACTTGATGAGCCGCGGGTCATTGGCCGGAACTCCCGCCTCGCCCAGCGCGAATAGCGCGTAGGCCGTATCCCAGACCGGCGAGACGCAGGGCTGCATGCGGAACGTGTCGCCTTCTTCGATCCCCAGCTTCTCAAACTCATCCATTGCGCGAATCACTTGGGGATCGTCCACCGAATACCCCAGGCAGCGCATGGCGATCACGGAGTTCATGATGGAGGGGAAAATTGCCGCCAGCCCATCGCTCATTTCGAAGCGCTCGAGCATCCACTTCTCAGCCTTCTTGAGCGCGATCGAACGCAGGGGCCGGATGTGGACGCGTTCGAAGGCATGGACCACCCGGTCGAGCACCAGAAAGAAATTTCGCCAAGAAATGCGCTTCTTCGACCACTGCAGGTGCATCCGGGACTTGTCGCGTCCACCCACAAAGAGTTCCTCGATCCCCATCTCATCAGGAAGCTTCTTGAACGGTTTCTTGGCGTAGCAGATGGAAAGCGGCACGAGGATCGCGCGCGACCAGGACGAGATTTCGTAGATATTGAACCAGAACCAATTGGGAAAAAGCACGATCTCGGGCGGGATTGCCGGACAAGCGTCGTAGTCGTACTGCCCGAAAAAGCACAGATAGAGCTTGGTGAAGGTGTTGACCTCGGTGACGCCGCCCATCTCAAGAATCTTGGCACGGGCCTCCCGCAGGGCCGGATGGCTTGCGGAGTAGCCCGCGAGCTTCAGGCCAAAATAGCACTTGACCGAAGCGCTGACATTGGAGTGCCCCCCCTTGAAGATGCTCCAGCCGCCGTCCTCATTTTGATGCTCCAGGATGTAGCGGGCGGCTTTGGCAAAGCGCTCGGCGTCCACGGTGCCCAACATCGTGTGCAGGATGATGTAGTCGCCCTCAAGCGTGCAGTCCGCTTCGAGTTCCCCGCACCAGTAACCGTCGTCGTGCTGCTCAGAAAAAAGCAGACGGCGAGCCGCATCGGTGGCCGCGGCGACGCGGCTGGCGAGATCATCAATTTTGCCGAAACGAAGCTGGGGTGCCGACGAACTAGACAACCGGGGGGAGTAATCTTCCATCAGTTGTTAACTCCGTTAGTCCGCGCTGGCGCTCGCGGGAGCGGCGGCAATGGCCTCCACAATCTCCGGGGGCAAGCCAAAGCGCACATTTTCGGGCATCACTTCCAGTTCCTGCACGTTATCGAACCCCTTGGTCGCCAGGAACTTCACGACTTCCTCAACCAGGCACTCCGGAGCTGACGCTCCGGCGGTGAGCGAGATGGTTTTCACGCCTTGCAGCCATTCGGCCTGGATGTTTTTGTAACTGTCGATTAGATGCGCGTTGGTCCCCAAATTACGCGCGACCTCTACCAAGCGATTGGAATTCGAACTGTTTTCCGAACCAACCACCAACAGCAAATCCGCATCCGAAGCCACCTGCTTCACCGCAACTTGCCTGTTTTCAGTTGCATAACAGATGTCTTGCGCGTGGGGTCCCTGTATGTTCGGAAACTTCTTCTTCAGTGCTGCGATGATGTCTTTCGTCTCGTCCAAGCTCAACGTGGTCTGGGTGAGGTAAGCCACCCGGTTCGGGTCGGGCACCGTCAGGGAATCGACTTGCGCCGGCGAACCCACCACTTGAGTGACGGTGGGAGCCTCGCCCAGCGTGCCAATCACCTCATCATGATCTCGGTGGCCGATCAGGACCAGCGAGTATCCCTCTTTGGCAAACTTGACGGCTTCGACGTGGACCTTCGTGACCAGGGGACAGGTGGCATCGATGACACGCAACTTGCGGTGTTCGCTCGCCTGGCGCACCTCGGGCGATACACCGTGGGCGCTGTAAATTACCCGCTCGCCTTCGGGCACTTCTTCGACGCTATCGACGAAAATGGCGCCCTTTTCCTGGAGGTCCTCGACCACGAAGCGATTGTGGACGATCTCCTTGCGCACGTAGATGGGTGGCCCAAAGGCTTCAAGGGCAATGCGGACGATATCAATGGCGCGCACGACCCCGGCGCAAAACCCGCGAGGTTTCAGTAACTGCAGCGTTTTGCCTGCTTGAGTAGACACGATGACTCCCTTGCCGTCCCCTACTTTCGTCAGAGTACACTGATCCCCTGGAAGGTTCTTTATAGACTACCTGAGAGTACCTCTTTGGTCAACGTAAGCCATAGAAAGGGCTAGGATTAATAGCGATTGGCGATATTCAAGCGGCGAATGGGACGAGCCCACTGGTTTCCTCGCCTTGGTCTTGACCCATTCCGCAGGCGAGCGATTATCGTGGCGAGAGGCTAAACTGCCTCATGCCCGGTGGAGCACTCCGACCGGGGTCACGCTTCAGCCCGACCGTTCCATCTGCTGTTTAATCCGTCAAGGCGTGGGCGACGGCAAAGGTGAGAACAGCGAATGCCGTCAGGGTTGCTGTCGTCAACCCAGCGACCATTCGATTCCGTCGAAGAATCGACCGTCCGAGGGCGGCGTCGCCGCGCAGGGTCGGGTCGCTGCGCCAGCTTCGCAGCAGCGTGGTGCAGCCCACAACGACCACGAGGCCGGGGATGCCGGCAAACAAAACTGCCGCGCCAAGGCGTGAAATGTGCATCGTGGCCCAATCGAAAATGATCCAGCTGGTGCGCGCCGGTTCATATTGGCGGGGCTGGAGGAGGCGAACTGCTGCTGCCGCAAGAACAACCGTGGCAGGCAGCAGCATCATCCATTCACCAATCGCCAGCACTGACACCCGGAAGCGTTGATGGATTGGCATCGAAGACTGCTTTTAACTTTGTATTGCAAAGTTCACTTCACTGTCAAGCAAGACGCCCCGAACGCGAAAGAATCTGCGCACCAAATCATAATTTCGAGGTGACAAATACTCTCTGACACGGCGTCGAAGCGCGGTCAGGCGTTGGCCTTGATCATCTGCTCGGCATGCTTCAGTGAGGTTTCTGTGACCTTGGCGCCGCTGAGCATGCGGGCCACTTCCTCGGTCCGTTCCTCACCCGTGATATTGCGCACGGAGGTGCGGGCGCGGCCTCCAGATTCCTTCTTTTCGATCAGGTAGTGATGGTCGGCAAACGTGGCGATCTGCGGCAGGTGGGTGACGCACAATACCTGGTTGGTTCGGGCCAACTCCTTCAGCTTTCTTCCCACGGCCTCGGCAGCGCGTCCGCCGATCCCGGTATCGATCTCGTCAAACACCAGCGTCCGTGGCACCCCGGGCCCCTTTTTCTTGCTGCCGAGACCGCTTCCCGCTTCCACGCTGGACTTGAGCGCCAGCATGACGCGTGACCGTTCCCCTCCCGACGCGACTTGCTCCAAGCGGCCCAAGGGTTCGCCTGGGTTCGCGGAGATCAGGTAGACCACCTGGTCAAGGCCGGAGCTCGTCCAGTTCCATTCTTCGTCTGAACCAGTGACCTCGATGCGAAAAGTCGCTTTCATGGCCAGCTCGTTGACCGCAGCCTCCACCAGCTTTTCCAGTTTGCGGGCCGCTTCGCAGCGCTTTTTCGACAACACGCGAGCCGCTGCCAAGTAGCCTTCGGCGGCCCGGGACAAATCGGCACGCAGGCGGCGGAGAACCTCATCTTTGTTCTCCACCTCCGCGAGTTGGCGCGCGACCTCAGAGCCGAATTGGATCACGTCGGCGAGCGTGGGACCGTACTTGCGCTTCAGGCGATCGATCGCCGCCAAGCGATCCTCGACTTCGGCCAAGTGATCTGGAGAAGCCTGGATTCCCCCCGCGTAATCCCGCACGGTGGCGCCGACGTCTTCCACGCTGATCAGGGCCGACTCGAGTGCCGCCAGGCACTCCTGAAATTTCGGCTCGTACCGCGCCAATTCCTCGATCTGCTTTCTTGCCGCGCGGAGCGACGCCCCAGTCGAGGCATTCCCTTCGTACAGCAGATCAAAGGCATTCATGGCCGCGTGGTAGATCTTCTCGGCGTTCGCTAGCACGCGCTTTTCGTTCTCCAGCCGTTCATCTTCCCCGGGCTGGAGTCGCGCGTCTTCGATCTCGCGCCGCTGGTAGGTCCACAAGTCCAGCAACCGCACACGATCCTGTTCGTCTCTTTCCAACTCGGCAATCCGGCTCTGGATTCCCTTCCACGCCGTGAACGCTTCTAGAACGACCCCCAACTGCGAACCCGCGAACCCATCGAGCAATGCCAACCGCGCCGGGCCATCGAACGCGGCCACGGTTTCATTTTGAGCATGGACGGTCGACAAGTACGGTCCCAGCTGTTTCAGAACCGCGACGGTCGCGGGTTGGTTGTTCACGAAGACCCGCCCCTTGCCGCCGGTTGCAATCTCACGGCGCAGGATGATGGAATCATTTTCCGCGTCTAAGCCGTTGTCTTCGAGGATTCGATTCACCGTTTTCGCGGACGCGCTCTCGATCTCGAATACGGCCGAAATCACCGCGCGCTCGCCACCCGAGCGAATCACGTCGACGGAAGCCTTATCGCCCAGCAGGAGAGTGAGAGCATCGATGAGGATCGACTTGCCGGCACCCGTCTCGCCGGTTAGCAAGTTCAGACCCGACGCGAACTCTACCGCCAAGTTATCGATGACCGCGTAGTTTTCGAGCCGCAGTTCGACGAGCAACGGTGGTCCTGGGAAGTACGGAGTTGAGCGCAGCATAGCATGAAAATCGCTGCTAGCTTGTGCTTGGAACCGGTGACTTCAGACATTCGAAGCCAACCTCCCGCTGCCGTACCCACCTTGGTTCTGACAGAAACTTGCCCCTCTCATTGGAGCAAAGGATACATTTCAGGGACTATAATCAAGACACGGTTTCGACCCGGAAAATCTATCCTTGGAGGTCGGCGGGCGCTCGCGCTCTTTTATATCCCCAATGCTGAACCCACACTGGTTGGCCCTCGTAGTTGGCGGCGAAATTGTTGATTTGGTTGGTGAAACCGGCGCCGTTGCCAAGACTGTCCTAATCCTGCTGCTGGCTTTCAGCGTGTTGTCCTGGGCCATCATTCTTTCCAAGTGGAGCCTGCTGCGCCGGGCCCGGGTGCAGAGTGGCCGCTTCGTGCGCGCCTTCCGCAAAGCGCAGCGCTTGCAGGATATGGCCGCCGTGGCCGATCAGTTTCGCCCCAGCCCCTTGGTCGGGGTCTTTGAAAACGGCTACGAAGAGTACAAGCGCCAAGTCGGAAATCCCACGGGCGTGATTCAGAATCCGACCGCCGTTCAGCGCGCGATGCAGATTGCCAACTCGGAGGAGTTGACGCGCTTCGAGCGGAACGTCCCCTGGCTTGCGATCACGGGCGCGGTTACACCTTTTGTTGGTCTCTTCGGTACGGTCTGGGGCATTATCGACGCTTTTCACGGACTCGGCACCGCCGGGGCCGCCACGCTGCGCGCCGTCGCACCTGGCATTTCTGAGGCTCTGATCACGACCGCGGCAGGTCTCGCAGCCGCCATCCCTGCCGTCATTGCTTACAACCTTATCGGCAGTTCGATTCGCGAATTCGCTGCGCGCGGCGATGATTTTGCCCTGGAGATGTTGAATGCCGTCGAGCGCACGCAACCCCAGGCCGCGCAGGCCGCCGATACCGTGGGGGTACGCCGGTAATGGCCTTCACCGCTTCCAACGGACGAACGCAAACTTCGATCTCCGACATCAACGTTACGCCGCTGGTGGACGTGGTGCTCGTGCTGCTCATCATCTTCATGGTCACTGCACCGGTCCTGCAATCGGGCATCGAAGTCAACGTTCCGAAGACCCGCGCTGTAAAGGAAATCACCGAAGAGCGGATGGTCATCAGCATCAACAAGCAGCAACGCGTGTTTCTGGGTAACGACGCGATTAATATCAACGAGATCAAGACGAAACTGCGGCAAAAGATTCGCGATCCCCAGCATCAGTCGGTCTTCATCCGCGCGGATGAAGACGTTCCTTTCGGCGCGTTCGCTACGGTAATGGACGCCGTCAAGGGGGCCGGCATTACCAACGTCAGCATCGTTACGCAACCGCTGGACCAAAATGCAAGCCGACGCTGAAATCTTTTTCGAACACAGCGGGCTGAGAAAACCGCTCGCCTTGTCGGTGGTGCTGCATCTCGCGATCACCGGCGTGATCGTGTTCTTCGGCGTGATGCTTCACGGCCATGGCAGTGCCTGGGGCGCCGGCGGAGGTGGAGACGCCATCGGAGTCTCGCTCGTCAGCACGGTGCCTTTGCCCGCCAGTCCAGTGCAGACACAGAACGTGCTGGCTAACGACTCCAAAGGGCTCACCAAGTCCCTCCCGCAAGAGAAGACCAACGAGTCCGACGCGATCCCGATTGCCGACAAACAGGCGAAGACCAAGCCCAAGCCGGTGACGACCGCCAGCCATCAGAAAACGCCGACGCCGCCGGCCGAAGAAACCAATGAAGTGCCTTTTGGGCAAGGCGGCCCGGTCAGCGGACCTTACGGCACTTTCAGCGCCGCCGGAGCCAAAGGAGGCTTCGGGTTCCAGGGCGGAGGCGGAGATTTCGGAACCGCCTACGCCTGGTACGTCCGCGTCGTGCAGCAGAAAGTATCGGAGAACTGGCTGAAGTACGAAGTCGATCCGAATATTCATCAGGCCAACCGGGTGTACGTGCAGTTTGACATCAACCGATCGGGGCGGCCGGGAAATGTCCAGATCGAGCAGTCGAGCGGTGTACCGTCTCTTGATCAATCGGCTGTACGAGCCATCCAGCGCATCGACACGTTCGGCCCTTTGCCCCCTGACTACTCGGGCGGCAAAGTGACGGTCGAGTTCTGGTTTGATTACAAGCGCTAACGGTGCCAGCCACTTCCGGATTGAGACGTCCGGGCGGGCAAGAGTTTGGGGTTAGAGGAGTTAGGAAGAAAGTTATGTCCCACGGTATGTCGAATGCTTCTAAATTTCGCAATCCGATCAACGTCCCTCGAATTTCTACAGAGCGTATGGGCCCACAGGTCTGGAAGGCAGCCCGACGAGCCTTCGCGGTCCTAAACCTGGCGGGCGCCCTCGCCGTAGGGCTTGCGGTTCCCTCTTTGGCGCAGGATTGGATCCGCACGGGCACTGGTTTAGGGGTGGAAAAGGTACGGTTGGCGGCCTCGGATTTCAAGCCGAGCACGCAGGATCCGAAGAATACCGATCTGCTGAAAACCTTCAACGACACGCTCTGGAGCGACCTCGACAACGCCGGCATCTTCGACATGGTTTCGAAGAGCTTTTATCCGCTCGATGTTCCCGGCAATCCGGCCGAAGTACGCTTCGACGCGTGGAGTGGGCCACCGCCCAATGCCTCCATGCTGGCCTTCGGCGACCTGGGCGCAACCGGCAACAACCTCCTGGTCCATGGGTGGCTGTACGACGTCAAGAACGTGGGCTCGCCCCAGGTCTTGGGAAAGCAGTACACCGACGCGGCCACGCCAGATGCCGCCCGCCTGACTGCCCACAAGTTCGCCGACGAGATCATCTTTCGCCTGGGCGGCGGGGTTCCCGGTGTCGCCGAAAGCAAGATCTACTTTGTGAGCGATCGCAGCGGCCACAAAGAGATCTGGGCCATGGACTACGACGGCTCCAACCAGCACCAGATCACTCACCTGGGTTCGATTTCTCTTTCTCCCCGCATTTCGCCCGACGGCTCCCGGTTGGCGTTCAGCTCCCTGGGCAAGACGAGTTGGGAAATCATGGTGTACTCGCTCGATTTGAACCGGCTGGTGTCGTTCCCCAAGTTCGGCGGGACGAACCTGTCGCCCTCATGGTCGCCCGATGGCACCAAGCTGGCGTTTGCGTCCTCCCGGGGCGGGGAGTCCAATATCTATGTCGGCGACGCCGCGGGCACCAACTCGCGACGGCTGACCACCGACCGCGGCCCCGATGTGGGGCCCACCTGGAATCGCAAGACTGGCGCGCAGATCGCGTTTGTCAGCGGGCGCACCGGACTGCCGCAGGTCTACACCATGGAAGCGGACGGAACCAACGTCCAGCGCCTGACCGATCAGGGCTACGCGGTTTCGCCGTCATGGTCGCCCACGGGGCAGTTCCTGGCGCTTTCCTGGTTCCGGAAATATGGACCTGGAGCACCGGGAGCCAACGATATCTACCTCATGGACATCGCCAGCAAGCAGTGGGTTCAGCTCACCCACGATGGCGGCCGAAACGACTATCCGTCATGGTCCCCCGATGGCCGGCACATCGTGTTCCAGTCCAGCCGGTCCGGCACCGAACAGATATGGACGATGTTGGCCGACGGTACGAAAGTGCAACAGCTGACTTTCAGCGGGCGCAACACGCAGCCAAATTGGAGTTGGAAGTAGAAGTAAAAGGTGTCACTATGAGAGTTCGCACGAATATGTCTTCATTCCCGGTGACCGCGGAGATGTTGGCCCGCGGGGCCGGTCTTAGCCGCGTGCTCCGCTTCCGGGCGCGCGATTCCGTAGGGAGGAGAATGTGAAACACCGGAACACGAAGTGGGTCACTCTCGTATTCATCCTGGGCACGATCATGATGTTGGGTGCCTGCAAGAAGAAAGTAGCTCCACCGCCGCCTCCGCCTCCACCGCCGCCTCCAGCGCCCACCGCCTCGCTCTCGGCGAGCCCCAATTCGATCGAGACGGGGCAGTCGGCGACCTTGTCGTGGCAGACCACCAACGCGACCGACGTCAGCATTGATGGCATCGGCGCGGTGCAGGCGAACGGCTCGCAGCAGGTAACGCCGTCCGACTCCACGACCTATCATCTGATGGCCAAGGGCGCGGGTGGAACGCAGGAAGCGACTGCCCGGGTGACCGTCAACGCGCCTCCGCCTCCGCCTCCGCCGCCACCCTCGGCGACCGAAGAGGAGCTCTTCGCTCAGCACGTCAAAGACGTCTACTTCGACTACGACACAGACGCAATCCGTCCGGATCAGCAGTCATCCGTCCAGGGCGACGCACAGTTCCTCGGCCAGCATCCCAACATCCAGTTCACGGTGGAAGGACACTGCGACGAGCGCGGATCCACGGAATACAACCTGGCCCTGGGCGATCGTCGCGCCAGCGCCGTGAAGAATGCCCTGATCCAGGCAGGAGTGGCCGCCGGGCGCGTCAAGACGATCAGCTACGGCAAGGAGAAACCCTTCTGCACTGAGTCAAACGAAAGTTGCTGGCAGCAGAACCGCCGCGGTCATTTCGTGTACCAGAAGTAGGAAACAACATCCGCCCGGGGCGACGGCATCCCACCCTCGCCTCGGGCCCTGATTTCTCGGTTGCGCCATTCTCGTGCGTGCGCCGGAGAGCCGGCCCTGGCCCCGCGGCGTCGGGTGCGAGTTTGGGTGCGCCGCTATGACCCGAAAAGACCGTGCTTTGCAGAATCCAGCCGCCTTGCCTAAGTTCTCTATGGGATACTGGGTGGCACTCCAGAGGGAAAGGCCAATGAGAATGTTCAGAATGTCTCGTGCGGTATTGCATAGCCTTGCGTTGCCCGCGGCTTTGTGGTTGGCGGCTGTGCCTGCCTTCGGCGCCAGCAAGGAGATCATTCAACTGCAAACCCAGGTGGACCAACTGCAGCAGCAGATGTCGGCCATGAAGCAGAGTTTCGACGAGCGCATGGGCGTAATGAAGAACCTGGTGGAGCAGAACAGCGACGCCGCCAACAAGACGACGGCCGCGATCACCAGCCTGCAATCAACGTTGCAGAAGCAGCAGGGCGACTCGGCCGGCCGCGTCGATCAGCTTTCCGGACAGATGCAGGCCCTCAACGACACGCTCGACGAGTTGAAGGTCCGTCTGGCCAAGGTCAGCAAGCAACTGGAAGACATGCAGTCGGCCCAGCAGAGCCTGGCAGCACAACAGCAGGCAACGCAGTCACAAGCGCAAGCCCAGGCTCAGGCCCCGCCGCCGGACGTCCTCTATGCTAACGCGCTTCGCGACTACAACGGCGGGAACAACGACCTGGCGTCGCAGGAGTTCTCCGACTACATCAAGTTCTACCCCAACACCGATCTTGCCGGGAATTCCTACTTCTACCTGGCTGAACTGCAGTTCCGGGCCGCCAACTACAAACAGGCCGTCACCAACTATGATCAGGTGCTGCAAAATTTCCCCAGCGGCACAAAAGCGGCTTCGGCCCAACTCAAGAAGGGCTTTGCTTTGATTGAGTTAGGACAAAAAGATGATGGTGTGCAAGAACTGCGTCACCTGATCCAGCGCTACCCCAAGACCAGCGAAGCCGTGCAGGCGCGAGAGCGCCTGAAGAAGCTCGGCGTGTCCGGGTTGGCTACCGCCAAGCCAGGAGCTTAGAAGCTCTCCGCCGGACGATCATCCGAACGGAGTTCGAGGGACCTTACTGTCTGGATCCGGCCCTTCGCCTCGGGTGCCACTACTGCTTCGATGCGTCCTGTTTCTTGTGGTGGTGATGATGTTTGTGGTGGTGTTTCCCACCCGTTTTCTTGCCAGATTCTACCCGAGCAGACGTAGCCGGCGTGGATGATCCCTGCGCCGGGCTTCCTGGCGTGGACCCCTGACCCCAAAGAGTTGTGCTAAGCACTGCCATCACCAGAGCCCCAGAACCAAAACGGAACATATTCATCTCCTATAAGCGAACGAAATCGGTTGCATCAGAATAAACTCTTTGCCTCTGGAAATCTTCCGCAGTACTCTGGCCGTGTAGACCAGTTAGGTTCGGCTTCGGCGTCCAAGAAAGGGGAGCACTTATTCATGTTGAACATCAAGGATCAGGACCGCGAAAAGGGAGCCGTGGAGCAGGACGAGCGCAGGCAAACCGGCAACACCTCCATGCAAGGTCAGCTCGGGCACAGGGACCAGGACCCAATGTTAAAGGCCGCTGACAGCGACTTTCCCGAGCCAGGTGAAAACCCCGAACACAGCGGCGGCGCGCCCGTCATCAACGAGCACGACTTCGATGAGGTGGCTTGACTCGACTCTTTGAGTCTTCCGCTTCAGCTGCGAACCCAAAAGAGCCCTCCGATTGGGAGGGCTTGTTCTTTCCCTATATTTCTTTGAGTCCTAGCGCAGTTCTTCCATGCACTGTTCGAGCACTTCCCGGCTGGGTCGCGTCACCGATTCCGGCAGCGTTGCCAGGGGCTGATCGGTCATGTTGAGCAAGTCGAGGAAGCTCGGCGCCTTCGGGTCCACATAGAACACTCCCGTCAGCACTTCTTGCTTCTCGTGCGCTTCGAGCAGGCGGTGGATGGCGTCGATCCGGTGGGTGGGATCGTAGCCTTCCTCGAGCTTGCGCAGCCGCAGTCGCGAACCATCGTGCATCGTGACCTCGATGGTTGTACCTGCGTCGTACTCCACGTCGATTTCCTCGAAGTGCGGCACGAAGTTGATGTCCTGCAGCGGCTCTTCGTGGTCTTTCATGTACTTATACGACTTCGTCGAGCCGTCGTGGTCGTTGAACGTCACGCAGGGCGAAATCACGTCGAGCATGACCGTCCCTTTGTGCGCGATCGCCGCCTTCAGCATGCTGTGCAGCTGCCTCTTGTCCCCCGAAAACGACCGGCCCACGAAGGTCGCCCCCAGCTCAATCGCCAGGGCACAGGTATCAATGGCTGGAAGATCGTTCACGACCCCGGTCTTCAACTTCGACCCCAGATCCGCCGTCGCCGAAAACTGCCCCTTGGTCAGGCCGTACACGCCGTTGTCTTCGATGATGTAGATCATCGGCAGATTGCGGCGCATGAGGTGAACAAATTGCCCTATGCCAATGGAGGCGGAGTCACCGTCGCCGCTCACCCCAAGCGCTAGCAGGTTCCGATTCGCCAGCATCGCTCCCGTCGCGACCGACGGCATACGCCCGTGCACCGAATTGAAGCTGTGCGAACGGCTCATGAAGTAGGCCGGGCTCTTCGACGAGCAGCCGATCCCGCTCAGCTTGGCCACGCGTTCGGGCTTCACGCCCATCTCGTACATGGCATCGACAATGCGCTCGGAGATTGCGTTGTGTCCGCAACCGGCGCACAGCGTGGTCTTGCCGCCCTTGTATTCGAGCACTGAGAGGCCGATGCGATTCAACTTCGGCGCGGGAGTGCTGGGAGTGGTGGCCATCTTACTTGCCCTCCATGGTCATGATCTGGTCGGTCACGGAGCGCGCATCGAGCGGTAACCCGTGAATGTGGCTGACGCTCCGCAGTCGGGTTATCAGCTCGGGCCGGATGTCGAGTTTCAACAAACTGAGCATCTGCGCGTCACGATTCTGCTCGACCAGGTACACGCGTTCGTGTTTTTCGACAAATTCATGCACTTCGCGCGTCAATGGATAAGCTCGCAGGCGCAAGTAGTCAGTTTCGCACTTGTACTCCATGCTCAACTGGTCGCGGCTCTCGACAATCGCCCAGTGCGAAGTGCCATAGGCGATGATGCCAATCTTTGACTTGTCCGCTGAAATCAGTTCCGGACGGGGAACGAACGAGCGCGCCGTCTCGAACTTGCGGTTGATCCGCTCCATGTTGCGCTCGAAATCATCGGGCCGCTCGCTGTACTGCGACTTCTCGTTGTGCCCGCTGCCGCGCGAGAAGTATGCGGCCGCCGGGTGGTCCGTGCCGGGCAACGTGCGATAGCCGATGCCGTCGCCGTCCACGTCCTTGTAGCGGGCAAAGCCGCCCAACCGGTCCAAATCCTCTTCGCTGAGAACCTTGCCGCGCTTGATCGGCGTCTCCGGATACTGGAAGGGGTCTGACATCCAGTTGTTCATCCCCAAATCGAGATCCGACATCACGAACACCAGCGTCTGGAATTGCTCGGCCAGGTTGAAGGCATCCTGCGCCATGTCGAAGCATTCCGATACCGACGACGGAATCAACAGGATGTTCTTGGTGTCGCCATGGCTCAGAAACGCGGTGGAGAGAATGTCTCCCTGCGAGGTGCGCGTGGGCAGGCCCGTGGAAGGCCCGACGCGCTGAATGTCCCAGATCACGCCCGGTACTTCGGTGTAGTATGCCAACCCTGCAAACTCCGCCATCAACGAAATGCCGGGCCCCGCGGTTGCGGTCATCGATCGCGCTCCCGCCCACCCGCCGCCAATCACCATGCCGATTGCGGCCAACTCATCTTCCGCCTGAACGATCGCGAACGTAGCTTTTCCATCGGGACCGATCCGATGCTCCTTCATGTAGTCGATCAGGGTCTCAACCAGCGAAGACGACGGAGTAATCGGATACCAGGTCACCACCGTCACACCCGCGAACATGCATCCCAGCGCCGCGGCCGCGTTGCCGTCAATGATGATCTTGCCCTTGGTCTTATCCATTCGGGCAATATGAAACGGATCTTGCTTCTTCAGGTTCGCGGCTGCGTAATCGAATCCCGCCTGCGCGGCCGCCATGTTCAGGTTCGCCGCTTTCGCTTTTTTGGCGAACTGTCTGTGGATCGCCTTTTCCACTTCCGCCACATCGATGTCGAGGAGCTTGGCCACGACTCCGACATAGATCATGTTCTTGACCAGCTTGCGCAGCTTGGCCTCGGGGCAGACGGTCGCCACCAGCTTGTCGTAGGGCACGGCGTAGAAGACCAGATCGCTGCGCAGAGTGCTCAGGTTCAACGGTTCGTCATAGAGCGCAGCAGCGCCCGGAGCCAGCGACATCACGTCTTCCTGCGCCGTCTCCGCGTTCATCGCGATCAGAAAATCAATCTCTTTCTTGCGCGCAATGTATCCGTCTTTGTTGGCGCGGATGGTGTACCAAGTCGGAAGTCCCGCAATGTTCGACGGAAACAGGTTCTTTCCCGAGACGGGCACGCCCATTTGGAAAATGCTGCGTAAGAGTACGGTGTTGGAACTTTGCGATCCCGAACCGTTCACCGTCGCGACCTGAATGCTCATGTCGTTGACGATGGGTTTCCGCTCCAGGCGGCCTGGGGCATCCTGAAGCGCTACATCGGTGGTGGCCATCCCTTTCCTTCCTTTGGCACACGGGTCGTAATGGGCGCCCCGGCGCGGTATTCACGGTGATCGAAAACCCTTCATTATACGGGAACGGCGGCGAGGTCGACAGCGGGGGAGGGCCTGTTTCCTGCCGGGCGTACCCGACTGGAAAACTACGTTTCCATGCGATAGAACTGAGCCATGGTACGAAACTTATTATATCGTGACGCGATCAATTCTGGAACGGGCTTCTTCTTCAGTTCGTTGAAGTGCTTCTGTAATACCGCGTCGAGCAGAGCGGCAGCCGCCTCGTGATCGGAATGTGCGCCGCCGTCCGGTTCGGGAACCACTCCGTCGATGCAGCCCAGCCGGCTCAGGTCCTCGGCCGTGATCTTCATCGCTTCGGCGGCAAGATCCTTCTTGGTCGCGTCGCGCCACATAATCGATGCGCACCCTTCCGGCGAGATCACCGAGTACACCGAGTTCTCCATCATCAGGACGCGATCGGCCACCGCGATCGCCAGCGCTCCTCCGCTCCCGCCGACTCCGATCACGGTCGCAATGATGGGAATCTTCAGCCTCGCCATCTCGCGCAAGTTTCGCGCGATCGCCTCGCCTTGCCCACGCTCTTCTGCGCCCAGGCCCGGGTGCGCGCCGTCAGTATCGACAAACGTGAAAATGGGGCGCGCGAACTTCTCCGCGATGTGCATCACGCGCAGCGCCTTGCGATAGCCTTCCGGATGGGGCATCCCGAAATTGCGATACACCCGCTGCTTCGCGTCCCGTGCCTTCTGCTGACCGATCACAACCACTTCTTCTCCATGGAAGCGCGCCATCCCGCACACGATGGCCGGATCGTCAGCAAACCCGCGATCCCCGTGGATCTCGCTCCAGTCGGTGAAAATGCGCTCGATGTAATCCAGGGTGTAGGGACGCTGAGGATGGCGGGCGAGTTCGGTCTTCTCCCAGGCACTTAGACCGGAATGGATCTGCCGCCGCAGTGCGTCCACCCGTCCATGCAACTGCTCGACCTGGTGCCGGATTTCGTCATTCTGGCCCGGTACCGCCTGCAACTGCTCGATCTGCTGTTCGATCCTGGCGAGTTCCTGTTCGGCTTTCACTCGTACTTCCATCTTCCTGGCATCGCCATTCCGGTAGGACCAATGCGTCTCTACCATGGAAAGCAGAAACTCGGCGCCCGACACCACTGCCGCCCTGTCGAACCCAGGGGGTGTTTCCGGGGAGGTCGCGCGCGCTTTCCTCGTTTTGGGGACCTTCATCCGCCGCCAATCTCAGTTGATGATGCGCACGCTGCCACGGCCACACAGTTCTTCTACGCGCGCAATAAAATTGCGATCCGGATGGACATTATAGCCTTCCGCTTCCATCACCACCATGAAATCGCCCTGGCGTTCCACGTCAAACAACACCCGCGCTTCGCCTTTCCGTTCCGTGAACAGCGAATGCAGGTTGTCGACCGTTGTCTCCGTCGCCCCCTCGGCCGGAATGCGGATGCGAAGCGAACGAGGTAAAGGTACTTTAGCGTCCTCCAAGGGTGTTATGTCGGCCGCCGTGATCTTCGGGTTGGACCCTTCCTCCACGCGAACACCAGCCTTGAGGAGCACAGGGACTTCCAGCTTGACCTTCTCCTGTAAGCGCTTGTAGGCCTCGGGAAATACAATCATGTCGACCGAACCAGACATGTCTTCGAGAGTCGCCTGGGCGTAAAAGTCACCTCGCTTGGACTTCAAAACGCGCAGGTTGCTGATGATGCCGGCAGTGGTGATGGTCTCGTCCTTGCCGGTGGAAGCCTTCATGGCCGCCACTTCCGAGATGCCGAGCGCATTGAGCCCTTGCAGTTTGTCGCTGTATTTCTCGAGCGGGTGCCCGGTAATAAAAAAGCCAAGAATTTCTTTTTCGGCGGCTAGGCGTTGATGCTCGTCCCAATCCGGGACATTTGGCAATTGCTCATGGGTGACGGGAGCTTCGTCTTCCTCAAACACACCGAAGAGCCCGTGCTGGCCCGATTCCGCGTCGCGCTGCGTCTTCTGGGCGCGCTCAATCGCACTGTCGATCACTGCCATAAGCTGGGCGCGGCGCCCCAGCGAGTCCATCGCTCCGCTCTTGATCAGAGATTCCAGCACCCGCTTGTTCAGCAAGCGCAGGTCCACGTTCTCCGCGAATTCGTAAATGTCGCGATAGCGGCCCAGCTTCTTCCGTCCTGACACGATCGACTCGATCGCGTTGTGCCCAACGTTCTTGACTGCTGCCAGGCCGAATCGAATCGCGCTCCCGTGCGGCGTGAAGTTCGCGTCCGACACGTTGATATCCGGGGGTTCGACCGCGATCCCCATCTCTCGGCACTCGTTGATGTACTTCACGACGTCGTCGGTATTGCCCGTCACTGAAGTCAACAGCGCCGCCATGAACTCAACCGGATAGTGCGTCTTCAAATACGCGGTGTGGTAGGCAAGCAGAGCGTAGGCTGCCGAATGCGACTTGTTGAACCCGTACCCGGCAAACTGGGCCATCAGATCGAAGATCTTCTCGACCTTCTTCGCCGGGTAGCCGCGCTGGGTCGCGCCTTCCACGAAACGCTCGCGTTGCTTCGCCATCTCCTCGGGTTGCTTCTTCCCCATCGCCCGGCGCAGGAGGTCGGCTTCTCCCAGCGAATACCCGGCGAGCCGGTTCGCAATCTGCATCACCTGCTCCTGGTAGACGATCACGCCCAGCGTCTCTTCCAGAATCTGCTTCAGCTCCGGCAGTTCGTACTCGATCTTCTTCCGGCCGTGCTTGCGATCGATGAAGTCGTCGATCATGCCGCCCTGGATCGGTCCGGGGCGGTAGAGCGCATTCAGAGCGGTCAGATCTTCAATCGAGTTCGGCTGGTAGCGGCGCAACACGTCGCGCATGCCATGCGATTCAAACTGGAACACTCCCGACGTCAGGCCCCGGTAGAACACCTTGTGATAGGTCTCGTCATCTTCCAGGGGAAGCGTCGCCAGATCCAGCTTCTGGTTGCAGCTCTGGGCGATCAGCTTGATCGTGTCATCCAAAATGGTCAGGGTCGTCAGCCCGAGAAAGTCCATCTTCAACAGGCCGAGCTTCTCGATGGCCAGCATGTCGAAGGCGGTGACGATTTCATCGTTTTTGGTCTTGTGCAGGGGCACCAGCTCGATGAGAGGACGTGGCGAGATCACCACGCCCGCCGCATGTACACCCGAGTTCCGCACCAGTCCCTCGAGCTTCTTCGCGGTCTCGAGCAACTCGCGGATCTGCGCATCTTTCTCGTACGCATCTTTCAGCTGCGGCGACTCCTGGATGGCCTCTTCCAGCTTGATGTTGAGCTGATTGGGGACCATCTTGGCGATCCGGTCTACATCGCTGTAGGGCACATCCATGGCCCGGCCCACGTCCTTGATCGCCGCCTTCGCCGCCATGGTGCCGAACGTGATAATCTGCGCCACATTCTCGCGACCGTACTTGCGCGTCACATACTCGATCACTTCGCCCCGGCGATTCATGCAGAAGTCGATGTCGATGTCGGGCATCGAAATGCGCTCCGGATTCAGGAAGCGTTCGAACAACAGTTCGTGCTGCAGGGGGTCGATGTCGGTGATGGCGAGCGAGTAGGCCACCAGAGCCCCCGCCGCCGATCCTCGGCCCGGACCGACAGGAATGTCGTGCTCCTTGGCGTAGCGAATGAAGTCCCATACGATCAGGAAATATCCCGAGAACTTCATCTGCTGGATGATGGCCAACTCCCGGGCCAACCGCTGCTCATAGTCCGCAAGACTATGCTTCAACCGGCCCTGCCGCTCCATTTCGCGGAGAACATTCAAGCGTTGTGCAAAGCCTTCGCGGGTGATGTGCTCGAAGTAGCTGTCGGGAGTAAACCCTGCCGGCACGTCAAAATGGGGGAATGGATTGCTTATCTTTTCGAGCTTGAGGTTGCAGCGCTCGGCAATATCCAGAGTGCGGGAAAGCACGGAAGGCGCGTCCTTGAAGACACGGTACATCTCGTCATGGCTCTTCACGAAGAACTGATTGCCCTCAAATTTCATCCGGTTCGTGTCTTGAATCGACTTCCCGGTCTGAATGCAAACCATCACGTCCTGCGCGTGCGCATCGTCTTCACACAGGTAGTGGCTGTCGTTCGTGGCCACGAGCGGTAGGCCGAGATCTTTTTCCAGCCGGAACAGGCCAGAGTGGATCCGATGTTCCATCTCAAGACCCTGGTCCTGAATCTCAAGGTAGAAGTTGTTCTCGCCAAAGATATCTCGATATGTGGACGCTGCCTGGCGGGCCGCGTCGTAGTTTCCTTCCGTAAGGCGCTCGGCAACCTCTCCCTTCAAACAGCCGGAAAGCCCGATCAGACCCTTGGAGTGCTCGGCCAGGAACTTTTTGCTGATACGTGGCTTGTAATAGAAGCCCTGTAGCGAAGCCTCCGACGTGATCTTGGTCAGGTTGCGGTAGCCTTCTTCGTTTTCAGCAAGCACCAGGAGATGGTTGTAGGTGTCGCCCTCCGGCGGCGTTCTTTCGGTGTGATGGTCTTCCTTCTTGCAGACGTAGAGCTCGCATCCGACGATCGGCTTCACGCCCGCGGCCTTCGCGGCATTCACAAAATGCACGGCTCCGAAAATGTTGCCATGATCGGTCATGGCCACTGCGGGCATGCCGAGGTCTTTTACGCGCTTGACCAGCTTCTCGACGTCACAGGCGCCGTCGAGCATCGAGTAATCGGTGTGCAGGTGCAGATGAACGAATTGGGACATGATTGGAGTTCTAACCCGAAATACCGGATTTATTCGATTCTATCTGGCTGGAGAGAAATCGAGGAAACGCCTGCAGGGCGAGGGCCCGCAGGAAAACTCAGTTGGGTATCTGAAAATCCACGCCGCGCTCGTCATTCAACTTCATCGTCGCAGCAAGATCCACATCGGCCAGGGGGATTCGCCTGCTGCGGGTACCGTCGAATACCACCAGCGTCTCGTTCATGACGGCATAGTTCTTGACTTCCTGGATGCGCTTGTCGAGAAAGACGAGGACAATCGGCAAATCGGACTCTAGCCTGGTGTCGGTAGGCGGTCGAGGAACCGCCGCCACGGGCGCCTGCGGATACTCCTCCGGCGGCCGACTGTAGTCCCGTTCCTCCTGTAGACGCTGCACCTCCGCCCTGAGATCGTCGATCTGGCGCGCCGTCTGCTGCTGGACATAGTCGCTAGCGGAGGAATCGGAGGATGACCCATACCAGTCCCCATAGAACGGGCTGTAGTAGCCTCCGTAATAACCTGGATAGTAGCCCGCGTACCACCTTGGGAAGCGAGTGATGAATCGGCGCCGATGAAAACCGTGGGGGTTGCGATCAGGCGGACGAAACGTCGTTCCGAAGCGCATACTCGTGCGAGGGGCACGAGCGAATGTCATCGCCCCAGTGCGCATTCCACCGTGAGAGGCGAATCCCCGACCGCCGGATGCCCCGCCCCGCATGCCACCCCTCTGCGCCCAACTTAAGGTGAGGGCCGCGGTCAGAACGAACGTCGCAATCAGCCAGGGACGCCGCACGCCGACATTATAACTCTGTTTGCCGCCGGCGAGAATCAAAGAACTATCGACTTTTCTTCTTGTCCTTGGCTTTTTTCGGAGGGGTTGACGGCTTGCTTGCAGGCTTGGGGAGCGCCTTCGCGGGACTTGGCTTGGGCGGAACACTTGTCTTGCCTTTGGCCTCGGGTTTCGGCGCCGGAGGCGGAGCGGTCGCCACCACAGCTGCAACCTTTCCTCTCTTCTTGCCGGTGGGACCAGCCACGGGGGGTGCCGCAGCCTCACTGGCCGCCGCCGCTGCTGCTTTCGCCGCGCGCCCGCGCTTGGCGGGTGGTGGAGGCGGAAGTGGGGGCGGAGGCGGCGCCAGCGGCTTCAAGAACTTCAACGTCTCCGTACGCGAGCGCAGCTTCCCGTCCAACAACAGCAGGAAAACATCGTGCGCGATCTTCGGATACTCCGGCAGTTGCGGGGAGATGTGCAGTTCGGTCATCTCGGGCAGCGGAATCTTCTGTTGCACCTGCCGCCACTTGGTAAAGAAGTTCTTGATCTTCTGCACCACCGCCTGCTGCTTCGCGGTCACCGCCAGAAACAGCGTCATCTCCGGCCGTGCATTCGACAGTACCTGCCAGGTACGCGAGGGTGTCGCCGACTCCTTCCCCGTCAACTTCTTCGCCAGATCCTTCGCGTTGTCCTCCAGATCCTTCCAGGCCTCCACCAGCGTTTTGCGCGGGATCAGCTTGCGCATGTCCGAAACTTCTTTATCGCCCATGCGTGAGGTCAGGAAAAACATCACCGCGGGCGCAGGATCGGGCTGATACCCAAGCTCATTCATCTGCTGCCGCGTCTTCATCAGCTGGCTCAACCCGCTCGTGTCAACCTTCGCGGTAGTCCAGTGGGAATTCAGAACCTTGAGCCACCCCTCTTTCTCGAGCACCCGCACGATGTGCAGTGGATCATCCTCGTAAGCGAGTTGTTCGATCTCGTGGCCAATCGCCTTAACGCTGATGTGCTCGATGTAGTTATTCTCTTTGGCCGAATCGTAGCGGGCCTGCGTCCGCTCTTCCAGCGGCCAGTGGAACCGGGCCGCGAAGCGGCTGGCGCGAATCAGGCGCGACGGGTCCTCCACAAATGCGTAGTTGTGGAGTACACGAATCAGTTTCGACTCAATGTCGGCTGCCCCATTGAACGGATCCATCAACAAGCCGCGCGATCCAGGATTCAGGGAGAGCGCCATCGCGTTGACCGTAAAATCCCGCCGCCGCAAGTCTTCGATGATGGTCGCCGGAGTGACCACCGGCGGTTTCCCGACCTTGTCGTAGCGCTCGGTCCGGGCCATGCTGATCTCGGCGCGCACATTCCCGGGCAATTGCAGGAACAGCGTCTTCAGATCGTCATCGGCCGCCGCGATCACGGCGCCCCCCCGTTCCAGTTCTTTTTGCAACTTGAGGGGATTCCCCTGGACGGTGAAATCCAGGTCGCGGATGGGAAATCCGCTGATAATGTCGCGCATCGCCCCGCCCGTCAAGTACAGGTTCAGGCCGGCGGCCCGGCTAATCTCTTGTACGAGGTTCGCGCCCTTCTGCTGGTCCGGCGTCAGCCGGATCTCCATGGTGTATATGTAATCGGCCATGCCTTCCTACGTCTGTCCCCCTGCAACCCGCTGGATGGTGGATTTGCACAGGATTTCCACAGGGCTGCAGCGGGAGTGACCAATGGCGCCAGCCACCCCGATGTAAGTGACTCTATACAATGGGCTTATGTTTCTTGAGACGGATCGCAGCAAGCTACCGAAAATAACACAACGTTAATCTTTTGGCTACTGCGATCACGCATTTTGCATGTTTACCGGGAAAAGGTGCGAAAATTCAGGGGATCTGGCGAGTCGAGACCGCACCCAGCGCGTCTTTGCCTCGAAGCTAAATGCCCTCAACCCACAAGAAGGTCATCGTCCGCAAGATGGATCGCGATACGATCTCCGGCTACGTCGCCCCGGCCAATTTCGTGCAGGACGGCAAACTGCAACTGCTGAACACCTCCGGCAACGTGATTGGGATCGATCTCAAGGAGATCAAGGGCGTCTATTTCGTGCGTGAGTTCGGCGATTCGGAGTCGCTGCTGCGCAAGACCTTCACCAGCCGCCCCCGGACCGAGGGTCTGTGGGTGCGTTTGAAATTTAAGGACAGCGAAGTCGTCGAGGGCTTGATGCCCAACGACCTGGCCCAGCAGATCGCCGAAGGGTACCTCGTCAACCCGCCCGACCTCCGTTCTAATACGCAGCGCATCTTCGTCCCGCGGACGGCGCTCGAATCCCTTACCGTTTTGGCCGTTATCGGCGGCACCCATCGCCAGCGCCGCCGCCCCGAAGACCAGCGCCAGGTGCCGATGTTCGGAGAGTAGACGGCGGTTACAAACACCCAGCGGCCTATTGAGACGGCCTGGAAGCGTTCCCCACTGCCTCCGTTACAATCACAGGTCCACCTAGCCTCACGGGAACACGCCTATGAAACTCTCCAAGCTCTCCGAAACTCTGCGCGCCCCGCTCGAAAACGGTTCACCCGACACGGAGATCACCGGTGTCGCCGGCATCGAAGAAGCCGCTGCCGGCCAGGTCACGTTCGTGGCAAACCCGAAATATGCCTCCGCCGCGAAGACCACCGCCGCTTCCGCCGTCATCGTTTCCGAGGACTTCCCGCTCATCCCGGCCGCGATGCTGCGCTCGAAGAATCCTTATCTCACCTTCGCCAAGGCCGTCGCGCTCTTTTATCAACCTCCCCGCTACAAACCGGGCATCCATGCCACCGCAGTCGTTCACCCTTCCGCCAAGATCGGCAAGAACGCCCACATCGGACCCTACGTAGTCATCGACGAAAACGTGAAGATCGGAGCCAACGCGGTTATCCTCGCGCACTGTGTGATTTATCAAGGAGCAGTGATCGGCGACAACTTTTTCGCCCACGCTCATGTCGCGGTGCGCGAGCACTGCCGCCTGGGAAACAACCTAGTCCTGCAGAACGGCGTCGTGATCGGCGCCGACGGCTTCGGCTTCGCCAAGGACGAATCCGGACACTGGCACAAAATCGTCCAGTCCGGCCCGGCGGTGTTGGAAGACGATGTGGAAGTCCAGGCCAACGCCTGTATCGACCGTGCCAGCGTCGGCGAGACGCACATCGCACGCGGCGCCAAGATCGACAATCTCGTGCAGGTGGGCCACGGCTCGAAGGTGGGCGAGAACACTCTACTGTGCGCCCAGGCTGGACTGGCAGGCTCCACCGAGGTTGGCAAGAACGTCATCCTAGCCGGGCAAGTCGGCGTTGCCGGGCACTGCAAGATCGGCGACGGCGCCATCGCCACCGCGCAGAGCGGCATTCCCAACGACGTCGCTCCCGGCGCCATCGTCAGCGGCTACCCCGCCATCGATAACAAACTCTGGCTCCGCTGCTCGGCCGCCTTCAACCGCTTGCCCGAACTCGTGAAACTGGTTCGCAGCAGCACGAAGGCCGACGGGTAACGCAGTCCTCTTGTGTTGCCCTCTTGGGTGTGTCGCGAACATTCATGGGCGCGACGTTGTCTGTCCAAAACCAAAAACGCGATGCATCCGCCAAGCTGCATCGCGAAACCGCACGGCCTCTCGAGATCAAGCCTGACTCTGATACTTCTCCGGCAGCCCTCCATTGATCAGGTCCCGCACCCTCTCCATCAGCGCTTCCCGCGACCCAAACTCCTGTGGTTCGATCGGCTTGTGAAACACCACCGTAACCGTCCCCGGCGAAATTCGGAACCGCGCCTTGGGCATGACGTCATGCGACCCCACAATCGTCACCGGCACCACCGGCACGCCGCACTCCATCGCCAGATAGAACGGGCCTTTCTTGAACGGCAGCAGCTTGCCGTCAAACGACCGTTTGCCCTCGACATAGATGGTCATATTCACTCCCTGCCGGATCACCTCGCCCGCGGCCCGCACCGCTGCGATCCCAGCATCGCGGTTGCCGCGATCCACCGGCACCAGCGCCCCCATGCGCATCGTCTCGCCCAGAATGGGATAGCTGAACAGCTCTTTTTTCGCCATCACCGAGGTCCGCCGCGGAATCAGCGGCAGCAGAATCGGCGGATCGAGGTTCGACGTATGATTCGACATGAAGATGTACGTTCGCTTGGGATCCAGCTTCTCCCGGCCTACCGTCTCCACTTTCACCCCCGCCAGTTTGACGCCGGTCCAGGCACCCCACATACCCATGCGGTAAAGAAAGCGGATGTCCTGCGTAAGAAACGTCCAGGGAAATCCGAGAAGGGCGGCTACCGGCAGGGCCAGAGTCCAGAACCCCAGCATCACGACGGTGTGCATCAAGGATGCGTTTCTCCCGCAGACTGGGATTCGCCCTTCAGCCACGCGGCCCGGCGGGCCCTCTGCTGAGCCGTGAGATTCTCCACATCCTGCAGCTCAAACTCAACCTCCTCCCGACTTCCTACCTTCCACTCCAGTTCTCGCTCTCCCCGCCGGTTCCGCGCTCGCAGATGAATCGTAGCCCCCGGCCGCAGATCGGCAAGCCTCGCTTCGAAGTGAGATGTCGCTGACTTCCCGTTGATTTCCAAGAGCACGTCGCCCACTCCCAGTCCAGCCTTCTCGGCTTCGCTCCCCAGCTGAACCCGAGTCACCGCAGGGGCAGCATCGAAATTCTGGATCGCAGTGAACCCGAGATTGGCCACCGTCGCACTCGTGTGAACCACGCGCAGGCCAACCGTTCCGAAAAACTCACCCCACGGAATCTCTTCAACTCCGCTCACATACTTCCGAAAAAACTCTCCCAGCTCACAATGGCAAACCGCTTCCGCCGCCTGCCGCACACCGGAAGAATCGGGAAAGAATCTTCCCTGCTGGGCGAACTCCCGGTTCATCCACTGAAACAGTTCCCGCAGCGACTCCTTCCCGCCACTGGCATCGCGTACCGCCAGATCCAGAGCAGTCCCCAGCAGCTCCCCCTTGTTGTAGTAGGAGATGCTGCGCTCCGGCCGCCGGTAGTAGGGATCACCCTCTAACCAGGCATCCAGACTCGATTCTTCCGCCGACTGCGTCAAATGCGCGGGCCGACGCTCCAGGTCGGAAATCTGCTCACCGAGTCGTCGCAGGTAGTGACCCTCATCCAAAAGACCCGCCCGCAGCAGGATGATGTCCTCCACGGTGCTGGTCACCCCTTCGCTGAACCACAGCGCCCGCGTGTAGTTTTCCCGCGAGTAGTCGACCGGCTCAAGCGTTGCCGGCCGTATTCGCTTCACGTTCCATAGGTGGAAGAACTCGTGTGCGCTCACATCGTCGAAGCCTTGCCAATCATCCTTAAGGCTGTGCGCGCTCACTTCGATGGCGGTGCCGTAGGCGTGTTCCATCCCACCTCCGCCTGGCCCGCGCGGAAAGTGATAGAGAAACAAGTACGTTTGATACGGCCGATCTTCCATCCAGCTTGTGGCGGAGGCAACGATCCTGCGCAGATCAGAAACGATCTTCTGCATGTCGTAATCCGACCGATCGGCATCCACGACTACCCGGTAGTGTCCACCGCCCTCATCGAAGTCCGATTCCTCGAAGGTTCCCGCCTCGACCGGCGAGTCCACCAGCCGATCGTAGCTCTCCGCGACGAACCCGCTGTCCGCGCTCGGCAACCCCGTGGCGAACTTCCAGGCCGGCGGTACATCGGAAAACTTCAATCGCATCTCACTGGAACGGCCGCCTACCGGACATATCAGGACTTCAGCCAGATTGAGAAAGGCGTGGCTTGGGCTGATCTGCGCGCCGTAGGGTCCCGGCTGGTCGGCGAATACCTCGTACTCCACCACGGCGCCTTGGCTTGCACCCTCAATCTGCCAGGTGTTCTTGTCGATCTTCCGAGTTGCGAGCCCTTCCCCTCCCGGCCGCTTCGCCTTCAACCAGTTCACGTACTGGGAGAAGTCACGCACCTGGTAGAGAGCGTTCCACAGCGGCAACTGCACCTGGCGTTGCGCTGCGCCTGCAGGTAGCTGCAATTGAATGTGAAGAAGATGTTCCTGATAGGCAGCCAGGGAAATCGTGTACCGGATCTGGCTCCCGCCCGGGCTGGAATCAGAGCTTCCCTGGCCAAAGAGAACGGCCGGCTGCAGGCACGCCCACGCGATCAGAACGAGCCTGAGGTCTGCCCTTCTCGGTAGGATCATGCTTTCGCGGAAGCCTCGAGAGAGCTAGGTCTAGACGCCGACATGCCGAGTTCCTTCAGACGCGCAGGCAGCTTCTCGTAGATGCCGTCGAAGCCGCCGTTGGAAAGAATCGCCACCACGTCGCCTCTTCGCAACTCGGGTGCCACCGTCTGCACAATCCCGTCCGCGCCAGAGATGATTCGCGCCCGCTTGCCGCGCTGCTCCAGATCGGCCAACACCGCCATCAAATCCAGCCGCTCGGCTTGCGGGATAACATCTGAGCGGAACACGCCCGCAACCACAATCTCGTCTGCCAGCGCCAGGCTGTTCGCCAACTCATGCTGAAACACGTTGCGCCGCAGTGTATTCGAACGCGGCTCCAAAATCACCCAGAGCCGCGAACCTCGGTAGCGAGCCCGCAGAGCAGTGAGTGTGCCTGCAATGGCTGTCGGGTGATGTGCAAAGTCATCAATGATCGTGACCCCGCCGACCTCGGCCTTCACTTCCAGTCGCCGCTTCACGCTCTTAAACGTCTTCAGCGCGCCCTGGATTTGTTCCTTTGAGACTCCATAACCAGCGGCCATCGCCGCTGCGGCGGTGGCATTCCACACGTTGTACTCCCCTGCCAAGCCGTACTCGATGTCGCCCCAGGGCTGGCCGCTGCGCGCCACCGTCCACGAAGTCCGCTCCGGCTGAAATCGAAGATTCGTAACCTGCCAGCTCGATTTCCCCTGTGAGCCATAACGCTCCACCGGACAAAACGCCTTGGCGATACAGCGCTCCACGCTCTGGCCGGTATCAAATGCCACGATCCGCCCGCGCCGCGGAACCAGGTTCACCAGCCGCTTGAATGCCGTCTCCACCGCTTCAAGATCTTTATAGATATCAGCATGATCGAACTCGACAGAGGTCAGGATCACCGCGTCGGGAAAGTAGTGCAGAAACTTCGGTCCCTTATCGAAGAAAGCGGTGTCGTACTCATCGCCTTCGAGAATGAAATGCCTGCCCGTGCCCAGCGCAAAGCTCGAACCGAAATTCTCTGCAATTCCGCCGATCAGAAACGATGGTTCCAGTCCGGCCGAATGGAATATCCACGAGAGCATCGAGGTCGTCGTCGTCTTGCCGTGCGTCCCCGCCACCACCAACACTTCCTTGCCCCGGAGAAACTCATCGTGCAGCATCTGCGGCAGGGAGCAAAACGTAATTCGCTCATCGAGCACGCACTCCAGCTCGGCGTTCCCTCGGGAGATCGCATTCCCTACCACCACCAGGTCCGGACGCGGCCTCAGATTCTTGGCATCAAAGGGCTGCGCCACAGGAATTCCCAGCGAGGCGAGGAAATCCGACATCGGTGGATACGCCGCCGCATCCGAACCCGTCACGCGAAACCCGCGCTCGTTCAGCATCCCGGCCAGCGACGCCATCGCCGTGCCGCAGATCCCAATCAAGTGAATGTGCTTCTTGTCTGCCATGTCGGTCAAATCCCCACTGCGCCTACGCCGGAGCGGTGGCCGCTTCCAATATCTTAAGCCTCACCTCCCCGCCACTCACGCTCAACTCCGCCCGCACTCCAATCGGAAGGGTAATGTTCTTCCGAGTGACATGGCCGGACCGAAGCCCAAAGGCAACCGGTATCCCCAGGTCGCCGACAATCCGCAGAATAACCTGTTGCAGCGTGTATCCCTGGTCCTTCGTCTGCACAGAGTCCAGCATCTCTCCGAAGACAATACCGTTCACTCCATTCAGCTTCCCCCCAAGCTTCAATTGCATCAGCATCCGGTCAATCTGGTAGGGGCGGGCGTTGACATCTTCCAGGAACAAGATCGTTCCTGGCGTCTTTATCTCGTGCGGAGTGCCCAACGATGCCACCAGCAGCGAAAGGCAGCCTCCGTACAAAACTCCCTCCGCGGATCCATCCACCAACCCTTCGACTCCTGAATCGGACGCGGAACCCACTTCCCAGGCTTCGGCTCCCCCCAGCGCGGCCTGCCACGAGGCTAAGTCCACGCCGTCCTCCAAGGCGAAGTCTTTCGTGACCATCGGTCCATGGAAGGTCACCAATCCGAGCGAGTCGGCGAAGTACGTCAGCAGAGTCGTGATGTCGCTGTAGCCGACAAAGATCTTCGGATGGCTCATCACCTTGGCTGGGTCCAGCCGCGTGATCAGGTAATTCGCCCCGTAGCCTCCGCGGGCACACAGAATCGCGCGCACCTCATCGCGCTCAAACACTTCTTCCAATTCGCGTGTGCGCCGCTCTGCCGACCCGGCAAAATACAATTCCTGTTCGAGGATCGATTCGAAATAGAACGGCACGTACCCCAGCCGCCGCAGCGCCGCGCATCCCGCTTCCAGCAGGTCCCGCTTGATGTGGCTGGCCGGCGCCACAATCCCCACCGTATCGCCGGCGCGAAGCGCTCGTGGTTTGATCCGTGGAATGTGCGCGGTGGGCGGTGTCAAAGGCGTCATCCTAAACGAAAAACTGCCCCTGGCAGATGAGTTCCGCCGGGCCCCTCAGGAACACTTCTTTCTCGAAGCGGACCAGCTGCGTTCCCCCCGGAGCGTGCACGCGCACCGGCGAGTCGGTGTACCCGCTCACGATCGCAGCCACCGCGGCCGCGCAAGACCCGGTCCCCGACGACTGCGTCTCCCCAACCCCGCGCTCGAAGAAACACACCTTGATGTTCCTTCGATCTTGCACCACCAGCAGTTCGACGTTCACCCCGTGCTTGAAATAGGAACTGCGCTGGATCTCCGCAGCTCGGGCCTGCCAGTCCGGCCAGAACTCCCCCATAAAAGCCACGAAGTGCGGGTTGCCCATGGAAACTCCGGCTCCGCGCACCTCCCCAAACGAGGTCGGGATCACCAGCTCTGCAATGAATTCGGGCACCCCCATGGCAATTTCGAAGTCATAAGTGCGCTCGTTGCGCGCCGTGAGCGAACACGTCTTCACCCCCGCACCTGTCCTGATCGCCACCGACTCCCTGCCGTGGTCGGCACATAAGAACGCTGCCACGCACCGCGTCCCGTTGCCTGATATCTCGGCCGCCGACCCGTCCGCGTTGATCAGCCGAGCCTCCACATCCGCGTCATGCGCCGGAAACAGCCACTCCACTCCATCCGCCCCCACGCCACTGTGGCGGTCGCAAATGCGCTGCGTGAACTGGGAGATATCTGCCGGAGCGGCCGCGCCGTCGATGATCAGGAAGTCATTGCCGCAAGAGCTGGCTTTTGTGAACGAGATTGCCATAGGCGCCGGGTTCATTCGTGCTCAACGGCACCCAGCGAACTCACTGTCGAAAAAACCGAGGACTGATGGAGCAGAATTTTGATCTCGTCCTGATCTTCCCGCGGACCATCCACTGAAAACAGAATCCGCACATGCCCCGCCGTGCCGCCCACCCGCACGTTCTGCATGGTGGTGTGCGCCTCATCCAGAATCCGATTCCCCTCGATCAGGACCGTCTCGGCATTCGCCCCCGTGACCTCATACATCATCAGCACCGATTTCAAAGCGAATCTCCTCTCGAGCCGGCCGAGCAAAGCGAGTGCGATCAGGATCACCCCTGTGGCAAAAATCGCCGTTAGGTACAGGCCTCCCCCCGCCGCCATTCCAACCGATGCGACGACGAATAGAGTCGCTGCCGTGGTGAGCCCAACCACCGATCCGCGCGCATGCAGAATCGATCCCGCCCCGATGAAACCGATGCCCGGAATAATCTGCGCCGCGACTCGTGTGTGATCGCCACCGAGGCTTCCGGCAAGCTGGTCCGAAAGCACGGTGAACATCGCCGATCCAAAGCAGATGAAAAGGTTCGTGCGCAGACCGGCCGGCTTGTGCCGGAGCTGCCGCTCCAGCCCGATAATTCCGCCCAGAAGCGCCGCCACGATGAGCCGGATGATGGTCGACGAAACGACCGTGCCCATCTCCGAGCGGAGCAAGCTCATGCTGTAGTGGACATCCGGCATAGGTCAGCGGAGAATCGGGAGCGACTGGATTCTATCATCGGAAAAACAGCGTCTTCCGAGCTTCCCGGCGACAGAAGTTAACCCGGCTGGTTACCGAAGCTCTTTTCCACCACCGCGTCTAGCGCCCCCGGTAGATCGTCGCCGCGTGCTGCCCCGCAACCTCGATCCTCGCCATGACGGGCAGCCCCAGTTCATGCACGGCTTGCCACACCGAATCCCCATCAAATGCCACCACGAAGTCCGCGTAGCCGCTGGGGTTCGCCAGCGCCCGCTCCCACAGTCCCTCGGGGTCCGACGGCTGCTTCCACACCCGGTGGTTCCCTTCCGAGATCGCTCGCCGCAGCGGGATCCCTGCCTCCTGCAGTGCGCCAACATGCTCCCCCAAGTACATTAGAAACCCTGCATCGGGAGGGAGTCGCTTGAGTTGTTCGGCCAACCGGCTTTCAATTTGCAGCCGGGTTCTCGAGTTAGCCCGGGCCTCGCGATAGCAGCCCGGCTCGGCTCGCCACACCCCGAGGTAGCTGACAGTCGCGAACCCGAGCGCGAGCGCCGTAACCGCCCACTTTGCCGGAACCGACCGCACGGCCGACGCGCCGTACGCCGCGGCCAACGCCAAAAACACCGCCAGGGCCGGCAACAACTGTAGTCCGTAACGGATGTTGTACAGCGAGTACGGCCACCAGGCCGGCGTAAAGATCGGAACCCCTCCGTACGCCACCGATAGCATGTAGAACGGAACGGGCAGCCAAAGCAGAAGAAGCCCAGCTTTTCGCCTATCCGTGAGACACACCACGACGCTACCTAGCAATGCCAGCCCGAGCCACACGGTTTGCCAGTTCCCTTCCGCGACGCTGAACTCACCCGCTTTCACGAAGTACGCCGCGGCCACCGCAAGATTATTCGTCCCCGGATGGGGCGGAAATCCCGGCACTGCGGTTTTCTTCTCGATCGCGCGCGCCGAGTACGGTCCATTGGCAAACTCCAACGGGTTGCGATAAACCATCGCGTTGTAGGTGAACCACAGCACCGGCACCGCCGCGGCCAGCAAAACAAATGCAACCACCGTAGGACGCCCGTCGACCCCTGGCGCTCGCCATCTGTACAGCATCACCAACGCGGCCATCGCACCCGCGACAAACCACCCGTCGTAGCGCGTCAAGCACGCGGCCGCCAGGCACGCTCCACACTTCCAAAGCGATCGCTTCGCCGCCGTCCAACGAAGCTCACCCTCGCCACATCGCCGCACAAACTCGCCAAGGTACACAACGCTCCAGACGAACAGAGCCAGGTAAAGCGACTCCGTCATCGCCGTGGTCTGCACATACAGAAGGTTGGGATTCAAACCCAAGACTGCCGCCGCAAACCACGCCACTTTCCCCGCGTGCGCCTTCTCTGAAGACGCCACCGTCGTCCGCACCAGCCGGAAAATTCCCGTCACTCCCAACACATACGCCACCATCGAAGGCACCGACCCGCCCACCCCGGTCTGCCACAGCCGCTTCGAAATCAGAAATGGCATCATCAGCAGGTGGGGCAGAGGCAACCAGACCGTGCCCAGTTGCAGCAGCCCAGGAGTACGCGAATCGAACACGCGCCGCGCAATATTGATATGCGCCACCGCATCCCCGAACAACAAAATGTCTTCCCGCCGGAAATAAATCAGAAAAGAGATGACCGACGCGCACCCCGCCAGAACCGCGACCCACGCAGTCTCGCGGTCCCAGCCATGTTTCGCGGTGGCATTGGTCAT
The DNA here is from genome assembly GCA_035567435.1 of Terriglobales bacterium. GTDB lineage: Bacteria > Acidobacteriota > Terriglobia > Terriglobales > Acidobacteriaceae > Gp1-AA133. The sequence goes on along the minus strand of DATMPS010000052.1, from coordinate 73,572 downwards.
TCGAGGTGGGTCAGTTCCCGGAACACCTGGAAGCGGGCATCGATCTCGTCGCGATCGAGCGATTGCAGCCGCTCGGTGCCGAACCGTTCCACGGCGAACGATCCCATCACGCCGCCGTAAAACAGCGCCCGCTTCAGCACCTCGCGGTTCACTTCACCCTGCGATGCGATATAGCCCATGAAGCCGCCGGCAAAAGAATCTCCGGCGCCCGTTGGGTCCCGTACTTCTTCGATGGGCAGCGACGGTGCCCGAAAAGGATGATGCCCGATGCCGAACGCTCCCTGGCGAAAGAAAATCGTGGCGCCGTATTCGCCGTGCTTGATGACCAGCGCTTGCGGCCCCATGGCCAGCACCTTCTGCGCCGCCCGCGGCAGGTTGCTTTCGTGCGCAATCATTTTCGTCTCGGTATCGTTGATCAACAGCACGTTGACAATTCGCAGCATCTCCGCCAATTCGCGCGGGGTTTTGTTGATCCAGTAATTCATCGTGTCCCCGCCCGTCATCCGCACTCCGTTCATTTCCTGGCGAACCGAGGTCTGCAACGTCGGGTGGATATTCGCGAGAAACAGGAACTCCGTGTCCAGGTACTCCTTCGGAATCTTCGGCTGGAACTGCTCGAACACATTCAGCTCGGTGAAGTCGGTCTTGGCTTCGTTCAGGTTGTCGGTGTAATGCCCGCCCCAGCGAAACGTCTTGCCCGTCGCGCGCTCGATGCCGCGGGTATCGATTCCCCGTTTCGTCATCACGTACTCGTGCCCAGCGGTGAAATCGTCGCCGACCACGGCGACCACACGCACCGAAGTAAAGTAACTCGCCGCCAGCGCGAAGTAAGTGGCCGCACCGCCCAGAACATTTTCCGCCCGCCCCGAGGGCGTGGCGATGTTGTCGAAAGCAACCGAACCCACGACCAGTATGCTCATGATTGAATTTGGGCCTTGTGTTCCGGGGAAAGGTATTTATCCAGGATCAGCTTGAGTTTCTGCCGCGTCGCCGACGGAATCTTATCGCGCTCGGTGAGGATGGCATGGACCAGCGCCGAACCGCACTTGCAGCTTCTAGAGGCCGGCAGCCCGGCAACCGTCTCGCGCACAACCCTCGCAGCGTTCTCCGCATTCTTAACCAGCACCGCCACAATTTGATCGACAGTGACCGAATCGTGGTGCGGATGCCAGCAGTCGTAATCGGTCACCATCGCGACCGTCACGTAGCAGATTTCCGCCTCGCGGGCGAGCTTCGCCTCCTGCAGGTTCGTCATCCCGATCACATCCATGCCCCAGCTGCGGTAGACGTTCGACTCCGCCTTGGTCGAAAACTGCGGCCCTTCCATGTTGATGTAGGTCCCGCCCCGCTTGCCTGTCACTCCGGCCCTCTTGCACGCAGCCTCCACCAGCTGCGCCAGCTGCGGGCAGATGGGATCGGCAAACGCGATATGGGCCACAATTCCCTCACCGAAAAACGTATCCACCCGGTGACGGGTCCGGTCAAAGAATTGATCTGGGATCACGAAGTCCAGCGGCTTGTGCTCCTCTTTCAACGACCCCACCGCGGACACGGACAAAATCCGCTCCACGCCCAGCTGCTTGAACCCATAAATATTGGCCCGGAAATTCAACTCCGTCGGCAGAATCCGATGCCCGCGACCGTGCCGGGCCAGAAACGCGACTCTGCGTCCGTCCAGCGTGCCCAGAACATATGAGTCTGACGGATCTCCGAACGGCGTTTCCTGCTTCACTTCACGTACATCGGTCAGCCCGGGCATCGAATACAGGCCGCTGCCGCCGATGATCCCTACCTCCGCTTGCGACAAACACCCTCCCTAAGACTTCCCCAGAACCGAGACCAAACCGACGATTATACAAAAGCCTGCAGACCAGCCCCGCTTCATTCCCGCCAAGCTACAATCACCGTCATGAAGCTCGCGCGAGCCGTGGTCGCAACCCTGATTTTCAGCTCCACCGTCTGTGCCCAATCAGTCCCGAAATCCGTTACCGTTCCCATCACTCTCGATCACAACCGGGTCGTGATCGACGTCTACCTCCCTTTGCCGGACGGAACCAGCAAACGCGTGCGAGCCTGGGTTGACTCCGGCAACTCGGAGATGACAATGAGCCAGCGTGTCGCCGCGCTGTTAGGTCCGGTTCGCTGCGACAAGCAAGTCTGCACCGCCAAAGCTCCTTCCGCAATTCTGGTCGGTGGATGGAAGACTTCCCTGCCCGAGGTTCACGAAGCGCACGCCCCCGCTGGCGTCCCCACGGACCTGATGGACCCGGGCATGGGCACCGAGATCAACTTCCCCTCGACCGTTCTGCGCAACTACGACGTCGTCATCGACTATCCCAACCGTCAATTCACCATCGGCGAGCCCGGTTCCGTGTCGTTCAAGGGCAACTCCGCGAAAGCGCTCATCAATCCTTCCGGTCTGATTCAGGTCCCCACCCAGATCGAAGGCCAGACCTACAATCTCGCCCTCGACATCGGCGCATCCATCAGCCTGATCTCGAGCAGTCTCCTCGCTGGCTGGCAGAAGGCGCATCCCACCTGGGCAGTCATGCATGGGGCCGTTGGAGCGGCGAACATGTGGGGCACTCCCAATGAAGCGCAGTGGGACATGGTAAGAGTCCCCGAACTTCCCTTCGGCGCTACCCGCCTCGCAAACGTGGCCGTTGCTCCCTTCGCCGGGGACCGATTGGACTTCTTTGAGAAGCGCGCCGGATTACCTACCGTCGGCCTAGTCGGAGGCAACGCCCTTCGGCAATACGTCGTTGGCATCGACTACGCCCACAGCACCGTCTACTTGCAGCGAACCAACACCGCCGCCCCCGACATGGACGTCGTCGGCCTCACCCTGCATCCTGAGAACGATGGACGTTACACCGTCCTGGGCGTAGCAGACTTCGACGGTAAGCCCTCAGTGCCGGAAGTGAAAGTGGGAGACGTGCTTCTCGGCGTGGATGGAGCCCCGGCCACGGGCGCGACGATGGGGCAACTGTGGTCGTTGTTGGGAGGTACACCCGGACAAACGCGCTCCCTAACCCTGGAGCGTGACGGCAAACGCATCACCGTCGACGCTCCCGTCCGGCGATTTCTGTCACCCGGCTCGGCGGCGCATTCGGCCAGAAAAACCGCGCCCAAACAGCGTTGACAACTGGAACACCAAGCAAGATAGTCTCGTGAATCGGTCCTTCGTGCGTCCTTTGTGTCCTTAGTGGTGAGCTCTTTCACTAGTGGTGACTCTTTCACTGCGCTCCCGCAAGGATCTCCCGCTTTACCCGTTCCGTCGTGTCCTGATCCAGACTCTCGCTCGCCAGCACCGTATCCCCTCGAACCTCGATGAACACCGATCCTTCTTCCGTCAACCACGAGTGCGGGCCGGTCAGCGTCTCTAACGTGTAGTTCGCCGGTTTCGACTTCTTCCCATCATCCTCCACTTCGTGCACTCGTTGGTACCGCTGTTGCAGCCCTTTGGCATACACCCACGCGAACTCCGAAGCCTTCTCCGCACTTGACCAGCGCGAAACGTAGAGTAACCCGAGCGGCGCTGACGGATCCCCGTGCGGACGCGCCGCGAAGTAGTATCCGCCTCGCCAGTGCGGGTACAGACGCTTCGCGACTTGTTCCCCCTGATACTGTTCGAGCAGTATCGCCACATCGAACTCTCCTACCGCGCCGACATCGAACTTGTCGTAACCCTTAAAGTCATTCTTGAAGTCCGGCAGACGCATAGCCTCCATCTTTTCTCCGGCCAGATACGATTGCGGCTCCATGATCTCCCGGGTCGTGCTCGGCGGCTTCCGGAACACACCGGCATAAGCCTTGTCCTTGCCCAGCTTGGTTAACAATTCAGTCTCAAAATCCATCCCGTAGCGATAGGGAAAGGTCAACGCCTCCTTGATGTAGAGCGGCGCGTTGTGAAACTCCACTGAATCCGCCGTCCCCCGGATCATCCCGGCCTTCGCCGCCTGCACGATCTCCGGCGAATCCACCACCGACATGCCCGTGGGCGCCAGTTCGTAGTCGAGCAGCACCACCATGGCCTGACCCTCCACCACTGCCTGGTGCGCCGCCGAAGCTTCATCCGTCTGGATATCCTCCGGCGTGGGCTCGTTTTTGCCTGTCGCCAGGTCCCCCGCGCCCGCCTTCATGTACCTTTCCAGCCCGAAGGACTGATCCTGCAGGGCATGCGTCAACTCATGCGCCAGCACCGGTTTCTGTTGATCGGGCTCAATCCAATCCAGCAGGTTCACCGTCTTGGTCTGCGGGTCGTAGTAGCCCGCAACCTGCTCGCGCAGAAGGACCACCAGAAACGACTGCAGATCGAAATCGCGTGGCAACAGGCCAAATTTCTTCAAAACGAGTTCCGACCGGCGCAGGCGCTGTGCGTCTTCGTCCTCCGCCATATGCTTCTGCACGAATGCGACAACCTCGTCGCGATTCACGAGCCGCCGCTTCACCGGCTCGTGGATCGGGAGAGTCGTGTCTTTGCTCGCAAACTTCAGAATCTCGTCCACCGAGCGAAACAACTCCTCGGCGGCTTTGGGCGAGATCTTCTTCTCCGAATCGCCAGCGTCTGCAGAGTTCTGGGCCGGAGCTTTCTCCGCCGAAGTTGTAGCTGGGCCCTGCCGGGTCGTTGAGGATGCTGGCGAACTTGTTGCCGGAGTCGTATGCCCCGACCCCGAAGACTGGCTCGATGTTGGATTCCGTGGCCGCGGCGATTGCGCCCAGCCGCCGACCGCCAGCCCGGCCAGCATCAGGCCTGCGCAAAGATTTCGGGTGATTTTCCAGTAGAATCTCGTCAAGTTCACCTTGCAGGTTCTGCCATGTCCGAATCCGATCCGCGCGAAAATGCCGCCGAACTCTTCCGCCGCGCCTACGAACTACAGTCGAGTGGCGACTACCAGCAGGCGATCGAACTCTATACCCGCTCTATCGCCGCCTTCCCCACTGCCGAGGCCTACACCTTCCGCGGCTGGACCTATTCCTTCCTGTCTGACTACGACCGGGCCATTCAGGACTGCCAGCAAGCCATCGCCCTCGACCCCGAGTTCGGCAATCCTTACAACGATATCGGCGCCTATCTGATCGAACAAGAGAAATGGGACGATGCCATCCCCTGGTTTGAAAAAGCCATGCTCGCTAAACGCTACGAAGCACGCGGGTTTCCCTACTTCAACCTGGGCCGGGTCTACGAGCACCAGCGCAAGTGGGCCAAGGCCAAGCGGTGTTACGCGCAAGCCTACCTGCTCGACGCCAAATATGTAACGGCGCTAACGGCGTTTCGCAGGCTAACGTCCGCCTTCAACTGATCGCAATCCGGGCGACGCGCTGTTATCGCGAGCGGAGTGAGCGTAGCGAACGCAGTCGAGGGACCCCGCGTTTCCGTAGCGCCGGCATCCCGCCGGCTGTCGCGGGGGCGTCGCCCCCGCACGGACGTCACCGCCTCAGCATCCTTTCCCCGCCACCCGCTGCGCCACCCACTCCCCCACCTCGCGCGTCCCGAGCGGGCCTCCGACATCCTGCGTCGTCTTCTTCTGACGCACGGCGTCCAAAACCGCCCCTTCGATCCTGGCCGCCTCCGCGCTCAGACCCAGGTGCCCCAGCATCATCGCCGCCGTCAGAATTGCCCCCATGGGATTGGCGATATTCTTGCCCGCGATCGCTGGCGCCGAGCCGTGCACCGGCTCGAACATCGAAGTCTCCCCCGGATGCAGGTTCGCGCTCGCCGCCATCCCCAGCCCGCCCTGCAACCCTGCCGCCAGGTCAGTGACGATGTCCCCAAACATATTGTTGGTCACGATCACGTCGAACTGCCTTGGATCTCGCACCAACTGCATGCAGAGCGCATCCACATACATGTGTTCCGACTTGATCTGCGGAAACTCCCGGCTCACCTCACGGAACACGCGTTGCCACAATCCACCGGCGTGTGTCATGGCATTCGATTTGTCGCTCATTAACACGCGGCCGCGCGAGCTCCCGTTGACCTTCATGTGTTTCTCGCAATAGTCGAACGCGAAACGGATCACCCGCTCCACCCCTTTACGGGTGTTGATGTCCTCCTGCACCGCGACCTCATCCTCCGTCCCCTGCTTGAACACTCCGCCCGCATCGACGTAGACCCCTTCGGTGTTCTCACGAATCACCACGAAGTCCACGTCCTTCGGCTCCACTCCTTTCAACGGACAGAACCCCGCATCCAGCAGCCGCACCGGACGTACGTTCGCGTACAAGTCCAGCTTGAAGCGCATGCCCAGCAGAATTTCCTTGGCGTGGATATTGGAAGGAACCCTCGGATCGCCGAACGCGCCCACCAGGATCGCGTCGAAATCTCGCGCCAGCATAGCAAAACCGTCCGGCGGAACAGTTACACCGTCCGCGAGGTAGCGCGCCGCGCCCCAGTCAAACTCGGTCGTCTCGATCGCTGCTCCCGAAGCCGCCATGACCTTCACCGCCTCGGGGATCACTTCGCGCCCGATGCCGTCTCCGGGAAGAACTGCAATTCGTTTTGCTTGCGTCACGAGGAGAGAGCTTACCAATTGGCAAGCAGCATTGCCATTCCGGGGAAATCAGCCCGGCGACGCTTAGCGAAGTCTGTCCTCCAAGGTCGAGGATTCTCGCGATCAACCGCCTACTTCTTGCGCTGCAACTCAAACTGGAAGTGCGCGTCCTTCCCTTCGCGCTTCCAGGTCCAGTCCTCGCTGTAATGATCAGCGTCGACAAACGCATAAACAGCCCGGTGCATATGCCCAGCCTGGGGCGAAGCCAGGTTCGTCGCATCCAGAAAATCAAACGATACCGTCTTCCCGTCCGGCGAGATCGTTGCCTTCATCCGCGGCTGGTTGTTGCTGGGGCAGAAATGCGTCATCAGCAGGCGATCTCCGTCGACATAAAACATGCTGGTCATCGCCTCATCTCCCATCACGCTTTCCGCCATCACCGACGTCCCGCCGGCCATCAGCCGATACGTCACCTCGCTCGGATGCGCTTGAGCGTCTTTCCCGGTCCAGGTGCCCACCAGGGACTTGAACCGGTCGAGCGCTTTCTGCGCGTCCGATTGTGCCCAGCTCGAAACTCCCGTAAAAAGCAGCAAGAAAACCGCCGCAGCTCGATGTATTTTCAAGATCCCTCCTCCCAAGACGCAGGTTTGCAGTAGCCCACGCGCGCGACCTCCAACTGCACCGACCGTCCTTCCCTCCGCTATAATCAGAGTGTCAGTCATGCCCCCGGCCACTCCACATAACGCCGTCGAAGTGTCAGCGACAACGCCCGCGGAGCGCATAGATCCACCTTCCGGCAGTGTAAGAGACGCGTTTCGCGCCGTAACGTCAACTTGCGCCGTGTACCCTCTCAGCTCGCGCGCGAAGATAAGTCTAACCGGAAGTGACCGCGTCCGCTGGCTGAACGGCATGGTCACGAACAACATTCGCGATCTTCAAGCCGGACACGGCGTATACGCCTTCCTGCTCAACCCCCAGGGCCACATCCTCGGGGACCTCTACGCGTATCACTGCGGCGAAGACCTGCTAGTCGACACCGACCAGTCTCAGCGCCAGAAAATCCTAACAAGCTTCGACCACTACATCATCATGGACGACGTCGAGGTCACCGACATCAGCAGTGCGCGGACCGCAATCGGTGTCGCCGGCCCCAACGCTGGTGCGGCGTTGCACGCCGCCGGACTCCAAGTTCCAGAACTGGGCCCGCTGCAAATCGCAAATCTCGAATGGCAACAGATTCATCTCAGCGTCGTCCGGGGAGAACACGCCGACTACCCTTCCTACGAGATCTGGATCGCACCCGACTCTGCGCAAAAAATGATCGGCGCCCTTCTCGCCTCCGGCGCCACGCTCGCCGACTCCGCCGCTCTCGAACTTTACCGCATCGCTCTCGGCGTTCCCCGCTACGGACAGGACATTCGCGAGCGCGATCTGCCCCAGGAGACCGAACAGGCTCGCGCCCTGAACTTCAACAAGGGCTGCTACGTCGGCCAGGAGATCGTCGAGCGCATCCGTTCACGCGGCAACGTGCATCGCAAGTTCACCGGGTTTCTCGTATCCGGACCTCCGCTCGCCCCGGGCACAAAGATTCAAATGGAGTCCAAGGACGTCGGCGAAATCACCAGTTCGGCCCTTATTCCCGCACCGCGGGGCGACCGCGCTGTCGCCCTGGGCTACATCCGCAGAGAAGTCGGCATCCCGGGCAAAGAAATTCCGATTTCCGAGTCCACCGCCATCGTGACCGAACCGCCATTCGTCGACCTCCTCAGGGCTTAGCCAAAAGGACAGAATTATGCCGGAAAAGAAAGAAGACGCTGGTTTCACCGTAACCGACCGCAGGCTCTTTACCTCGGATGGCGAACTCCGTACCGATGCCATGGACGACAAGCCTGCCCCTGCCCCAACTTCTACCACGACCCCGGATATCGAAACCGCGACCTCCGTCGCCAATCCCAACGTGCCGCCCCCGCCCTCCGCCGACGAGCAAAAAGCCAACGCCGACGCCTACCACCAGTCCTCCAAAGACCTCGACGCGCGCGTCGAACTTAGCGGCCATTCCTCCAAAGACCTGGAAATGAGCTTCGAGCGCTTCATGGCTTCGCTCTATATGAGCGCCATGCTGCAACTCGGCATGATGCACGAAGAAGGCGGCCAGCCCGGCATTGACCTCATCGGCGCCCGCCAGACCATTGACACCCTGAGTCTCCTGCAGGAAAAAACGAAGGGCAACCTGACCGCCGCCGAATCCAACTTCTTGCAGAACTGTCTCTACGAACTGCGCATGGCCTACGTGGAAGTCACCAACGCCCTAGCGCGCCCACCACAGGCGCCCCCCGGAAATCCCGCCGGCAGCAAGCTTCGATGAAGGCAACCCTCACGGTGCTCGGCAGTGGCACGTCCATGGGCGTGCCCACCATCGGTTGCGCCTGTGCCGTGTGCCACTCCTCCGATCCCCACGACCGCCGCACCCGCCCCTCCGTCCTGCTCGAATACGCCGACAAGATCGTTCTCATCGACACCACTCCCGACTTTCGCGAGCAGGCGATCCGCGAGCAGATCCGCCGCATCGACGCCGTTCTCTACACCCACAGCCACGCCGACCACATTCTCGGCATCGACGACCTGCGTCCCCTGAGTTATCACCGTGACGGAAAGATTCCCCTGTATGCGCGCGCCGAAGCCGCCGATTACATCCGCAACATGTTCCGCTACATCTTCGACGCGGACTACAAATTCGGGGGTCTTGCTCGCCTCGAACTGAAATCGGTTGATGGCCCCTTCGACCTGTTCGGCGTTAAGTTTGAGCCGATCCCGATCATTCACGGGGACACGGAAATCTTCGGTTTCCGCTTTGGCCAAGCCGCTTACCTTACGGACTTCAGCGAAATCCCCGAGTCGTCCCTGCCGCGGTTAGAAGGGCTGGACGTGCTTTTTCTGGACGGCCTGCGGCACAAGCCGCACCCCACGCACTCCACGGTGGAGAACTCCATGCGCATCGCCGGTCAGGTAGGCGCCCGACGGGTCTTTTTCACCCATATCTGTCACGACTTGCCCCACGAAGCCACCAACGCAACCTTGCCGCCCCACGTGCGCTTGTCGTATGACGGAATGAAGCTGGAGTTCGAAATATGATCTTTCTCAGGCTTTTCTTTGCGCCCTTTGCGGTCAGCTTTTGCTTTTGATCTTTCTTTGATTTTCCATGCAAGTCTTCCACAAACTCGAAGACATTCCCGCAGCCTTCGGCCCGACCATCGTCAGCGTGGGCAACTTCGACGGCGTCCACCGCGCGCACCAAACCGTCCTCCGCGACATCGCCGAGCGCGCCCGACAACAGAAAGCCCAGTCCGTCGCCGTCACCTTCGACCCGCACCCGGTTCGCATCTTGCGCCCCGATTCCGGCCTCAAACTCCTCACCCCGACTCCCGAGAAGCTGCGCCTGCTCGCAGCCACGGGCATCGACGCGGTCCTGCTTCTCACTTTCGGCCGCGATCTCTCGCTCCTGACCCCGCGTCAGTTCGCCGAGCGCATCCTCAAGAAGAAACTGCATACCCGCGAAGTTCACGAAGGCTACAACTTCCGCTTCGGACACAAAGCCGCCGGCGACGTGAATACCCTCTCTGAATTCGGCCGTGAGATGGGCTTCACCGTGAAGATCTTCGACGAGATGAGCCTGCGCGGCGAAAGTGTCTCCAGCAGCCAGATTCGCAAGCTCCTCACTGCCGGATGCGTCAGCCGCGCCCGTCACCTGCTCGGCCGCCCCTTCGCCATTCTCTCGACGCCCGGCCGCGGCCGCGGCTTTGGCAGCAAGTACACCGTTCCCACCATCAACCTCAGCCGCTACGACGAACTCGTTCCCCAGGACGGCGTCTACATCACCCGCACCCGCGTCGGCCAGGAATGCTTCGACTCCGTCACCAATGTTGGCAACCGCCCCACCTTCGGCTCCGAGTCATTCGCGATTGAGACCCACCTGCTCAACTTCCATCCCATCGACCTCGACGCGGACACCGAAGTCGAACTCTTTTTCCTGCAGCGTATTCGCGACGAAATCAAATTTCCCTCCGTGGAAGCTCTACGCGAGCAGATCGGCCGCGACGTGCAGAAGGCTCGCCGCTACTTCCATCTGAGCCAGCGAGCGAGCGCAGTGTCCGACAGACCCACTCGATCGAGTCTGTCATCGCGAGCGCAGTGAGGCGCTAGCCGAAAGAAGTCGAGGGACGGTGCGCTTTTCGTAGCGCCGGCTTCCCGCCGGCTGTCCCGAGAGCCTGCTCTGAGCTTGCCTAGGGGCGCCCTCGCCCTGGCTTGGAGCTCTATGGCACTCTCGAGTCTCTACGCGCTTTCCAATTGCCAATCGCCATTCCCCAATCGACAATCTCTCCCATGCCCGCGACCTTCTCCAACATCACCATCGTTCAGCGCCGCACCCTCCTCGCCGCGGCCCTTGGCTGGATGCTCGACGCCTTCGACACCATGCTCTACGCCCTGGTACTCACTCACGTCATGCGCGACCTGAACATGAGCAAGGCAGTGTCCGGTTTTCTCGCGACGCTCACACTCCTCGCCTCCGGCATGGGCGGCATTTTCTTCGGCTTCATAGCGGACCGCATTGGGCGCAAGCGCGCCCTCACGCTCAGCATCCTCACCTATTCGCTCTGCTCTTTCGCCTCAGGCCTGGCCACCTCAATCCTCATGCTCGCCGTCTTCCGCTTCATCCTGGGCCTCGGCATGGGCGGAGAGTGGAACACGGGGGCCACGCTTGTCGCCGAAACCTGGCCCACCGAACTGCGCGCCAAAGCCATCTCCATCGTGCAAAGCTCGTGGGCCATCGGATACGCGCTCGCTGCGCTGGTCGCGGGCGTCGTGCTCCACTACGCCAACTGGCGCCGGGTGTTCTTTGTCGGCATCCTGCCTGCCCTGGTCACGCTCTGGATCCAGAGCCGCGTGCCCGAGTCCCAGATGTGGGAGGAGCATCGCCGTCTCGCCCTCGACTCGCGCCGCGTCGCCGACGCTCAGGACACCTACCAGCACACCGCCTTCGCCCACATTTTTCGCGCGCCGCTTTTCCGCTGCACGTTCGCCTTGTTGTTCGCCAATTTCTTCGGCATGTTCGCCTGGTGGGGACTCTTCACTTGGCTCCCGCCGTATCTGTCTTTACCGGTCGAGCAAGGCGGACGCGGCTTCGGCGTGATGGGTACCACAACCCTGCTAGTTGTCTTCAATCTCTTTGGAATGTTCCCCGGATATGCCAGCTTCGGTTGGGTCGCTGATCATCTTGGCCGCCGCCGTTCCTTCCTGCTCTACACCTTGATGGCAGCAATCCTGGTTCCGCTTTACGCCCGGGCACGCCAACCCGGCTGGATTCTGGTCATCGGGACAGTCACGGCATTCTTCGGAACTGGCTTCTTCTCCGGTTCGGGGATCATCGCCAGCGAGATCTTCCCCACCCGCGTGCGTGCCCGCGCTCTCGGCTTCACCTACAATGGCGCCCGCACCCTGAGTTCAGTAGCTCCCTACGTCATCGGGCGCGTCGGCCAAGCCAAAGGCCTCGGCTGGGCCTTCTACCTGTGCGCCGGGGCGTTCTTTCTCTCGACGCTGGCAGCGACGCAGTTGCCCGAAACGAAAGGAAAGACGCTGGAGTAGTTTCTGGTTTCAAGTTTCAGGTTTCGCGCTTCAACTTGCTCAAATCACAGCCTGGTCATTCCGACGCGCGAGCGCAGCGAGGCAGGAGGAATCTGTCCTGCCTGCATCCGTTCTCGAACCCCCGAATCTCGACACTGCTATTCAATCGGCTCAACCACCGTCCCCAAGTCCGCGCCACGGTCCGGCAGTTGCACCAGCACAATCGCCGCCAGCACCACCACAATCCCGACCACCTGGGTCGGCCTCGCCCCTTCACCCAATACCACAGCCGCAATCACGATCGAAAATACCGGCTCCAGGCAACTCGAGACGATTGCGCGCGTCGGTTCCAGGTGCTGCAATCCCGCAAAGTAAAACGAAAACGGCGCCAAAACCGATACGACCGCGAAGACCAGCAGGAAGCTCCACTCGATGCCGGAATAGTGTGCCGCCGCCAGCTTCCAGGGAGGATTCACCACTAGCCAGAACACCGCGGCGCTCAGCGTTGTGTACAGCAGCACAATCCAGCGGTCGTATCGCGTCAGTAGGTTGTGTCCGGCCACGTTGTAAAACGAAAACGAAACCGCCGCCAGCATCCCAGCGATCACCCCCACTGTATTCAACCGAAGCCCGCCCGCTCCCACCACCCCAATCGCGAGCACACTGCCCACAACCGCCAGCGCGACCGCCGACACGCGCTGCACAGTCGCCTTCTGCAGACCGCGCGCCACCATATACAGCAGCACCAGCACCGGCGCCGTGTATTGCAGAATGATCGCTGTGGCTACATTCGTCTTCTGAATCGCGAGGTAGTAAAAGTAATTCGACGCGGCTACTCCCAGTACGCCGAGCAAGACGAGCCGCCCCAAATCCACCGCCGGCAACTTCAATCTCCGCCAGCCTCGCCGGACGATCAGGATTGGAAGCAACACAAGGAACGAAAAACTAGTGCGGCTCTGGGACAGAATCAGCGGATCAATCTGCAACCTCTGTCCCGCGGGCAGCAACCGCCCCGTAAAAGCGGCCCGCCCGAGGCTCGCGGCGATCCCCCAAAGCAGGGTTGCGGTCGCGATGTACAGGTATCCGCGAACCGGATGCGCCTTATTCGCCAAGGATTTCGTCGAGTCGCTCAGGATCGAACCCAATCATCACGTCTTCGCCGCTAACGAGCGTGGGGGTGGAATGGCTGCTGTATTCTTCCGTCAAATCCCCCACCGCGGCTGGACCCACTCGGTTATCCCCTTCCTGAAACGCGACCCCCTTTCCCGCGAGAAACACCTCGTGACAAGGCGGACAGTCGGGTTGGGTAAAGATCACCACCTTGGGTTCGGTTTGCAACTCTGCCATCTAAATCATCCGGTCATCCCGAGCGCAGTGAGGCGCGAGCCAAATCAGAATGTGTAGGACGCGCAAACCCTCGTGATCTTGTCATTCCGAGACTCGGGCCCAGCGAGGCAGGAGGAATCTGCTGTTGCTCAGCCGACCATCTTCCTCAGCGGCATTTCTCTGCGTGCTCGGTGGTTAAGACCTTTCTCGGCGCTCTGACCGTCAACGCCGGCTGCGGGAAGAGTCTTCAGAGCCAGCCCGCATTCGCGGCAACGATACTAACCCTCCAGGTATTGAATCTCGGCCGTAATTTTCGCAGTCTTCTCGAGCATCGCCGAAACCGAACAATACTTTTCCTTCGACAGCCGCACCGCATCCTCCACAGCTTTCCGCGACACCTTGCCACCCACTCTGTAGATCAACTTGATCTCGGTGTAAACGGAGGGAGGGTGCTTCGCCCGCTCTGCTTTCGCCAGTATTTCGAGACTCGTGAACGGCTCCCGTTTCTTGGTCAGGATGCAGGCCACATCGTATCCGGTACACCCGCACAACCCGATGAGGACGAGTTCCATCGGGCTATTCCCGATCTTCTGGTCTCCGTCGACGACAATGCCGTGGGCACTGTTCGACTCGCCAACAAATCGCACGTGTTCCGTCCAACGAACGCTAGCATCAGTCATCGCTTCTCACCTATCTCCGGTTGTCCGTGCTCGGCTCGGGATGAATCAGCACCCGGAACAATTCCGGCGCCTCCTGCTTGAAACGGATCTCCAGGTCCGTCTGTATGTCGTGCACGCGCGACAGAGTCAACTCGTCTGATAGCGTGCAATGACAGGAAACGTATAAACGCCCGCGCACCCGCTTGATTTTGATTTCATGCATATCCAGTACGTCGGGAAATTCCGCCGCGATCGCCTTTAATCGTCGTTCCAGCGCGGCATCGCGTCCTACCTCGTCTCCCTCTTCGATGGTCGCGGGCTCGCTCTCGATATGAGTCAGGATCGATGAAATCTCCGGGACATCCTCGCGCATCTCGGCCTCCAACGCCGATACGCGGTCGTGCGCCTCTTTCAACGACAGCCTCTCGTCCAGTTCCAGGTGTTGCTCCACGTGCAGTCGCCCCCGCAGGTCCTGCACGCTGACGTCATGCACATTCAGATTATGGCGCGTCGCAACCGCCCGAATTCGGTCAAAAATGTTCTCCGTACGGCCCGCGCGGGGAATCGAGTGCACTGTCACGTCTGCATCAGGCAATACCTGATGGACCGCTTCCGTCACCGCGTCTGCCACCTGCCCGGAATGTTGAAATGTGACCGTGCGCGCTAAGCCGATCGAGAGATCCGCGAAGTAGCGATTGCCGGCACGGCGAATCCGTGCCCGGTCGACCTCCAGCACCCCATCGACCTTTTGCACAGCGCCGATGATCTGATGCCTCACTCCCGCCGGGGCTGCGTCCAGCAGTGCGTCAATGGTCTTCCGCGAGAGTCGCCAACTCACGTGCACCACGATCCCTGCCACCACGAGTGCCGCCACCGGGTCTGCATCGCGCAACCACGCGATGTGATAAATCCGGCCGACAAGAACCAGCAGCAGACCCAAAATGACGGTGCCACTCGACCACACATCGGTCGAGAAGTGCAGGGCGTCGGCTTCCAGGGCCTGGCTGTCGTACTTCACGGCAATCCTGCCCAAAGCTCGCGAGCGCCACAGGTCCAGTCCAATTGAAAGCACCATGACCGCAAACGCCCACACTGTCGGTTCAATCTCAACATTCCTGAAGAAGAGCCGCTTGACCGCTTCCCACACAATCCAAACGCAGGTCAGCAGCAGCAGGCCCGTTTCGATGAATGCGGAAAAATTCTCTACCTTGCCGTGCCCGTACTGATGGTCCGCATCGGCAGGCTTGTCGGAAACTCGCACGGAGAAAAAAGTGATGATGGCCGCAATCAGGTCCAGCCCAGAGTGCGCCGCTTCCGACAGGATGCCCAGGCTGCCCGTGGTCACTCCGACCACAATCTTCAGCGCCGTGATGGCCAGCGCCGCCAATACAGAATTCCCCGCGACCGCGCGCTTTTCCGCTCGCATGGTGACGGATGAATACGCCATCGGCGATTCCGACATCCCGTGATTATCAACGCTGCCTGCTTTTCGCGCCAATTGATTCCAGTGGACTTCCGAGGTTCGCACCCCCCGATTCTTGCGGGGGCCTGTGCTACGATTTCGGAGACGTTTCTTGGTTCAGTTCCGAAGGGACATCTTCGAATGCAAAGATTGCGACCGGCGGCGTGTCTATTCGTCGTGTTTCTCGCAGCTGAATCACCCGTGGCGCAGCTGGCGCTACCCTCCCCACCGCCCGCAGCGCCCCAGAGGCCCTCGGTGGGAAGAGCAGAAGACCACGGTGGTCAAGCCGTTGCTGCGCACAAACCCAGCCATCTCTCGCCCGCCACGCCCGTCATCACCATCAACGGCGTCTGTGAAGCGCCGAAGACGGGAGCGCCTGCCCCCAAATCAGGGTGCACCACTGTCATCACCCGCGCCGAGTTCGAAAAGCTCGCCGACAGCCTGCAACCCAACATGCCTCCCCAGGTTCGCCAGCAGCTCGCTATGCAGTATCCCCAAATCCTCTTCATGTCGCAGCAAGCCCGCAAGCGCGGCTTGGAGCAGAATCCGCACTACCTCCAGGTGCTCAAATTCACCAAGATGGAACTGCTCAGGGCGGAGCTGGAGAGCTCCCTTCAAGAAGAAGCCGGCAAGATCCCGCAATCCGAAGTCAAGGATTTCTACCAGAACAATGCCAGCAACTTCGAACAGACCACGTTTCTCCGCGTATTCATTCCAAAGACTCGCCAGGCCGATACTCCGAAAGACGGCGCCACCGCCGCCGACAGCGACGCCGTCCAAAAAACTTCCGAAACGGATATGAAAAGCGTCGCCGAGGACCTGCACACCCGCGCCGTGGCCGGAGAGGACTTCGACAAGCTCCAGAAGGAGGCCTACGAGGCCGTTGGCGTGAAGGCCGCGCCTCCCCCCACCTTGAACGCCAATGTCCGCCGTGATAGCGTGCCCGGACCTCAGTCCCCGGTCTTTGAATTGAGGCCCGGTGATTTATCCGGACTCCTCAACGACCCCACCGGTTATTACTTCTTTAAGGTTGTTTCCAAAACCATGCTGCCTCTGGCGCAAGCCCAAGACGAAATTCGCGACACCCTGCGCAACCAGCGTCTACAAGCTCTGCACCAAGCCATGATGAAGTCGGTTTCGGCCGACCTCAACTCCGACTATTTCGGCGACGCGCCCACAACTCCCGGAACGGCTGGTGGTCCCCGACCGGCGCCGAGCGATCGGACGAGCCCCATGTCCCCACCGCAGTCGACCCAGCCAAAGGAATGAGCGAGGCCAAGCCAACTGTCGTCGTCACCGGGATCTCGGGCAACCTCGGCCTGCGCCTCTTGCCGCTGCTCGCCGACTTCTCCGTAATCGGCATTGACATGGCTCCCCCGAAGACCGACGCGCCCCTGCGCTTCCTCCGCCTGGACCTCGGTGTCGAGGACTCCACTCGCGTGCTCTATAACCTGTTCAAGGAGGCCCGCCCGTTCTCGGTTGTGCACCTCGCCTTCATTCTGGACGCAGTTCGTAGCGGAGTGCTTGAAGTGGACCGCATGTGGCAGATCAACGTCGCCGGCACCGCGCGCGTCATGGAAGCCATTACGGAAGCCAATCGCAACGAAGACAGCGGCATCCGCCAGTTCATTTTTCCCAGCAGCGTCGCGGCTTACGGCTCCGATCTGCCCGGCCCGGTCGCGGAAGACTACGCGCTCGAGGCCCACACCTTGCCCTATGCCATCCACAAAAAAGAATCGGATGAAGTCGTCCAGCAGCGCGCCCCGGCGCTCCGGGGGTGCAGCGCTTATATTCTGCGGCCACACATCTTCGCAGGGGCGAGTGTGGAGAACTACATGCTTGGCGCTTTCCGCGGCACTCCCAACGGCAAAGGGAAACGGGCGGCGCAAATGAGAAAAGAAGGCAAGCGCCTACCCTGCCTCCTGCCATATGGCCAGAAGTATCTCGACCACAAGATCCAGTTCGTCCATGTAGACGACATGGCTCGGCTCATTGCCTGGCTTCTACAGCGCGAACCCGAAGCGCGCCGCCTCACCGTCATGAACGTTGCCGGTCGCGGAGAACCGCTCACCTTTGGACGGTGCATCAACGCCGCCCACGCGAAACTTGTCCGCGTGCCCGGAAAGTGGGCCATGCGTTCCGCCCTGCAATTTCTGTGGAAACGCGGAGTCTCGGCCATCCCGCCGGAAGCGGTTCCCTACATGACGGGCCAGTACATCATGAGCACCGAGCGACTGAAGAAATTCCTCGGTGACGACTACGAAAAAGTCATTCGCTATACGATCGCCGACGCTTTTCTGGACTCGTTCAAAACCCCCACCCCGGTCAGCGCCGCACAGCACACCGCAGCCACCTGAGGCTTGAGCCGCGAACGCGTTCCTAGCGTCCTTTGCGACCTGTGCGGTTAGCAGATGTTACTCTCTGCCCGTAAAAGTTCTCGCTATCAGCCATCGACTACCAGCGAACGCCTTCCATAGCGTCGTCTGCGGTCTTTCTTTGGGACCTTTGCGGTTAAAAGGTTTTCTCCGCACTACCGCGCCGCCGGAGATCCGATCTGACGCGCGTGAACGACCTACTTCCTCCCCCAATACAACCCCGCGGTCCCAAACGTATACGGCGTCCACGACGCTTCTCCGAACCCTGCTCCGCGCATCCGCTCCGTCATCTCTGTCGGTCGCGGAAACCGGCCCACCGACGCGGGCAGATACGCATACGGCCCCCTTACACCGGAAATCGCTGTACCCACTGCAGGCAGCACGCGCCGGAAATACACTCCATAGAGCTTGCCGGTCAGACCCTCCGGCTCGCTGCACTCCAAAATGCCGCATTCCCCTCCAGGACGCAGCACGCGAACAATCTCCCGCAGGCCCGCGTCGTAGTCCGTCAGGTTCCGAAACCCGAAGGCCGACGTCACCAGGTCGAACGAAGCATCCTCCAACGGCAGGTTCAGCGCGTCGGCCTCCACCCATCGCATTCCCCCCCCGGCCGATTTCGCCGCCGCCCTCTCCAGCATCGGGTGGGCAAAGTCGGCGCCCAGAATCTTGGCCGCAGACAGCCCGGCGCGCCGCCGCAACGCAAAAGCCATGTCGCCGGTGCCGCAGCAAAGATCGAGCACCGTGGCCTCGGGCCGCGAAAGAATGTGCGTGAACGTCCGCGCCGCCCGCCACCACCACCAGCGGTCGATGTTGAACGACAAAAGGTGATTGGCCAGGTCATAACGCGGCGCAATCGAGGAAAACATCTCCCGCACCGCACGCGCCGCCGACGCTTGATCCCGCGCCCCCGCCGGCGCCGCCCCGATCACCATCGACTTGTTCCGATCAGTCACAGTATCGGCTTCCTTACGTCCTTTTCTCTGCGTCCTTTGCGGCCCTTCTTAGCGACCTTTGCGGTTAAGGGCTTCTCCCGCAGCCCCCGACAACGTCCTCACCTCCGCCACCGCCGCAAGCACCACCTTCTCCGGCACGTCGTTTACAATCTCCACCTTCCCGACCTCCGTTGGCAGCACGAAGTGCACCCGGCCATCCCGCGTCTTCTTATCTGCCTGCAACCGCCGCACGATGCTCCGCCCGCGCACATCCACCTTCGGCAACCTGCCTAGGCTCAAGGTAGCCGCGCGAATTCTGCCCGCCGAATCCCGGTCCAACTTCCCCACCTCGCCCGCGATCCATGCCGCCGCCACCATCCCCCAGGCCACCGCCTCACCATGCAGCAACGTCCGATACCCGGTCTCCGCCTCCAGGGCATGCCCGATCGTGTGCCCAAAATTCAGCACCCGCCGCAGGCCATTCTCCTTCTCATCCACCGACACCACATGCGCTTTCAGCCGCACCGACGCGACAATCAACCGCTCGACCGTCGCCCGATCGCGCTTCACGATCGCTTCCAGGTTCTCCTCAAATTCACGAAAGAGTCCCGCGTTCCCAATCACTCCGCACTTCAACACCTCGTACAACCCCGCCCGGTACTCACGCTCTGGCAGCGTCGAAAGCACCTCAGGATCGATCAAAACCATCCGCGGCTGGTGAAACGTCCCCACCAGGTTCTTCCCGGCTTTCAAGTTCACACCCGTTTTGCCGCCGATCGCCGCATCCACCTGTGCCAGCACCGTGGTCGGCACCTGTACCACGTCGATTCCCCGCATGTACAGCGACGCCAGAAACCCCGCCACATCGCCCGCCACTCCACCCCCGAACGCCAGAATTACCGCGTTCCGGTCCGCGTCCCGCGCCACAAGCTTCTCCGCCAGCTCTTCCACCGTCGTCAGCCGCTTGAAGCGCTCGCCTTCCGGCATCTCGATCACATCCACCTTGAAACCCGCCGCCCGGAGCGAACTGGTCAACTTCTTCGCCCATTTCCGCCGCAGCGGAGCCACCGTCACCACGAACAAACGACTGCCTGCCGGCAGAAGATCCCGCAGAATCTCGCCCGCCCTGTCCAACAGGCCGCTTTCGATCCGCACCTCGTACGGACGCGGCTGCAGGCTCACCGACACAATCGTCATTTCCACCCCATCATAGCGTAGGCAACGGAGCAGACTCTGGGAAGGGGCCCCCGAGGGGAGGGCGAAGGATTTTTTCTTGACATCCCCTCCCATAGGATGAGCCCTATCGCGATTTATCAACAACCGATCACGCTCTCGTCGGTGTTCGCAGCCAACAGTCACTGCGTCGGGCAAGGCAATCTGGCTGGCTCAAATCGTTCCACTGAGTCAACAAAATCATTCCTAGGAGCGGCCTCTTTGAGCAGCTCCGAATTCATTCCCCTAAGGTATTGGTTAAAGAACGCTAGCGTGTAGTTCCTCGCCGTCGCAAGAATGGCAGCTCGCTTTTCCGCATCGGCAGCGTCGTGCGAGCCGAGCAAAGGCAAATCACTAAAGTCCATGTGGGAGATTTTCTCGCTTCGCAATCTCACGCGATAACTGCCTTTTCCTGTATTCCGCAGCGCCGCTTCCTGATCCGCATCCAGCCTTTTGACGAGGGCCTCGATGCGCTGGCGCGGCATTTTCATTTGGGCGACTTGCTCCTCGCTCAGGCGACGAGTTGGAGGGTCGTGCAGAATGAGCATGAACGCCTGGTCCATTGCCCAACCACGTGCATCCAGAAAAAGGGGCTTTTTTGCGACGACGCCGTCTTCGTTCAAGCATGCCTTGAAACGTCGGTCGAGCTGGCAGGCATGCGCCGCCGCAATCCCGCCAAACGAGTGGCCGAACGTCCCTACGCGGCTGAGGTCGAGGTGACCGGCAAAAGGCAGAGCCGAAGAGGCAGCGAGACCCGCTCGGGTCAACTCGTCCAATACGAATCGAATATCGTCAGCATGCCATTCCAGTTGGTTTAGGTTGGCTTCGCCTTCTACAGATGGCGTCACCGGCCAGCGCTTGTCGGAATAGGCGATCCGGCTGCCATCAGGAAAGATGGTTTCGATGGCGTCATAGGGGTGTGAGATCGCCGCCACAACATAACCGTGACTGGCGAGCTCCTCGAATTGTGCTGCATAAACCTCTCGGGGCATACCGCCGCCGGGCGAGAAAATCAGCACGGGGCTCCGCTTGGCAGAGCGAGCATAGGGGGCGGCGGCAAAGGCGTGGGTTTTTACTCCCTGCCGGAGAGTTTCGGATGCCTCGCGAAAAAAGTCTTGGAAGCCGTCTGCGCCCATCGCCTTTTCATACGCCGCGGCGTCCATATACTCAGCAGGAGCTGCATTCGATGGTTCCGCCGGGTACCAAATGTCTACCATCATCTCGCGTGCCTCATGATTGGCCGACAGTGGCTCGATGCGTGATTCATCCGCCCAGTGTATTGTGATCTTCCCCACAGCGAAGGAACCCGTTGCTCGAGGAAGAGCTGCTTGTGCGGGGCCTTTCGCCGGGCCAGTTGCCGGTGTGCCCGCAATAGCCGTTTGACATAAGAAGTAGATCACCGCAAACACAAATAATCCCGCAGTTTTCCTGTAAGTCGTCGATTCAGGTAGCATCTCCACCCCCGGGCCTATTGCTTGGTACGACGCTATGGGGTGACTGGTTCCAAGGGAAACCTTGTCGTTTCGTGTCCACTTGCAGCGTCAGTCTTGCACCGAGCGAAGCAATCGCTCCTCGAGAGTGCGGATGGAAGAATGGCGATAGTGGCTAAGTCTGGCCCGGAGAAAAACCCTGTCCAACAAAAAAACCGAACAACGCAGTTGACTCCGACTGGCCTTCTCATGGAAGGCCATAGCACAAGCTGCGCCCTTTTGTTCGCCAGGCGAGCGAAAGGAAAGCGCAAACTGTAGTAGGGCGATTTTGCAGCAGGGCTTCAGCATGAAATGACTTGGCTTCTAAGTCTTCTTCGGAATCGCCACCGACGCTGTCACCGAGAGCAACAGCACCCCAGCCACGATTCCCAGCGCGAGATGCGTCGGCACCGTGTAGTAGTGCGACAGCAGCATTTTCCCGCCGATGAAGATCAATACCGCCGACAGCCCGTAGTGCAGGTACTGGAACAGATCCATCATCCCCGCGACCGCAAAATACATCGAGCGCAGTCCGAGGATCGCGAACACGTTTGAGGTGTAAACGATGAAAGCGTTCAGCGTAATCGCCAGCACCGCGGGAATCGAATCGACCGCAAAGAGAATATCGGTCGTCTCGACCACCAGCAGCACCACCACCAGTGGCGTAGCGTAGAGTCCCGGCTGCCGTACCCAGAACTTCTCTCCCACGTAATCGTCCGTCACTGGTATCCAGCGGCGGAATAGCCGCAACACCGGATTCTTCTCCGGATCGATCTCCGCGTCCCCCTGCCGCAGCAGCTTGATCCCGCTCCACACCAGCAGCACGCCGAAGATGTAAATAATCCAGTGAAAGCGCTGGATGAGTCCCACGCCAGCGAGGATAAAAAAGCCGCGCGTGATCAGCGCTCCCAGAATGCCCCAAAACAACACCCGGTGCTGCAGGGCATCCGGCACACGAAAGAAGCGAAAGATAACCAGAAAAACGAAGAGGTTGTCGACACTGAGCGACAGCTCGATCAAATACCCCGTGGCAAACTCAAGGCTGGCCGCGCGCCCGTGCCAGAAATACACCAGGACCGCGAATCCCGACGCCATCCCAACCCACAGCGCGCTCCAGCCCAGCGCCTCGCGAAAGCTGTAGCTGTGCGCCCGACGATTGAACACGCCCAGGTCCAGCACCAGCATCGCTAGCACGAACAGATTGAAGAGAATCCAGAAAAGAATCAATCAAGACCCCGAGTAGCGCCGGCGTCCCGCCGGCTGTCGTGAGCGCATCCTGCCCTCACCCTAACGGTCAGGCACCCGCATTCAGCAATCAGCATTCAGCGCTTGGCATTCGCTCCCTCTCATTCGCCCTTCGCGTTCTGGCGGCCTTCCCTTCGCGATCTTTGCGGTTAAACGCTCTGCTCTGCACCCTCCGCGGTCAAAAGCTTCCATCCTTCGTTTTCTCCTATTCGCCGCGTCGAGGTCTCCACGCTCCCATTTTCCATTTGCAATTCGCCATTCGCCATTCCTACTTTCGTCCCCGCTTCCCGCTCTCCCACTCCGCCCAGATACCCAGCGGCTTCAGTTGTTCGTCAGCGTGTGTTTCCCGCAGTTCCTTCTGAATCTGCGCCCGCGTAAATCGCGGCCCAATCCGCTCCGGCGCGTTCGCCATCCCAAATGTCGCTACCGTCATCACCGCCGTGTGCCTCTTTAATTGCGGGATGTCTACCTTATCGAACGTGTCTGAGGTTGCGTGATAGTTCACCAGATAATTTCCCTCCTCCTGGTTCGCCACCAGGGTTGGCACGCCTTCCAGTAGGAAATCGAAATTGTCCGTGCCCCACTCCACGTCGTCGGTGGTGAGAACATTCGCATTGAATTGCGCCAGAGGCTTAGCGATTGCGCCCACGGCATCCGCAACGTCTTTCCGGCCTCCTAAAGTAAATCCGGTGACCCTCCCGATGCCCGCATCGATGATGGCCACGCCGGCGGCGTTATCTAACTCGCTGCGATGCGCAGTCGCGTACGCCCGCGACCCAAGCATGCCCTGTTCCTCTCCCGTGAACAGAATGAACCGGATTGAACGCCGCGGCTTCAACCCCGATGCCTTGATCGCGCGCAGCGCATCCACCACCAAGGCGGCGTTGCAGCCGTTGTCGAGCGCACCCGTGCCCAGCTCCCACGAATCCAGGTGCGCGCCCAGCACCACGAACTCCTCTGGCTTCTCGCTTCCCTTGATTTCCGCGATCACGTTCGACGCCTTCACCGGCCCACCGATCTTGTTCGGAATCGATAGATCGGCCCACACCGGATGGCCCGAAGCCAGCAGCCGTCCCACCCGCTCCCCATCTTCGCGTGCCACCAGCACCATGGGGATGCGGTCGATCTCGCCCGTCATCGTGTTGATGTGCCGGTACAGTACGTCATGCTCGCGCGTCGCGATAAACGCAATCGCCTTGGCCTTGCCCTTCACCGACGCCTCGATCACCGGTGGCGCTTTCATGTACTCGTTGAACAAATCGGCCCAGGTCTTCAGCACGTCGGAGTGCACTAGCACCAGCTTGCCGGAAATATCACCCGCCCTCTTGAAATCGCCCTCCGTTCCCGCGCCCACATCCACCACCGGAACATGCTTCGCATTCAGTGCCGGTGCCCACGCGAGCGATACCGCCCGTACCTTGAACTCCACCGGAGGAAGCGATGAGAGCTTCGCGTCCGTCGCGGTGCCAATCGAAGAAACATGAACCTCGGTCGTTCCCTCCGCCCAGGAAGCGGGCAGCGTGAACTCTTCCGTATGTACTTTATCTGCCCCGGCCGTCGCAAATGCCGCCACGCCCCACGCCACCGCCCGGTCCAGGGCCGGTGTACCCGGTACACGCCCGCCGATTTCGTCGGTCAGATGCCGCAGGTTCTGCTCGATGGGCGAAGGCCGCAAGGCTTCTTCGATCAACCGGTCCGCGTCGGACAGCGATTGCGCCAGGGAAAAAAAGGGGAAGGCGAGGAAGCAAACAAGTGCGTAGACCACCAGCTTCTGGGAGTTTTTCATATGGGCCGTCATTAGAAATCAATCGCAAGACGATTGGCAATTTCGAGAATCGAGGTGTGCGGGTGGGGGCCCCAGCGACATGGACGCGGGTGCCAGCGCTCAGCACTGAGCGCCACTGGCTCTCCGCGATCAACCTGAAAGCTGACGGCTGACAGCTAAAGGCTTACCTCGCGTCCAGCATCCACACCGTCTGCAAAATCACGTCCCCAGCAATTTGCAGACTCTTGGGGCTCAATTTGTCCATCGTGTCCTGTGGGGAATGATGAAACACGTTGCCATAGCCGTAGTCTAGGTCAATCAAGTCGGCACAGGGCACGCCCAGCTTCACGAAGGGCAGGTGATCATCTTCGATCTCAAGCGTGCGCGCGAAAAAATGCGACTGGTAGCCCAGTTTCATCGCGGCCTGGTACACCAAGTCTTCCAGCCAGGGTGCCGAGTTCGATTCCCGCTCGATATTCAGGTCGGCATCGCCGATCATGTCGGCCAGCAGAAACGCCTTGATCTTCTTGATCGTTCCATCCTTCTGCCATCGCGCTGCCAGATGTCGCGTGCCGTATACGCTGTCGCTGTCGCTCCATTGCTTGACAGCCTCTTCGCCATCGGTCCACAGCAGCCACACGCTGTACCCCTCTCGCTTCTTTCCGCGCAGCTGGTTTGCGAACTCCAGAAGAATCGCGGTCGAAGAACCCCCGTCATTGGCCCCGACAAAGGCCGTGTTCCGCAGCGGGTAGTTCGTGTCGTAATGCCCCGCGATTACGATGATGCCGTCCTTGGTCCCGGGATACTTGGCGATAATGTTGCGCACCGGAAACTTTCCTTCCACCGTGTCGGCTACGAAGCTGTCGTCCTCCACCTCATCGCCCTTGAGATGTCCCACGATGTACTGCTCCAGCTTCCTGTGATTTTCGCTCCCGATGGGACGCGCTCCAAAGGCCACCACTTCCTTCGTATACTGCATGGCCCGCGGCGCATTGATGGTCGGAGCCAGCCCCGCCTCAACCGACGGAGCTGGCGGAGCGGCCGGCGCCGGGGCAGACGCCGAAGAACTCTCCCTAGGACTCGCCGGCGGTGTCTTCCCCTCCCGCCCTGCCGAACACGCCACCGAGAACAACCCCAGCATCATCACTCCCGTCCGCCCCACCCGGCCACGCACACGCAGGAATCCATCCACTAGACCTAGCGGGTTTTTCTCCGTGGTTTTTGGTTCAGGAATTCTCATGACGCAGGCGACATCGACCCCTCAAGAAATTCGCGGACGAACTCCCTGGTTCAATCTTCGAGAGCCGGCCCTTTGCTCTACGACTTCTTCTTCTCCGCCCTCGCCCGCCGCTGCTTGGGATGCACCAGCCACGCAATTGCGATGCTGACCACGTACAAAGCCACCATCGGAGCCGCAAATATACACATATTCATGATGTCCGTGGTTGGCGTTATGATGGCCGCAATAATAAAAATCACGAGAATCGAATAGCGCAGATTGCGCCACATCCACCCCGCGGTCACGATGCCCATCAGCGACAGGAAAAACACCAGGATCGGCATCTCAAAAATCACGCCCATTCCGATGATGATGGTCAAAAACAAATCCGTATACTCCCCAATCGTGATCATGGGTTGGAATTGTTTGCCGTAGCTGATCAGGAATTCGAGGGCTTGGGGGTAGACGAGTCTGTAGCCGAAGTAGCCGCCGGCCAAAAACAAAGCTACGGTTGAGATCATGAATGGGGTGACGTAGCGTTTTTCGTGACGGTAGAGGCCGGGGGCGATGAAGGCCCAGACTTGATAGAGGACGAAAGGCGAGGTCACGAACAGGCCGGCCAGGAAGGCCACCTTCAAGTACATGTTGAAGGGTTCGGTGGGATTCAGGTAGACGAGTTTTTCCGGCATGTTGTTGTGCCGGAGAGCGTCCATGATGGGACGTTGCATGACTTCGTAAATTCGCTCCGCGTAGGCCCAGCAGGCGAAGAATCCGACCACGACCGCGCCCAAGGCGTAGAAGATTCTGCGGCGGAGTTCCTCGAGGTGTTCGAGGAAGCCCATGGCGGGCATTTGTTCTTTTCCGTCTCCCTGCGAAGAGAAGTCGGCGGTCATTTCAGGCATCGGGGGCCTTGGCGGTGGAATCGGTCTGAGATGTAAGTTGGGCAGGCAGGTGTTCCACCGGCGTCGCGTCGATCACAGGGCCACTGGCTATGGCGCCCTGGGGAGGTTCGGTGGGAGGAAGAATCTGGGGTCTGGTCTCGCGCTCGATATTGGCGATCTCGGACTCGATCTGCGAGCGGAACTCGTTGGACGCTCGCTTGAATTCGTTCAGAGCCTTCCCGACCTGCCGGGCAATCTCCGGCAGCTTCTTGGGCCCGAACACGAGCAGGGCCAGCACGAAAAGGAAAGCCATTTCGCTGAAACCAAGCATGCAGTCATCATACTGCCGGAATCGGATTGGCAGCAACGCAAGGCGCGCAAGGATTCTGTCTGATGAATGGTTGGAACTGCTCAGATCGGTGCATGGGCGCCGTGCAAGCTAAGTTACGGCTGGTTATCCTGCCGCCGGCTCAACTGTCTCTGGGTTGTTTGGAGTTGCCGGATCATGAAAAACCACAAGGCCGCAAGCAAGATCAAAGGAGCCCACGTTCCCAGCAACTGCATCGGCCATTCCCCGCTCGGCGAGTCACGGAACCAGATCTCTACGTTTTTCGCATGCAAGAGCTGGAGCATTCCTTCCTGGCTTGTGGGCGGCACCAAACGGAACGAAGTGCCATCGTGATATGTGCCGAGGATTTCGCCCTTCGAGATGGTTACTCGCGAAACATTCCCATTTTCCGCCTGAGAAAGGAACTCTGAGTAACTGATCTCACGACTATCCCGTCCCGGAGCAGTTCTGACGACCTGCCAAAGAAGAGTCGCAGACAATACGATCACGAACCAGAATACGACCGTTTTCAGCGTACTGTTCATTGATAACTCCAACCGCAGCCAGAGCTCTCGCGGGTGCAAGAATAACAGCTGAGCGCACGTCTTGACCCTTCATGATTGGCAACCAAAGGGTGTGAGGCGCGGCACAACGTCCCACTCTGTTACTCGCGGACATGTCCTACTTTCAGGCTTGGCCTTCGATGGTCCTCTTTCAAGCAGTGCCGTGCTGCGAAAGAATAGGGACACCATGTCCCCCAGCTTAGGCTCACCCTGGAAACCACTCGCCCCCGTATGTTTGTTTTTCTTCATGTCGATTCTGCTCGCTTGCAGCGGCGGCGCAGCGGGTAACTCGACCTCAGGTTCAGGAAGTGGTTCCGGGTCTGGAGGCTCGGGGGCTTCCGGGGGATCGGGTGGAACGGGCGGAACTACGACCGCCTGCCAGCAGATGGCGCTCGGCCAGAATGCCAGTCTCGGTGGATTCGTTCCCTTCGCGAGCAGCAGCCTGTGGAACACTGACATCTCGGCGGCGCCGGTCGATCCTAACTCCACTTCGATCATCAGCAACTACATCGGCAATGCTACGCACGTACATCCCGACTTTGGTACGGACCCCACATATGGGATTCCCTTCGTGGTGGTGAGCGGAACGCAAAATCTGGTGGCGGTCAACCTGGGAACTTACGGGGACGAAAGCGACCCTGGCCCCATGCCTGTGCCTGCGAATGCTCCGGTCGAAGGCGGTTCATCGAGCACAGGCGATCGGCACGTGATTGTCCTTAACAATGCCAACTGCTTTCTCTACGAGTTGTACAACGCGTCGCCGAACAGTGATGGCAGCTGGAACGCCGACTCCAGCGCGGTTTGGGATTTGCTGGGCAACGAGCAGCGACCCTACACCTGGACTTCGGCCGACGCCGCCGGACTGCCGGTCTTCCCCGGCCTGGTGCGTTACGACGAGGCAGCCGCCGGCAATATCCAGCACGCCTTCCGTTTTACGGTGCCGCACACGCGTGCGGCCTTCATCCCCCCGGCATCGCATTGGGCTTCCAACACGAGCGACGTGAACGCGCCGCCGATGGGGCTGCACCTGCGCCTGAAAGCGAGCTACGACATCTCGGGCTTCTCCACGCAAATGCAGGCCATTCTCACTGCGATGAAGAAGTACGGGTTGATTCTTGCCGACAACGGCAGCGCGCTCTATGTAACCGGAGCATCTGACAGCCGCTGGGGCAGCGATCTGGACAGTTTGAAGAACGTGCCGGCGACCGCTTTTGAAGTGGTGCAGATGAATGCGATTTACACGGCGTCGAATGTACCCTCGGGGGCTACCCCCAGCATCGGGAGTTTCACGGCGACCCCGGGCCACGTGTCGGCGGGGGGAAGCGTGAGTCTGGCGTGGAACGTGAGCGAGGCGTCGTATCTCGTAGTCTGCCCTGAGGTGGGCGCGGTGCGCGGCAGCAGCACGACGGTGAAACCTGGGGCGACTACGACCTACACGTTGTACGCGACCAGTCAATACGGCCGCACGACGGCAACGGTCACGGTAATGGTGCCCTAGTTCGTGCGATTGTGCGGAAAGGCAAAAGCCTTTGGCGAAGAACGTCGGGCCGTCGCGAGGGCGAGGACCCCTTCGGCAGGCTCAGGGCTCTCCGGACATCCGGCGGGACCCTTCACCTTCGCACAGGGCAGGCGGCGGCGTTACCTCAACGTACGATCCACATCAGCTTCGCTCAGAGCGGTCTCTGGGCTTTGCTTGTGAGTGCCCCATGTTACGAGGCCCCTCTCACGCCAAATTTTCGTACAATATCTAAACGTACGAAATCCTGGCGACATCGGCACCATCGGTGATCCGCTATCGTTCGAGGGGCTGAAGGCCCGGGGACTTGATTCTTACGCTTCGCGTGGGGCATGCAGATGCTGAAACCTAAGCTTATTGGCGTCGTTGTTTTGGCCGTCGGCGCGGCCCTCGGATTTGTTGCGGGAGGGCCCGCTGGGCTGTTATTCGCGTCGTGCTGTTTGATCGTCGGTTTGGTGCTGCTGGTTTCGTCCCAAGCCAAGGGAACGCTCCGGGGCGGGAAGAATGCCGCTCGCCCTCTGGGTGAGAAAGCCAAAATTCTTTTTCTGGTGAAGGAAGTTCACGCGCGAGCGCAGCGGGACGGGAAGTTCCAGGAAATCCTTGACCCGAATCAGACCGGGCTCGAACTGGAATTGTTTCTGCATTGCTGGCTGGTGAACGAAAGCGAGCTTGCGGTGCAAATCGTCGAAGGCCCTGAACTACGGATCACGGGATTGAACAGCCACGGCTTGTCGATCGAGTGCATTCGTGGGGACCTCGGCAGCTGGCGTCTCGGGAGGCTGAACAAGGAGGCGAATTCGTGGGACGTGGTGGTGATTCGCGCCGCCCAGGAGACGGTTGCGGAGCTGAACACCAGGGAACCGCTTGAGTGCGGGGTACCGCGCGCGGGGTGGGTACACTTTCGGGTGCGCGGTCTGACACCGGCTGAGTTTGGATCTGTCGCAATGGAATTGACTGTCCGCGACGCGTTGTCGAACACACACAGCGGTGCCGCGAATTGCCCACGACACTTACCGGGGCGGATGTGGCCGTTTGTGGCGAGCTCACGGAGTGCGGGCGAGGGCTACGAGGCGGGCGAGGCTGTGGTGCCGCCGGGGGCGTAGGGCATTCGAGGCGTTGGTTCGAGGCCGATTTTTCGTTGTTGAAGAGCATTTGAAGCCGAGCCGTGGCGTTGGTTTGGTTGCCATTTCGCCGTGGTGGTGCCGTCGAAATGGCGTACGCGACGATGCGACGGCTTGCGGGCTCACGCCCGCCTGGCAAGGGTGTCGTCCCAACGGGGGACTCGGGGGGCAATGGCCGAGCTTACCCGCAGCTCACGCTGTGGGCTATATGCTGCGCCTACGGGATTGGGGTGGTGGGTCTAGGTAGCGTCCCTGGTCATTTGCAACGGCCGGTGGGTGATGAGCACGTTGGCGGGGTGTTCGCGAACGTTGACTGCGGCCCGATACACCTTGGCCGTCGGACAGGCGAGGGCGGCTGTCCCTACGCGGGCAGGGCAATCGGCGGGGGAATGGAGCGAACGAGCGTGGGGGGGAAACACCGGCGTGCTGTGCTGGTTCAGATTTGGGCCTAAGCGGGCGACGGAGCTTGTCAGCGATGTGCCGGGATTGGTTCTCCTAAGTTGTTTAGTTTCTCTACCTTCGTCGATCCTCAGAGCGACTTCGGGCTTTCCGATCCCGGGGGGCGTCGTCGCGGTCCCGGACTTGTCGAAGTTCTTGGACCTGGTCGGGGGTGGTCGGCCAATCACCTGGATGACGGGATCTTTCCATCTTTCCATCTTTCCATCTTTCCATCTTTCGACGCATCGCGGACGGCCAAGCCGTCATCTCAAGTATCGGTAGGGGCCGGATACCCGCTTTGGTAACCTCCCGGGCTCGAATCGGTCTCATAACGGTACGGTTTGGCGTGCTATACTGCCCAAATTGTGCGGAATACGGGGCCTTGTGTGCCTCAGATTCTAAGGAACCTGAAGATGGCTGGTAGTTCTCGTCGCTCTCTCTTCTTCGTCGTCGTAATCCTGGTAACCTGTGGCTGTCTCGGCATGCTCTTCGCGCAGAGGAGTCCGTACACGCCGCGTGGCGACGACTCCGATGTCAAGGACAGCCTGAAGCAGTTCACCCAGGTCTACCAAGTCGTCGAGGACAACTACGCCGAACCGGTCAACGCGGACAAAGCCATCTATAACGGCGCGATTCCCGGCATGCTGCACGCGCTCGACCCGCACTCCAATTTCTTCGATCCCAAATCGTACTCGCTGCTGCGCGAAGAACAGCGCGGCAAGTACTACGGCGTGGGCATGACCGTCGGCCCGCGCAACAACAAAGTCATTGTCATCTTCCCGTTCGTCGGGACGCCCGCATACAAAGCCGGTATACATCCGGGCGACGTCATCATCGCTGTCGATGGCAAGTCCACCGACAACATGAGCACGTCCGACGTGGCCGACTTGCTGAAGGGCCCAAAGGGCACCACGGTTCACATCACGATCCTGCGCGAAGCCGTGGACAAGCCGATGGAGTTCAGCCTGGTACGAGACGAGATTCCCCGCAACAGCGTGGACCTGGCCTTCCTGATCAAGCCCGGCGTGGGCTATCTCCACATCACGGGCTTCCAGGAAACCACCGAACATGAAGTGGCCGACGCGCTCGACAAGTTCGGCGATCTGAAAGGACTGGTTCTCGACCTTCGCCAGAACCCGGGCGGGCTTCTGAGCGAGGGCGTGGGCGTGGCCGACAAGTTCCTGAAGAAGGGGCAACTGATTGTTTCGCATCACGGGCGGTCTTCGCCGGAGAAGCGTTATACGGCGAGTCACGGCAACGGCGGCAAGGAATATCCGATGGTGGTGCTGGTGAACAAGGGCACAGCATCGGCGGCGGAGATCGTGGCCGGAGCGATTCAGGATCACGATCGCGGCCTGATCGTGGGAGAGACCACTTTCG
This sequence comes from Terriglobales bacterium, assembly GCA_035567435.1. GTDB lineage: Bacteria > Acidobacteriota > Terriglobia > Terriglobales > Acidobacteriaceae > Gp1-AA133. Next base: position 41,568 of record DATMPS010000052.1, on the reverse strand, counting down.
GCAAGGGGCTGGTACAAACCGTCTATCCCCTGGCGGAGAACACCGGCCTGGCCCTCACGACGGCCCGTTACTACACGCCGAGCGGCCGCCTGATTCAGCGTGACTATTCGAACGTGTCGCTCTACGACTACTACTACAACCGCGATAGTGACTCGAACAATTCCAACCACGAAGTAAAGTTGACCGATGGCGGGCGCACCGTGTACGGCGGCGGCGGCATCACGCCCGACGTGAATGTGCCCCCGGTGAAGAGCAACCACTTCCAGGACACGCTGCTGCAGCACTACGCATTCTTCAACTTTGCCAAACGGTACGTAGTGAAGAACAACGTCAGCAAGAGCTTCACGGCCGACGACAACATCATGTTGGAGTTCCACAAGTTCCTGGACGAAGAGAAGATTCCCTACACCGAGTCAGACCTGGTGGAAAACAACGACTGGCTCCGCTACAGCATTAAGAGCGAAGTTTTCGTGGACCAGTTCGGTCAGGATGAGGGGCTGAAGATCCGGGCGGAAAACGATCCGCAGATCATTAAGGCTCTTGACCTCTTGCCCCAGGCGCGGGCGCTCGAGGATCATGCCAAGCAGGTGATCGCCGAGCATAACTCGGCTCACGTGCTGAACCAGTAGGGGCGATGGGCGATTTCCGAATGGCGAATGGCGATTTTGAGGCCCGGGAGGATTTTCCGGGCCTTTGCTTTTTCATACGTTTGCAGCCGGAAACTCATGTGACCGATGCGGTCAGTTGAGACAATTGGCATTTGGCCATCGGCAATCGAAACAGGCCTCCCCCTGTCCTTTCTCTTCATTGACTTGCCTATCTAAACGTGTGAAAATCCGCGCATTAGCGGCTTTTTGGGCGAATGTCGCTGGCTGGTCTTTGCGCCTTCTTATGGCAACCGGGAACCGCTGGTCATGATGCTTCCGTGGAAGGGTCGCCAGAGTTGGGTTCCGGCAGGCGAGCGGGCATGCTGAAAGACAGCGTCTGGCTGTTGGCGACGTTTTTGGCTCTCTGGGCCGGCGGGATGGACTGGCGCTACCGGCGCATCCCAAACTGGCTTACGGTGCCCGGGCTGGCGGTTGGTATCGTGGTAAACACGCTTCTGAGCGGATGGCCGGGAGCGAAGGCTTCCCTGCTGGGTGCGGGTTTGGGGTTGCTGGTTCTGCTGCCGTTCGTTCTGATACGGGCTTTAGGCGGCGGGGATTTTAAACTGGTCAGCGCTCTGGGCGCCTTTCTTGGACCGGGGCGACTGGTGGATGTGCTAATTGTCTCGATGCTGGTGGCGGGTGTGATGGCAGCGGTTCTGATCGTGTACAAGGGCCGGGTGCGGCAGAGTTTGAGGAATATGGGCCACATGCTGGGAGCATTTCTGAGGCTGCGTCTGCCGGGAGCGGAGGTGTCGCTGGACAACCCGGAGTCGGCGAAGATTCCGTTTGGGGTGGCGGTGGCGGTGACGGTCATTTTATTTGGGGTGAGGCAGGTGGCAAGTGGGATTTGAGGCGAAGATGCAACGGGTGAAGCGAATCCTGCTCGATGCGGGCGGCGCTGAGATCGCCGAAGCCGCGGCGGTACTGCCGATCCTGTTCACGGTCGTGCTGGCGATATTTTTCTTCGGGCGGGCTTACAACGTGAACGGAACAATCGCGCAGGCGGCGATGCAAGGCGCGCGCGCTGCGGTGGCTCCGGCGTGCGCGACCTGCGGCAATGCTCCGCTGACCGCGGATCAGATTGCGATCAACTATGTGGGACCGGCGCTGCAGGCATCGCACCTAAACCCTGGGAGCGTACAACCTCTGAGCCCAGTGGCATGCCTGTGCGGCACGGTGGGCTGCGGAACTCCAGTGGCTTGCGATCCCGCGGGCACGGGCGCGACCCCCTCGATTTGCGTTCAGCAAAACGTAATTCTCACCACCACCGCGGGTGCCACGCAAACTTGCGGAACCTCGGTCTCGTTTCAGTATCCGTACAACTTCAACCTTCCATTCCAGGCTTTCACTCTCAATCTGAAGGCAACGGCGCAGATGCAGGCCGAGAACAACCAGTGATTTCCATCCAACAAAGACGTGGTGTCGAGGGCATTCTCAGTGGGCTCGCGACCGACACGCGCGCCTCGCAGATCGTGGAATTTGCGGTGGCGCTGCCGCTGCTCCTGGTGCTGGCGGTTGGCATTTTTGATTTTGGCAGCGCGTTCAACCTGAAGCAGAAACTGACGAACGCGGCGCGCGAAGCGGCTCGGCTGGGAGCCAGCTCGGCGACCAACGATCTGACCAATCCGGCGCCGACTTCGGTGTTGGCGATTCGCGATCTGGTGGTGAATTACCTGCAAACCGCCAGGATCAACGACTGCGGACTTGGCGCAGCGGCGGCTACCGCGGCGGGGGCGGCGACACCGTGGAAATGGACCTTCACGGCGACCTGCCCGGGTGGCGGCAGTTTCGTGCTGTCCGTCGACCGTGGGAACGTTTTTACCAGCAGTGTCACCGCCGGCGGGAATCCGGTGAAGATCCTGTCGACGAATGTGTCCATCGCCTACCCGTATCACTGGCAGTTCAACCGCGTGATCGGGTTGCTGGTTTCCGGTGCGAGCTACCCGGCGACTACCCAGATCCAGGTGAATGCCACGCTGGAGAATCAGACTTAGGGGAACGACATGCGTCACCGCAGCAATCCACAGGCAAGGAACGGCGAACGCGGCGTGACCATGATCATCGTGGTGATCGCCATGATGAGCATGCTGGCGATGGTGGCGCTTGCGGTCGACGTGATCACGCTGTATGCGGCGCGCAGCGAGGCGCAGCGGGCGGCGGATGCAGCGGCACTGGCCGCGGCCAAGATGCTGGTGGATGCGGGGGTCACGGGGGATCCGACGCTGATCAACCCGACGGTGCAGAGCACGGCGCAAACGCTGGCGACGCAGGTGGCCCAGAGCGTGGCGGGGCAGTCCGGGATTGCGGGGCGTCCGATTGCGGCGGCGGACGTGGCGGTGACGTTTCCGAACGGGGGGAACGCGGCGAGCTTCGCGATCAACCCTACGGTGAACGTGACGGTGCAGAACACGAACCTGCCGACGTTCTTTGCGCGCATCTGGAGCCGGGCGGCGCTCACGGTGAGGGCGACGGCGACGGCGGAAGGATTTAATCCCTCGAATTCACAAGCCCTGAATGGTGCGATCGGCGTGCCAGTCACTGCGCGGGGGGTGAAACCGTTCCTGCTGCCGAATTGCGATCCCGTGAATGCCAATAACCCCGTGTCGAACTGCGTGGGTGGTGTTCCCAGATTTTTCGACCCTACGACGGGAGCACTGATCAACCCCGGGCCCGCACCAATTGGGATTATCGGAGAGACGTTCAACGTGAGTTCGAATTGCACGGCACCCGGATGCGGCACACTGGGGCCGGCCACGGCAGGGCTTTACTACCCGGCCGTGCTGCCGCCGGCGACGGATGCGTGTCCGTCGACGTGCGGGGGCGGGGGCACGAACTTTGAGACTGATATCGAGTGCTCCAACCCGAGCCCGATATCGTGCAGCAACGGTGTCGTCACCCCGCCGGTCCAGTACCAACTTGCTGTGGACGCGACTGTTTTCCCCGAAGGTGGGGGAGGACCCGCGCAGAGCGGCGTGGAGTGCCTGATTCACCAGAGACCGGGCAATGGTGAGGACTCGCTGACGACACCGATCACGTATCCGCTGCAGATTCAGGTTGGCAACAACCACCCTTTGGAGGGCACGCCTACGCTGTCGGCGAACGACTACATCACAACCAGCGATTCGCTGGTGACGGTGCCCGTTTACGAGCCGCCCGTTGGTTCTGCGGCCCCGGCGGGACCAGCAAACATTGTCGGATTCCTGCAGGTTTTCATCAACCGAGCGTGGCCGGCGGGCGGTGGGCCTAAGGCGGGATCGTTCGATGTGACGATTGTGAACGTGGCCGGGTGTGGCAGCGGGGCCACGGCAACTCCGGTATACACGGGGAACTCCTCAGCGGTTCCCGTCCGGCTCATTCACCGCTAGATTCCCTGAATTCTTAGAACTTCCATTTCAGCGTAGTTTAGTTCGGAGCGGGCTGCGGATCGCCGGGCTGCGGCGGCGTGTCCGGAGGAATCGAGTCGCCCTGCGGCTGCTCCTCTGGAGGAGGCGGTGGAGCGGCGGCCGGAGCGGCGGCCACGCTGCGGTCGGGACCCTGCATCTGAGCCACGGGTACCGGCTCGGACCGAGACTGCATGTCCTGTACCACAATCTCGCCTGCGCCTTTCGGGCTCAGGATGACGCGCTCCAGTTTGTTCGGGTCGTTGTCGGCACCCACGAGGATGAAGTTGTAGCGCGAACCGTTCAAGAGCTGAGACACTATGTCCCGCGGTGTGCCGGGCCCTAAAGACGCGGCCACTTCTTCCTGTTCCGCTCCGGCGGGAATCGCTATATCGGCGCCGGTTTGCTTGCGGATTTCGCTCAGCACATCCGCCAGCGATCCCTTCGTCGACATCACGCTTAACAATCCATCCTGGAACGAAACCTCAAAACCCTTCGCCGGCTCAATCACGGGCGCTGGTGTGGAGGTCGGTACAGCGCCCGGCGTGGGTGCCGTGGCGATGCCGACTGCGCCTCCGAGCTTCACGATTACGGACTTGCCCACCGGGAACAGCTGGTAGGCCTGGGGTGACTTCAAGTCAAGAACCACGCGTGTTACAGGCGGTTTCGCGCTCAGCAAGCCGACGCGAACTCCCTTAACTTCTCCCTTATTCACCGCCACGGCGCGAAGCCGAGGGCCGGGCGTGGCCTTGGGGAAGTCAATGACCAAGCGGTCGGGGCCCGTGACCACCTGCACCTCGGGCACAATGCGCTCGGTGGCTTCTATCTCGATTTCAGTTGCCCCGCCGGATTTCAATACGGCAACGCGCCGAACCTGCGAAATCGTGTCGGGCGCGGACATCGGCGGTGCTGCTGGCGCCGATACAGTCACCGAGGCGCGGGTGACGAGAGGGCGGACCGGAGGGGATTCCGGGACCTTGGCCACCGCCACTGAGTCCCGGCTTTTTAGCTCGGGCATCTTTGGTTCGGGTGCCTTTGGTTCGGGCGTGCTGGATTCGGCGGTCTTGGTTTCAGGCGCTTCGGATTCAGTCGGTTCCGGCGTCTTCTGACCCGCCGCCTGGGGTGCGGTTTCTACCGGTGCGGCGGCTGCCGCGGGCGGCGTAGAAGCTGCGGCGACCGCACTGGGTACCGCCCCGGAGAATTTGATGATCACCGAATTGCTGGAAGGGACGAGCTGGAAATCCTGCGCCGAATTCAGTTCCACCACCACGCGCGTCATAAGCGGGTTGGCGGAAAACAGGCTTGTCCGGACACTCTTCACGTCACTCCGGTTCACCGACAACGCATGCAGTAAGGGTCCTGGCCGGGCGTCGGGAAAATCGATGACCAGACGGTCGGGGTCGGTAAGAACCTGAGTCAGCGGCAACAGCCGCTTACTGGTCTCGATTTGAATCTGGGTGGCGGCGACCGACTTCACGACCGCGACATGTTGAATCTGGGCGGCTTGAGCGTGGGCGGGGGTGGAAAGCAACGGCGAAAGAGATGTCGCCGCAAAGATAGAAATCCAGGCGATCTTGGGGAGGGGCATCACGCGTAACCCTTTGTTGCGAGCGATTGTAGCAGCCTTGGCAAGCTGTGAATTACTCAATAGTTCGTAGCCCGACATGGCCGTTGGTGCGGGGTAGCGAGGAGGCCCTATCGGGAGTTTCGGGTGAAACGGCGGCTCGATCGGGGTTTCAGGGGCTCGGGCGGCTTCCCTATCGGAGGGAACAGCAGATTCCTCCTGCCTCCCTGCGCCCGCGTGGCGGAATGGCAAATAGGGATAAGCGGCCGAGCTAAGTAAAATGGCCGCACTCTCTCGTTCAGGTGCGACTGTGGACGCATTCGATCCATGCAAGCAGATGCAAAGGAATGTTGGGCACACTTTGCGCCTCTTGAGACGGTTACCACACCTCCGACTGGTGCACTTCGCTTGGTTCAGTCCGGGCAGCGCATGCTGGATGCGGGATGCGGCACGGGAGTAGTCGCCATCACCGCCGCTCGACGGGGAGCGTGCGTCAGCGCCATCGATCTCACCCTGCAATTGCTGGGTCGTGCTCGTGAAAATGCTGCTACCGCCAGCGTCCACATCGACTGGCACGAGGCGACGCGGAGCAGTTGCCTTTCGAGGACGCGGCGTTCGATGTGGTCCTGAGTCAGAGTGCCCACATCTTCGGGCCCCGTCCCGAGCAATTTTCGGCAGGAGTTTGATGCGATGTCGGGGGGAATACCTGTGCGACAACATTGTCAGCAGGAGTATCTGCTCACGCGCGGTGAAATTCTGAACGGTGATGGACTGGTCACCAACGCTCTCCTTCGGCCCCAGCGTTCTTATTTTGCAGGCGAGCCTGTTTTTGATTTCACGATATCCCCGAGCCGGTCCGGCTTCGCCTCCACCCGCTCCAAGTGAGGATTTTTTTCGCCTTCGTAGTAAGGAATGGAATGAGTCTTGAAGAAGCCGCCATTTTCGACGATCAGCTCGATGGGCTGGCGGGTTTCCCTGGCGGACTTTAACCCTGCCATGACCAGGGATGCCGACGCGCGGCGGCCGTTCACGGCGATCAATTTCATCCCCGGTCCCAGGCCGGCGGCATAGGCGGGCGATCCCGGAACCACGTCGAGGATGTCGCCTTCCTTGCCGAGCTCGAAGCCAAGGGAATACTCGAAATTCGAAAACTTGAATTGCGCCTCGGCCGCCGCAAGCAGGGCATTCGGCTTGTCGTTGTAGACCAAGCGCCAGCCGCCGCCCTCGATGCCCCCGAGCGGCGCGTGCGTACTGGTCGCCTTGACGCGCGCGTTCAGGAAGGCGGCCCAATCGTAGGGCGCGATCTCCTTCAGAGTCTTCACGACATCGTCGAACGTGTAAGGCAGTACTTTCGGCGGGCCGCTCTCGCCACCGTGGAAACGGCGGCAGAAATCGTCGAGCGAGCGCCGGCCATCGGTTTGCTGGCGAATGGTGGCGTCGACGTCGAGCCAGATGAGTCCACCTTCGGGGTAATAATCCAGGCCTCGGCGCCAGCTTTGCCAGGCTCGGCCGAGCATCCGCAGCGTCTGCACAGAGACGGCGGTATCTTCGAGGGGCCGCCAGGTCCGCCCAGCGTGATGATCCATGTTGGCGGCGGTTGCGGCCAGCGCCTCACGGTACTGCTCAGCCGTCCATAGGCCGGAGCGCGCGGTCAGCACTTCGCCCAGGTACTCGGTGAGCCCCTCATAAACCCAGAGCAGATCGGCCACCATGGGCTCCTGATAATTGCGTGTGGCGAGGCCCACCGGACGACGGTACTTGCCGTTCCAGGAATGCGTGAACTCGTGCGGGAGCAGCGCCCCCAGGAGAAGATGCAGGTTCGGATCGGCGAGTGTGCGCTCTTCGGCACTGTTATCGCTGGATTCGTGGTGTTCGAGACCGTGATGCCCTACGTGGTCGCTGAGGGTGTAGAGGAAGTGATACTGGCGGTAATGATGGGCGCCGAAGAGAGCGTCGGCCTCGGCGACGAGCTTGCGGTAGGCGGCGATGTCCTGCGGCGACATTTCGAGGTCGGCGTCGCTGTCGGCAACCATGTCGATCACGTGCATCGGCATCTCGCCGGCCGGCACCAGCTCGATCTGCCGGTAGTGGATGCCCGCGATCAGAGGCGAATCGACCAGAGTCGTGAGCGCAGTCGGTTTGAATTCGACTTCGTTGCCCACAACGTGTTCAGCGGTCAGAGCGGTGCCGAACTTCCAGCCCTCGGGCAAACGTACGGCAGCCACCACCTGTACTGCGTCGGATGCCGCGCCGGCCGGATACAGCACAACCTGATTCCAGTTCAAATCGAGCAGGTTGCTCGAGCCCGCGACCCCGCCTGCGCCCGCGCTGTCGGTCGAGATCAGGTCGAGCGTCGCTTCGATCTCCTTCGCTTCACGAGGCACCGTGACATCGAAGGAATACATTTCAACCGGATCCCGCCTCCAGGCCAGTTCCTGGCCACCCGCCCGAAAATGCAATCCGGTCAGGTTTCCGATGGGTCCGGACGGGCGATGGTTCCCGGGAATCCACTTGGGATAGACCAGCGTCATCTCTCCCGGCGAGGCGGGAATGGACAGGGTCGAGTGGTAAATGTTGCGAGGAGCGTCGGTCAAGTCGACGACCAAACGGATCGGCTGGCTGCTGTTTTGGCTCGCGGCGAGACAATACGAGGACAACGCAAGCAAGCAGGGAAAAAAGAACAATCGGCGCACGTGCACGGCTCCAGGGAAGAGACAGGGCGAGAGCTTACTGGAGAAATGCCCTCCGGGCAAGACAGGGCGGACGCGGGAGGGTTAGGCGGCCAAGGAGTTCTTACGGAAGCGGAGATACGCGCCGGCCAGTCCCGTCGAGAGCAGAATCCAAGTGCCCGGCTCCGGAACTTCCGCCGGCGGTGAGTTACAGCCGCCGCTGTTCTTCTTTTTTCCGGTCGATCCGCCCGAGGTGTCTCCCGATCCGGCCTTTCCCTTCTTGCCCGGACTGCAGGTCGGCAGGGGCGGCGGATACAACGACAGCAGCCCGCCGTTATTCGAGATGAGTCCGTAGCCGGGCACCGCCGGTCCGAAAGAAGTGAGGTTCGGACGCGCCAGGGCTGAATCAAAATCAGCCGGGATCGGAATCATAGTCGCGCTGCCGCCGTCGTTCATGGGCTCTTCCATCCGGGCGATGGTCGGCTCTTTCGGCGACACTTCCTGGCGGCCAGTTTCGGAAACCTGGTTTCCGCAGCGGGTGCGCAGCGTCATCTTGCCATCGGTAATGACTTTTTCGCCGCGCCGCAGGTGCACCAGCTTCGTGGTCCAATACACGCGCCCGGCGATGCGATAGGAGACGTAAACGGCCTTGTCCTGATTCAATTCGACGACGCGGGCGCGCTTAAAATCGAATCCGCGATAGTGGGCGGCGACCACCGGGTCGCGCTCCAAGGCCTGCTCCAGTTCTTTGGGGTCGTGCACTCCCCCGGGAACGATGGAGTACGGGTACACCGGGTGGACCTGACGGGAAGGAAGCGAGGCATCCGAATCGCCCGCCGCGGACAATGCCAGATCGCGGTGAACGTCGCTATTTCTCCATTCGGCAGCGGGACGAGAAGAAAACGAAGAGGCAAGATACGACCCGAAATCAAAGGGCAGCAGCGCAGCCCCGGCCAGTCCGCCTATCACAAACACGCTAGCAAGCAAGCTCCGCCGGAACAGACGGTTGCGGCGGTGGCGGCGGGTTCGCCGGCGCACGCGGGCGTGCGGTTCCCTAGGGTCGTTCACAACCACTCCTACACAGCTTCAGGTCTCAGGGTCGGGCCGGGGGAAAGCCAAACTCCCACGTGCAGTTTTGATTCCACTCGCGTCCGCCGAAACGCACTGACAACACAGGTGGATAGGTCCGAAGTGGGGACCACGATAACACAACAGTGAAGCCATTTGCACACCCGCGCGGGCAGAATCCCCACGTTGCCTTTCCCTTTTCGAATCCGGAGCTTAGCTTGCTCCCTTTCTTCGACGTCCGCTAGAATGGAAGCTTCTCATCCAAAGCATGAAAAATGGAGCTTCGGTGAAGGTCAAGCCCCGGACTCTTGCGACCAGGCGCGGTCGAGGTGGTGCCCAATTAGCCGACCCGCAAGTAAAGATGGGAGGGTTCAGGATACGGGTGGTCCCGACAACCAGCCCCGGAGTCTGAGCCTCGAGGACGGATTGAAGGTCACGTGCAAACGAATTGAAGGCGAGTTGCGCGCGCGGCGGGACGGCTCGCGCGTGGTGGAAGCAGGACGGGGTGGCGGGTTAGCCGACATAAGGCAGAAAACCGTGAGTGGTTGAGCCAGTAGCTGGCGTCCCGACAAGAGCGCTGAAACCAGCCAATTATTCTGATAATTCTTGGGCGCCCAGGACGCCTGGAACAACCAACTGCATGTTCTGGATACGTGCAGGAAATGATGTTCGCTAGAAAGCAGGGCATGTCAGATTTTTCTCAAGTCACGGTCGACCAAGTACGCAGCTACTGGGATCAGCGTCCGTGCAACATCCGCCACTCAGCCAAGCCGGTGGGTACGCGCGAGTACTTCGACGAAGTCGAGGCGCGCAAGTACTTCGTCGAACCGCATATCCCGAGGTTTGCGGAATTCGAGCGCTGGCAAGGCAAGAAAGTGCTCGAAATCGGTTGCGGCATCGGAACCGATACCGTCAACTTCGCCCGCTGCGGCGCCATGGTCACAGCGGTGGATCTGTCTCCCCAGTCTCTCGACCTGGCTCGCCAGCGCGTACGTGTGTATGGACTCGAGGACCGTGTGCGCTTCTATTCGGGCAGCGCTGAGGAGCTTAATACGTTTCTGCCCGTTGAAACCTACGACCTGATCTACTCGTTCGGTGTCATCCATCACACACCGCATCCGGAAAGGGTAGTCCAGCAGATGCGCAGTTATGCGAAGCCGGGGACGGCGATCAAACTGATGGTCTACTACCGGCGTTCCTGGAAGGTCTTCTGGCTCCTGCTGGGATACGGTAAGGGACAATTCTGGCGCCTCAAAGAGTTTGTCGCAGAACACTCCGAAGCGCAGACCGGATGTCCCGTGACCTACACCTACACCCGCGAGGAAGGACGCCGGCTCATCGAGTCCTCGGGTTTCCACCTGACCGATGCTTTCGTGGACCACATCTTTCCGTACCGCATTCCGGAATACGTAAAATACGAATACGTGAAGAGCTGGCCTTGGAGTTGGACCCCACCTGCCGTATTCCGATCGATGGAGCGCCGTCTTGGCTGGCACTTGTGCCTGACCGCAGAGGCTGGCGCATGAGCGTAAGAGTTTGCGTCATCGGCCTGGGAAAACTGGGCTCTCCGCTCGCCGCCTGCCTGGCTTCCAAGGGATTGACCGTCGTCGGTGTGGACAACGATCCGCGCAAGATCGACGCCATCAATCAAGGCAAAGCTCCCGTCCACGAACCCGGGCTGGGCGGGCTGATGGCGCAGACGGCGGGGCGACTGGCGGCCGTTTCTGACATTGAGGCGGCGGTCGGACAGACCGACATTACGTTCATCGTGGTCTCAACGCCGAGCGATCCAGCGGGAGGATTCTCGCTGCGCTACGTCGATCCGGCATGCCAGTCGATCGGGCGCGCGTTGGCCCGGAAGAACGAATACCACCTGGTGTGCCTGACCAGCACGGTTATGCCGGGAACGACGGGCGGGCCGGTTCGCGAGATGCTCGAACGGGCTAGCGGGAAGCGCGTCGGCGCGGATTTCGGGCTCTGCTACAGCCCTGAGTTCATTGCGTTGGGCAGCGTGATCCGCGACTTCCTGAATCCCGATATGCTGCTCATCGGCGAATCCGACAAACGCGCTGGCGATCTGCTGCAGTCGCTCTACGCGCAGGTCTGCGAGAACAAGCCGTCGGTCGCGCGCATGTCGTTCGTGAACGCGGAAATCACCAAGCTGGCGGTGAATACGTACGTCACCACGAAGATCAGCTACGCCAATATGCTGGCGCGCATCTGCGAGCGGCTGGCAGGAGCGAACGTGGACGTGATCACTTCGGCGCTGGGTCTCGATACCCGCATCGGCGCGAAATACCTGAAGGGCGCGCTCAGTTATGGCGGGCCCTGCTTCCCGCGCGACAACCTCGCTCTCGCGCAGTTGGCGCAGCAACTGGGGGTTCCACCCGACCTTGCCCAGACCGTCGACCGATTCAACCGGCTGCAGGTTCCCTGGCTTGCGGACCTGGTGCAACGGCGAACCAAAGGCACCGCGGGGATCCTGGGGCTTACCTACAAGGCAGGTACCGACGTGGTGGAGGAGGCGGCGGGCTTTCTTCTGGCGAAGGAACTCGCCGGGCGCGGAGTCAAGGTGCTGGCGTTTGATCCTGCGTATGGCAAGCAATCGCCAGTGGGCATGCCCGACGGCATTTGCTTTGCGGCCAGCGCGGATGAGTGTGTCGCCAAGTCCGATGTGGTTGTGCTGGCCACGGCCTGGCCCGAGTTCGATAAGATCCCGCGCGAGCAGTGGGCACGCAACAGCCAGCAGGGTCCGCGCACAGTGATCGATTGCTGGCGCACGCTGGCATCTCTGCGCGATGAGCCCGGCGTGCATTATCTTGGACTGGGGTTGGGCGAGGGCTTCGTATGAGTCCTACCTCCGCCCGGGAACCAGGTGTGACGCCAGTCACAATTTTCGCTACTCCCAAAAACTTCGCGGGGCACATCGGCGTGATCCAGCGAAATGCGATTGCGAGTTGGACGCGCATGAATCCGAAGCCGGAAGTGATTCTGTTCGGGACGGACCCGGGCACGGCCGAGATTGCCGCGGAATTTGGCTTGCGACACGTTGCCTCCGTAGAGCGCAACGAGTGGGGGACGCCTCTGGTCAGCGACCTGTTCGCGCAAGCGGAGGCGCTGGGGTCGGGTGCGGTTCTGTGTTACGTGAACGCGGACATTCTTCTTTTCGATGACTTCGCCCACGCCGTATTGCAAGTGATGACCTGGAGCGGATCGTTTCTGATGGTGGGGCGGCGGACCGATCTCGAGGTAAAACATGTGATCGAGTTTCAGGGCGAGGACTGGGCCACGCAAATCCGCGGGCGAGCCGGGCGCGAGGGCAAACTGCAGATCGCGCGCAGCATCGATTACTTTGCGTTTTCGCGCGGTCTGTATCCGGCGATGCCGCCTCTCGCCATCGGACGCTTCTGGTGGGACAACTGGCTGCTTTGGAAGGCGCGCTCTCTGGGCGCAAAAGTGGTCGATGCCTCGAAGGCCGTCCTCGTCGTGCACCAGAACCACGACTACTCCCACACCAGCTATGGCCCCAGCAAGGAAGAGATGATGGCCAGCGAGGAATGCATTCGCAACGCCCGCCTCACTTGCGAGCAGAACCCGGCAGACTACGACGACGGCTTCTTCTGGCGGTACGCCTACACCATCGACGACGCTACCTACAAGCTGTCGCCTGCAGGCGTGCAGAGCAATCCCGGCCACCTGTGGAAACAGTTCAAGCGTTACGCTTCGCGTCCCTTCGGAGCCGCGAAGCTTGCGCAGCGCGCGCTGTTCCCGCCCGCACAGAAATCGCCGTCGAAGAACGCGATTCCGGGGAGCACTCCCAAGTGAAGGTGCCGCGCCTTCTCTACCAGCTAGGGTTGAAGAAGAAGACGCAAGTCCCGGTCCGCCTGCCCGACGCCTTACCCTACCCGGCACAAGTTCGCCGGCGCACGTTTCACGAGGAGCGGGTCGGCAAGCGCGTGCTGGATCTGGGCGTCGGCATCGGCCACCTGGCTGCGGGCCTCGAGAAGATGGGCGGCTCGGTGGTCTGCCTGGAAGGCCGCCCCGAGAACCTGGAAGCGATGCGCTCGCGCTACCTGCAGATCGAAGGCCACGTGGCCGACGTCGAGAACGAGCCCCTGTCGCGCTTCGGCCACTTCGATGGGGTGTTCTCCTACGGCCTGTTCTACCACCTGGAAAATCCCCTGCACGCGATTCGCAAGCTGGAGTCGGTTTGTGGAGAGCTGCTACGGCTGGAATCGATGGTCTGCGATCACGACCGGCCCGTGGTGCTGGTGGAGGACGAAAGCTCGGACGTGAACCAGGCGCTCGCCGGTCTCGGTAGCCGTCCCAGTCCGCACTACGTTGTGCTTGCCTTGAATCGCGCAGGATTCGCTTACGTTTACGCGCCTGCGCAACCGCCTGCGCATGCCGATTTCCGGTTCGAGTGGCGCAACGGCCTCGATTGCGTCCGGGATGGCCACCCGTTGCGCTGCGTTTTCGTGGCCTCGCGCGGCGAATTACGAAACCCCAACCTTGTGCCGCTGCTCGTGGAGTAGATGCCGCGCACTGCTCATCGCGCCTTGGGTGCCCGGCTCGCGGCCCGACCGGTACTCGAGCCGGTCTCGGGCTGGTACCTGGGCTTCGGGCAATCTGCGAATATTGCGGCGCGATTTCGCAAGAAAATCTGGCGCTTGTTCCGAGATCCTTTTCAAGTTTCGTGGCTCGAAGGTCTGCAACTCACATTGATCCCAGGCAACGAGACCAGCCGCTCGGTCTTTGTCACTGGCCGCTATGAACCGAACGAATTCTGCCTGCTGTCGAGGTTGTTGAAGCCGGGCATGACCTTCATCGACATCGGCGCCAACATGGGTCTGTATACGCTGTTTGCCGCGCACAGGGTGGGCGAATCGGGCTATGTTCTGGCCATTGAGCCGAGCAGGCGTGAAATGCAGATGCTCAAGAACAACGTTGAGCAGAACGCTTTGCGGAACGTCAACTCGTATCCGATGGCTCTCTCGGATCAGGGGGCGGAGGTCGAGTTGCTCGTCGCCAGCTTGCAGAATTCCGGACACAACACGCTGGGCGCGTTTGGCTACAATACGGCTCTCGATCACAAGGAGAGGGTCCGGACCGTGCGCCTTGATGAGCTGGTGCAATCGGAGAAGCGGGACCGCGTAGACGTTATCAAGATGGACATTGAAGGTGCGGAACTGGCAGCCCTACGCGGCGCGGGCGACACCATCGAGCGATATCGACCCGTTGTGCTAGTCGAGCTCTCAGACCGTGCCTTGCGGCATCAGAGTTCAACGAGCGCGGATGTCCTCGCTCTGCTCACTCAGCACGGCTACCGCTTCTTCGGTTTCGCGGTCGATACAGGCTTGCCTACTCCACTCGAGCCCAGAAAACACTTCGACTCGGAAAACATAATCGCGGTCTCGGGAGATTCCCTGCCCTGGTGAGCGAACATCCTACCATCCCGTCCGGAAATGCCAGCCAGGGTGCGACCGCACCGGGTGAATGGCCGAAGATCTCCCTGGTCACCCCCGTCTTCAACTCAGCGCGCTATCTCGAAGCGACGATTCGGTCGGTGCTCAGCCAGCAGTATCCGAACCTGGAATACGTGCTCGTCGATGGCGGCTCCACGGACGGCAGCGTCGACATCATCCGGAAATACGAGCCCCAATTGCATGCCTGGATGAGCGAATCCGACCGGGGCATGTACGACGCGATCAACAAAGGATTCGCGCGTTCGTCGGGAGAGCTGATGGGCTGGATCAGTGCTACCGACATGTTGCACGCCGGGTCGCTGTTTGTAGTCGGCAGCGTATTCCGCCAGTTCCCCGGGGTCGACTGGATCACCGGCCGTCCCACTGGGTTTAACGATGACGGGATGGCTGTCGAAGTTTTGAAGCTGCGGCAATGGTCGCGAATGCCCTTCCTCGCTGGCGCCAATCGCTATATTCAGCAGGAGTCCACTTTCTGGCGGCGCAGTCTGTGGGACCAGGCGGGTGGCCGCGTCGACGACTCCCGGCGCAGCGCCAGCGACTTTGAGCTGTGGGTGCGTTTCTTCCGCTACGCCAAACTTTATCCTGTGGACGCGCTCATTGGCGGCTTCCGCTCACACCCAGACTCACTGGGACTGCAGAATCTCGGGGAGTGCCACAGGATTCAGAACGAAATCATCGCGAACGAACTGGCATCGATGCCGGGCGCTAGGGGCTGGAAGCTCTTCCGCGCGCTGAGCACCCGCGTGTTGAACAACCAAGTGCTGGCCAAACCCTGGAACAAACTCGTCTTCAGCGCGGTGATGAAGTGGTCTGGCGGACGCGCTCCCATCATCCGTCATCGTAAGGAGCGCTGGGTGATGGAGCCGTAGGCCTCTCCCAGTTCGACCCGCCCCCGCTTCCCTTCGGGCGTATAATTCGTGCGCTTCCGTCATGCCCATCAATCGTCGGGAATTCGGTCGCGCCGTTGCCGGAACCGTTGCAGGTTCTATGGTAGCCGGAGTCACTCCGCCCACTGACGGGTTGGCAGCGACCTCTCCTTTCCCGCTCTCGGTGATGTTGTGGACGGTATTTCGCGACTTGCCCTTTGAGCAACGCCTGGAGAAAGTTGCCGAGGCCGGCTATCGCGCGGTCGAGTTGGTGGGCGAGTTCAAGAAGTGGTCGGAGGCCGACTCTCGCAACGCTAATCGCAAGAAGCGCGAACTGGGCATGGTGTTCGACGCAACGTCGGGGATCAGTCATAGCCTCTGCGACCCGGCCGAGCGAGATGCGTTCGTGGCGGAAGTGCGGGCCATGCTTCCGGTGATGGAGCAACTCGAGTGCAGCCGGTTGATTATTTTAAGCGGGAACAAGGTCCCCGCGTTCTCGCTCAGCGATCAGCACCACAGTTGCGTTGAAGGGCTCAAGGTCGCGGCGGAATTAGCGGCAGCCAAGACTATGGAATTGCTGCTGGAAAACATCGATCCCGAGGAAGATCCGCATTACTTCCTGACCTCGGTGACGGAGGGTTTCGACATCGTTCGCGAGACCCGTGCGCCGAACGTGAAATTTCTGTACGATTTTTTCCACGAGCAGATTTCGGAAGGGAACCTGATCGAGAAGCTGGAGAAGAACATCGATCAGGTGGGACTGGTTCACATCGCCGATGTGCCCGGGCGGCATGAACCGGGGACCGGCGAGATTTATTATCCGAACATCTACCGCAAGCTGGCACAGCTTAAGTACACGCGGTACGCGGCCATGGAGTTTCTCCCCACCGGCGATCCGGTAGCCAAGCTGCGAGAAGCGCGCGAGCAACTGCTGAAAGCGATCGCTTAGGCTTTTGGATTGCTACCCGGCATCCTTCACACCCGGAAGTAATCCGGGCGCCAATGCCTGATCGCCTTTTTGATGTCTGCCCTTGAGAGTTTCTTGTCCAGAGTCTCCTTAACGAGACCAGGAATCTCGGTATCCGAGGCAAAGCGCAGACCGATCAGTTGTCCTTCCGTCAGTTCGCCAATTCGTGCGCGCAGAGGTTCAGACACGAGCCCGGCAATTCGCTCGCGCTCCTCCAGTCGGATAAGACGGTCTTGCACCTTGAGCGCGTACATCCGCGTCCGCAAGGTAACGATCACCATCGCGACCACAAATACCCCCAGCCACGCGGAGAAAAAGCTTCGCCGTTGCACGAAGTGCACGATGGCGACGATCACGGAGAGGAAAACCACGGGCAGGGCAAAGAAGTGAAATGGCGGGTCGAAGCGGGCGTGATTGGCAAGAGTCTGCGGCAGCTTCTCGGCCATGAACTTCTCTCCTTGCAGATTCGAATCGCTCAAGCTTGTAACACAATTGTCGCCTTCGCGAACAGAGGTTAACCTCGTGGGCGGTTTGTAGTGGAACGCAAGAAGGTGGTTCGAGTCGAACTATTCGCCGTATTGATAACACGTAACTTATTGATTCTCGGAACTGCTACAACGGCTAAAAAGGCCCCATTGCCCAATCCATTGTACGTTTATTGTACGAAAATCCCATTCGGAACGTACTCGAAACAGACGGCGTCATAAGCCGAGTATCCCACAGATTCCGTTCGGCTCATCAAAAAACACGCACAACCTGAACTCCGTTCGAACCGGGCCCAGTTCTTCAATCGGGTTCAAGTCCCGTCGCTCCGCCAGTTTGTCCATTACTTCTCACACTTCTCGGCGCCTGTGAATTCCTTCACCACCTGACTTCGTTTCCAGGCTTCGAGTTGTTCGCGCGCGTCCCTTACGAGTTTTGTGAATCGGCGTGCCAACTCGTGAATGCGCTGCGATTGCCTCCTTTGAATTGACTCGGTTGGAATCAATTCCGTGCCAACCCCGATGGCGGTCGCGCCTGACAAAATGAAACTGGCTGCCGTCTCAGGCTGCGCCTGTTTGCATAAGACAGGCGGCAATCCGCATACAATCAATTCGGCATCGGCGACGACAAGTTTTCCGATCCGTTTTAGCGCAGTGCGCAATGCGCCTGCTTGATGTGCATAGAGAGGGGAAGTCTCAGTGTCCCGGGCCGGGTGTACGGCGGGCAATGGCTCTTGTGGATAGACATCGGTCGCGAAGCGAATGTGTCCCCGTTCAGCAAATTCGAGCATTGCGTCAAAATCCACAACACCTGCGCGGCTGACCAATACGATAGCGGAACCTCGTTGCATTGAGGCGAACTGTTCTGCGCCCAGGAAGCCCTGATTCTGCGAGGTAACTCCGGCCACAATGAAGCTACTGCGGGAGTTTGTCTTCCGCCGGACTTTCTCAGAGTCATTCTTCTCGCCACGTAAAAAGCAATCGAATGATCGGAGCAATCCGGACAAACTCAGGCGCCCGTCACAGGTAGCTGAGCCAAGCCCAATCCCGATGTCGACTCCGAAATTCCATAAACCACAGACAAGGCAGGTAGAGAATTACCACGGCCAGAATCCACATGACGTAAACGAAAGGCAGCCCGTAACCATATCCGAGAGGTCTCTGGGCAAAGTCGGCGATGACGGTGCCAAGCCATATCGGCTGATGAAAGGCCAATGCGGCCAAGACAGCCAGAAAGTGAATCAGATAGAGATGCAGGACATAGTAAAACAGGGGCACCCGGCCAAATATCGATAAAATGCGACTCAACCCGCGCTCCCCTTTGGCTCCGTCAAGTAATCCAAGCAGGATGAGTGAGGGCCCGAGCGTTACCAGCAAGTAGTCGAGAGAAGGCGGATACTTGAGCACGTTGAAGAATGAGATCACGGTCAACGAAAGCGTCGTCTGAACACCCCATGGTCCCGCAGATCGTGGGTATCCGAATGGCAGGCCGGCGATACCGTTTCCGTAAAGATTGATCCAACGAAGCATGAAAAAGAGTACAGTCGCGGCAATGCCGATGGTCAGAATCCATTTGCGGCGGTCAGGCCTGAGCAGCAGCTTTCCAAAAGCAAAACCCACACACATAACTCCGACCCACGGAATGAGAACGTACCTCACAGAAAACAAAAAATGGCCGCCGACTTGAATGCGGCCGGGCGTATGTAGAAACATCCACAACCAGTAGAGCTTCCCGAAGGACGCTGGATTAATAGGATCGAGCAGGTTGTGAGTGGCAACCATAACTAATCCCAACACTGCGACCCAGCGCACCGGAAGCTGCACGAGCAGCGCCATCACCACCATGCTCCAACCTAAAATCCAGATCACTCCCGCATGTGCCCACGGGACAAAACCCCAAGCGAAGTCAACGACCGTGAGCTGTGTGTTTGTGGCTCCGTCTACAAAAACGACTACAACGCCAACCGGTAACTTTCAACAATTCACGCTCAAGAACGTCAATATCAATGAGTGCCAAGCTTTGGGCGTTCAAAACATACTTGACACCGCCGTTACTGTCGAGAGGCGATATACATCACTTCAGCTTTGCAAACTCTTTCTTGGCGGACTTCAGAAACGGGATGTCGGAATCGGCATCTTTCCATAGCGCAAAGAAGTCCTGATAGTGAGCGCGACTTTTTGTGGCGTCACCCGCCAGGCGGTAAGCGCGACCGAGCTGAAGATGCGCCAGGGCTCCGATGGGTTCGTTGAGGGTGATTCCTCGATGGGAAGCAACTTTTTCAAACTCGGCCGCGGCGTCCTTTCCCTGATTTGCGGCCAAATAGGCTTCTCCCCGCACGTATGCCGGATACAGGTTCAGCCAGTTGTAGTAGCTGTAAACGGGGAGACCTAGTTCGCAAGATTGGGTAGGGGTAAGGATTTCGATCGCGTGCAGGGGGTTGTTTTGCAGGAGTGCGAGTCTGGCATTGAGAGTCGGTAGGTAATTGCATTTTACGACTGTGTCATCGGGAAATCGCGTTGCGAAGTCCTCAATCAGTCTTCGGGCTTGATTCATATCGCCGGAATAAGTGACGGCCAGCGCGATGCCGTAAGCCACATCTCGGCCACTTGAA
Organism: Terriglobales bacterium; assembly: GCA_035567435.1. Lineage (GTDB taxonomy): Bacteria > Acidobacteriota > Terriglobia > Terriglobales > Acidobacteriaceae > Gp1-AA133. The sequence goes on along the minus strand of DATMPS010000052.1, from coordinate 21,827 downwards.
TGGTTTTTGGCAATTCTCACCTGTTCCATCGAATTCTTGAAATTCCCAAACAATGCCTCGCGCAGCGCCGAAGAAGCGTAGTAGGATGCGCTGGTTTCGTTCTTTAGATTGCGCTCGGCGGATGCGGCGGCGCGCTGGGAGAGAACCCGAGCGCGTCCCAGTTGTCCGGCAAAGGCAGCAGTGTCGGCATCGAGCGCGAGCAGCAAATCTTCGGTTTCAGGGTTCCCTGCGGCGTTCGCCAGCTGCCTGCTCATTTCGACTCGATCGTTGCGGTAGAACGCGATGCTATAGCGCGTGACACCGAGGTTTTCGTCCAAGCCCATTTCGTGAGCTTTACTTACCATGCTTGTGGCCTCGTCGACGCGATCAAGCATGAGGTCGGTGTTGGCGACATCCCGGTATAAAAAGCTGCGCCAGGGCGCGAGGCGCAGAGCTTCCTGATATTCCCTCAGGCCGACATCGTACCGCCCAATCGTCTCGGCGAATGCAGCAAGTGAAGTGTGCGCGTCCTCGTTATAAGGGTAGAGGTTAGCCAGAAGTTCGCAACTGCGACGGGCCTTGTCGACGTCACCCAGCACGTAGTAGTAATAGTTGGCTTCGATCAATTCTCTTTCGCGCTCGCTCACCGGATCCCGCAACTCGAACGCCCGGCGCGTGAACTGAACTGCCTCGCCCGTCTCCCCAAGAATGGCGTAAACGTCGCCCATCGCCCAGTAAGCCAACGCAAAATTAGGATCGATTTCGGTCGCTTTTCGAAACCAGGACAGGGACTCGGCGTAATCAAATTTTTCTGCCATGACCCGCAAGCCTTCCGTGTAACAGCGGAGCGCCTCGAGCGAAGGAGTAGTGGCAGCGGCAACCGGTTTGTTGTACTGCCGGATGCTGCCAAGGGATTCGCCGAGTTTCCGGCGGATGTCCGATGCCAAATTGGTCAGCGCGTCGAGAACCTGGTCTTTGTCCTCTGCCCTCGCCTCAGCGCTGCCCAGCAGAGCTCTGCTGGCGCAGTCGACCGCCCTCAGATGCATTGCATAGCGGGTTCCGATCAATTCGATTGAACCTGCCAGAGTCACGGCAGCGTTGGTTCTCTGGCAAAGTTCCCGGGCAACTTCAGGCGAGAGTTCGGTGTTGCTGGCTCGACCCATCATGCGCAAGGTCTCGCGGATCTGTTCGTCTGAAACGAGCCTCAGAAATGGAGACTGCTCCAGCTGAACCGAGAGACCCTGTCGCAGGGCTCTGTCGAATATGGGGTCTCCTGTGTTGTTGACAAAGTCCGCCAGCAGAACCGGCGAGTTCATCGTTTTCGAACGCGGCTCACGCGCGTACCAAATGATCCCAACGGCTCCGAGCACAAGAAACGTCAAAGCTGCCCACATTCTCCAGACAGCCTTCCCCTTTGCGGGAGGATGCTCCAATTTGGTATGTCCGTTGCTCGACACGGTTGCGATAAAGCGATACCCGCGTCTATGCACGGTCTCCACGAAGCTGGGATTTGTGGCGTCATCGTCGAGAGCGGTTCGAATCTGGCGGATGGCGAAATTGAGTCCGTGCTCAAAGTCGACAAACGTGTCAGAGCCCCAGACCTGCTCAGTTAGTTCGTCTCGCGTGACCACTTCACCGGCGCGGCTAGCCAGAATCAGGAGGACTTTTGCGGGCTGCGGCTGGAGCTTGAGCTCCGTTCCGTTGCGGCGCAACTCTGCCGTGCGGCAGTCCAACTCAAATTCGCCGAACGAAATACTTTCGCGAGACAAAGCTGGTGCCACCAGAGGCCTCCGAGACAGAGTGGTAGCGATAAATAATTAGGGGAGATTCAGATTATAGCCCGAACCAGGATGTTCTTTCGAGTCAAGCGTTTAGACCTCCTCACCAAAAACTCACCTTCAGCTTACCTCGCGGCAATTGATCCTGAGTGGCTTTTCCGGCACATTAGCCCCGGCATCGGGAGCCGCCCGCCGCAAGAAGGAGTTTGTTATGAATTTACTTAGTTCACGATGGGTTGGACTTTTCGCAGGTACGTGCTGTGTGTTCTTCATGACAATCCTATCCCCGGCACAGAACGGCATTCCGGGAATGCCGAAGATGCCGGGCTCGCCGACGGCGGCTGCCGCGCCGGTTCCAGCGCCGCAGGCGCTCGGACCAAAAGCTCCCGGGAAGATACGCATCGGAGTGGCGCCTGCGCATGCGCAATTGGGCCAGGGCAACAACGCTCAAGCGGATTACGGCACTCCGATTCGCAATTCCTGGGTACTAATCATGAGCGGTCCCGCCATTGAGATCGTCGCCCTGGATTCGAATCTGCCGATTCAACTGCAAGCCGAGGTCCAGCAAAAGCAGTGTGACTACGTTTTGTATTCGGCAGTGGAGGTCAAGCATAGTAGCGGCGGCATTGGCGGCTTCATGAAGAAGGCCGGTCCGCTCGCGAACTTCACGCCCATGGGAATGTTGATGAACGCGGGCAGCATGGCGGCTAAGGCCGGCCAGATCGCAGGCCAGGTATCGGCCATGACCGCTCAGCAGCAGGCCGTGAGTCAGCTTGCCCAATTCAATGGCCAGATCAAACAGAAAGACGACATCAGCATCGGGTATCAGCTGGTTCCCGCCGGGCAGGACAAGCCAAAACTGGAAAGCACTTTGAAGGGCAAAGCAAAATCCGATGGCGAAGATGTGTTAACGCCACTCATGCAACAGGCGGCCAACACAGTCCTCACAGAAGTCGCGAAGAAATAAACTTCCGGCTCTACAAAAGGACCTTACGTGCGTTACGACACCCGCTTGCTAACCATCGCCGTGTTTCTTACTCTCTACCCGGTTAAAAGCCGGTGCGATTCGCCTCCGAATATTCCGGGACCCAACCAAGGGTATGAAATTACCCACAACGACAGTAGCCAAAAAGCGCCCGACGGCTACGAGGGCCACACCGATACCTCGATCCAGACGGCTGTAGGGAACACGCCAGCCACCAAGGGCAAGAAGTTCGTTACGAGCTTCAAGTTGGAGAATCAAATCAAAACCTGTCCCACCGTGGACGGCGTATCCGAGGGAACGGGCGTGTTCTCCATGGTCATGGATTACACGGACGAGCAAGCGACTGGGACCAGTTTCCTGCATATTGAGATGACGACCAGCGGCAAATACAAGGGCCAGGTCGGCGACAACGGGCTCCTCGAAGGCCCCGTGAACGGCGAGTTCGACTACTCCTTCAAGCAGTCGGGCTGGTTCGGGGACCCGCACGGCGCCAAGGCAAATACGTCCCCCAGCAACGTTCAGCAGCACGTCAACATGCCGATCATCGTCGGAAGGTTGGGTCAAATGCCGAGCTTCGGCCCGTTTGACGGTGGTGACCCCACGAAAGGACACTACTCCGACGCAGTTCTTGCCAGCATGGCTCTCGGCTACTGGGCTGGCGTCTACTACGCAGTCGCACAGACAAAGTGGTACGGCGGCGACACTGACGCCGGAAGAGGAGGAGAAGCGCTCAGATCAGGCGTATGTGCGGAGATCGTCTTCGATCCGCCTAGCTATACCGTGCAGCCGCCGTTGGGAACGCAAATAGAAGTCAAGGCCATGCTCAGGACCAGACGTGGAGAAGAAGTGCCGGGCCGGTTTCTAGGTGGGGTAGCGTTTACCGGCGGAAGCATCTCGCCGTCGAGCGGTCAATCTGGAATTGGATCACCCACGTCGTTCACTTATACGGCGCCCAACGGGAAGACGGCTCACGCAGGCTTCTCAACGGCAGCACTATCTCGTGCGGGAACAGCGGTGGCCGAATGGCTGACAGGCCTGGGCACTGGCTGGAGCGGGCAGATCAGTTACGTCAAACAATACACCGGCGACCAGGGCCACAACGACCTGCAGAGCTGGTCGAATTCCCTGGGAGAGACCATCACTATCAACGTCAAGGATGGCGTCGCAGAATTTAACGGGTCTTTCGAAGAGGAACACGTCAGCGAAAACCGTCATGCCGTGGCTACCGGCGGCGGCAAAGTGACGCTCCAGCCGGAGAGCAGCGACACTTCTCGGGGATACGCCCAGGCCAACGTTCCGGCAACTGTCAACGTGAACATCAACGAAGCGAGAAAAACCTACGACATACAGGTGGGCGTGTCCGGCTCGACGCAGTCCACCGGCAAAACGCATTCCACACGATGCTTTCTGGGCAAATGCACGAGCACAGACCAGGACATCGGAATGCTTAGCCTGCCGTCGCTCGATCCGATGGGAGGAACCCTCCAGGACCCCAATCGCATTCAGGCCTCGCGAACCATCCACCACGATAATCTCGGGCGCGCTCACAATGGCGCGATGGTCGAGACAATGATTGTCAATCTGGCGCGTTCCGGCACAACAAAGCGCTCTGGGGCGGCAAAATAGGCAGCTATGGACCCCGCTCGGTTAGAAAAGTTCCACTTGGGAGTCGGTTTCACATTCGGTAACGGCTTTCGCCCTTTGGCCGTTACAGGGGGAAGCATGCTGTATTTTCGTCTGACACCAATCTGTGCCGTGGTTTTGCTGTGCGCAAGCGCTTGCGCAGAGAATCTGGAGAAGGCCGAAAAGAAACAGCTCGAGGCGCAGGCGAAGGAGATTATAGCCGAGGCCAAGACGCTGGAAGACTCCGGCAAACTGGTGGAAGCACGGACGAAATATGCCGCATCGCAGGCGATGATCGAAACCCATGATGCCGCGGACGCGATCAAGCGCATTGACGATTCGATTCGCAAGCAAGTGAAGAATGTCTTGTCCGAATCGCGGAAGCTCTATGAATCCCGCAAATACAAAGAGGCTGCCGCCGCCCTGGAAGAAGGGACGAAACTGGGGGCGTCCGAGGGGGTGCTGGCGGCTGATTTGGCACTCTGCTACTACCAGCTTGGAGACCGGGAGAAAGCTCACGAATATATCGGGATTGCCAGAATTGCTACGCCCGACCCAAAGCAGAAAGAAAGATTTTCAGAATTGTTAACCTTCTTTACCACGGGAGAAAGCGGCAAGGCGTTGACGGAAAACGCGGAAGCTCAGATCAATCAAGTGAACCGGCTTGCGGATAGCATCGGGATTGGAGCTTCGCTGGAAGATGGCCTAGGGGAGGATGAAGAGGCGTTCTCAAATGCCGATTCCGGGTCGTCGCAGGGAACGGCCGAGAAAACTTCGGAAAAAACTTCTCCCGCCGCGCTCAAGGTGGATCTATCGCCTAACCGAGACAGCATTAGCTATATCGGCAAGACATCGAGTTTTTGCACGTCACTCGCGGATCAAAAGAGCACATTGACAGAAAGCGCTTCGGCGATTTTCAACGAGGCCAGCTGCGCAGAGACAAACGGCCGCATGAAAGAAGCCGTATCGCTGTTCCAGAAGTATCTGGAGATGGCTCCCACGGCGTTGGACGCCAAAGAGGTAAAGCTCAGAATCGACGAGCTGCAGGAGCTGGTGGCCTGGCCGGATCAGAGTGCCAAGGAAATCCGGCATCTCCACTCCACGGCGTACGCCCATCTGGCCGAGCGCAAATATGACCGGGCACTGACGGCGTTTACGAAAGCGACGGATGTCGCTCCTGAATTCCCGCTTTCGCGCTGGAGGCTGGCGCTGCTTTACGAAATGATGGGAGACGCGAAGCACGCTCGCGAGAACTTCACCCGCTTTCAACAGTTGACCGCGGTAGAAAGTGAAAAAGAAGAAGCGAATCTTCATTTGACGACGCTGGACGCAAAAGGGGAAAAGTATGACGAGGAGGTAGACGAGGCGGAGGACATTCTTTCGGAATTGTTCAGCCGCGGAATGAACCTCACCTTTAATTTGGATGAAAATCGGCGCAAGATTCGTGCCAAGCGCGCGCAAATCAAAAAGAAGCAGCAGCGCAAAGCGTATCAGAATCGTGTCGGCGGATTCGCTGTTCCTTTTCCATACGCCCAACAGGAGTTGGCGCGTGCCAGCGAGCACCTCAAGATTGCTCTGGCTCTTTTTCCTTTAGCTCCGGAAGCGAATGAACTTATGGGGCTAGTGTTTCTACAAGCGAACGATGGTCATGCAGCCATTCAGAGCTATGACGCGGTGGCTAGCCAGAACCTGCCCGTCGCTTTCTATGCCGAAATGCGCACGCGCAAAATGGATCGTGCCGTGAAGTGCGAGCTGATGCGCGATCATGTGCGCCTGATCTTCCTCTCCTCGTATGACAAAAAAGGCAATACGGCGCCACCAGACAGGCCGGCGGGGGAAGATGGGCTGGGCGACCTTACGCTGTCCGATTCTGACGACCACCAGGGTTTCGAGTCACTCGATATCAAACCCGGCGAAATCAAAAAACTGCAAACCATGCGGGGGCTCATCGGCGTCAAGCTTGTGAAGGACGAGTTCATTCTTTCTCCGATTTATCTTCCCTCCTACACGCCGGTGGATGGGCCGCCCGGGCGCAGGTTTGCCAATAACTACACACGCCTTTTTATCCGCTACCCTGGGTTGGAAAACTCCAAGCTTGGAGCCGAGGGGATGACGGGCGGCGAAAAATTTGCGATGGGGGTCAACCTTGCCACCTCTGGCCTAGATATCGCCACCAATCTGAACCCGATCGGGTCGATACAGGCGACGCGCGATGCTATTTCCATCGCGCGAACGATTCACGACGCAGTGAGTTCGTTGCGGGTCAACTTTGCTTCGTGGGAAAGAACGGTAGATGAGCAGCAGCAACTTCTTAACGGGCCGTCGTTCAAAGCTATACCGGCGGAGCCGGTTAGTTTGGGGTTTGTGCTGTGATGCCATCGCGATTGTTCTGGTTGAGATGGTCGTGCAACTGTTGGCGGCTCGAGAAAGCACATCGGAACGGGATTGAAGACTCTTCTATGGAATCGCTCCCACAGTCAAAGCGAGGTTTTCGGCCAATATCCTGTGGCAAAGCAACCTGTGCCGCGGCAGGCCACGTGGCCCTGGTAGTTCGCGCGGCAGTCCTGCCGTTGGTCCTTGCAGGCTGTGCAGGGGCGCAATCAAACCCACCCGACGCGCTATGGTCGGGACAGGTACAGTGCGTTGTTACGCTACAGTCGGCGGAGTATACGCATCAGGAGACGCAGACGTGGAAGCTGACGGGTGCACCGCCTACTCCGGGTCCGATGGCAGTGTACCCGGCAAACTGGAGCGTCACGGGACAGGGATCGACGCTGCGAACGGTAAACGCGCAGGCGATCTCCGCCGGGTGGAAGACCAATGTGTCTCCCGCGAACGCCACTATCGCAATTTTTGTGCGCGCGTCGGACCAGCGGCTGGTGATTAAGTCGTATCACGAGCAGCTCTATTCTGCGGGCGGAATAGCGGGAACGAAGCAGGTCGCAATCGCCGGAGCGGCGGCGGCACAGAGCAACCTCTCGTTGCCTGCCTATGAGTGGCAGTTTCCCAAGATTGAAGGTGAGGCGACGAGCACAAACATAAGTGGCTCAGGCACGGTGGCAGTGGCCGGAACCCTTCTGCCTTTGCACTCGGCGGCCAGTAATGAAGTGGCAAATTGCACCTGGCAGTTTCAACGTGGGGCGGGTGGCGGAACGGTTCCTTCCGCTCGAATCATGAATCCGAACTACGACAACACACCACCTGACCCGGCGATTACGAAGATCGATCCGGCAGGGGCATCGCAGGGCGCGCAAGGAGTGGCTGTAACCATCACGGGCAGTAACACTCATTTTGCACAAAACCTGACGAAGGTCGACTTTGGATCAGGAATCACTGTGCTTTCCCCGATTACGATCAATTCTCCGACGAGCGCGACGGTGCAGTTGAACGTGGATGCCAACGCTACGCCGGGAACAAGAGCGGTGAACGTCCTCGCGGACGCGCTCGGGGACATGGCGCAGACTCAGTTCACGGTGACGGGGTCCGTTGCCTCAAATAATTCCAATCCGCCGGGGAGTACCGGAGGGACCGCGCAGGGTCAATCCGTTTCGGCGCAGGGTAATAACAGCTGCCTAACGAGTTCCGGCGATATCGTGCAGAACTTCAATTCGATGAAAGCCGATGTGGTGCAGCAGTTCGGTCAGCTGATTCAGGAGGCGATAGACCCTGCAACGCAGCAGAGCTTGCAAACGCAAGAGACGAAGACCTTGGCCGACCTCGACGCCGAGGAGCAGAAGGATTTGCAGTCCACGTCGAGCGGGTGTACTACGGGTGCAACACAGGCTGGAACAGCGCCAACGAGCGGAGGCGGTTCAACATCGGGAGGGAATACCGGGGGCTCGAACACGGGTAGTGGAAATGCGAGTTCCACAAGCAGCAGTCCGACAAGCACCGTGCCCTCGGCGCCCAGCGGCCAACCGGGGTTAGCGCCGCGGACGCTGCCTGTTGCGGTCCCCACCGCAACGCTCCTTGCGACCAATCCCGCTTCGACGCCAAGAACGGTCCCTTCAATGGCATCTTCTCCGGCCACAAAAAGCACTATGCCTGGCGCTCCCGCGCAAGGGGCGGCGTCGGCCTCGAGTGGGAATTACCTCGTCACCATCACCCGGCTGACCTGCATCAAGCAAACCCTGGACGATCCTTTGCAAAAAGATGGGAAAGGCGATGAGATTTACGCCGCCGCCTTTTACCGTCGGTATGACCGCAAGACGGCGGCAAATCTGGAGATGAGTGAAGTGCAAACGCGCGTATACGGAGACATCTACCAAGCTCCAGACCGGATCCAGGCTGGAACGCGCAGCGCAGCAGGCGGCATTCAGAGCGGCGATATGATTCCGGACGGCGCGTTGCCGCAACGAACTCTTCCGCCACAAGTCTCGCAGTTTCCGTTACTGGTGTGGCAGGGCGCACTGACAGATGGCGCGGATGCCCTTTTGATTTCACCCAGCATTTGGGAGTCAGATGGAAATCCGCAATTGTTTTCCGGGTGGGTGCAAAGCCAGACGACCCTGTCCAACTCGATCTTTCTCGCCACTAAGGTTCAGAACGAAATCGGCTCCAAGGTATTTCAGCCTCTTACGCTGGGAACCGGTGAGGGAATTTCCGGCAGCTTAGCACAAGCCACGGCACAAACCGCAGTCCTGGCGGCTTTTGGACTGCCTCCTGTCTTGACGTTGTTCTCCGCGCCGCAAGACCGTCCCATCGGGCTGCAAGGTACGAAAGACGCAAATGGGGTCGATACCGCTTTATTGCCCAACACCACGGTAGTTCTAACGCGAGAAATCATCGAACAAGCTCTGCGGAGTTCTTCCGGCGGGGGCCAATCCGCACTCATGACAATTACCTTTGCCGACAATTTTGCCGTCTTGAACGGAGTGCTCGATCTGCCGGGAACGTACCTCATGGTATTGGAGGTTGAGCGGCAGTAAGTTCCGGTTTACGGGCTATCGCAGGCGAGGCGAACGGAGAGCCACAACTCCGACGGAGGCTAGTGTTATACCGATTACGCTGAAATCGACGGAGGCGTGACGTGGAAGCCTGTGGGACGTGGATTCTAGAATCAAGATGTTTGTTCTTTCTCGAGCAGTTGCATTTCGAGTCTTGATTCTCAATCCTCCGCCTGTAGACGATTTTGAGGCTGTGAGAGCACTCGGGATCACGCGAGTTCAACGCGATTCAATAGCCACGCAGTAACTCATTCAATACAAAGCACCTAAAATCCACTAAATTCCACGAATTTCAATAACCGCCGGAATCTGTTTCGGGACCAGGGGGTCGGAAGTTCAAATCCTCTCTCCCCGACCATCGTTTCGTTTGTCCGTTCCGGAGACATGGGTGACACAACGTACCTAGGACATGGGTAACAGTTTTGGGCCGGACGGATTTTCAAGGAGTTCGAGCACCCGAGTTCCCAGATCGAAGTAACCCAAATCATTAGTCCATAAAGCTGACGGGCCAGATGTCGTCGTGAACTTCTTTGACGCCGGCCTGGCCGGCGAAGACGGTACTGAAATTGATTTTTTTCTTGCCCAGGCAGAGACGTGCGCAACGGGTGACGACGATGGTCTTATCGTGCAGGGGATAGTCGATGTCGGGCAATCCGGTGTAGGCACGAGTCGAGGGTTGGTAGACCTCGGCGGGACATTTCATGTTCAGAGCTTCGTGGGGGACGTTCGCTGTTGAAGACCTCGGCAAACTTGTCAAAGGGGGTCTGTTGTTGCAGAAAGTTTACGGCGGCGGGTTTCGTGGCTCCTTTCTTCAACGTGAGATGCATGCGTTCGTGACGGCCATTTTGCTGGGGATGGTCAGGCTGGATCCGTTCGATAGCAATGTCGGGACGTAGCCACCACACCGCGAGCTTGCTCAAGTTGAACAGGGCGTGAGCAGAAGCGAAGGGAACGACATTATCGCCGCGCATGTTAGCGGGTAGTCCGCGCTCTTGAAAAAGCGAGGTACCTCTGCTAAACGCTAATGTGTTAGATTAAAAAGTATCTGTAAACGATTGAAATTGAATAATTGGATGGTGGAGGCGACGGGAGTCGTACCACAGCCAGAAGTCGTAGAACAACATTGGTGGAGCTGACCGGGATCGAACCGGTGGCCTCCTCGTTGCGAACGAGGCGCTCTCTGATCGCAAGCAACGTTTACTCAGTAAGTGAGAAGTTAGTCTGGTCCGTTACTGGTCCAATAACCAGAGTGACCGATGTTCGCCTCGAAATGAGAACCTGCCCGCTTGTCAGAGTCACAACCCAACAAGTCGGTGGCATCCTCGCCGAGGACTCCATCACGTTGACCGCGGCTGGATAGAGAGACGCCAGACGTGACTCCTGGCGCCGGCTCGATTCCACACGGATTTACCATCCCACTGGGAGCGGAGTGCGTCTCGTGGGACCTCAAGTCAGTCCCACTGAAACTTGGTCGCGGCGTCACCGTGTTCGATGTCGATGATTTCGTCAAAAGACACTTGGAACCCCCGCGGCGAAGCTGCGGGGCGACCAGGGCTGGCTCTATGAGCAGTGGAGCTTGGCCATCTTGTTGGCCGACTTGAGGGATGTGGGGGTTGAACTGCGAATACAAGGAGTGGCCGACAAATGAAGGACATCACCGGTCAGGACTTCCGACGGCTCGGACAAACGGGCAAGCCGGAGCCTGCCCGTTCGTCGTTCGCCAGGAACAGAGTTCCTTACTTATTTGGCGTCCCTGAAGTTGCAGCTTGCGTCACCAGCAGCATTCGCGTACCGCTGTCGAGATGAACATTCTTGCCGGCAGAGGTAATCAGCGATCCCTGTGCACTCCCGGTTTCGGCAGCGTTCAGGTTGAGGCCGTTCCAGCCGAAGACACCTTGGCTGTTAGAAGTCAGCTGCCCTGCTGAGCTCAGTCCACCCACCGCACCGGTTGCTGCCCCGCTGGCACCCGCGGTCGTGCTTGCTGCAGTGCTCACAGTTCTGTCCGCGAGGGTGCCCGCGCCGGCGACAGTGTTGGTCACCGATCCCGTCGCTCGCCCCGCGGTGGACACTAAGCCACCCACAGCTCCACGCCCAGAGGACCCGGAGCCGTTCGCATACGCCCCGGCGCCGCCTGCAGCGTCCAGGTCGGACCCGGCAACACTAGCCGCCGTCTGCGCCGAAGCGATCGCCCGGATAGCGACGTTCAACGGCATTTCCTCGCCGTTCTTTAAAATCGCTTTGTCGAACTGGATCGCCAGCGCTGAGTTCGCGTCGCCTTTGGCACGGGCCGAAGACTGGGTGACGTGACCAACCAGCCTCGTACCCTTGTGAATGAAGACTTTTCCTTCCTGTCTCACACTTTCCGTAGTGCGCGCCGTAACCGTATCTCCCGACTTCGCCTTCTTCGCATCGACAGGCGCAGTCAAAACGACATTAAGCGCAGTCCCACTCGCCAGTGATGCGTTTCCTGCTGACGAGTGCGCTGATGCAGCGGCAGTGGTTGACCCGCTCGTTGAAGCCTGCGCTCCGTGCATTTCCGAATTGGCGGAGGTCTGCCCGCTCACTTGCGTTCCGACCTGTCCACCGGACTGAGCTGCCCCAACGGCCGTGAGGAGCATGCAAATAAACAACGCCGATCCCAAACGATTCATTAGCTATCCTCCATGGGGGAATGTTGCCAATAATCTACGCGTGACACCTGCGTCCGGTCACGTATCGATCGGACCTGTACGGGAGATGCAACCACTGTTCCAGAACGCCAAGTCTAGTTGTATCTATGGGTTAAGCAAGCCGCGTCGCCGGTCATCACCGCAGATAAGGGTACCGAACTAGGAAAGACTTACACGGACCCGTCGTCGGGCCGCCGGCAACCGTCGACGTCATCAACGATTCCGGGAAATTGACTTTCGCTTCCGCGACGCGCTAAATGAGATAGATAGGTTCCTAACATTCCATCATGGCGTGCTCGACACTCAAGGCGAAAGAGCGGAAGAAAACGACGCCGTGAAGACATTGCCTTGTGGGTAGGTGAGTGGACAACATGGACTGTGAAACCGGAAAGAAGCTACACGAGAAGGAAGCTGCGGCTACCGAGGCAGTGGGGCTGTACTCAAAGTCTCTCAAGGGCGTAGCGCCAGCGCCGGAACATCGAAAAGAAATGGATCGACTTCAGAGAGAGTTGGCGAAAGCCGGCGTGGATTACTCACAGCACAAAGAGCAGTGCGCGGTCTGCCAGCGCGGGTGAGGTTCACAACCGCAAAGAAGAAACACAAAGGCCCGCTCCCCAAAGAGGAAACCGGGCCCTTTGTAGCCAGTAACCGGGCGGCGCTCTAGGCAGCTTGGATCAATTCGTTCAGCCGGTCGTTGGCTGCCTGTATTTGGCACGCTCTCTCGATTATGTCGCACTGCACATCGGTCGCCAGGTCGGCAAAGTCGTCAGGACACCAGGTTCTTTCGCGGTATTCACAGAGGGCTCGCTCGAAAGAGTGATCGTCGGGGTACTCATCATTGGGGGGCATGACGCATTCTCCTGAATGAGGGAAGGCTGTCAGGGCCTTGGGCTCACGGATACAATGCGCCGAAGGGAGCCTGTCAGTGAAGCGAGTGGACAGTTTGTGGATTTTGGCTGTGTAAAGTATCCGCCCCTTTTCGTTGCTGAGTCAAGGTCTGTCAGAAGTGCGGCGCCTTGAACCGGGCTGCGTGATCAACATGCCGAGTCACGAAGAACAGTGGGTTGACCCTACTGGGAGGGTTCTGCAATGGCGTTAAGTTTCGCAGCTGACATTCGGCCATTGTTTCGCGATAGCCCCGATGTTGACGGTATGAAAGATTACGGGCTCGACCTCTCCTCCTATGAAGATGTCAGAGCGCACGCAGGAGCGATCTATGACCGCTTAGAAGACGGCAGCATGCCCTGTGACGGTCCTTGGCCCGAGAAGCAGATAGCGTTGTTCAAACAATGGACAGAGGAAGGCATGGCACCCCTAAGCCCGACCCCCGCCAAGGCTCGCAGCAAGAAAGCTGCGGAACGGAAGAAAGACGCTCGAGGATGAATCGGTCGATGGAGGGTGAAATGCTTCCGAAGTAAAAGGAGTTGTGGGTTGAGCGACTTCCGGTAGAAGTTCGCACCGGATCCCCCCGGGGTTATTCGAGCACGTCGCTACTTGTGCGCATTCATGCTCCGAGTGCCAACACTGCGAAAACGTCCAGTTGGCGGTTGGCGTTGGATTAACGCTGTGGGCCTCGCACCCGACATTCAGGTTCCTCAAGTCGAGATGGCTACGCTACCTGTCCAGGTTAGCGAGGCAGGCTGAGCAGCGCGGGCATTTGCCGCAGACCGGACTGGCTTAGAAACCTGAAGCCGCCAGAGCGCGAGAGTTCAAATTGGAGGTGAGCCATGAAGAAATTCGATGACATGAGGCGTATTGGTGCAGTGATTTGCCTCGGCTCTGGTGCTTGGTCACTTGTTAAGGGCATTGAAATGGGAGCCTGGTGGAAGGCGGTCGTTGGCTTTGGCTTGATCGTGTTTGGCTTTGTCCTTGGCTACTACCTCCGCCGCGAGAGCAGTTCTATCAGCGGATGATGATCTTCCACAAGAAGAGCGGGCCGAATGTCAGTCTTCGCCCCTCAAGGCTTGTGAGCCCGGCCCCACGAAATTCGATAGGTTGCACAAGCTGGCGTGGGTCGGGTTTCGCCGAACGGTGAAGGTGGTGGACCGGTTGATGGTCAACCTAACCGATTTCAACGCAGTGCATTTTAGACCTTCGAGTCTTCGGCACCGCAAGAGCCCGAGCAAGAGTTCCAAGGCCGCTGCGAAGGCGCGAACGCGGAAGACGAGAGAGCGGAAGGCTCATAATGGCTGATGAGATCGTGCGCTGCCTGTATTGCGTTCTGGGCGGTGCTTCCCGGCCGATGTTGCCTCGCTCGGGAGGTTGGTTTCTCTGTCTGAACTGCATTCACACAGCGGCCTCCGAGAAACCAGAGTTCAAATGCTTCTGTCAGAAGTGCGGCGAGTTGAGCCGGGCAGCGTGATCCAGATGCCAAGCTATGCGATCGCAATAAAGAGGGGGCAGCAAAGAGAAAAGGCCGATGGCTTCCGGGAAATGGGGACCCTCCGATGTGACGGTTGCGGGGAGGAGTTCCTTATAGGCCACCATCCTGCTTCCGTGAACAAGGAGCTGGCAGAAAAGCAAGCAAAGTGGCTCGAGAGGGTACTGGCTGAAGAGCACGAGCGCGACAAGAAGCATCCTGATCGAATCGAATTGCCGACCTAGCTTTGAGACCATCTGGCTTCCAAGGCGGCCGCGTTCCGTGCACAAGAGCGCCGGCGCAAGCCAGAAGCCCGATGAACCCGAGTCCAGAGCAGCTGGTGTAATCACCGGACCCGAGCGCTGTATGAATAATTCTTACTAGCTTAGATGAAAGTTTCATCTGTTTTGGCCCACGGCATTCGCGAAGTCGCTTGTTTCTCCTCACGTAAGGTTGCAAACGCTTGGAATCAAGCTTCTTTGACTCTCGTTGACGCTAGAGAAGACTTTGGCACGGCAGGTGCTATATCCAGTTTGCGCACGCGATCAGAAAAGCTGAGGCGTGTAGTTCCGAGACACTCAGAAAAGATGAGGATGGCTACCATGTCGATTGAGAAAAAGTCGTTGCTCAGCAATCGGGCAGCAGTCAAGAAGGCGATGATTGCAAGCCAGCCCGCCGACGCCACCGGTGATCCAAAATCGCTGAAGTCCACCACCCTGGCGGCGCATTCCATGAAGAAGAACAAAGCCATGCGGTTGAGTGCTATGTCTCTTAAGAGCCGCGTTTAAGCGATTTTGCAGATGCACTCCGTTGCTGTAAGCAGTCGGGCCGAACCTTTCGTCGGGGCATTTTGAGAACCAGCAGTTCCCTCGCGGAAACGCGAAGAAAGGTGTTACAGCCATGCCAATCCAGAAAAGAACCGTTAGCGGAGCCGGAAAGTCGGCCGAAAAAAAGCAGTCCAAAGCCGAGGCAAGTCCACTGAAAGCCAACCCGTTGACCGCGAACACGATGATGATACGGCGCAAGAAGGAGAGTTTCAACGCCACTACGATGATGAAGGCGAGAGGTTAGTCGGGCCGGGCCGTGGATGATTGTTCAATCAGGATTCAGCAGTTTCCTCGCGGAGACGCGAAGAAAAGACGTCACCATGCCAATTCAAAAGAGAACGGTATCCGGAGTCGGCAAGCCAGCGGAACCCAAGCAGTCCAGCGCCGAGGCCAACCCGCTGAAGGCAACGCCCTTCGCCGCCCACACGATGGCGAAGAAGAAGAAAAAGACGAGCGGCTTCACGGCTAAACCGATGCGCACGTCTAACTTCGGCTGGGACTAAACCCCTTAGTCGCTAGAGGCTGCGGCCCCCGCAGCCTCTAATTGTTTTTCACCACACCGGTCCGCTTCAATTGACCTGGCCGGTTCTCTTCATTTCCAGTGTGACTTTGCTCTCCAAACTCAACCTGGCGAATCTCAGCGCGTAGAGCTTCGGCGTCCTCTCGATCGGTTCCGTCTGAATTGGTGAAAGTAAAGTGGCACCAGCAGTCGCAGCACTCCGCGCAACCCATCTTACGTTCCTCTTCGCTTGCCAGTTCGGTCGGCAAATACTCATTGCACACCCACGCATGCTTCTTGGTTCGTCGCCTTGGTTTTGAGGATCCAGGCCCATGGGTCCTTTCGAGAACTGCCTGAATACGCTGGCATTACCGCCTGCCAGCTTCTTTTTGCGGCAGCTGATGGCACTTTTCATTCAGTCCTTTGCCAGCCATGCCAAAGCTTCTTGGCGGCCCTTGAAAGTCGGAAATTCGCGCCCCGAGAAAGTCTTTAAACCCTTGTGGAGCGCTTCCGGAAGGTTCTCTGCTCCCACCCACGCCGATTTCTTGATATAAGGCTTGTCGAAGACCGCGGCTTCCTTCATCACCCGAAGAACTTCCTCGCTGAACGACGCTCCAGTGAAATCTGTCAGCACCAAGACTGAAGCGCGTTGCTGCGCCGTCACGTGGTCAGGAACAGCGCGGACAATCTCTTCAACCTCTGCGGCCGTGCAGTTTGATAGATCGACTAGGAGAATCTGTTTACCCTGGTGGGTGATGAACCCGATACGGTTGTCCATGGCTGTAAGCTCCGAGAAGAGTGATCATCTGGCGCGCTTCGTTCTGGATTGGGCCTGCCGTCGCGTTCCAGCAGCCTGCGAACAACGGTGCGGCGGCATCAGCTAGGTACCTCGCCTAAGCCTTCCAAATACTATGCCGCGATCGGCCGCGCAAGCCATTGGTTTTTCTGGGCCGACGTCAACCCTTCAGACGGTGTGGATTGGTGTTGCACTGATCGGTACTTCCTTGCCAGATTGATTCCTCCCTACAGCTTGTCAAATTGCGATTTTCGCCGAAAGTTCATACTGCCGACACATTCATGTAACGTCGCGGCCTCAAACTGTGCGTATCAGAAGGTCGCACCCGCTCAGTGCGGTTAGCCCTCGTGCACTTCGAAGCAGGCAGCCTTTGCAGCAGGAGGCAGGTGCCACGCGTCTGAAGGAGCACGGCGATGTCGAAAGCTCAGGTCTGCCCTGCTGGTCGAAGCGATTCTCTCGGCAACTCCCGCAGCAAAGCGCCGGTATTTGTTGTCGGCTGCCCCCGTTCAGGAACCACCCTCGTGTACCACATGCTTCTTTCCGCAGGGAACTTCGCGATCTATCGTGCCGAGTCGCAAGTCTTCAACCTGCTGGAGCCGCGTTTCGGTGACCTGAGCATCGCGAGTCATAAGCGCGCACTGCTGGCAGCATGGCACCGAAGTCCACTATTTACCAAGAGCGGCTTGAATGCGGAGGAAATCGAAGCGTGCGTGATGTCAGGCTGTCGCAATGGAGGAGACTTCTTGCGACTCGTCATGGGCGCAATGGCAGGGCAACAGGGGGCGGAGCGTTGGGCAGACTGCACGCCAGAACACTTGCTGTATCTAGAGCGAATCAAGGAAACAATTCCCGAGGCGCTCATCGTCCACGTAGTGCGAGACGGGCGCGACGTCTCCCTATCGCTGGAAAAGCAAGGCTGGATTCGACCCTTCAAATGGGATCGCGAGCATGCATTGGAAGTCTCCGCCCTTTATTGGAATTGGATCGTGCGCCGAGGCCGCGCAGTCGGGCGCAGGCTTGGCCAGGACTACCTCGAACTGCAATACGAGAAACTGGTGCAGGATCCTCGGGGAAACATGGTCTCGCTTGGCGACTTTATCGAGCAGAAGCTGGACTATGACCAGATCCAGAAAACAGGGATCGGCTCGGTCCAGCGGCCGAACACATCCTTCTCCTCCGATCTGCAAAACGGAGAATTTCAACCGGTAGCTCGGTGGAAGCATCGTCTCTCAGACGAGCAACAGGCAATCCTAGACGTATTAGTGGGGGATACTTTGGAGGAGTTGGGATACCCAAAGGGCGAGAGGCCGAGCAGATCACGTCATCGCACATCCCTGCTGCAAATGCGTTCCCTGTACAACGCTTATTTCAGCACGAAGCACTTTCTCAAGTCGAGAACGTCACTGGGAAGAGTGTTGGTGTCGAAAGACCTATCGTGGACGTGAGCACATAACCCCGTGTCGGTCCGCTAGGTACCCACCTGCGGAGCCCCAACCGACGCGGAGCTTTTTGTCTTCAGCCTTCAGGAGCCTCTCGACGCTCGACCGAGCAGCCCGGGAGCTCCGGTCGCGGCTGAACTGTCCTCTACTCAGGGCGTGCTTTGCACAAGGCGAGCGCGATCAATAGTGGTAGTCCCTATCCGGAGGGTTTCGGCCGCAATCTCTCTTGTTGGTCCCTCGACCGCACCCATTGGTGCATTCGAGCTATGTGGTTGATTCTTAAGGTTAGCTAAGCTGGATTTTTCCTTTTCTGCTTCCAGCATAGAAACCATCTCCGCGCCAATAGCTCCGCGCTGTCAGACCGTCAGATGACGTCACGCGACCGCGAGCTCCGCTGATTAGCGAATCGTGTTTTTCGGCTCGATGCCCTTTTTTTCCTAAGCATCGGGCCTTTCTGTGGTCCTGTTTACACCAGGCGCTCTTCGCTCCATGAGGTGCTTCCACAGCCCTCCGCCAACGGCACACAGCCCGGCAGGTTGCTCTGTTGGCTCTTGAGCCCGTAACGCAGCGCTGCAGTGCGAGCAGCAGTCGGTGTGATACCAGAAGCGATTCCACTCGGGCCACATCTGCACATTCGAAGGTTCCACTGCTCACCTCCGCGCTCTCGGGGTTCCAGCTTGCCTTCCTCGCCCGTCAGCGTACTACCGGACTCACGATTGCGAGAAGGTCACACCTGTGTAGTTACTCCTGGTGACCATCGGGCCATTCCGAAACCTGTGGCGATCTGAGGAATTGACTTGATGCGGCTTTGACCAAGGACCACTGCCCCAGAACGGTGCACTCGCGCAGCGTTTTGCACAGACATTTCTGACAACACCCCTTCCAGTTTCGGTTGCGCTTGCGCTAGTCTCGAAACTGACTGGATAGTTCGCCGGCGACGGTCAGCCAGCGACAAGGCGGGGCACTTCCTGGCCCCGCTTTCCCTGATTTCACAAAACAGGAAGGTCACACAGGAAGTGACCATGGGCAAAACCAAACCGCACAGCTTGGCTCAAGGCAATCCTCCCGGGGCAGCTACAAATCCCGACCCAATTTCCACAGACCGCGATAACTTTCAGAAGGCCACTTCTATCCTGGACGGCCAAGAAGGGTTTGGAGGCACACTGTGGGACGCGGAGATGCGCGTGGCTTTCGACGCGCGAGAAAAGATTCGTGACTCACCTGAGTCTGCCCGACAACTCGGTAGGCGTGGTGAACTGGAGGTGCCTACCCACGTCGTGTGCAACATGGCAGCTCCAAGCCGGGGCCGCTCCGAAATCGGCGCAGAGACAGATGCGGGACTCCCGCATCTCAACCACTATGGGCATCTACGCGCATTTTGTTCCTGAGGGCCAGAAAAGGGCCGCTTCGAAGCTCACGGAATATGTGGCCGAACAAGTCAAAAAGTCTGGTCCATTGCTGGTCCAATAAAATGCCGCTTTTTCAGTGCAGCGCTTCGGCGGTAACGCCGCAACTCGTTGGGATGTTTGGTGGAGCTGACCGGGATCGAACCGGTGGCCTCCTCGTTGCGAACGAGGCGCTCTCCCAGCTGAGCTAC
The DNA here is from genome assembly GCA_035567435.1 of Terriglobales bacterium. Taxonomy (GTDB): domain Bacteria; phylum Acidobacteriota; class Terriglobia; order Terriglobales; family Acidobacteriaceae; genus Gp1-AA133. The sequence goes on along the minus strand of DATMPS010000052.1, from coordinate 2,330 downwards.
AGCCCCACTTCGGATGGAACGCTCGAGTACGTACGATTTTACCAGTGTTTGCGCGCTTCAACCAAGCCTTGCGCACCATGGCGCTACACACGCGCAACCCTTCCAAGTGCGGGCCGCCGCCGGTCTTCTGCCGCGTGCGGCGTCTATAATGAGGAAGTGACCTCTTCTGGCCCAGTTCGACAGCTCGCTTCCGCCGACTTCCCGACCCGCTGGGGCAATTTCCGCATTTACGGTTTCGACGGCCTTTTCGGCGAGGCCGGCGAACGACGCAAAGAAGAAGCGGTTGCCCTCGTGATGGGCGACGTTCTGTCGGCCCCACCCTTGGTCCGCATCCATTCCCAATGCCTCACCGGGGACGTGTTCGGTTCCCTGCGCTGTGACTGCCGGCAGCAGCTGGAAATGGCGCTTTCGCTCATTGCCGAGAACGGTGCTGGAGTCCTTCTCTACGAACAGCAGGAAGGCCGGGGCATCGGGTTGATGGCAAAACTTCAGGCCTACGAATTGCAAGACGCCGGACTGGACACCGTGGAGGCCAACGAACGCCTGGGCTTTAAGGCTGACCATCGGGCGTTTACTCTGCCAGCGGAGATGCTCAAGGCGCTCGGCATCACCGAGGTGCGTTTGTTGTCGAACAATCCTGATAAGGTTTCGGCATTGGAATTGGCGGGAGTGAAAGTGGTGGAGCGCGTTCCCTGCGAAGTCGCGCCCAGCCCGCATGCCGAGGAGTACCTGAAGACGAAAAAGGAAAAGCTCGGCCACCTGTTCAGTTCACGTTAGGAACACTCACGCTTCGCGGCACCTTCCTTGCTGCATCCCGGTGTGTTTAAATCCGTGGGCCACTCACATCCATGAACCTTCGTCCCAAATCCACGTTGGCGGTGGCCTTTTTGCTGGCCGCGGGCATGACCTACTACTACTTCGCGCTGCTGATCCCGCAGGTCCGTGCCGTGCACGCTTCCCACCAGCTGGATGGCGGCTACTACTACGGGGGGGACCTCTACCCTATCTGGTTTACCACTCGCGAGCTGCTGTTCCACCACCGCAACCCCTACAGCAACGCGATGACTGGCGAAATCCAGACGGGACTGTTCGGGCGCACTTTCGACCCGCGCCGCCCCAGCGATCCACCGGAACACTACCGGGCTTTCTCCTATCCGCTTTATACAGACGTAATCGCAACGCCACTGACCTGGCTGTCGTTTCGCCAGGTGCAGTATGTGCTCGCCTTTGCTTCTCCTTTGCTGGTCGCGGTGGGGGTGTGGCTGTGGCTGGTGGCGTTTGATCTGCGGATTGGCGCAGCTTCAACCGCCGCCGTGATCCTGCTGACCATGACCAGCTACGCGGTGCTGGAGGCGATCTTTGCCCAACAACCGGCGATCCTTGTCGGCGTGTCGCTGGCGACGACGGGCGCCTCTCTGAAACGCGAGCGCTATTTGCTGGCTGGGGTCTGCCTCGCAATCGCGGCCATCAAGCCGCAGCTGATGTTGTTACTTGCCATCTGGCTGTTGCTGTGGGCAGTCAGTGATTGGGACCGGAGGAAGACGCTCATTTTCGGATTCGTCCTCACCCTGGCCCTACTGTTGGGTGCCAGCCAGCTCGTGCTTCCTGGCTGGTTCTCCGACTGGCGTGCTGCGCTGGTGGAGTACCGGCAGTACACGGAGCCGCCGCTGGTGCAGTTCGTGCTGGGAAAGTGGCTCGGTGGCCTAGTGGAGTTCGCTCTGCTCTTGCTGGGCGCGGGTATCTGCTGGCGGACCCGGCGCGCGGCAGCAATGACCCGCGACTTCGCGCTGACGCTTTCGCTTGCTCTGGTGATCACGATCGTTACCCTGCCTACGGGAGGCGCGGTCTACGACCACATATTGCTATTGCCAGCGATCCTGTGGCTGTATTCGAACCGTGACCAAATCCTGCGCGCTGCGCGGCCCCTCAGGCTCTTCGTGGTTCTGGGATTGATCGCCCTGAGCTGGCAGTGGATCGCCGCCTGCCTCGTGGATATCCTTGTCTGGCCGACGCCCGGGTGGCGTAGCGCCGCTCAGCCATTGGTGTTCCCGCTGCGGACTGCAGCTCCTTTGCCTTTCGCTGTGCTTGCCGCTCTTGTTTATTTCGCGATCGGGACGTTGCGCGGCAACGTCCACGAACCCGTGTCCCAAAGTTCTCCGCTCGCAGCCTGACTGGGCGTCACTCACGCCCCAGCACCCGTGCCAGTTGCTTCCGATTCTTCGCTGTAAGGACACGCAACGCGGCACGGGCCAGCGCTTGGTAGACTTCGCCCGCTCCTGGGACATCCCGCAATACCTTTAGGTGTTGCTTTACGGTGGCTGCATCGCCGC
>DATMPS010000051.1:0-112594 GCA_035567435.1 Terriglobales bacterium | reverse complement strand
TTGTGTTGTCCGGACGGAGCTTCCAAACCACGGCAATCTCTGCTTTCGGTGCGCGGGGAAGATTCTGTATGCCCTTGCTGGCCGGGACCCCACCCTCAGAGGCAGCGGATTCGTCACCGGCATGCTGCCCCTCAAATCCTTCGATTCCATAGCGCTTATACAAGCCCAAAATCTCTTCCGAGGCCATCGGGGGTTTGTACCGTAGGGCGGTGTTTGGGAGTTTCAATGCGTTCTGCGCCGTGGCCACGGGAATGGTTACGTATGCCGTCATGCCTGGAAAGAGTTTTAACTCGGGGTTCGCAAATTCGATGATGGTGTCGTAGGTGACCACGCTTTGCACTGTCGTCGGGTTCATTCGGATCTGGCTGACGGCTCCCTCAAACGTTTGCTTGGGAAGGGCATCCACCTTAAAGGTGACAGCCTCGCCCACCTTAATATTGTCCACGTCCGACTCGTCCGTCTTTGCGTACACCCACATCTTGGTGAGATCCTGAGCGATCGTAAAGATTGTCGGGGCTTGTAATGATGCCGCCACGGTTTGCCCCACATCCACATTTCGCGCCACCACGGTACCGTCGATCGGAGAGCGAATCACGGTGTAATCGAGATTGGTTTGGGCCACTGTGACAGCAGCCTCTTTGAGGCTGATTTGCGCTTCGGCCTGCGTGATGTTAGCGGCCGCCGCATCTACCGATGCGCTCGCTGCCTCATAGTTCGATTTGGCCAGGTCCAGTTGCTGCTTACTCATGACGCCATCTTTGGTCAAGCCGACGGCGCGGTCGTAGTCGGCCTTAGTCTGCACCAAAGCGGATTTCGCCTTTTCGAGATTCGCTCGGGCCGCTGCCAGGTTGGCTTCTGAGTTCTTCAAATCAGCGGTTGCCTGCAGCAGAGCCCCCTTGAACAATGCAGGATCGATCAGCGCGACAATGTCTCCCTTATGTACGCGCGAGTTGAAATCGGCATTAAGTTTCGCGATAGACCCGGACACCTGCGATCCCACCTGGACCGTGATTACCGAGTTGATGGTTCCAGTAGCTTCCACAACGTCATGGATGTCACCTCGTTCCACCTTCGCCGTAAAATGCTGCGCTTGGGTATCCCGGTTTAGCCCCAACACGACGACTAATCCAGCCACTGCCACCACGACCGCTAGGATGAGCCACTTGCGCTTTGTCATTTATGTTGGGTCCCGACAGTCAATATCCCTTCACTCGTATCGCAACGCTTCGATCGGATCAAGCCGCGACGCCTTGCGAGCTGGGTAGTATCCGAAGAACACTCCGACAGCCACCGAAAACATCGCGGCCACCACGACGGCGTCAATGGACATCTCGATCGGCCAACCCAGAGTCTGCCCAACCAAGTAAGATCCGAAGACTCCAAAGAGCACTCCCGCAGCGCCTCCAACGAGGCTGAGCATGATCGATTCTCCGAGGAACTGAAGCTGAATGGCAGCTTCGGTTGCGCCAACAGCTACTCGAACTCCGATCTCACGCGTGCGCTCCGTTACCGAAACCAGCATCACGTTCATGATCCCGATTCCCCCGACGATCAGGGAAACGGAAGCAATGGCGATCAGCAGAATCGTCAGAGTCTTGCTGGCATCGAGTTGGGCCTGGATGATGTCCTCGGGATTTCGAATGTTGAAGTCATCCTCTTCCTCGGGACGCAGGTGGTGTCGATCGCGTAGCACCGCGGTTGCTTCCTGTCCTGCCATCTTGACGACGTCTGGTGACACTGCCGAGCACAGAATGTCATCCAGCCAAGTAATGCCCTTGATCTTCTTCTGAGCCGTGGTGTAGGGCAGGATGATTGTGTCGTCCTGGTCTTGCCCGGAAAGGGAGAGTCCTTTGGGATGAAGGGTGGCCACCACCTTGCACGGAAGGCCGCTCACTCGGATGACCTTTCCAACTGGATTTTCGACGCCGAAGAGTTGTTCCCGAACCGTTCGCCCGATCACGCAAACGTCGGCGGCTCGATCCGTATCATCCTGTGAAAATATGGCCCCCTGATCCACATACCATCGCTTAATGTCAAAGTATTCAGGCGAAACGCCGTGGTAGGATGTGTGCCAATTCTGATTGCCGTAGATGACCTGAACCGGATCATCCACGTTCGGCGAAACGCTCTTGATTAGAGAAATCTGGTTCTTAATTGCGACCGCGTCGGCCATGACCAAAGTCTTGGTATCATGCGTGCCCGTGCGCACTCCGTTTACCGCCCGACCGCCAGCTTCAATCCAGACGAAGTTGTCGCCAAGGTTGTTCAGTTGTTGCTGAACTCGCGCTTGTCCTGCTTTGCCGATGGCCACGACACAAATCACGGCAGCAATCCCGATCGTGATTCCCAGAACGGTTAGGATGCTTCGCATCTTATTTCTGAGCAGCGCCACCAATGCCGATCGAAATAGAGCTCCGTAGTTCACAGTTCCGATGTCTCCTCCCTTTCTAGAGATCCTAAAGGTTCAAGATAAAACTACACGACCCTTGGGCTCTGGCGCTGACAGGCTGCGCCGCCTCCTGCTCTGTGGACGGAGTTGTGTGGGCCGAGCATCTCGTGCGGTGCGCAGCGTCTGCACCAATATAGTGGTGTCTACCTGAAGCCCAGATGAAGGAGAATTGACCAAAAGGCTTGCCATGCGAAAACCATGCGGTCTGAGTCATGTTGGGGCGCCAGCAATATCGGTTTCGATAATCGGCTGCGCAGCAGCCGCGCCCCCCGCGACAACCCAGAGTCAGGGCACTGAGGCAGGTTGCGGACGTGCCGCTGCCAGGTCCCGCAGCCGCTTCGACCAGGCCGGGCGTTTCGGCAATCGGCCTCTGCGAACTTGTTGGCTCTTGAGCACCGACATTGCCGGCGAGTGCAAGAGTTCCAACGAACAAAGCCGCAGTAATGAACGCCATACGAGTGCTCCCGAAGAGACTTCGGGACAAATAAGCGGATCGCATCTTTCCTCCAGATCACAAACACAAGTTTGTAAACGCACGAGGGTGCGGACCCATGAGTGCCTTAGCAGCTCAGAGGAAAGAAGATCAGATTCTTAGAACGGTTGTGGTGAGAGACTTTAGTCCTGGCGGACTATGCGTGCACGAAACACGCGACGACCATTCTGCGAGCGAGAAGTACAGGTCTGGCTCGACTCCCTTTATCGCGTGGATTCGGGACGAATCCTGGCAACTCTGATCCGCTTGCTCGGTGATTTTGATCTTGCCGAGGAGGCGATGCACGAAGCCTTTGCGGTGGCGCTGAGCCTGTGGCCGAGGAGTGAGTACCCGGCAACCCGCGACCATGGTTGATTTCGACGGCCCGATTCAAAGCCATCGATCCTGTGCGTCGACGTTTCGGCCCGACTTGAGAAGCAGTCTGGGTTGCTTGGAGCAGATCGGGCAACCTATGCAATGTGTGCAACACCGCTGCAATGCGAAAGAGCAGCTCCGTTTGTGGCGTCTTCTACCAAATGAGTTTCAATCCAAACTGAATTTGCCGTGAAGTTGTGGAAGTGCTGGTGATGGCTCCCGCCGTCCCGGAGACGTTTGTGCCTGCGGTTGAAGATGTAAACGTAATCAGATTTGGTGTATTGAAATTTGCGCGGTTCAACAGGTTGAAGATCTCGGCGCGAAACTGAAGCGCGAGTCGCTCGCCCAGATTCGTTGTCTTGAACGCGGAGAAATCCCAGGTTGCCAGACCCGGACCGATCAAGGTGTTCCTGCCCAAGTCTCCGTAAAATCCGCTACTGGCCGGTGGGGCCAAGAAAGCATTCGGATTGAACCACTGAGATGGTCTTCCGAGAATGACCGGGCCCGTGAAAGCTGGGTTCACAAACGGCCGTACCGGGTTGCGCGTGTCTCCATTGTTAGATGGGTTATAGCTGAGCTGAGGTGTAAAGGGAAACCCTGATTGAATCGTCAAGATGCTGTTCACCGACCAGCCACTCACTACGCCGTTGCTCCAGCCCCCCAGGTTATTGGCAAGGGGTTGTCCCTTCCCGAATGGCAGAGTGTAGACGGCGTTGATCACACCGATGTGACGGACGTCGTAAGTCGCGAGTCCGTAGTCGGCGTGCAAGTCGAAAGGATTCGATACAAGGCCGGGTGCATTCGGAGCAGCCGTCGCATTCAGCGAATCGCCGTCATCAAGCGCCTTGGACCACGTGTACACGCCTCGTAGCGACAACCCATGGCTAAACCGCCGGTTTACATCGACCTGAAGTGCGTTGTAGTTGCTAGTACCCAGAGAGAACCACGTCCAGGTGTTTGCAATTGTAGGATTTGCTCTTTTGGTGGTCGGCACGTAGTACGCACCTGCAGGAACCGGAGCACCCGCCAAAACGCCTAACGTGGGGACGTTGGGATACGTTGCTGGGCAGGGCGAGGCCGGACAAATGACGGGAAAGGGCTCATTGGCGTCAATGCCGATGAGTTCATTGTAGCCGTGGCTTCCAACGTAGCCCACCGTCAACGATGTATTGGGAGAAACCTCCTGCTGGACACGTAACGACCACGAGATCAAGGTCGGAGTCTTCATGTCGGGCTGAACTCCGCCAGGCACGAGTTTTGCTCCCGTCGGCGGTGGGGCTGTGGGATCGATCGGCAGGGACGAAACCTGAAGGGGGCTGGTAGCACTGCCGACGCTGTAGACCGGATTGAAAGGTGCGTTTTGATCAGTGCGATAGCCCAACGCATCTTGCAGATCGTTATACATTCCAAAACCAGCGCGGATTACGGTCTTGTCCGAGCGCGGGCTCCACGCCAATCCGATGCGCGGCTCAGGCAAGAATTTGCCGTGGTTGGTCGTGAATAAAGAATGTCCGATGTGCGGATCGTTTGAGATCACTCCGTTACCGAAGGTGTAGTTGGCAGCCCGATCGTGCGCCTCGTTCCATCCGGTCGTAAACTCGTCTCTAAATCCCAACGATAGGGTCAACCGCGGCGCAATGCGAATCACGTCCGAGACATACCAGGCGCCAAAGAGCGACCGCCAGTTCATCTCCGTCGGCGTAGGGTCCCACAGAAAACTGGACGCCAAGCCCTGTCGGAAGTTGGCAAGGCTTGAGAATGTCAGCTGGCCGTACTGACTGAGCGCTATGGTCTCGTTGGATTGGAACGGCTGGAACCATGCGCCGAACGTCAGTTGATGCCCCCCGCGGGTCATTGCCACTCGGTCTTCGAAAGTGAACAAGTTGCGTGCGATGCTCAGGTTGCTTCCATTATTGCTGCCCGCGAGGCCAATCGCCGCTTGCGGGTTTGATGCGGCGCTCCCACCGACCACGACGGCACCGACCTGGTGTCCTAACAAGAAACCCGGCACACTCGTCGCGGGCGTTCCGGGCGTCGGCAAGCCGGTGAAGAAATAGCCTGCACGCGAATATCCCACACGCGCCACGTTAACCGTCGCGGCCGAAAAGGAGTGTGTTTCGTCGAGACTGAACACCTGCTCGCGCAGCGTGAGGATATCCGAGCTGTAAGGGTCCAAAACTGTTGCTGTTAAGTCATTCCCATCGTCAATGGTGTATACGGCGGACAGAGAATCCCGTGAAGAGAGCGTGTGATCGAGCCGAACTGTGCCGAAATCTTCCCGAATTGTTTGCAGGGGGCTGCTGAAATACTGCGCAATGCCACAAGATGGGTTACAAGATTCTCTTGGTGACTCGGGCCACAAATTCAATAAAGGCTGAACAGCGGCTACGGCGCTCGCGCGCGAGGCGTCGTCTGGAACGAAGGCCACCGAAGTCTGATGCAGATGCTGGCGTAATCCCTCGTAGTTGCCAAACAGGAAAGTTCTGTTGGATCGGATCGGGCCTCCCAGGGAGCCACCAAACTGGTTCCGCTGAAAGGGCGGTGCCGATCCCTGATCAAAGAAATTCGGCGCGTCAAGAGCGTTGTTGCGAAGGAACTCGTAGACGCTGCCGTGGAGTTGATTCGTGCCCGATTGGGTCACGATACTCACTTGGCCGCCGGGGCGCTTGCCATATTCGGGTCCGTATGAATCGCGCAGGACGTTGAATTCTCGGACAGCATCGACACCCAGCAATTCCTGACTGCTGCCTCCGGGCTGCATATTGTTCTCGGCAGCCCCGGTGAATTCCACACCGTTCAACAAGAAAATGTTTTGCTGTGGGCGATTTCCGGAAACCGCAAAGTTGTTGCCCGTCGTCGAATTGGAGACGCCGATCCCGCCGGTCTTTTCCCACGTGAAGTTCACAATGCCGGGATTCAACGTGAGGAGCAAATCATAGCTGCGTCCATTCAGCGGCAGATCCTTGACTTGCCTTTCGCCGACCAACCCCGAGATATCTTGCGTTGTCAGATTCACAACCGGGGCATCCCCGCTCACCTTGACTTGCTCGCTCACTTGTCCGACGCGCAGACCCAAGTCGACGGTTGCATCTTGGCCGATCACGAGGCGGATGCCCGACCGGATCCCTTCCGCAAATCCCTCTTTTGTCACCCTGACCTCGTAGGGGCCAACCGGGAGAGCAAAGAACCGGTAGTGTCCACTTTGATCTGTCGGAACGGTACGCGACAGGCCGGTGTCAACGTTTTTCGCGGTGACCGAAGCAGCGGACACGGTCGCGCCGGACGGGTCTGTAATCAACCCGGACAAGCTGGCCGATACTTGAGCCGTCGAAAATGGCACGCATAGGCACGAGACAAACAACGCCAATATCGAGAGCCGGCAACTCGAATTCCCACCCGTGACGCTGGGGACAACAGCGTGTGATCCGATTCGAGTAGTGCCAACGCCTGGCAGTCGTGCAAAGTGACGCATTCTTTCCTCTCCCCCAGAAGAGTTATTTGAAGAATCCATGAAGTGTATATTACAGACAGTTATGCAGTCTAATATGATGCGGGTATAGGCGCTTTAAGGGGTGGTTGAATTGGGCAAATGAGTGGCCCAGGCTGGTTGGACCGAGCGAGCTTCTCGACCATGCGATTCAGTTCCAAATGGCCCAGAAGTTCCAACCTCAACGACGCGAAGCGAGGACTGAAGACTTCCTAAACCTGCACCAAGAGCGAGGACTCCGCTGACGGATTCTCTGGGCCGGATTGTGAGTGTGCCGATCAGCGGCCTTACGGTGGAGTGCTTTTGTTGCAGACTGCAGCGGCTTTCATCAAGCAACAGAAGTGACGATTCTTCGAGTGTGATATGAGAAAACTCTTTTTGCTCTCGGCGTTGCTGTTTGCATTGGTCTCCACCAGGGTTGCCCTCCAGTGTCAGCAGTTGACGGTTCAGACGGATTCCGGAAAACAGGTCGTTCTGAGCCGGGCTGACCTCGAAGCTCTACCTCACGTAAAAGTAGTTGCGTCAGAGCATTCGTCTGGTCCGGTGAACTTTGAAGGGGTAACGCTCAAGAGCGTCCTCGAAAGGGCGGGTATCAGCTGGGGAGAATCAATGAAGGGTAAGGGGCTCACAACTTGCCTTCTCGTGGAAGCGGCTGACGGCTACCGGGCTGTCATCGCGTTGCCAGAGATAGATCCGGCGTTCACGGATAAGCAGACCTTGCTGGCTTTCTTGCGGGATGGTAAACCGCTCGCCGAGAAAGAAGGACCATACCGAATTGTCATCGCGGACGAAAAACGAAAGGCCCGATGGGTCAGGCAGGTTACGACCCTGAGAATTGTCGATGTTCAGTGAGCAGGATCAATCCTTCTGAATCATCACCTCGGTGGCTTTCACGACCGCGGAAACCGAGTCACCTTTCTTGAGCTTGAGTTCGTCAGCGCTGCGGCGCGTGATGACGCTCTCAATGAGATTGTCCCCGACCCGCATGACAACATGAGCCATGACATCGCCGAGCTGAATCTCTTCAATTTTTCCGCGCAGTTTGTTCCGAGCTGATATCGGCATATGATCATTATAAAGCGGCAAGAGCCGCTGCGTGATCGTCAAAGACCACCCGTACCCTTTTTAATTTTCGTGGCGGAAATGGTGGGCAGTGCAGGACTCGAACCTGCGACCTCCTGCTTGTAAGGCAGGCGCTCTAACCAACTGAGCTAACCGCCCTCGCACCCGTGAACTGCGTGTCGAGGCTGGAGTCACCGAACGAAGTGCATCGCGCGAAACGCGGTACGTCGAGTATACGGGAGGGCGAAAAGACCGGTCAAACTTCACTCCTCGAAGGTCCAGTGCCGATCTTCGTCCCTGCCCCCAGGTCCCCTGCTAGACTCTTCGCGTGCGGCGACTGATTGTCAACGCGGACGATTTCGGGCTCACCCACGGCGTCAATCGGGCGATCGCCGAGGCTCACCACCGCGGCATTGTGACCTCGACGACGCTCATGGCCAATGCTGGTGCGTTTGACGAGGCGGTCTTGCTGGCCAACTCAAGTTCGGGCTGGAGCGTGGGCTGTCACCTCGTGCTCGTGGATGGTGAACCGTTACTCGATCCGAGCCGACTTCCGAGCCTCGTTCCTAGAGGCTCGAGGCGCTTTCGCGATGGACTCGGTGTTTTCGCATTACGTGCCCTTTCTGGTTGGCTCGATACCGATCAAGTGGAGGCCGAGGCCACCGCGCAAATCCGCAAGCTGCAATCCCATCATCTCGACCCATCCCACATCGACAGCCACAAACACACCCATATGTTCCCCGGCGCCCTGACCGGTATGTTGCGCGCCGCGCGGACTTGCGGCGTTGGCGCCATTCGTAATCCTTTCGAAATGGTCGCGGCCAACTTCGTGCGCATGCAACAAGGTCTCTGGAAAAGGCGTGCGCAAGTCCGAACACTACGGGGATTGGCTGGAGGTTTCCGAAAAGCGGTAGCCCGGGCGGGCCTACGGACTCCCGACGGCACCCTCGGCATTGTGGCCACGGGCAGTCTCGACGCCCAACTGTTCCGTGCCATCGCGGAGCACATGCCGGAGGGCACCTGGGAATTTGTCTGCCACCCCGGCTATCTGGACGATGACCTGCGCTCGATTCCGACGCGTCTGCGCGAATCGCGGGAGCGCGAACTAGCCATACTCACTTCGCCGGAAAGTCGCCAAGCGCTCGCCAGCCGGGGGGTTGAGCTCATCTCATACCGGGACTTGTAGCACACTTGAATCCGATGGGTAACTTCCGTAACCGCCGGGCTGCCCAAGTCGCGCTATGATTAGGCCGAGCGCGCTATAAGCCGTCGTCTATGAGTAGCCAGCGACCCGATCCGCGAATCTCGGCCGATCTTTCGGTTCGGGTGTGGGGGATGTCCGCCAGCGGACGGACCTTCAATCAGCATGTTCGCGCGCGCAATATCAGCGGCTCGGGCGCGCTTTTCTCAGGCCTGGAAAATGAACTGAAAGTCGGCGACGTCGTCGGCGTTCAGTACAACGAGAGGAAATCGCGCTGCCGCGTCATCTGGGTCATGGACACCGGGCCCTTGGAGAAGATTCAAGCCGGCGTGCAAATCGTTGCTGGCCAGGATTGCCCCTGGCAAAGTGAACTGTCTCCCGACCAACTGGCTCCGCCTCTCGAGCCCAACAACCGGCGCCGGTTTGCGCGCCACCGAATCTCGTTCCCCCTGGAAGCACGCGACGAGCGGGTGAAGACGCCCATGCGCGTGAATGCCACCGACATCAGTGGCAATGGCTGCTACGTGGAGACCATCCTACCGCTTGCTGTAGCGACGACTCTTCGCGTGGATTTTTGGATGGATTCTGAAAAGATTTCGACTTCGGCGGTGGTTCGCACCAGCGATCCCGGCGTGGGTATGGGAGTCGAGTTCATCGGCATGACTCCGGATGCGAAACAGCGGTTGCAGGCCCACCTCGACAAGATCGATCCGCTCCTGGTAAACGCTTTCGAACGCAAAACCTCCGAGTAACGTTCGGTTTACTCCCTCGCGCGGCTACCCGCCAGTCTGCGCACGAATACTTCGTACCCCAGCGTAAAATCTGAATCGCGCGCGCGCGGGGGCCATCGAATCCATGGGCTTCTCGGAGTAGCGAATGAAGATTGGGATCACGTGTTATCCAACCTATGGCGGCAGCGGAGTTGTGGCGACGGAACTGGGCATGGAACTGGCGCAGCGCGGTCATGACGTCCACTTCATTTCCTATGCGCAGCCGATTCGTCTCACCGAACCCCAGCCCCATATTCACTATCACGAAGTCGAAGTCTCCCGCTACCCGCTGTTCGACTATCCCCCTTACGATCTGGCGCTGGCCACTCGCATGGCGGAGGTGGCTGAACTTTACGAGCTCGACCTGCTGCATGTTCATTACGCGATCCCGCACTCAGTAAGCGCGCTCCTGGCGCGACAGATGCTCGCGGCCGGCCCTTCGCATCGCAAGCTGCCTTTCGTCACCACCCTGCACGGCACCGACATCACGCTGGTTGGGCTCGACCGCTCCTACCTGCCCATCACCCGCTACTCCATCGAGGAAAGCGACGGGGTCACTGCCATCTCTCAATACTTGCGCGACATCACGATTCGCGAATTCGACATCAAGAACCACATCGAGGTGATCTCCAACTTCGTGAACTGCGATGTGTACGTGCGGGATGCGGACGCGGCGACGCGGCGCGAGGAGTACGCATCGCCGAGCGAGCGCATCCTGGTGCATCTTTCGAACTTCAGGCCCGTTAAACGGCTTACCGACGTGGTGGAGATTTTCGACCGGGTGCGAAAGAAGGTGTCCTCGAAACTCTTGCTGGTGGGGGACGGCCCCGACCGATCCAAAGCCGAATGGCTTGCCGTGCAGAAAGGAATCCACGATCACGTCATCTTCCTCGGCAAACAGGACCGGGTGCAGGAAAAGCTGGCCATGTCAGACGTGATGCTGCTACCCAGCGAACTGGAGTCCTTCGGGCTGGCGGCCCTTGAGGCGATGGCGTGCAAAGTGGTGCCCATTGCGACGCGGGTCGGCGGAATTCCTGAGGTCATCGAGCACGGCAAGAGCGGCTATCTGGCAAACGTGGGCGACGTGGACGCGATGGCGCAATACGCGATTGATTTGCTCAGTGACGACGCAGCCCTAAGCACCATGGCGCAGCAGGCACGCGTGGCGGCGCAGACCCGCTTCTGCTCGAGCAAGATCATTCCGCACTACGAGGAGTTTTATCGCCGGGTGCTGGAGCGCTCTTCGTAGAGCGCCGCCGGGATTCCGGAGCCTTCTTGCAGAATGGGAAACCGAAGCCGCACCACAGTGCCCTTCCCGCCGTGGCTTTCGATGGTCATCGTGGCCGTGTCGCCGTAAAGGACCTTTAGCCGCTCGGCAACGTTGGCCATGCCGATGCCGGTGCCACCGAGCTCATCCGGCCTCGCGATGAGTTGTGCCGCGTCCATACCTACGCCGTCGTCTTCGACTTCAACGATCACGTCCTTTGCGCTCAGCCGGCTCCGCAAGTAAATACTGCCGCCTTCCACCTTCGACGACAGGCCGTGCTTGATGGAGTTCTCGACCAGGGGCTGCAGCAGCATGGCCGGTACCAGCATTTCCAGGGACTCGGGATCCAGTTCCTTCACCACCCGCAGCTTGTCGGGCCCGAAGCGGACGACCTCGATGTCGAGGTAGTTATCGATGAACTCCACTTCCTCGCGCAGCGGAACAAATGCGTCGGAACTGTTCAGCAGCCGCCGCAGAATCGTCGCCAGCTTGATGATCAGCTCGCGCGCCGTGTCGGGATCGAAGCGCACCAGGGACGAGACGGAATTCAAAGTATTAAATAGGAAATGCGGGTTGATCTGATTGTGCAGGGCTTCCATGCGCGCCTGGAGCAGCAGGCGCTCCTGCTCTTCCAACTTGATCTGGGTGCGCACGCCGTTGAATATCTTTAGTTCGGTCCCGATCACCATGATCGACGCAGCGTAGATCGCCACTTCAACCCAGGGGTTCGGACTCTCCTGGGTGAAAGTGGTCCGGGGAAAGAAGCGCACCAGCTCCCTTTGCATGAACCGCATCGCCACGATGGTCAGAAAGAACATGATCTGCCAGTCGAATCGTGGCGTTGCGAGATTGCGTCGGATCCAGCGGTAGATGCTGAGATCGATAAAGGGAGAGAACGACCAGATGTCTTCCTTGTCGGGCGCGAGATTCCGCAGTTGCCCGGCCGCAAAACCGCACAGCACGTTGAACGGCAGAGTAGCCCATTCGCCATGCAGTAGCGCGGGAAAAGCAAGCAGCGCGCCCCCGACCACCCCTGTCAGCCGCCCGCCAATTACACCGAGGAGCAGGGTCGTTTCGAAGGACAAGTCCCCTGCGGAGAAACTTTTCTGAATGAAACGGATCCACACTCCCAGCGCGATCGGAATGCCGAACCATAGGACCAAGTAGATTTTTTGGGCTGTGCTGCGCTCCTCGCGGAACAGGAGCTTCTTGAACTCGAGCGACCGCACCAGGGCGCTCGACACAGCAGCCGCGACGCCCAGCTTGATCAGCAGATTAACGAGAATGAGGCGCTGGTCCACGATCGAACTCCGCTCTGGGAAATGTAGCACGAAGGGGACGGCGAACCTCTTTCTCCCCGTGGAGCACCTCGTGGCACTGGTAGAGACGCGGCTTGCCGCGTCTCCAGTCAGCAATCACTAGAGAATCCGCTTCATTGCTGTAAGCGCGCTGCAGCATCTGCCAGCAGTGCGTCGAGGTTCTCAGCTCGCGGAGCACCGCCTTGGGCCATATCCCTGGTGCCCCCGCCACGTCCTCCCATCTTGGCAAGAACCTCCTTCAACAGCGCTGCCATGTCAAAAGGAAGCCCTTTCGATTGCGCAAACACGATCGACACCGCGCCGGACGTGGCGCCCAGCAGCGCAACCACGTTCGCTTCCAGCCGGGTCAGTTTTTGCGCCAGCAACCGGATGAACCCCAGGTCCCGCTCGGACTCGATGCGTACGATCAACTTGCGCCCGTTCATCAGCGTCGCATCCGCGAGCAATTTTGCCGCCCGCAACTCGGCCAGTTCCTCAAGCAAGTGCTCCCCGGCTTTGCGTTCGCCTCGGATCTCCTCTAGCGACTTTCGAACCTGCTCTGGGACATTCCAAATATGAGCGGAGAATAACCCGGCTGCCTCGGCCAGAGTTAGGTAGTCACGCCGCGCGGTCATGACCGCGCGCTGCCCGCATACGAATTCGACCCGCCAACCCTGCCGGACTCTCTCCGTCTTGCGCAACAGAATGCTGCCAATCTGGCCAGTGCCGCGGACATGGGTCCCACCGCACGCCGACAGGTCAAAGTCCTGAATATCGATCAGTCGCAGTTCCTCTTTATCCGCTCTGGGCACTTTGCGCAGGCCAAGCCCCTGCGCCTCTTCCTGCGACACAAACTTGATTTCCACCGAACGATTTTCCTGCACGATTTGATTCGCGAGCAACTCGGCCTGTTCGACTTGCCCGGTGCTCAGGGAAGGAGTATCGAGATCGATCGAGCAGTAGCCCTCGCCCATGTGGAACGACACGGTGCGCAAATTGAACAGCCGAACGAACGCGGCCGACAGCACATGTTGCCCCGAGTGCTGCTGCATGTGATCCCGGCGCCGCGCCGCATCAATCACCCCGTGAATTCTTGTTCCCGGTTCCGGAGGCTTATCCGCCTCGATGTAGTGCACGACGCGGCCGTCTTCCCCTTCAGCTACTTCCGCCACGCGCAGTTTGCCGGACGCAATTCCTGCAGCCAGTGAAATCCAACCCGTATCATGGATCTGTCCGCCGCTGGTGGGATAGAAGGCGGTGCGATCGAGGAACACTCCGTGACGGCGGTTGATGTCGGCAGCCGGTACCACCTCGGTAATCTCGCCGTCGAACTCGTACAAGAAAGGATCGTGATAGTACAAACGCTCAGTCATGTCTGAAGCCCACGCACATTACTCAGATGCCGGTGCGGTTGGGTTGGCTAAAAGCTGAAGGCGGATAGCTGAGGGCGGTTCTCAGTACGGTCCGATGATCCCCGCAATCTGCCGCGACGACGGCCAATGCGAACGCGAAGTCCGTTTTGCCGGCTCGATCGTGTCCAGGTATTTCAGTCCAGTACCCGTATTAAAAAGGACCACCGTATCGTCGGAACCGAAAAAGCAACTGTCATGCAGCTTCCGATACGCGGCTAACGACGCTGCCCCTTCTGGCGCAGCAAAAACGCCCTCGACCCGCGCCCAACGCTGCATCGCCTCCATGATTTCATCATCGGAAACCGAGACCGCCACGCCCCCGCTCTTGCGCAAAATGTCGAGGACCAGGTAGTCCCCATACGCTCTGGGCACGCGCAGACCGGCAGCCTGGGTGGTGGCATTCGGCCACATTTCCGAGCTACTCTTGCCTTCATCCCAAGCTTTAACAATTGGAGCACAACCTGCTGACTGTACGGATACCATTTGCGGTCGCTCCGAGCCAATCCATCCCAGCTGCTGCATCTCATCGAAGGCTTTCCACATGCCGATCAATCCGACGCCGCCGCCCGTCGGATAAATGATTCCTTGCGGCATTTGCCAGCCGAGTTGCTCAGCGACCTCATACCCCATGGTCTTTTTTCCTTCCAAGCGGAACGGCTCCTTCAAAGTAGAGATATCGAACCATCCTTCTTTCTGTTGGCGCTCCGCGACCATGCGCGCACAATCGCTAATCAGGCCGTCTACCAGGGTGACGTGCGCGCCGTAATACTCCGACTCGATGCGATTGGCCATTGGCACATCTTTGGGCATAAAGATGTGGGCTTCGATGCTGGCGGCTGCGGCATAGGCTGCCAGCGCACCGGCTGCATTCCCTGCGGAAGGGATCGCCAGCTTCTTCAGGCCATAGTGCTTGGCCATGGTCACGGCTGCCGAGAGTCCCCGGGCCTTGAACGAGCCGGTCGGGTTCAGGCCTTCATCCTTTATGTAGACATTGGGAAACTCGCGGCTGGGCAGCATCGGGGTGAAGCCTTCCCCGAGCGAAACCGGTTCGGCCTCGGGCAGCACCTCGGCGTAGCGCCACATGGTCGAGGTTCGCCCCGCCAGGCGTGCCGGAGAAAACCAGTCTTTGATCGAGGCCAGGTCGTAGCGGGCGTATAGCACGCCGCCGTCTTTGGGACACACGGTTTGTGGAGTGTCAGCGGTCAGCTTCTGCCCGCACTTGCTGCATTCAAGGTGCGTGATGCGAGCCATGGAAGGTGCAGTCTACCACCGGCGGACACGGGCTAGTTGGCCTTCAGCCGCTTTAGTAGCCCTGCCGCCTTGCGGAACCAGGTTCGCTCCCGGCGTCTGAGGTACCCCGGCATCGTGGGTTTTTTCGCGAGGATTTTCTGTGCCCACTCCCGGGCCTCTGAAATCCGGCCCTGCGCGGCCAGGAAAGTTGCGTAGTTGTAGTAGGTCTCGGACAACGTCGAGATTACCGTAACCTGCTGGAATAGCTTCTCAGCCCTCTCCGGCTGGCCCGTGTTGGCGTAAGCATGCGCCAGAAGTCCCGCCGCCCGGTGGAAGTCGTAGCTTGCATCGCCCTGCACCACCCGTTCGAGGTCGAGTACGGCAGGGGCAAAGTCACCCAGTTCAATTTCGCATACACCCCGGCGATAGAACGGGTCGGGCGAATCGGTCCGCGAGGAAATCGACTTGTCGTAGCACGCCCGGGCTCGCGAAAAATTCCCGTCCTCCATGTAGAGGTCGCCCAGCTCCTCGTAGTTCCCTGCCGACGGATTATCCAGAACCGCCGCTTCCAGATCGCGAATACGCTTCCTTCTCGGAAAAACCTTGAAAGACTGGCGAAGGAGGCCCACATCGGGGAGGGCCTCCACGAGCAGGTAAATCGTCGCCCCGAGCGGGCCGAGGAACAGAATGATGTAGATCCAGTAGGTATCGGGACGGCGCCGGATGAAGTGGATGATGGCTGCCGCCACCACCAAGAAGCTCCACGGGCTCAGAAATGCACTGAAGATACCCATGCGGGTGCTGCAATATAGCATGCGGATTTCGCCAGGGCCGCCCCGTCTCCTCGCCTTTCCTGTCAAACCGCAAACCCCGGCAGTCAGCGTCGGGTAGCTCCGCTCGCGGGTGCTAAAATCCAGTGTGGTCACGCCTTCCATCCGCCTGCTGGCGCTCGATATCGACGGCACTCTTCTGAATCCCCAATTCCAGATTTCTGAGGCCGATATGTCCGCCCTTCGCCGCAGCCATGCGTGCGGGATCGAGATCGCGCTGGTCACTGGCCGGCGGCACGACTTTGCCCTTCCCATTGCTCAGCAGCTCGGTTTCGATCTCTGGCTGATCAGCTCCAACGGGGCGATCACCCGGTCGCTCCAGGGGGAAACCTTCTACCGGGACCTGCTCCCCGCGGAAACCTGCCGCCGGCTCTGTCAGGCCATGGTCGAGTTTCGCGGCAATACTGTCCTGACCTTCGACAAGCGTGGAAAAGGCAGCATCGTGCTGGAACACTTGAACGAACTCGAAAACAGCATCCGGCGCTGGCTCGAAAAGAACCTCGAATACATCGATTTCGTTATCCCGGTGGAAGATGCCCTGGTCACTGACCCCGTGCAGGCCATGTTCTGCGGACCCATCCCAAGGATGCAACAGGCGCTGGCAGCCCTTGCGAGCTGCCCCTTGGCCCGGCAAGTGACGGTGCTGCGCACCGAGTACCCGGCCCGGGACCTGTCCATCGTCGACGTTCTCAACCAGGGCTGTTCGAAGGGCCATGCCCTGGAGCGCTGGGCCCGGCACCGGAGCATCCCCCAGGCCCAGGTCATGGCCATCGGTGACAATTACAACGACATAGAAATGCTTGCCTTTGCCGGATACCCAGTTATCATGGGGAATGCGTCCGCGGACCTGCGGAACCGGGGCTGGAAAGTGACCTTGCCCAACGACCAGAACGGCGTCGCCGCCGCCCTGGAACCGGTGCTGATTGGGTCTGGAGTTTGGACGTAAGACGGCGGGTTTGCCCGCGTCGCCTCCCCGCGCGCATTTCTGCAAGCAGTTGTTCCGATGCGATGCAAACGAAAGCAAAAATCGGCCTGATTCTTCTGCTCAGCCTGGCAACGGGTGTGGCCTCGGCGTCCGACGTTGCGATTCTCCGCAACGGGTTCACCATCCGGCATGAACGCCGTATCTCGTTCGGATCAAACACCCGGCTTTATATGAGCGCTGATCAAACCAGCTTCGTCGACATTCCGACTGCCGAAATCGACCGCATCGAGCCTGACCTGACGCCCCCGCCGGAAGCACCCCCGGACCCTGCCCCGGTCATGGCGGCTGCCCCCGCCCCGGCTAGTGCGAGCCCGGGTCCGGCCGCGGTGCCAGCTGCACTGGCGACAACACCCGGTCCCTCGGCCGCGCTGCAGCCTCGACTGAACATCCCGGATGCGGTGAGCCAGGCAAGCGAGCGCTACCGGCTTGATCCAGACCTGCTGAATAGCGTAATCCGCGCTGAGAGTGGCTTCAATCCGCATGCTGTTTCCCGCAAGGGCGCACAGGGCCTGATGCAGCTGATGCCGGAAACCGCGTCCAAGCTGGGAGTGCCTAACGCGTTCGATCCTGGCGCCAACGTGGATGGCGGAACTCGCTACCTCCGCGAGCTTCTGGAGCGCTACAATTTTGACCTGGTGAAGGCGCTAGCCGCCTACAACGCCGGCCCCAAACGCGTAGAGCAGTACGGCGGCGTGCCACCCTACTACGAGACTCGCGCCTACGTGGCCAGTATCGTGCGCGATTTCAATCGCAAGAAGCTCGCGCAGCAAAAAGCGGCAAAAGCAAATTTGACAGCTCCCGCCAAGGTGGCGACGAGCAAGCGGCCGGCCTCCCGGAGTGCGGCCACGAGCAAGCGTCCAGCTCCACCCACGGGGAACTAGTCCTCCCCTGCGTTTTCCGCGACTTGCGTTGACCCCTGCCTTCCTGTCATATACCTTGTTTGGTGCTCGTCGGCCGCCACCCGTAGCCGCACCCCCGGGGCCCTCTCTTTCATGGACAAAAAGCGCGCTCTTCTCACCGGAATTGCGTTCGCCGTGCTAATGGCCTTGGTTTACATGCAGTTTCGAACCTGGAAGAACTTCGACTGGCACACGTTTCTGCGTCAAACCAAGAACGTCAGCGAATTCCATATCCTCCACGGAATCGCTTTGATCTACATCGCCTACGGGCTGCGTGCGGTGCGTTGGAAAATCTTTCTGCAGCCTGTTCGTCCCGACGCCTCGACCATCACACTCATCGCCCCAACCATGATCGGCTTTACTGGCCTCGCATTGCTGGGCCGTCCCGGCGAACTCATCCGACCCTACCTCATCGCCAAACAGGAAAAATTGCCGTTCTCTTCCCAACTCGCGGTATGGGCGGTGGAGCGTATCTTCGATGTCGGGGGCTTTACATTCCTGTTCGTTTTGGCAGCGTTCTTTGCCAAGGCGCCAAGACGGCTCGAACACCACAACGTTTTCGAGTACGTAGGGGAGAGTCTCACGTTGATCGTGATCGGACTCACCTTGGGCGCGATCGCGGTGCATCGCTGGGGCGAGGCTCTGGCAAAGTGGGTCGAACGTCGTTTTGCTCACCTGGCCGCCAACCTCGGGCACCGCGTTGCCCTGCGTATCCGGGAATTCCGCAGCGGACTGAACACGGTCCACAGCAAGACTTCGCTTCTCCTCCTGATCGGAGTTTCGGTTTTGATGTGGGCCATGATCGCTGTCGCCTACAAGGAAGTCACCTACGCCTACGGAGCTTCCTGCAACCCGCTGGCTCCTTCGGAAGTCTGCAAGCTGAAAATTCCCCAAACTCAGGTTTTTCTCTTGATGGCGTCCAGCATGGTGGGCTCTCTAATCCAGTTGCCGGGCGTCGGTGGCGGATCCCAGCTGGCCACAATCAGCGTGCTCAACCACGTTTTCGATGTCCCTCCCGAGCTTGCTGCAAGTTGCGGCATTATGTTGTGGCTGGTGACTTTTGTCGCCGTCATTCCGGTGGGTCTCCTGCTCGCCCATCGTGAGCGTCTGTCGCTGCGTAAACTTTCCGAGGAGAGTCAGCAAGCCGAAGAGGCCACCGCTGCGGCCGACCCCGCGGCCTGAAAGCGGCTGAGCGCTGGTAACCTCGGGGTTTCCCGCTGACGCCTCCTCGGCACCGCGCCTGCTACAATTCAAAGTTACTGAAACACAAGACTTAACGGATTCGTCAGCGCCATGAAGTGTCCCTTTTGCGGGCATCTGGAAGACAAAGTTGTGGACTCGCGCGAGAGTAAGGAAGCCGAGTCGATCCGTCGTCGGCGAGAATGCCTCAAGTGCGGCAAGCGCTTCACCACCTACGAGCGCATCGACGAAATTCCTTACATGGTGGTCAAGAAAGACGGCCGCCGCGAGAAGTTCGACCGCCAGAAAGTGCTTAACGGCCTGCTGCGCGCCTGCGAGAAGCGTCCGGTCCCCATCAGCAAACTGGAGCAGATCGTCAACGACGCCGAAGGCTTCGTGATCGAATCTGCCGAGCGCGAACGCAAAACCAGCGAAGTCGGCGAACTGATCATGAACCGTCTCCGGCGTTACGACAAAGTGGCCTACGTTCGTTTCGCTTCGGTATACCTCGACTTCAAGGATGTGCAGGAATTCATGTCCGAACTCAAGGACCTGCTGAAGACCAAGGACATCGTCCCTGAGGCCCGCACCAAGGCTCCAATCAAAAGCTGAACCCGCAACACAGGAATGCGCGCGGCAGACCCGCGCAGCGGATCGGAATTTATGGCGCATCGCATCACTCTCATTCCGGGGGATGGCATTGGCCCCGAAGTCGTCAACGCCACCGTGCGCATCCTCGAAGCCACCGGCGTACACTTCGAGTGGGAACGTTTCCTGGCTGGGGCCGAGGCTTTCGAAAAATACAAAGAGTACATCCCAAAAGAGCTCAACGATTCTATTGAGCGCACCCGGGTCGCACTGAAGGGTCCGGTTACGACTCCGATTGGCGGGGGTTTTTCCAGCATTAACGTGGAGTTGCGCAAACGTTTTGAACTCTTTGCCAACTTCCGGCCGATCCGGAATCTGCCTCACATCCCGACCCGCTATCCCGACATCGACTTGATCGTTGTCCGCGAAAATACCGAAGGCCTTTACTCCGGGATCGAGCACGAGGTCGTGCCGGGGGTCGTGGAGAGCCTCAAGATCATCACCGAAAAGGCCTCCACTCGCATCTCGCGTTTCGCCTTTGAGCATGCCCGCAAGAACGGGCGGAAAAAAGTTCACTGTATCCACAAAGCGAACATCATGAAGATGTCGGACGGGCTTTTCCTGCGTTGCTCGCGAACCGTGGCCCAGGGGTATCCGGAGATCACTTACGGTGAGCACATCGTGGACAATACCTGCATGCAACTGGTGATGAACCCTTACCAGTACGACATCCTGCTGCTCGAGAACCTGTACGGCGACATCGTTTCCGATCTGTGCGCCGGGCTGGTCGGCGGCCTCGGCCTAGTGCCGGGGGCGAACTTCGGCCACGAGTGCGCTATTTTTGAGGCGGTGCACGGCTCTGCGCCCGACATCGCCGGGAAGAATCTCGCCAATCCGACCGCCGTGCTGCGCTCTGCCTTGCTCATGCTCCGCCACATCGGCGAGCCCGACGCCGCGCTCCAGATTCGCAATGCCCTCGAAAAGGTCTACCGCACCCGCGACAAACTTACGCGGGACGTCGGCGGAAAGGCGGGTACGCTCGAATTCGCCGATGCCATCATCGAAGAAATACAGCGGGCAGGCGTTCCCCGGTCCAGTCCAGAGCCGGCGCGCCAGTAAAGCCACGAGCGCGTCCAAAAATTACAACTCCTCGTTGACGCGCTGGCCCGAAACGAGTTAACATCCGGTCGCTTTCTGGGGAACCTGTGGGAATGTCGCAAACCGAAAGGTGTCTGGGGATAGTTCTGTTCCAGCTCGGAGGACCAGACACGCTGGAAGCCATTCAGCCTTTTCTTTACAATCTCTTCTGCGATCCCGACATCATTGACTTCCCTTTTGCCCGTATCGGCCGTCGACCTCTGGCCAAGTTGATTGCAACCACGCGGGCCAAGAAGGTCCAACATCACTATTCCGTGATCGGCGGCGGTTCCCCGATCCGAAGGTTCACCGAAATCCAGGCCAGAGCCCTCGAAACCCGTCTGCACGAGTCCGGGGTCAACGCCCGCTGTTTTGTGGCGATGCGCTACTGGCATCCGTTTATCGCCGAGGCGATTGAGGACTTGCAGGCGTCGAACTGCGATGAAGTCGTCTTACTGCCTCTCTACCCGCACTACTCCAGCACCACCACGGGCAGCAGCTTGAATGAGTGGAATCGGCGTTTCCACGGAGGCCTTCCCGTACGGAATGTGGAGAGCTTTTATCGCGATGAACTCTATCTCGATTCCGTAGTGGAGAAAATCGACCTGGCTCTTTCCCGCTTCCCGGCATCGAGTTGTCCGGAGATCCTGTTCAGCGCTCACAGCCTGCCGCAGTCCATCATCGACAAAGGGGATCCCTACCAGCGCCAGATCGAGGAAACCGTCAGTCTGCTGATGCAGCGTGGAGACTGGCCAAACCATCACCGGCTTTGTTATCAGAGCAAGGTTGGTGCCAGCAAGTGGCTGCAGCCTTCGCTCCATCGCTCGCTTCGCGATCTGGCTGCGGAAAGAGTCCGCGATATTTGTGTCGTGCCCGTTTCCTTCGTGTCCGACCACGTCGAGACCCTCGGCGAAATCGACCACGAAGCTCGCGCAGAGGCAAAACACCTCGGCATTCGGCAATTCGAGATGACCGGAGGTTTGAACGATTCGGCCAAGTTCATCAATGCCCTGGCACACCTGGTGTTGCGGGCTGTGGTCGAACCCGCGCATCCGGCAATGCAAGAGAGCGTCTTGGCGCCGTTGATGGCGGCCGACTAGAACGAACCAGGACAACGTCACTTACTGTAAGGAGGACTCATGGCGGGTCCGGAGACCGATCCGGTCAAACAGAATCCGGAGGCAACTAAAGCGCCAACCGCCCCGGCGAACCAGTACGTCGGTACGCCCGCGGTCGGAACTTCGAAAGCCGCTGCCGCCGGTGGGATCGCCGCCGTTGGTCCTGATAACTCCGCCGTCGACCAGCGCCGCCGGCGCTTGGCGTGGATCGGAATCGGCGCCTTCCTAGGCGCGTGGTTCCTCGCCTTCTTCCGTTTCTTTCTGCCGCGGACTCTGTTCGAGCCGCGCACCTCGTTCAAGATTGGATATCCGTCGGATTATGCGCTCGGGGTCGACACCAAGTGGCAGCAGAGATTCCGCATTTGGGTTGATCGCACTCCAGATCGTTTGTTCGTGATCTACGCCCGCTGCACGCATCTGGGATGCACGCCCGACTGGAAGCCCAGCGAAAACAAGTTCAAGTGCCCGTGCCATGGGAGCGGATACGACAGCGAGGGCATCAATTTCGAAGGCCCCGCGCCACGTCCCATGGATCGAGCCCACGTCGAGTTTTCGCCCGACGGCCAGATCCTGGTCGACGTTGCCAAGCTCTACCAGTGGCCCAAGGGACAACCGAGTCAGTTCAACGATGGCGACGGCTCCAGCGGAGCCTGGTTACGGGCGTAAGAGGTAGCGCCGTCAGGCTGCCGACGAGCCTGCCCTGAGCGAAGTCGAAGGGCGAGGAATGGCTTCGCGGTTAGGCTTTTAAAGAAGTACGAGGACCGAATGGCTGAAGACAAACAGAACGACAAGAATGGCGCCCGCGTCGGCTTGATCGATAAGGTCAAGGAAGACGTCCAGTCCCTCAAGACCGACATTCCGGCGAAAGCCAAAGAGCAGATGGAGGGTCTCAAGGACCCGACGAAGACGCAGGTCTACACTTCCATCTTCCGCCACAAGCACGACGATACGCCTCGCAATCGTGCTCTCGGAGTGCTCTCGAACGTCTTCCTGCACCTGCACCCGGCGAAGATCAACCGCGACGCCGTGCGCTACAGCTACACCTGGGGCATGGGCGGAATCACTTTCTACCTCTTTATTGTTCTGACTTTCACGGGCGTGCTGCTGATGTTCTATTACCACCCGTCGAAGGTGCAGGCCTTCCGCGACGTCCTCTATCTCGAGCACGACGTGCCCTTCGGCAAGCTCCTCCGCAACATGCACCGCTGGGCCGCGCACTTGATGGTCATCGGCGTCTGGCTGCACATGTTCCGCGTGTTCCTGACGGGGTCGTACAAGAAACCGCGTGAATTCAACTGGAATATCGGAGTGCTGCTGCTGGTCTTCACGTTGTTGCTTTCCTTCACCGGTTACTTGCTGCCCGATGATCAGCTTGGATTCTGGGCCGTGACCGTGGGCACCAACATGGCGCGAGCCACTCCGCTGCTCGGTCATGAGGGTCCATTCGGCCCGCTGTTGGGTATGACGCCTTACAACGATGTCCGCTTCGGCCTTCTCGGCGGATCAATCGTCGATGCAAACGCACTGCTGCGTTCCTACATCTGGCACTGTATCGGCATTCCGATCGTTGCCTCGGTACTCATGATCGTGCACTTCTGGCGGGTAAGAAAAGACGGCGGCATTTCGGGTCCTGCGCCTGTGCTGCTGGAATCCGAAGCAGACAAGCCCAGGCGGGGACCGAAAGCCGCCGGCGAATAATCTCGCGTAGGGGCAGACGCCCTCGTCTGCCCCGCCGAGCGAGGCTCGGCGGTCAGGCTATAAGGGCAAGGCTCGAGGAGCAATCATGGACTGGCATCAAATTTGGGAAATCATCTCGGCCCCGGACAACGTCCCGATCGTCGGCCTGATTCCTCTACTGGGCTTCTACATCTACCTCGCTTGGCGGCAAGCCCGTGCCAACGACCAGCTCATTGCTCAGCTCGAAACTGATCCCGCGCTCGCCAAGACGCATCACCGCAAGACCTGGCCGTTCCAGGCGGGATGGCAGAAAGAAGTTCACGTCTGGCCGTTTTTGCTGCGTATCGAGTTCCTGGCCGCTATCATCGTCACCATCATCCTGATGGTCTGGTCGATCACGCTGAACGCTCCGCTGGAAGAACCCGCGAATCCCAACCTGACGATGAATCCCGCGAAGGCTCCGTGGTATTTCCTGGGTCTGCAGGAAATGCTCGTCTACTTCGATCCGTGGATCGCAGGTGTCGTCATGCCCACTCTGATCATCATTGGCCTGATGGTGATTCCCTACATCGACACCAACCCCATGGGTAGCGGCTATTACACCTGGAAGCAGCGCCGCTTCTCCATCTCCACGTTCCTGTTCGGCTTCATCGTGTTGTGGGTAGCGATGATCATCATCGGCACCTTCATTCGAGGTCCGGGCTGGCAATGGTTCTGGCCAGGCCAGACCTGGGACCATAATCGCCTCATTTATGAGGTGAACCGCGATTTGCCCGATCTGTTCGGGATCACGTCAAACCTGGGCAAGGGTATTTTCGGCGCTTTGATCGTTGGAGGGTACTTCGCGCTGGGCGGCTTCGCTGTGTTCTCTTATTTCCGGCGCTATATGCCCAAGGATTTCTCGC
Source organism: Terriglobales bacterium (assembly GCA_035567435.1). Taxonomy (GTDB): domain Bacteria; phylum Acidobacteriota; class Terriglobia; order Terriglobales; family Acidobacteriaceae; genus Gp1-AA133. The sequence goes on along the minus strand of DATMPS010000051.1, from coordinate 88,253 downwards.
GAATGAGTCTTCTTCAGTTTTCCATCATGCAGGTCTTCCTGCTGATCATGGTGGCGCTGCCGCTGAAGATGCTCCTGCGCCTGCTATGGCACATCAAGTACGTGTGGATTACGCCCTGGTTCAACATTTAGCCGGTGGCTGTTGTGCGTTGGGTAACCTCATCCCAGCGACTAACGACTAGCGACTAACGACTGACTTTTCGGAGGAAGCGGTGCCCGAAAAACCCACTCCCGAGAACGACCCGATCGTAACCAAGTCGTACGCGTGGCACTACATGCTGGCCACCGTCATCCTGATGGCGACCCTGCTCTGGGCGCTCTGGGACGAGGCCTTCGGCATGCGCCCATGGAAGGCTTACCAGCACGTGTGGAAGCAACGCTATACGGCGTTTCTGAAAACAGCGCGCTCGAAGTCCGCCGCGTCCCAGAAAGAAGTCGAGGATTCCTCCGACTATCAGAATCTGAAACAAAACCTGGAACAGGCCACCCAGCAAGCGACCCCGCACGTCCGCGAACTCCAAAAACAGATCGGTGAGCTCAGCGCGAAAATCCTTGCGGTCCAAAGCGTGTTCACCGACCGTCGCGCTTATGTCAACGCTCTCACCTACCAGATCGAAACCAGCACCAGCACGTCGTCCAAGCAAAGCATTCAGAAGGATCTGGATAGCTACAAAGCCGAGCAAGCCACGGTCGAGTACCCCGACGGCAGCAAGCAGAAGTACGCTTTCAAACAACTGGAAGAAACCTACAACGATCTCAAAGATCAGCGCGCAAAACTGAACGCCGAACTGGGAGAGACGCTAAAACCCGTCACGCAGGCTAAGACGGTATTGGACGACTACCTCAACGACCACATGGTCGATCTCACCCCGACTCAAATTGCCGGTCTGGAAAAGAAGACCGAGGATCTTGACCCGGCGATCATGCAGATCAACGTCGCCGAGGCCAACATCGTCGATCGCTGTGAATCCTGCCACGTCGGCATTCGCGAGCCTCTGAAGCTGACCGCGGCCTCCATGAGCACGAAAGGCGCCAAGGAACCCGACGACTACGCCCGGGCTTTCGTCAGCCACCCCGAGAAGGATTTGTTGCAGGTGCACGACCCCGACAAGTTCGGTTGTTCGCCCTGTCATCAGGGTAACGGTCGCGCCACCACCAGCATCGAGAAGGCACACGGCAACTACGAGCACTGGCTCTGGCCGCTTTTCGCGAAGCAAAACGTAGAAGCCGGCTGCCAGACCTGTCATGCGGCCGACATGATGCTGATCAGCGGCGAGGTCGGCTGGACCATCAGTCACGGCAAGGATCTCTTCCGTCAGCGCGGCTGCATGGGCTGCCACCGCTACGAAGGCTACGACAAAGAACCCGAGCAACTGCAGTCTCTGAACCAGCAGCTCAAGCAGCTTGACCAGGAAAAACGCGAAAACGTGAAACAGTCGGCCTACCTGATGAAGCAGGCCGATGCCGCCGAGAGCAACGACGAAGCGAACCGATTCAATGATCAAGCGGTCGGATTGAAGGTAGCGAACAGCAAAATCGATGGCCGTCTGCAGCAGATCGACTTCAGCTCTCACAGCCTGATGCAGGACATGAAGAAGGTCGGCCCGAACCTGAAAGACGTCCGCCTCAAGCTGAACAAGAATTGGATTCCCGTCTGGCTGAAAAAGCCCAGCGACTTCCGGCCCACCACCAAGATGCCGAATTTCCGCCTGACCGACGATCAGATCAAAGCAATCTCGGCGTACTTGTGGCAGTCGGGATTCACCGACCCTCTACCCCACCAGAAGTCCGGCAACGCCGACCACGGCAAAGAACTCTTCGAAACCCGCGGCTGCCTCGCATGCCATTCCATCGGCGAAGGCGACGACCTGCAGGGCGGCACGTTCTCCGCGAATTTAACCCGCGTCGGGGAGAAGGCGAACTATGACTACTTGGTGCGCTGGATTCACAACGCCCGCGAGCGCACCCGACCGTATTGCCCGTACGAGAAGAAAGACATCGGCCCCGAGGACTACGCGAAGAAGGGCTTGCCCTACGTCTTCGATCTCAAACATAGCCGCTGCCCCAACGACGGCCACGAACTGCAAGTGCAGAACATGACCGTGATGCCCAGTCTTCGCCTCAGTGTGGAGGATGCGCAGGACATCGCGACCTACCTGCTAACTCAGAAAAAGCAGGAGCCATCCTCCTACGCCGACGCGTCTTTCATGGACGACCCCCAGTTCAAGGATGAAGGCAAGAAGTGGATTCGCCACTACGGTTGCGCCGGCTGCCACGAGATTGCAGGGATGGAAGACGAAGGCCGGATCGGCACCGAGCTGACCTCTGAAGGCAGCAAGCCGATCGAGCGTCTTGACTTCGCACTCTTCACCGAAGCTGCCCAGCGCGGCGGCAAAGAGCCCATCACCAACCCGGAAGATCTGGCGCGGTTGCCCGAGGGGCCCGCGAAAGATCCCTGGTACGACCACAAGGGTTTTTTCGAGCACAAACTCGCCGAGCCCGAAATCTACGACAAGGACATGATCAAGTCGGAGACCGAAGCCCTCCGCATGCCGAACCTTCACCTCACCAAGGATCAGGTTCAGGCTCTGACTACGTTCTTGCTCGGCAGCCAAGAGAGTGCTCTCCCCGCCAGCTACCAGTACCGCCCGCAAGACGCGCGTCACGACATTCAGGAAGGCTGGTGGCTCGTCACCAAGTACAACTGCGTCGGTTGCCACCAGTTCTTCCCGGGGCAAGACTCCAGCTTGATGAAGATGAAGAAGTACCAGGACCCGGACTGGAAAGAACAATTGCCGCCCAAGCTTTACACTGAAGGCGCCCGCGTGAATCCGGAATGGCTGCGCCATTTCCTGAGCAACCCATCACTCAGCGACACGGACACCAACCGCAACGGTGTGCGTTCTTACCTGAAGGTCCGCATGCCCACCTTCTCCTTCTCCGATGAGGAACTGCGGAAGCTGGTGCGCTTCTTCCAGGCGCTTTCGCAACAACCCATGCCGTACATCCCGCAGCAGGTGCCGACCCTCAGCGCCAAAGAAACCGAAATGGCGCGCAGCTTGTTCTCGAGCAGCGCGGCGCCTTGCCTGAAGTGTCACGCGACCGGCGAGGCGCAACATGATGCACATGCGACCGCGCCCAACTTCCTGCTGGCGAAGGAGCGCTTGAAACCCGATTGGGTCGAGCGTTGGATCACCGATCCTCAGGCCATCAGCCCTGGCACCTCGATGCCCTCAGGCCTGTTCAACCGGGTGAACAACCAATGGGTCTTCGCCGGCCCGACGCCGCCATCGTTCCAGGGCTACGATCAGGACCACACCAAGCTGCTCGTCGACTACATCTTCCAACTCACTCCGGAAGAACAGCGCCGGGTCGCTGCCTCGATGGGCCGATCGAGCGCTTCCAACGAAGCGCATGGAGCGAAGAAGCCCGTTGCTCGGGCCTTACGCCCCTTCCTCCCGAGGGTCGCTACATCGGCAGGAGGTTCGCGCTAAAATGAGAGGTTTTCGTAGTGACACCCAAACCCCCAAGAAAGGTGTACACCATCATGAAGAAAACTTGCTGGGCAATGCTAAGCCTGCTGGCCCTTCTGGGCCTGTTCCTTCTCGCAGGTTGCAACAAGAAAGAGACCAGTGAATCCCAGCCCGCCGCGACCCCATCCGCCGCTTCCGCTCCCGCTGCCACTCCCATCGATCAAGCCACCGTCGGTTCCGTCGGCGGGTCAGTAAAGCTCGACGGTGCGGCACCCAAGGCTCAAAAGATTGACATGAGCCAGGATCCCGCCTGCAAGGGTGTTAACGAAGCCGAGAACGTGGTCGCCGACAAGGGCGGTCTCGCGAACGTCTTCGTCTACGTGAAAGACGGCCTCGGCAATCGCAGCTTCGATGTTCCCAAAGACCCCGTCATCCTCGACCAGAGCGGCTGCCGCTACCATCCACACGTCCTCGGCGTGATGGCTGGCCAGACCGTACAGATCAAGAATGACGATCCCACCACGCACAACATCCACCCCACTCCCAAGGACAACCGCGAGTGGAACGAATCGCAGCCACCCACCGCTGCCCCGATTGAGAAAAACTTCGCCCGCGAAGAGATCATGCTCCCGGTCAAGTGCAACCAGCACCCCTGGATGAAGATGTACATCAACGTGGTCAAGAGCCCGTTCTATGCGGTCACGGGACCGGATGGAAAGTACGAAATCAAGGGCCTGCCTCCCGGCGATTACACCATTGCCTTCGTCCATGAAAAGTTGGGCGAGCAGGACCAGAAGGTCACGGTCGGTCCAAAAGAGAGCAAGACCGTCGATCAGTCGTTCAAAGCTGGCGGCATGTAGCTGCTCGGGTCTGCTAGAATGCTGCGTTCCCGGAGATGGGCCGCTTCCCGCCATGCGGCCCCACTCGGCAACCAGGTTAGGCGAAGGGTTCAAGAAGCAAATTGGATTTTGGGCCAAGGAGCACCGTTCTGAAGGGCGTCACCACTTCGTATAATCGGCCTCATCACATCTTCGCGGTGTTCACCGCGTGCTTCAGCTTCCTTGTCATCATGGCGGGCGCCTCGGTCACCAGCAATGACGCCGGGTTGTCTGTGCCAGACTGGCCAACCTCATTTGGCTACCTGGTCAAGGTCCCGCATCTCGTCGGCGGCGTGCGCTTCGAGTGGAGCCACCGCATGGTGGCCGGATCCCTCGTAGTCCTCACCCTCGCGATCGCCGCTTGGACCCTGCTCGTCGAGAAGCGTTCCTGGCTGCGCAAGCTGGCCGTGGCTGCGCTCGGCACCGTGATCGCCCAAGCCATCCTGGGAGGAATGACAGTTCTTTTCCTCCAGCCGCCCGCGGTCTCCAGCGCACACGCTGCGTTGGCACAAACGTTCTTCTGCGTTGCGGTGTGCATCGCCATGTTCACCGGGCAGACGTGGGTGGAAGAGGTTCCGAAGGTTGAGTTTGACAGCCGCCGTCCTAGCCTCTTCACGCTAACCCTGCTGTCGATCGTCGTCCTGTACGTCCAGCTAATCCTGGGGGCGATGTTCCGTCACCGTGGCATGAGTTGGTGGCCGCACGTCGCCCATGCACTCGTCGTCACAGTCGTCCTCACCTGGACCGCAGTCCGCGCCTTGTCCGTGTACTCGAAAATCGAAGCGGTCCGCAAGCCGGCGTTGATCATGCTATCGCTGATGATCGCCCAGCTCTGTCTCGGCTTCGCAGCGTTCCTCACCCGCGTGGCCTGGGGCAGAGACGCCGTGCAGCCCGAACTCGCCATGGTGACCGCCACCGTCGCCCACGTCGCTGTGGGAGCCTTGCTGCTGGCGACCACTGTGATCTTATCCATCCAGGTCTGGCGACACGTGCCCGTCGCCTTCGAAGAGCGTGTTCCGGGCACCGAACGGACTCCGCAAGCGGCATGAGCATCGCCAGCCAACCTGTGGCCGTCTCGCGCAGTTCCCTAGCAACCTGGGCGCGCGATTACGCCGAACTCACGAAGATGCGCGTCACGACTCTGGTCGTCCTGACCGCCTGGTGCGGCTACTATTTTGGCGCTCTGAAGTCTGGTGTCTCTTCTCTGTCGTGGAATTTGTTTCATGCTCTGCTTGGAATCGGGTTGGTCTCTGGCGGCACCGCTGCTTTGAATGAAGTCCTCGAATACGACATCGACGCCCGCATGCGCCGCACCGCTCAGCGCCCGCTTCCGGCGGGCCGCATGAGTCTTGGGCACGCGGCCACGGTTGGTGGCTTGATGACGGTGGGTGGCGCCTTCTACCTCGGCACCTCCTTGAATCCTCTAACCGGCTGGCTGTCACTGCTCACCGCCTTCGTATACCTCGCGGCCTATACGCCACTCAAGAAAATCCACCCCATCTGCACATTCGTGGGTGCGTTCCCCGGCGCGATGCCCGGCGTCCTCGGTTGGACCGCAGCCCGCGGCCGCATCGAGTGGGGCACTCTCGTGATGTTCGCGATCGTCTTCTTCTGGCAGTTTCCGCACTTCCTCTCGATCGCGTGGCTCTACCGCGAAGACTACGCAGCGGGTGAGATCCGGATGTTGCCGGTGGTCGAACCCGAGGGCAGATCGACGGCCTTACGCATCATTCTCTACTCGCTGGTCTTGATTCCAGTGAGCATGGCTCCCACCTTGTTCGGAATGTCCGGGCGGATTTATCTGTTCGGCGCGCTGCTACTAGGTACAGCCCTGCTGTACGTCGGCGTGCGTCTCGCCAGTCTAGGAATGCCGCTCACTGCCGCCCTTTCCAAGCAACGCGCCCGGCAGCTTCTTCACGCCACCGTCCTCTATTTGCCACTCCTGTTCGCCCTGATGATGTTGAGTCGGGTATCGTCGTAAAATAGCCTGTGGCCTCCAAATCACCCGCTTACGTGGAAATCGGACCCGAGACAGAAGCGCCCGCCAAGTCCGTTATTTCGGTGCAGAATCTTGTGCATCGGTACGAGAGCCGTACGGCGCTCGACGACGTTTCCTTCGATGTCCGTCCCGCGGAGCTCTTCGGCTTGCTGGGTCCCAACGGCAGCGGCAAGACGACTCTGTTTCGTGTTCTCTCGACCCTGATGGTACCCAGCGCCGGACGCGCGCTCATCATGGGTATCGATGCTGCCAAGGATCCGGCTGCACTCCGCCGCCAGATCGGCGTCGTCTTTCAGGCGCCAAGCGTGGACGAAAAGCTGACAGCCTACGAAAATCTCTGGCATCAGGGACATCTCTACGGCTTGCGCGGCCAGGCGCTGCGCGCACGCATTCAGGAGATCCTCGGTCGCGTGGGTCTCGCCGACCGCGCCAAGGAACTGGTGGAGACCTTCTCGGGCGGTATGGCGCGGCGCGTCGAACTGGCGAAAGGCCTGCTTCATCACCCGTCCGTCCTATTGCTCGACGAGCCCACCACCGGCCTCGACCCGGGAGCCCGGCGCGATCTCTGGCAGTACCTGGCCACCCTGCGTGATCAAGAACGCGTCTCCGTCATCGTTACCACTCACTTGATGGAAGAAGCCGAGCGCTGCGATCGCCTCGCGATCCTCAACGAAGGCAAATTGGTCGCGATGGGCACGCCCAATGAATTGAAACAGGAAATCGGCGGCGACGTGATCCTGCTCGATGCGACCGGCAACGCCGAGTCTCTCGCGCAGGGCATCAGTGCCCGCTTCAGCGTGGACGCCACCGTACTCGGCCGCCAGGTACGAATCGAGTTGGAAAACGGCCACCGCTTCATCACCGGAGTGGTGGAGGCCTTCCCCGGAGAAATCCAGGCGGTCAGCGTCAGCAAGCCAACGATCGAAGATGTTTTCATTCACCGCACCGGTCATCGCTTCTGGACCGAGACGGAAGAACAGAACGGAAACCTGGCTTAGAAATCGGTTTTCCCAAGATTAGCGGAAACGACAAGGAGGAAAATTGCAACCCATGATGCTTCTGCTTTCCGTTGTGCTGGGCATTCTCCCATTGTTGGGAATTGTCTGGACCATACTCAACGGCACCATCACCACGGTCGACGGCCTGTTCATGAGCCTGATCCTGCTGACCCTGTCGGGGCTTTTCTTCCTCAACGCGCTGCTCGAATGTCGTGACTGTGGCTACGTGAAATTCGGCAAGCCAAAAGCCGCTCCGCCGGCGAAGAAAACGAGCTAACTTGGCGACCCAGACCGCAAGCGTTCCTGCATCCATCGCCCCGGCCTCCGCTGGCGTGCTGTTGCCCGCATTCACGCTCTGGTGGCGTGAACTCGTACGCTTTTATCGCCAACGCAGCCGCGTGATCGGGGTGATCGCGTCTCCCCTGGTGTTCTGGCTGGTGATTGGCTCGGGCTTCGGAACTTCGTTCCGTTCCGGCAACGCTCCGGGCCAACAGCACTACCTCGATTTCTTCTACCCCGGTGCCTTGATCATGATCGTGCTCTTCACGAGCATCTTCACCATGATGTCGGTGATTGAAGACCGCAAGGAAGGTTTTCTACTCTCGGTGCTGGTCGCGCCCGTACCACGCTCGGCCATTGTGCTCGGAAAAGTTCTGGGCGGGACGACCCTCGCGGCGGCGCAAGGACTCATCTTCCTGATTTTCGCGCCGCTCATCGGCGTGCACTTTGGAATCGTTGGCTTCCTGTTGATCGTCCTGACCGTATTTCTGGTATCTTTTTCCCTCACCGCGCTGGGATTCGCTATTGCGTGGCCCATGGACTCGACTTCAGCTTTCCACGCCATCATCAACCTGTTCTTGATCCCGCTATGGCTGTTGTCGGGTTCCCTGTTCCCCTTGACTGGCGCCTCGGGCTGGATCCGCATGCTGATGCGGATCAACCCGCTGACTTACGGCGTGGAAGCGTTACGAAACCTGTTGTATCCCGAAGCCCCAACTCAATTCACACTGCAGTCGTCGCTGGCGACCCTGATCCTGTTTTCGCTTTGCATGTTCGGCCTGGCCTTCTTCATGGTCAGCCGCAGAACCACTAAACCGGCCGCCTGAAGCCATCCGGCGAAACCCATCAACCATGCCCGTGCCCGAACAATTCGCCATCTTCCCCGTCATCAACGCATCGCTGAACGGTGCCAGCACTGTCCTGCTGCTCACCGGTCGCTGGATGATCAGCCAGAAGCGCATCGCCGCCCATCGTGTGGTCATGCTCACCGCCATGGCCACATCGACGCTGTTCCTCATTTCGTATGTCTACTACCACGCCAACGTCGGCTCCGTCCGCTTCCAGGGCACCGGATGGTCGCGCCCGGTCTACTTCAGCATCCTGATCTCGCACGTCCTGCTCGCGATCGTGATCGTCCCCATGGTCATCATCACGCTGAGCCGAGCCCTGCGCGAGCGCTTCGATCGTCATCGCGCCATTGCCCGCTGGACGTTTCCGCTCTGGCTCTACGTGTCCGTTACTGGAGTGCTCGTATACTTCATGCTCTACCACTGGTTCGCAACCCCGGCGACGCCTCAATATTCCACCGGCCTTGCAGGTTTTTCGGCGTTCGCGCATTCGCTCCGCGGTTAGAATCCTTTCGATGGCCACGGTCCGACTCAAGATCGATGTGTCCGGCACACTGGGAAACCAGGCATGGACGAATCTCCAGCAATTCGACCAGATCCAGAGCGCCTCTTTTGGTCCGCAATTTGGGTCCAGCGGCCCGTGCAAGCACCCTCCGACCGAGCCACACGCGAAAGGCGAATGGATCGGCGCGGACATCCGCCTACAGACGCCGCTATTGGCCCAGTACGCAGTTTCACACTATCTCGAACAGCAGAGGGTGCTCGATGCCGATGTCATCGAGTAGTGTATAGTCCTTCGACGTGTCAGCAGACCCAGTGATTCCCGCAGAAACCGTGCCCGAGCCGTCGGCCAAGCGCCCCGGCATGTCCACCCGTAACCGCATCCTCTTTTTCGCGACGGGCTGGTTGCTCGTGCTCATGCCGTTCCTGTTCTGGTGGAACACCTGGTTTGGCCGTCATCTTTCCGACCAACAGGTCACCGAATACCTCGAGGACGATCGGCATCCCCGTCATATCCAGCATGCGCTCATCCAGATGGGCGAACGCATGTCGCGTCACGATGCATCGGTCCCGCGTTGGTATCCCGATCTCGTTCGTCTCTCGACTCACTCCGTCGAAGAAGTCCGCAACACCGATGCCTGGGTCCTGGGCCAGGACACTTCCGGCTCTGGATTCCACGAAGCTCTGTTGAAGATGCTGGGCGACCCTTCACCGCTCGTGCGTGGCAATGCCGCCCTGTCCCTTGTCCGCTTCGGAGATCCCTCGGGTCGCCCGCAAATCGTCGCTCTGTTGCAGGGCGCGAAGATTACCGCTCCGAGTGCCGGGCGCATCGTCGACGCCGACCGGCCCGGGACCGCGATCCATCAGGGCGGACTCATCGCCAAGCTGCAGACCGGGGGAGAGACTGTCGAACTCCGCTCTCCTATCTCCGGCCGCATTCGAAACCTCTTCGCACAGACTGGCCAGTCGGTCTCGGTGGGCGCGGAAATCGCCACGGTCGATCCCAGCTCCGACCAGGTATATGAAGCCTTGCGCGCTCTCTATCTGATCGGCCAGTTCGACGACCTGCCCGCCATCACCCCGTATGAACGAGAATTGCCTGAAGTCGCCGACCACGTCCGCCAGCAAGCCGTCCTCACCGACAAGGCCATCCGTCAGAGAGCCAGCGGCCCCAGCTAAACCGGGCTCGGCAAAGCTCCCAGCCTGGATTTCCACTGCCCAAACAAAACGCGCGCCGCGGCGCGCGTCATTCCTGAAACCTGAAGGCTACAGAGTTGACAGCTAAATCGCCATCACTCCCACCTCCTTTTCAACCTCGGCCGTATCCACCATCGCGATCGCGTCCCAGGGGCAGCCATCCAGGAAGCAGCCATCGGGCCCCTTGCTGATGCACTTCTTGCAGCCAATACACAAAATCGGATCCACCTGGATCCGCCCGAACGGCGGATGATCCTCGTCCGGCACCCAAAACATGCAGTCGGCAACCGGGCAATACTCGACACAGGCCGGCGAGCCTGCACAACCCGTGCAGCACTCCGTAATCACCGCCAGCTCTTTGGGCTTCTTCTTGCGAGGCGTATGCAGCCCGGTTGATTTGGGCTCAAACTTGAGTTCGTCCGGAACCATCCCGGCGGCTTTATTTACAGTGGTTTCGGCAGCCATGTCATGGGGATTATACCGTGAAAGCCCGGCTCCGGCGTGATCACCTTTCACCGGATTTCGCGTGAACCCGTCACATCCCGCTTGTCCAGATACCACACTTTCCACTTGCCCGTTTCTGCTATAGTGACCCTCCGAAGGAGCCCGCACTCATGGCAAAGAGCGTCAACAAAGTCATTCTTATCGGGAATCTCGGCAAGGATCCGGAAGTGAAGTACACGCCCCAAGGCACGGCCGTCGCGAAGCTCAATTTGGCCACGAACGAATCCTACAAGGACAAAGCTGGCCAATGGCAGGAGCGGACCGAGTGGCACAACGTCGTGCTGTGGCAACGTCTCGCCGAAATCGCCGGTGAGTACCTGAAGAAAGGCAACAAGGTCTACATCGAAGGCCGCCTCCAAACCCGCTCCTGGGAAGACAAGCAGACCAACCAGAAGAAGTACATGACCGAAGTCGTCGCTGGAACCATGGTCCTGCTCGGCGGACGCGGCGAAGGTGGAGGCGGCGGCGAAGGCGGATCACGCCCCGCGGCCAATCACTTCGATCAAAGTACGTCCGAACCAGAGCCTGCGGCAGCCGGGTCGCCGATCACGGACGAGGACATTCCGTTCTAAAGTTGGGTCTTTCTTTCTGTGTCCATTTACTACTGTGAGGAAGACCTAGCGGGAGTGGAGGTTTGCATCAGAGCATGCCTTCAGGCATGCCGTAGCGCCGCAGAATGAATCGCGCTTTTGGGCGCTGCAAGGCAGGGAGCGCGTTGTTCAACCACCTGCGAACGAAGGCTGCAGCTTCAACTTAGGAGGTGTCCCCATGTCCTCCCTCGCCAACAAGACCTGCGTTCCCTGCCGCGGCGGCACTCCGCCCCTCAAGGGTCCTGAGCTTCACGCTCTTAGCCACCAGCTGCCCCACTGGAACGTGGTCGACGAGCACCACATCACCCGCACCTTCACCTTCCCCAACTTTCAGAAGGCCCTCGACTTCGTAAACCGCGTCGGCGCGCTGGCCGAAGAACAAGGCCATCATCCGGACATCCTGCTGGCGTGGGGCAAGGCCGAAATTACCCTATGGACGCACGCGGTCAATGGCCTCAGCGAGAGCGACTTCATCATGGCGGCCAAGATCGATCAACTCTGATCGAAAAACAATCTGGGAACTGCCCCGCCAGGACACCCGTCCGTTTTCCGATGGAGCGCGCAGTTTCTCCGGACGATGTGCAATGTTTTGCACACACGCCTTCCCGTGACGGATTGTGTCAATCCCTCAAGCTTCCCCGAAACCAACTCAATCAGAAGGAGTTAAGCGCTCTCAGCTCGCAATCAGCCAAGCCGGCAGGGCGGCGACCTTAGGCATCGTGTTTGCATTAGTCCAGGCCGGAGGAACTGACCGGATGTTTTCACGGGCCCCGAAAGCTTTCATATTCCTACTGTCCCTTATGTTATTGACTTCCGCATTCATCGGCCGGTCCAGGAATGCACCCCGATCGCTGGGGTTGCTCGGCAGCGGCCTGGTTTGCCTGGCTGGGCTTTCCCGCCGGCACTTTGCCAACGAAGAATAGTTTTCGCGACTTCACCCTCGTCTCAACACTCGTCACGGCCCGGGAGCCAGTCTCCCGGGCTCTTTTTTTGAACACGACGTCCATTGCTTTTGAAAGTCTGAGCACTCCACCTTGTTTGACTACGGCGAACGAACCACTCTAAGATTCGCTTTCCGCTTTCACGGCCCATATCGTTGCACGGTCCCACCAAAGGAGTGCTTTCATGAAATTACCTATCCGTGTGCTGGCTTGCCTCTTTGTGTTCGGCTCATTGGCGTCCGCCCAAGATGGCGAGATCGTGCCGAATGAAAATCTCGTGGTGGAAGGTGTCCCTAAGATCCCGGTTGCTCTGGCCGAGACCGTGGAGCGTTACAGCAATTTCCGATCGGCTGGGTTTGCCAGCTGGCATCCAGTCGGCCGCGAAATGCTGATGGTGACGCGATTCGCAGACACGTCCCAGGTGCACCAGGTAAAGTTTCCGGGAGGCGCGCGGACCCAGCTTACGTTCTTCGGGGATGGAGTATCGAACGGCATCGCATACGAGCCGGTGAAGGGCGATTCGTTCATCTTCCTGAAAGATGTGGGCGGAGGCGAGTTTTTTCAGCTCTACCGCTATGACCTCGCCTCCGGTGACGTTACGCTGCTAACAGACGGGAAGTCGCGCAATACCGCTCCGCGGTGGTCCTACCAGGGAGATCGCATTGCGTTTGGTTCCACACGCCGCAACGGCAACGATGTGGACATCTGGACCGTGAGCCCCTCCGATCCGCCCAGGGCACACATGGTGGCGCAACTCGAAGGGGGAGGCTGGGAGGTTTCGGACTGGTCCCCGGATGGCACGAAGCTGCTGGTCCTCAATGGCGTCTCCGTCACTGAGACGTACGTCTGGTTGATTGATGTCGCCTCGGGCAAGAAGGAGTTGCTGACGCCGAAAACGGGCTCTGACACCGTCGCCTACAACAATGCGAGGTTCGCCAAGGACGGCAAGGGTGTCTTCATGACCAGCGACCAGGGGTCCGAATTCCAGCGGCTGGTCTGGATGGATCTGTCGAGCAAGAAGACGGACATTTTGACGCCCGAGTTGAATTGGGATGTGGACGAATTCGACCTTTCCAAAGATGGCCACCGGATCGCGTTTGAAGCCAACGAGGACGGCATCAGCGTGCTGCACGCGTTCGACACGGCCACCCGGAGAGAAGTTGCGCTCCCAAAACTGCCGGTCGGGGTGCTTTGGGGCATCCGATGGCACGAGAACAGCCACGAATTTGCATTCAGTCTAAGCACGGCCAGCCAGCCCTACGACGTGTACTCCATCGACGTCGACTCGGGAAGGCTCGAGCGCTGGACCTACAGCGAAACCGGTGGCCTGAACGGCTCCAACTTCGCCCAGCCGCAACTCATCCACTGGAAATCCTGGGATAGTCGTTCGATTTCAGGCTTCCTCTACCGGCCCCCGGCAAAGTTTTCGGGCAAACGGCCAGTGATCATCGACATCCACGGAGGACCCGAAGGTCAGTTCCGTCCCGATTTCAATGAGAGAGATAACTACTATCTGAGCGAACTGGGCGTCGCCATGATCTACCCCAACGTGCGTGGTTCGACGGGCTACGGCAAGACGTTTGTGGCGCTCGATAACGGCAGGCTGCGCGAGGGCTCCTACAAAGACATCAATTCCCTGCTCGACTGGATTGCGCAACAACCGGACCTTGATGCAAAGCGGGTCTTGATCACCGGCGGCAGCTACGGCGGCTTTATGACTCTGGCGGTGGCAACGAACTACAACGATCGCATCTGCTGTTCGGTGGACATCGTGGGCCCCTCGAACCTGGTGACTTTCCTGGAGCACACGTCCGGCTACCGTCAGGACCTGCGGCGGGTGGAGTATGGCGATGAACGGGATCCCAAGATGCGTGCCTATCTCGAGAGCATTGCGCCCGCTAACAAGGCTCAGAGTATTAGCAAGCCATTGTTCGTCATCGCGGGTAAGAATGATCCGCGCGTTCCGGCCAGCGAGAGCGAACAGATGGCAGCCACCGTACGGAAGAATAAAACCCCGGTGTGGTACTTGCTGGGCAAAGATGAAGGGCACGGGTTCCGGAAAAAGAAAAACCGGGATTTCCAGTTCTACGCGACCGTCATGTTTGTAAAGGAGTACCTGTTGAAATAGTCGTTCTTTGCCCTACTTCAACTCCGTGTTTAGCAAGTTGGCAAGGCGCGCACCCGCCCGAGCAACCCGTTGCTTCGCCAGGGTTCGAGCCGCGTCGGTATAGGCCGCGGTGATGGTGAAGGGTCCAGCCCCGGCGCCAATGGGCGCGACGTAAACTTCATTCTTGGCAGCTTCGAAGCTTTCCGTCGCCCAGTCCGCAGCGTCGGACTTGCCGGCCTTTGTCGGATCGGGAGCGGGCAGGCTTTTCCCCACCGTGACCGCGGAGTTTGGGTTCGAACTGGTCCCGAGAATTTCGTCCCAGAATGCGTGCAGTTCACTGCTGCAGCCGGGTTTGCAGATGTTGACCAGGTTGCCGCCGGCATCTCCGTCGGGCTGGCTGCTGCTGACACGGGTGGCGCTGTGCAACGGTTGGTGCACATCGCCCACCAGGTGAAGCAGCCACGTCAAATCGTAGGACTTCAGCAGATCAGGCTCCGTGGACGCCAGCACGCCGCGAAAAATTCCGATCCGCTCCTCGGCATTCGGGACCGGGATGGCCGGTAGGGCGGTGCCATCCTGCGTGAACGGCGTGTCCACGAAATGCCAGTAACGATGGCGAAGGTGGTCGCTGTAGCCCGTGTTTTGCGAAGAGGGTGGGCCGTCCGGGCGATTCCCCTTAGCGGTGCCGTCTTCGGTGTAGCCCGCCTCGCGCTTGATCTGGTCGGGCCAGGTGGCGGCGATCATGAACACCATCATGCGTTTGAATTTTGCCGGGGTTCCCGCAGGAACCTGTGTGACCCATTTTCCGTAGTCAGGATGCTTTCGCAGCAGCACACTCACCCGATTCTTCGTCCTGGTGGTTAGCTGTTGATAGGCCGCATAGGCAACGGTCATGTGCCCCAGCCCGTTCCATCCGTATGCCGGTACATTCACGCTCACCATCGCTATGGCGAGCAGCGCTATCAAGCGGCGGCTTATGGTCATGTTGGAACCTCCCTGCAAATTTGGATTTCACAATCTCCCAAGCTCGATTCCCATGGCCGTACCACAAGTTCGGCGAAGGCCGCGAATATAGCAGCGCAATCGCGCGTGTCATTCGCCTTCGGATTGCTGTTTCGATTTCAGGACAGAGCCTGGTGCAGGCGCGGGACACCAACCGGAACAAAAAAGAATGCCCGTGGCACACGTATAATTCCCTGCATGCTCGACGAGCAGGCATTCCGCAACCACTCCGACGCAGCCTTCGCCGCTCTGAAGAAAGGCCTCTACGCGGCCGAGGACTCGGCCGACTTCGAGGTGGAGGATCAATCCGGCGCGCTCCACATCAGCTTCGAGGATGGCGCCCGGTTCGTCGTATCCCCCAACGCGCCCGTACGCCAGATATGGATCTCGGCCCTGACCACCAGCTTCAAACTGGACTGGTCGGAGTCGGATCAGGATTTTGTGCTGGCGAAGACCGGGGAGAAGCTGCAGCCCCTCATGGCAAGATTGATCAATCACCAACTCGGCGAAGACGCGGTGGAACTCACGTAAAGTGAGGGTTTCCTCTTGTTCGCGCCTAACCTCTGGTTGTCATTCCGACGCCGAGCGTAGCGGAGGCGGGAGGAATCTGTTTTCCCGTCGGCCACCCCGCGCCTGGCGGCCTTTTCTTCGCGTGCTTTGCGTGCTTTCTGACCCTTACGCCTTTGCGGTCAAAAGCTTTCTGGCTGCATTACGGCACCACCACCAGTGTGCGCAGAATGTGCTTTCCGAAGTTCGACGACTAGGATAGTTCCGCCGCCTGAGCGCCGGAGTCGAGTTTATGGCTCAGGTGAGCGGCGATCTGCTTGCCGTGGAAGCGGCCGTTCTCGATGAAGATTTCGCTAGTGCGCGACCCCGCCACGATCACACCGGCGACGTAGATCCCCGGCACGTTGCTCTCGAGCGTTTCCGGGTCACACACGGGACGATTCTGCAAGTCGGAAAGCTCCAGCCCGACGCTGCGCAGAAAATCGTAGTCGGGATGGTAGCCGACCATGGCAAACACAAAGTCGTTGGCCACACGCAGAGGTCCGGTCGGAGTGTTCAGCACCACAAAATCAGCGCCAATCTCGCGCACCGAACTGCGGAAATACGCGGTGATCTCCGAGTTCTTGACGCGATTTTCGAGATCCGGACGCACCCAGTACTTCACCCCCGGGGATATCTTGTCATCGCGGTGCACCAGCGTCACTCGCGCCCCATGCCGCCACAGATCCAGCGCAGCCTCGGCTGCAGAATTCTTTCCGCCAATCACGACCACGTCGCAGTCGTGATACGGATGCGGTTCCTTGTAGTAGTGAAACACCTTGGGCAGATCCTCTCCCGGGACGTTGAGCGTATTGGGAAGATCGTAGTATCCGGTCGAGAGGATCACCTTTTTGGTGCGATAATCATGGATCTTGCCCGAGCGATCGGTAGCGGTGACCCGGAAGTCGCCATCCCGCCCGGTCACCGTCTTGACCCACTGGTACTGGTGAATGTGCAAGTGATAGTACTCGGCCACGCGCCGGTAATATTCGAGCGCCTCCTGGCGTGTGGGCTTCTGGCTGGCGCACGCAAACGGAATGTCACCGATCTCAAGTAGTTCCGGCGTGGTGAAAAACACCATATTCGTCGGGTAGTGATACACCGAATTGACCAGGCAGCCCTTGTCTAGAACCACAGCTTTCCGGCCGATCTTCTGCGTTTCGATCGCGCACGCCAGTCCGGTGGGGCCAGCCCCAATGACCAACACGTCGGTCCAGCTCTCCGGCCGGGAATCGGTCTGCTTCCTCGGTAGTGTCGTAGGGATATATTCCGTGGTGGCCAAGGTGGATTCCTGGAGTCAGCGGCGGGGTGCATGAACGGCCCCGAAGCGGCCCGAACCAAGGATTTTACCATGTGGCCGCGAGACGGCTTTTCCTCGTCACAGAGGTATGTGCGAGCACACAACCGCTACGGTCATCCGCGTTATACTTTTGAGTTCCTCGTGCTTTTCCGTTCCTTGCAGCTTGAGTCCTGATTAGGAAGGTCCTATGGCAACATCCCTGGAACCGGCAGCGGCCACGCGCATTGAATCCGACAGCATGGGCAAGATCGAGGTGCCGGCCAACGTCTATTGGGGCGCCCAGACCCAGCGGTCGCTCCTGCACTTCAACATAGGCCGCGACACCATGCCCCCCGAGTTGATTCGCGCCTTCGGCATCCTGAAGAAGGCTTGCGCGCTGGTCAACCAGGACCTGGGCAAACTCTCCGCCGACAAGGCCAAGCTGATCGTGCAGGCCGCCGACGAAGTCATCAGCGGCAAGCTCAATGACCAGTTCCCTCTGCGCATCTGGCAGACGGGAAGCGGCACGCAGACCAACATGAACGTGAACGAGGTCATCTCTAACCGAGCGATTGAAATCGCGGGCGGCGAGATGGGTTCCAAGAAACCGATTCATCCCAACGACGACGTGAACATGTCGCAGTCCTCGAACGACACGTTCCCGACGGCAATGCATATTGCGGCGGCAGAACGGGTCAAGAACGCGCTGATTCCTGCCATCCGAAGCGTGCATGACGCGATCGCAGCCAAGGCCAGGCGCTTCAACGACGTCGTGAAGATTGGCCGTACGCATCTCCAAGACGCGGTGCCGCTCACCGTGGGGCAGGAGTTCGGGGGATGGGCCAGCCTGCTCGAACGCGACATCAAGCGCCTGGAAGTGGTGCTGGGCGGACTCTATGACCTCGCCATCGGGGGAACCGCCGTGGGTACCGGCCTCAACGCGCATCCTGAATTCGCCGAGCGCGCTGCGAAGAAGATCGCCGAACTCACCGCACTCCCCTTCCGTTCTCATCCCAACAAGTTCGCCGCTCTATCCGCGCACGATGAGATCGTCTTTGCCCAGGGAGCGCTTGAAACCCTGGCGGCGTCGCTGATGAAGATCTCCAACGACATCCGCTGGCTGGCTTCCGGACCCCGCTGCGGGCTAGGAGAACTTTCCATCCCCGAAAATGAACCGGGATCTTCCATCATGCCGGGCAAGGTGAACCCCACGCAGAGTGAAGCCATGACGATGGTGTGTGTGCAGGTTCACGGCGCCACCGCCGCGGTGGGATTTGCCGGTTCGCAGGGAAACTTCCAACTGAACGTCTTCAAGCCAGTGATCATCTACAATTTCCTGCACTCGGTCACGCTCATTACCGACGCCTGTCACGGCTATGTCGAGTACATGATCAAAGGAATCGAGGTCGATCTCGCCAAGGTGGACGGGTATGTGAAGAACTCGCTGATGCTGGTAACCGCCCTGGGGCCGAAGGTCGGATACGACAAAGCGGCGAAGATCGCTCACACCGCGCACGTCGAGCACACCAGCTTGCGAGAAGCCGCGCTCAAGCTCGGCTATCTGAGTGGCGAAGAGTTCGATCAGCTAGTGCGCCCGGAGAAGATGACGAAACCATAAAAGCGGGTCTGCCTCAAAAGCTTAGCGAACCGCCCGGCAAATCCACGGGACGGATCGGACCGAGTCTTCCGAGTCGTCGATCATGTTCAGCGCTTCGACCGCGACCTCCAACCGGGTCCGCGCGCTGCTAGGCCAAGCGGCCCTTCGGAATACGCCCAACCAAATTGACGGTGGAGTCGGCAACTCCGCCCTCAGCACCGGGCTCAGCTTGAATTTCCGAATCTGCGGCACCGCTAGCGCAGCCATACCAAAACCCGACTGCGTGGCCGTAAGCACGGCATGAAGGCTCGCGCTCTTGAAGGCGACTCGCCATTCCCACGCGGGCCGGTGCAGGAGTCCAGCATTTCATCGTGCCAGCAACTCGGACTGTCCATCAGGATCAGGGGGATCGGCCGGTCCGGATCGAGCTCCAGGTCTTCCCCGCCGCCCACCCCACCGGCACCTCCCACCCTGCAGCGGGAGGCCCCGCAAGCCCCGCTTGGATCCGCAATCACCAAGTCCAGCTTCCCAGCGCGCAAAAAGTGGGGCGAGCTTGCCAGGAATCGAGGCACGATTCCCCATGGACGCCGAGGGCGTGCCCGGCGAGGTCCATCGATTTCGAAAAGATTGGTCCGCTAGTAAGCCCAGCGCAGCAACGTGGCGCCAACGGTGAAGCCTGCTCCCACCGAGGCCAGCAGTACCAGGCTTCCCTTCTTCAACTTCCCTTCCTGGCGGGCACTGTCCATGGCCAGCGGTATCGTCCCGGCCGTCGTATTTCCGAAACGATCGATGTTGACGATGACGTTCTCCGGGCGCAGGCCAAGACGGTCGGCCGTGGCCATGATGATACGGCGGTTGGCCTGATGCGGAATGAAGGCGTCGATGTCGGTGCCCCTGAGGCCGTTGCGCTCCAACAACTTTTCGCACAACTCCGTCTGCTTGCGCACCGCAAACTTGAAGACGGCCTGCCCATCCTGATGCACGTAGTGCATCTTCTTGTCGACCGTCTCGTGACTGGAGGGATTCAGGCTACCCCCGCCGGGCATGTACAGGGAGCCCGCTCCCGAACCATCCACCTCGTGCATAAAGTCAATCAATCCGAGCCCGTCTTCGTCGGCCGGTTCGAGGATCACTGCGCCCGCCCCGTCGCCGAAGATGACACACGTCGCGCGGTCGGTGTAGTCGATGATCGACGACATCACATCGGAGCCGATCACCATGACCTTCTTATGGACGCCGGTGGCGATGAACTGCGCTCCATTTTGCAGGGCATAGAGAAAGGCAGAACAGGCAGCGGAAAGGTCGCACCCCCAAACCCCTTTCGCCCTGAGCTTGTGCTGTACCAGGCAAGCGGTCGATGGAAAAAACATATCCGGGGTAACCGTGGCCACGTAGATCGCTTCCAGGTCGGAGGGTTCGAGACCTCGCTCGGCCAGCGCTTTCTTCGCCGCTTCGACCGCTAGGTCGCTGGTCGCGACGCCCTTGTCGACTAAGTGACGTTCACGAATTCCCGTGCGCTCGAGAATCCAGTCATTAGAGGTTTCGACCATCTTTTCCAGATCGGCATTGCTCAGAACGCGGGGCGGAACATAGGTACCGAGGGCGCTGATCTTCACGCGCACAGGCTTCGTCACTCTCCAGGTCTCCAGTCAGGAAATAAGAACCGTTCATTGTGCGGCACGGCCGCCCGCCATGTCCAACCCTATGTCGCACGTCGGTTGGGATCGAGGAATGGAAGCGTCCCCTCTTGGGCGCCGCTGTCGAATAAGTTACCCCCGGACAAGTACGGTCATGGTTGCAAATGCCCTTCTCATTCGGCCGCACTTAGCTTCCCAGCAGCACCGGCACCGATTGCGCCGGGGGCAGCCACCACATGGTGATGGGCGGCGCTGCCAGTTCCCCAACCTGGCGAACTTCAGCGCGCCCACGCTGAGCTTCCGTGGGCTAGGGTCGGAGCGGGTTCGATCACTGCGATGGTTGTAGAGGATCATGGAGTCTCAACTTAAGAACCGCGACACCTGCGGAAAGATAGGCCAGCGCGATGAATCCGAAACTCGCCCTGAGCGAGTGCGTCCGATCGTTGAGAAATCCGATCACGTACGGTCCAGCAAATCCACCGAGTTGCCCGGCGGAATTGATGAGCCCAAAGGTTGCGGCGGCCGCCGATTCGCTTAGCATCATCGTTGGTACCGACCAGAAAGCGGGATAGAACGCGTAGAAGATCCCGCTGCCTAAGAGCAACCAGAGGATCGCTAACGGTACGTCATGGCGGGCGAAGATCAAGAGCAGGTACATCAACCCCGCGGCCAGGAGTGGACCCGCGGTGTGCCAGCGTCGCTCGCCAGTCTTGTCGGAATGCCAGCCATTGATCAGGATTCCAGCCATCCCGACCAGAGCAGGAAATAGCAGCCAGGAAGTGACTGCACGATCATTCAACCCCGCAAGGCGCTTCACGAAGGTAGGCAGCCAATAGAGGTTCCCGAGAACTCCCGTGAGCGCCAGGAACCATGCAGCAATCAACCATAGGGTTCTCCGGTCGCAGAACGCTTCGCGGATGGTGTAGTCTCGAATTCTCTTTTTTTCTCGTAGCTCGGTTTGCAGTTCGTTGACCAGCCAGTCCCGTTCCTCGGCAGGAAGCCAGCGCGCTTGCGCCGGCCAGTCCGTCAGGTAGAAGACAGTGATGATCCCGAGGACGATGGCGGGAATCCCCTCCAAAATGAAGAGCCAGCGCCATCCCGCAAGCCATGGCCAGTGCACTCCCAGGAGCCAACCCGCCAGGGGAGACCCAATCAAAGAGGCCGTGGGAACCGCTGTATATAGGCAAGCAATGGCCCGGCTGCGCTCGCGCAGGCGGAACCAGTGGGTCAAATAGACGATCATCCCCGGGAAGAAACTGGCTTCTGCGACGCCCAGGAAGAAGCGGGCGGTGTAGAACTGTCCCATGGTGCGCACAAAACCCGTCAGGATCGTAACCATCCCCCACGAGATCATGATTCGTGCAATCCATTTCCTTGCGCTCCAGCGTTCGACAATGATCGCCCCCGGGATCTCAAACAGGACGTAACTGACGTAGAACACGCCCACGCCGAGACCGAAAACGCGGTCACTGAAACCCAGGTCAGCGCTCATTCTGAGGTTGGCAAAAGAAACGTTGACCCGGTCGATATAGTTCACGATGTAGATCAGGAAAACGAAAGGAAGCAGCCGGCAGGCAACTCGCCGCCGCGCTCGATGGCCGACTTCGGGCAAGTCCGTTGTCAGAGTCATGGTCAGCGGCTACGCACGAGCCTCGGCTAGATACATCATTCTGGCGAGCGCTCCTCTTTGCGAGAGCCCGATCACAGTCTCCAGGTGTTGTTGCTCGCGCTCAAACCGAGCCTGGCCTTCGAGTGGTTCGAGTTCGAGCCGATAAGCGACCCTTGCCGCCCGTCGTCCCATCGCGTTCTTCAACACACTCGCAGTTCGGTCGATGCGATCGAGGAGTCGCAGCCCGGCGCGTTCGAGCATCGTTTCATTGAACCCAAGTGGAGCGAATTGAGTGTGTCCATGGATAGCCCTGCGTTGGATCTCTTCATCGGAAACCGAGCCGGTAACGACTCCCGCATCGGTAAACAGGAACCTTCCTCCCGGCACCAGCACGCGTGCCACTTCCCGAAAAACCTCTGCGCGGTCACGAAGGTGAAGCACCACATCCAGTGATAACAGGGCATCAAACGCACCATTGTCGAACTGAATCGGCTGGTTCAGGTCCGTCACAATGAGCGTCATCAGTTCAGCGATCCCCATGGCAGCAGCACGCGCTTGGCCGGCAGCGATCGCGTTCGCACTCAGGTCCATACCGGTACTCTGACAACGCACCTGTCTGGTAACAAACGTCAACGGGCCGCACGGCCCGCAACCAAGATCGGCAAGGCGGCTAGCGCGCGACAACTGAAGGCGAGCAATGTCCTCTTCAAGTTCCTCGGCGGTAACCCAGGAGTGTTGGCCGATGTCTCTGCCGTAGGCTTCCCGCCTGAGCCGTTGCATGAGGGGGGAATCAAACTCGCGGTACAAATCGTCGTAGCCTCGACTCTCGGGCTCAGGCAGACCCATAGGGATATTAGCGGCGCGAATCTTCATTCGTGCGCTCGGAGTATACACGCGCGCGCTTGGCGGAGGCAGTTCGGTCATCCAGTGTTAAAGGCCGGTCCCTCGCTGTGATTGGTGATTGGCAATTTTTTCGACAGTAATTGCGACGGCATGGGCCAAGGCCAGTCCGAGCAGCCAAATACAACGGCGAAGTGAACGGTACAGCATGGGGGGAATGAAAACGGTCACACTCGCGCTGGTAACTGGCTTGGGAGTTTTCGCCCTGGTTTGGTGGCGTGTCAGAAGGGATGCCATCAAAGTACGGCACGGTGATCCCGCGACGTTCACTCCACCCGACTCGCACGGCAACCCCGTGCCCTTTGAGCATCGCCACCAGCGCTATATGAACGTAGCCGAGGTCATGGTGACTCTTGCCTCTGCGTCGTTGGTTTTTGTGCCCAGTTCCCGGCTCAGCCTCTACCGTCAGGCGTGTGTGTTTGCGCTTATTCTCCTGGGTCTTTGCGTACTTTACAGCGTAGGATTCATGGCTTTGCTGACGTATTTCTACGAACGTTTCCTGTATGACGACCAGACGTACCGGCCTTGGAAGTATGGCTTGTTGCATGGCCTTGGCTTTGGTGCGCTGTTTTGTTTCGCTCTCGCCTATATCGTTCTAGCCGGGGGTGTCGCAAATGCCGTCTACGCACTCCCTTTCGCTGGGCACCCTCCCGCATTGCCCTTTAATCTCCAGTTTCCTCAGTGACATTTTCCGCCGCGCGACAAGCTCGGCTTCTACCATGTTGTACGCGAAGGCGTGGTTGGGGCGGTCAGCGAATGACCAGCCTGTGCTTCATCAGGCGCACGGCCAATAAACCGCCGAGAATCACATCGAACACCAAACAGAAACCTGGCCACCAGTGCGGTACGCCGGGGTTTTCAATGAGTAAGTGATGAACAATATCGAAGCCTCCGTGCCCCACAAGCGCAATGGCTACTAACCAAAGATTTCTCTTGTAGCCGATGATGGCAACCAGCAAGAACCCGCTGGCGACGACGATCTCAATCGCGAGTGCCCGCCCGGAAGCCCCCATCAGGGCAAACAATACGTAATATGATGCGACCACGATGAGCACGGTAGGATAGAACGCGGGCTCGCGGTCAAGGCCGATCATGATGGCCAAGCCAGCCACCGCCAAAGACAGGAACAAGCCAATCACGTATTCCATTTGCTGCCTCAGAGCTGCGGTTATTTGCAAGCCATGCGGCCAGAGAACCGAGGATTGGAAGAGGTCGACTTGAAACCCGGACTATAAGTCACCCCAGCCTAGCAAAGCTGATCAATGTCATGCCCGGGTCCTTATCCCAACCCCGCTGGAGGGCCATTTTATGATATGGCTTTCAGCCTCTTGACCCACTCCTTCCACAAACAAAAAAGCCAGGCACCGGCGACCCACTGCACACGTAAGAGCCCGTTACCGTTGCTTCCTTCCGGACCTGGCGGGGTTGGCGGGAGTACGTCGCGTGGGACCGATACCTGACCCCCAGTAGTTTATCATCGGCTTCTCAAACCAACGTACCCTTCCCTTCCTCGCCCAAGTAGCGAAGAATGGAGGGATCCATGTCTGCCCTGGGTCCAGGACCGTCCGGAAACATCCCCTTGTCGGTGGCGATCGAGCGCTACTTTCAGGTCTCGCTCTATCTGCTCGTCTTGACGGGTTTCGGCACCCTCGCTAGCACCGGAGCAGTGGATGCTCCGACGGTCGCGCTCGTCGCTATGGCTCTGTTCGTGCGCGGCTATCTTCTCAACAAACGCAGCGACGCTCACATCCCGACCCGCTGGACGAATTTCCTCACGCTCGCCTATGCCGCATTCTATTTGCTCGACTACACCGTGCTGTCGGGCAGCTTTCTGACGGCGACCGTTCACCTGGTGTTGTTCGGCATGGTCATTCGGATGTTTTCCGTCCAGAAGGAACGCGATCTTTACATGCTGGCCGTCCTCGCGTTCCTGATGGTGCTGGCCTCGGCCGTGCTGACGGTCGACAGCGTTTTCCTGTTCGCCTTCGCCGGATTCATGTTGATGGCGGTCGCCACATTCGTGCTCATGGAGATGCGGCGTTCCGCGCTCACCGCGGCGATTCCCGCACGCGAATCGACCGACCCCCGCACCTATCGCCGGATGGCGTTCTTCCTGGCGGGCGCATCGCCGGTGTTGGTGGTGCTCATTCTCATTGGCGCTTTTGCCATTTTCTTCCTCTTGCCGCGCACCTCAGCCAGCTATCTTGGCACTTTTGCCAGCGGCAACGAAATGTCGGTCGGGTTCAGCGACCGGGTCCGGCTCGGCCGCATCGGCCAGATTCAACAATCCAATGCGGTGGTCATGCACGTAGAGATCGCAGGCGACACCCGCGGTTCCCACGATCTAAAGTGGCGCGGTGTTGCGCTGGGTGTGTTCGACGGGAGAGTCTGGTCCAATACCTCAGAGCAGATTGTCCTCTCGCGCTCGGGTGACGGACAGTTCTCTCTGCCCCAATCGCTCGGCGGTGCCCCTCTCAAGACCGCCCGGCCGATTCACTATCGCGTCCTCATGGAACCGATCGGGACAAACGTCTTCTTTCTGGCGGCGTGGCCGCGCTCCTTGCGTGGCGAATACCGCCTGGTCGCAACCGATCGTGCGGGCGCCGTCTATGATCTCGACCTCGAGCATCCGCCCAGCGTGTATGCGGCCGATTCCGATATCTCAGAGCCTCAGCCGGATCAACTCCGCGCGGCCTCCCCGCCTGCCCCCGCGGAAATCCAGCTGAACTACCTGCAACTGCCGGCGCTCGATCCCCGCATCCCCCGCCTGGCGCAACAGATCACCGCTTCAGCGGCCAACGACTACGACAAGGCCGCCGCTCTCGAGCGCTACCTGATGACGAGTTTTGGCTACACGCTCGACATGCCCCGCACCCTGGCGCAAGATCCGCTGGCCGACTTTCTTTTCGTTCGCAAGCAAGGTCATTGCGAGTATTTCGCGTCATCCATGGCCATCATGCTGCGCACGTTGCGCATCCCGTCGCGCGTGGTGAACGGCTTCCGCACCAGCGAGTTCAACGACCTCACCGAAAAATACGTGATTCGCGCCAGCAGCGCCCATTCCTGGGTAGAAGCGTACTTTCCGGGCCACGGTTGGGTGAGCTTTGATCCCACACCAGCAAGTCCCCTCGCCGACACGACCGGCTGGGGCCGCGCCATGCTCTACCTGGATGCGGCGGCGTCTTTCTGGCGCGAGTGGGTTGTCGACTACGACGCCAATCACCAGCGAGCGCTGGGCGAAGAAACGATACGAGGCAGCCGCTCCCTGATCGACCAGATGAGGGACTGGAGCCAACACCGCTATGCCGAGATGCTCGAAAAGGCGCGGCACACGCAACAGATGATGGTCCAGTCTCCCCGTGGTTGGAGTGCGGCGGGTATCCTGCTGGGCGCTCTATTGCTCCTGGCATCGAATGCTCGCGGCTGGTTGCGCTGGCTGCGGGAGCGTCGGCTGAAAGCGCACCCCGAGGAAGCACCCAGTCTGGCAGCGGCCTTGTGGTATCAGCGCATGATTCGCTGGCTGGCCCGTCGCGGCTGGAAGAAGACCGCCGTGCAAACACCCAGCGAGTTTCTGACTCGCATCGAGGATCCAGCTATGCGGGCGCGCGTCGAGCAGTTTACGCGTGCTTATGAAGCGGCTCGGTTTGGGGGGTCGTCAGATGAGGCCCGGCGCCTGCCTGAAATCTACGAGGAAATTACGACCGCGGAGCGGCGTTGAATCGGCTTCAACGTTTTCCGAATTGCCAGACAACGCCACCGCCAGCGTCGATGTTGTGCTGCCGGCTCTTGCCGGTATCCACGCCAGCATGGGGCGTGCCCGACCAGAAATCCCGCACTTCGCCGCGCAGCTTGAGCGAACGCCAGAGCTTCACATCAAGCCAATCCCCATCTGGGAACGTATTGAGGCTGACATTGTTTACGCCTTGATCGCTGATGAAGGTCCGTCCGATCCTACCCGTCAGTTCGTTCTTCTGAGCGAGAGCACTTGCCGCCAGCATCGGTTACTGCCACCCGGGCTGCGATCAAAGCCCGTTTGAAGGCACATCATTCCTGCAAAATCTACGGCTTGTGGGTGAAATCTACCGAACAGGGTAACCGGTTGTTCGCCGTTTCTCATCAAACTCTGCTGTCTTCGTTGGTCCGGGATGGCGCGTGCCCGACCCGCGCCGGGTCAGCGTCGCCGCAAGTGCTAAAATAACAGGATTGCATGCCGGATCAGCCAACAAGCATAGCGCTGCTCGACCGCGAAAATACTGCCTCCCCAGAAGCCTCCCCGCCCAAAAAGGTTGGCTTCGTCAGCCTGGGTTGCCCCAAGAACCTGGTGGACAGCGAGGTCATGATGGGCCTCCTGGCGCAGGCCGGAGCCCAGCTGACTGCACGCCCTGAGGACGCCGACGTCATCGTGGTGAATACCTGCTCTTTCATCGACAGCGCCCAGCAGGAGTCGGTGAACACCATCCTCGAGATGGCCCGCCACAAAGGCGCCGGGCGGGCTCAGAAGTTGATCGTCGCAGGCTGCCTGGTGGAGCGCTTCCGGAGCGAGATCCAGAAAAATATTCCGGAAGTAGACGCGGTCGTCGGAACCGGAGAGTTGGAGAACATTCTTTCCGCCGCCGGGGTCGGTGGGGCGGCCGACCAGAGTTCACCCTTCCGGATTCTTTCCTCGCGCCCAGAAGGAGACGCTCGCGAAGCCCAAGGCCGTTTCGCCCGTGATGGCTGGGACGGCGCCATGGCTGACCTGCCCAACTACCTTTACGACGAGACCACGCCCCGCGTGCTGGCGACGCCCCGGCACACGGCCTACGTCAAGATTGCCGAGGGCTGCGACCATCCTTGCACCTTCTGCATCATTCCCCAGCTGCGCGGGAAATTCCGTTCGCGCCGGTTCGAATCGGTGGTGGCAGAGGTGGAGCGCCTGGCGCGCTCCGGCGTCCGCGAAATCACCCTCATCGGGCAGGACACTACCTGCTATGGCGAAGATTTCGAGCTGAAAGACGGGCTGGCGCTGCTGCTCGAGAAGCTTGCGAAGGTCGAAGACCTGCGCTGGGTCCGTTTCCTGTACGCCTATCCGAACAAGATCACGACTCGTCTGCTCGAAACCATCGCCGCGCACGACAAAATCTGCTCCTACGTAGACGTCCCCCTTCAGCACGCCTCGGCCACCGTGCTCAAGCGCATGAAACGCGGAGGCGGCGCAGACATTTTCCTGCGCACCATAGAGAAAATGCGCCGCACGATTCCCGGAGTTACGCTGCGAACGTCGTTCATCGTCGGCTTCCCCGGCGAAACCGAAAAAGAGTTCGACGAGCTTTGCGATTTTGTCCGCGAAGCGCAATTTGACTGGATGGGCTCCTTCGGATATTCCGACCAGGACGGTGCCGGCGCCTATTCGCTCGAGCAGAAACTACCCGCCCGCGAGATCGAACGCCGCCGCAAGCGCCTCATGCAGATCCAGCGGCAGATCAGCAAGAGAAAAAAGAAGGCACTGATCGGAGAGAGGTTCGATCTTCTTCTTGAAGGGACTTCGGACGAAACCGACTTGCTGCTCGAGGGGCGCACCGCGATGCACGCTCCTGAGATTGACGGCAAAGTCTTCGTGAACGAATTCCCCGAAGGCGAACCACCCCTGGCGGGCCAGTTCTACCGTTGCGAGATCAGCGAGGCGCACGACTACGACCTGGTGGCGAGAATTCTCTAGATAAAGACATGCATTGCGCTGGTTATGGCGAAGCGTACTCTCAAGTTGCGTTGCCCCATCTGCAAGAATCCGGTGAAAAGTTCTGACCCCGAATTCCCCTTTTGCGGCGAGCGGTGCCGTACGATCGATCTGGGTAAGTGGGCCCGAGGAGACTACGTCATCCCTTCTCCGCTGCCCGATTCCGATCAAGAACTCGATCCATCTCCCGACCCCGGCCATTCGGATGATGAATAACTCCAGCGAGTCCAGCATGCCTGCGCCGAGTTCCGGCCCCGAATTGGTGACCACTCGTCCGCGAGCGCCCCTCTGGGCCACGCTTGTGGCTACGTTTTTCGGAGTCGGACGACTAAAACCGGGCCCGGGAACCTGGGGCTCGCTGGCAACTCTGATTGTCTGGGTCCTCGTGTCGCGCTGGCTGCCCGGCTCCTGGGTGGTCCCAGTGAACATCGGCTTGGCCGTCCTTGCGGTGGCCGTCGGTATCCCGGCAGCCACGCGGGTCGCCCGCAGCTCTGGCCTGAAAGACCCGCAATTTGTGGTCATCGATGAAACCGCCGGCCAGCTGATTGCGCTCATCGGCGCTCCGCTGGTTTGGAAATCTTTTCTGGCGGGCTTTATACTTTTTCGTGCTTTCGATATCGTGAAGCCATACCCCGTCCGGCAACTGGAACGCCTGCCGGAAGGGACTGGGGTTGTGGTCGACGATGTTGCGGCCGGACTCTACGCTCTGGCCGTCTTGCAGCTTCTTCTGCATTTCGGCCTCCTTGGCCACTAGCCGGCATCTAACCCGCGTTGAGGAAGCTGGGTACATGGGGATCTCGAACCGTCTGCTGGGCAAGAAGAACGTGAACGGGAAGCCGCACATCGAAAGTGTGTCTCCTGCCTCCGCATTGCCCGGCGGTGAGATCCGCATCAATGGCAGTAGTTTGCGCCCCGCGGAACTGAAGCGCCCGCGCGTGCAATTCGGCGACGTGGAAGGCGCTGTCGTCATCAGCTCCGACGAGTTCGTGGTCGCGCGTGTTCCCGACGGAGCCACCTCTGGTCCGGTCGTGGTCGCCACCAATGGTCACGTCAGCAACGCGCAAATGGTCAAAGTCGCGGTTCCCATCGCCGACAACCTGCACCCCGTCACCAATCCGGCCATCGACGCCGAAGGCAACATCTACGTCACGTTTTCGGGCTCGCGCGGCCAGCAGGTCCCGGTCTCCCTGTTCAAAATCGACACCAACTACACGATGAAGCCGTTCCTTTCCGACATGATGAACGCCACCTCGATCGCCATCGATCGCGAGGGCCAGCTGTACGTCTCGTCGCGTCACGACGGAACCGTCTACCGGGTCGCGCAGAACGGGACCATGTCTTCCTATGCCGAAGGCATGGGTGTCGCGACGGGCATCGCCTTTGACCGCGAGCAGAACCTCTACGTCGGCGACCGTAGCGGGACCATCTTCAAAATTGCTCGCGACCGCCAGATCTTCGTTTTCGCCACGCTCGAGCCCAGCGTCTCGGCGTACCACCTGGCCTTCAGTCCGAGCGGCGATCTGTTCGTCACCGGACCGACCACCTCCAGTTTCGACGCCGTATTCCGCATCGACAACCACGGCACCGTCAAGAATTTCTTCCGCGGACTCGGACGGCCCCAGGGCCTGGCCTTCGATGTCCAAGGCAACCTCTACGTCGCTGCTTCGCTCGGCGGCAAGCGTGGCATTGTCAAGATCACCCCTGACAGCAAGGCCTCTCTCGAAGTCTCCGGGCACGGCTTGGTGGGCCTGGCATTCGCGCCCGGACGTTCCGCCGTTCTGGCCACCACGGGTGCAGTCCATCATCTCTCGTGGAATATTCAGGGTCTGCCCCTGTTGCCGGAGTAACATGAATGTAGCCGCGCGAGGAGCAACGTGAGGATCCGAATTGCGCTGTGGGCCTTGGCGGGCCTGCTGATCGCGGTTGGCTGGTGGCTGTACATCACCCTAACGGCCCCGACTCCGATTACGTCGGCACCGCTCGTCTGGAGCATTGCGCGTCTCAGTTGCCCGATCGTGCTCGCTGGGTTTTACTTTCACTTCGGCGTTTCTTTCTACCTTACTTTCGTTGCCAACGCAGGCACCTATGCGCTCATCGGCCTGGGGGTGGAAGGCCTAGGGCGGCAACTGCATCACGCGAAGGTAAACGAGACCATCCCCTAGCCCCTTCGAGTTCTGCTTGCGTCCGCCCGCGATCAGTTAGACTTCTACCCGTGAACGCCGAGATCATCGCCATCGGTTCGGAGCTCCTCACGCCGTTCCGGAAAGACACCAATTCCCTTTACCTGACGGAGCGATTGAATGAGCTGGGCGTCGAAGTCGTCATCAAGACGATCGTCGGTGACAGTCAGGAACGTCTGGTCTCGGTTGCTCAACACGCGCTGTTTCGCTCCGACATCGTCATTTTCATGGGCGGCCTGGGCCCCACCGAAGATGACCTGACCCGAGAAGCCGTGGCCGAAGCGCTTGGCCTCGAGCTTGACCGCGACCCCGAGATTGTCACCCACATCGAACAGCGCTTCGCATCCCGCGGCTACAAGATGACGCCCAACAACTACAAACAGGCCGACGTCATCACCGGCGCCGTGGTTCTTCCCAACCCGAATGGCACGGCTCCCGGCCAGTGGCTCAGCGGGATGTACGATGAGCGCGAGCGGATTATCATCTTGCTGCCCGGACCGCCCTTTGAGCTCAAGGCTCTATTTGACGAGCAGTGCTTCGAGCGCCTGCGTGCCAAGCTGCCCACGGCGTTCATTGCAACCCGGGTCTTGAAAGTCGCCATGCTGGGAGAGTCAGCGGTCGACGCCCGCGTCGCCCCCATCTACAAGCGCTACCCCGATATCCAGACTACGATCCTTGCCGGCGCTGGAGATATCCAGTTCAACCTGCTCACCCGCGCTGACTCGAGGGAAGCCGCGCAGGCGCGAATCGATGAGTTGGCCGGAAAAATCGAAGACGAACTCGACGACGCCGTCTATTCGAGCAAAGGCGAATCGCTCGAACAAATCGTGGGCTACTATCTGCAGATGCGCGACGCCACGCTGGCGGTGGCGGAGTCTTGCACCGGAGGTCTGCTGGGCGAACGCATTACCTCCGTCAGTGGCAGCTCGCGCTATTTTTTGGGCGGTGCTGTTGTCTATTCCAACGAATTGAAAACAGGGTTTTCCGGGGTCCCTGCCACGCTGATCGCAAAACACGGAGCAGTGAGCCGCGAAGTCGCGGCCGCGATGGCGGAAGGCATTCGTGAGCGCTGCCGCTCCACATTTGGAGTTGGCATTACGGGAGTCGCTGGACCGACTGGCGGTACACCCGAAAAACCCGTAGGCCTGGTCTACAACGCACTCGCCAGTGAGCACGGGACCGAGGTGGTCGAGAAAAACTTCCCCGGCGACCGTAAACGCGTCCGCTGGTTCGCATCTCAGCAGGCACTCGACATGGTGCGCCGCAAGCTGATGTGAAAAGCAGTCGTCAGTCGCTAGTCGCTGCTATCGGTCGTGAGCGGTGGTCGTTGGTAAAGCGAGGATCGCGAGTCTCAGAAGTAAGTCTGACAGACCTGTGAGGATTGGATAGGTTCTCTCTCGCGTCCTCTGCGGTCTTTCTTCGCGACCTTTGCGGCTTGCGCTTTTCTCCGCGTCCTCCGCGAGACCTCAGAGGTCTCTGCGGCTAAAGGCTTTTTGCGAAGGCCGCAAAAAAGTCGGGGTCATATTTGAGAATCTTCATCGCTCTCGAAATCGACGACGCCATCCGCGCCCGCATTTCCAGATTCCTGGACGGCGTTCGGAACTTCGCTCCCGACGCCGTCTGGGTGCGCCCGGAATCTCTGCACGTAACCCTCAAATTCATCGGTGAAAAGCCGCCCGAGCCGGTCGAAGAGATCAAGCATGCCCTGGCGCGTATTCGAGCGACTCCGTTTGAGCTGTCATTTCGCGGATACGGGTTCTTCCCCACTCCCAAAGCCGCGAGGGTCTTCTGGATCGGAATCGAAGCGGACTCTCAACTAGCGAATCTCGCCACCACTGTCGAAGACACCGGCGCCTCGCTCGGCATCCCAAAAGAGGACCGCGCCTTCAGTCCGCACCTGACGCTCGCTCGCCGTCGGGGTGGCTCAGGCGCGCCGCAGGACAAGAACGACGCCCCGAACCAGGCCTTCCAGCACCTTCAGCAAAAATTGGCCGCGATGCCGGCACCGGACTTTGGTACCATGACGGCCCGCGAGTTCTTTCTGTATCAAAGTCAGCTCTCGCGATCCGGAGCGCGCTACACCAAGCTTGAACGTTTCGCTCTGCGGGAAGACGATCCGCCGCCCGCCGGGCCCCACAACCCGTGACGCCTTATCTTTTCACCGCCGCACTCAGCTATCTCTCCGGATCGATTCCCTTCGGCTACCTTCTGGTGCGCCTCGTCCGCGGCGAGGACATTCGGCAGACCGGCAGCGGCAACATCGGCGCCACCAACGTTTCGCGCAAGTCGCCAGCCCTCGGCGTCCTGACCCTCCTTCTGGACGCCCTCAAAGGCCTGGCGCCCGTCATGCTCTCTCTCCAGTGGGCTCAACATGAGTTCTCCGGCGGCGCCTATTCGCTCGCGTCCCTCGCCGCGTTCTTTGCCATCGTCGGCCACATCTTTCCCGTTTGGCTGAAGTTTCACGGGGGCAAGGGCGTCGCCACCGGGCTAGGTTCCTGGATTGGCCTCGCACCTCGCGGAGTGCTGGTCATGGTGCTGGTGTTCATTCTCATGGTGGCCGTGTTCCGCTACGTTTCTCTGGGTTCGATCACGGCCGCTGCGATTTTCCCAGTCGCGGCGCGGATTCTGCACGACTATCACGGCACGCCCGCCATGCTCGGTTGGATCGCTGCGTCCTCGTTTCTGATCATCGTCAAGCATCACGCCAACCTTCAGCGCCTGCTGGCAGGAACCGAAACCAAGTTCCGCGCGGGGCGAACATGAGCCAGATCGCCATCATCGGCGCGGGCGCATGGGGCACGGCTCTGTCGATCGTCGCCGGACGCAAGGGCGGTCATCGCGTCCGCCTTTGGGCCCACGAACCAGAAGTGCGCGAGTCGATTCAGGTACGCCGCACCAACGACCTTTTCCTCCCCGGCCAGGTGATCCCCGAAGCTGTCTCCGTAACGAACGACCTGGAGGAAGCCCTGCGCCATGTCGAAATCGTGGTCAGCGTGATGCCCTCGCATCACTGCCGGCGCCTGTTCAACCGAATGCGCCCCTTCCTCAAGCCCGACATGCTCTTTGTCAGCGCGACCAAGGGGCTGGAAGAAGACTCCAACCTGCGGATGGCTGAGGTCATCTCGCAGGTCCTGGGCCCCGAGTTCGGGGCCCGCCTTCGCATCGGAGCCTTGAGTGGCCCGACCTTCGCCAAAGAAGTTGCCCGCGGCGATCCCACTGCGATCACGATCGCTTCCAAGGACGCGCAACTCGCGCAAACCGTACAGCAGGCCTTCAGCGATCCGCGTTTTCGCCTATACACAAACGAAGATGTGATTGGCGTGGAATTGGGTGGTTCGCTGAAGAACGTAATCGCCATCGCCGCCGGCGTGTGCGATGGGCTTGGTCTGGGACACAACTCCGCGGCTGCCGTGATCACCCGCGGCCTCGCCGAAATGACGCGCCTAATTGTCGCCTGCGGAGGTCAACGCGAAACCATGGCCGGACTGGCTGGCCTGGGGGACTTGGTCCTCACCTGTACCGGCGGCCTCTCCCGCAATCGAACCGTTGGCGTGGAGCTAGGTCGAGGCCGGCAGTTGCCCGAGATCATTGCCGGCATGCACGGCATGGTCGCGGAAGGGGTCTTGACCACGAACGCCGCCGTGGGACTGGCAAAAACCTACGCCGTTGAGATGCCCATCACGGAAAAAATGTACGCTGTGCTGCACGACGCGAAACCTCCCAAAGATGCCATCCACGAACTGATGACGCGAGAAGCCAAAAGCGAAAGTGGTGCCTGAGGTCGGGCTAGAATTCAAGCCGCTCAAAACTCCCTAGTTCCGCTTCGTGCTCCGTCAGCGCTTCACAATGCGCGTCAATCGCCTGATACTCGGCGGCATGATCAGCGCGAAACTTATCGTACGCCGCCTTCGAAACCCACAGATCTAGCGTCAGATAGCGTCCGGGATCCCTCAGGTCGCGGTTTAACTCGGTGGCGATAAAACCCTCACCTTGCTTGAAAAACGTAGCCCACACCCCCTGGGGTCCATAGGTTTCTTCGAAGCGTCTCTCAGCGCCCGGTTTAGGGCGAAACTCCCACGCAATCATGTACTTCCACGCAGGCTGGCGATCATGGGTCACGTTCGAACCTCCCTACTTGCGCTGCCAAACTCGCCTGGAGTCTTCCCTCCCGCGGGCACTTTCGTAACCGATTCACACCCTGCGTTCGGCTCGAACCTACTGAAACCAAAGTAAAATTTTAGGCGCAGCATCACGATTCTGCACTGTCCCTCCAGTGCTACAGGGCCGCTTTGTCGCTAAAACTGCCGATTCCCGCGCGCATCCCGATCCTCTACGTCATCCTCGGCGTGCTGGTCGCGATCAGCATCGTGCCCATGTATTTTTACTCGGCCCAGGTGGAATCCATCAACCGGGACCGCCTGAAAACCAACGAGATGCTGCTGCAGAATACCGTCACCCGGTCCCTGGCCGACGACATTTCCCAGCACGAAGCCTCCTTGCGCATGATGCTGGCAAACCTCTCCTCGGCGATCCAGGTCGCGAGCGGAGGTGACATTGGCGCCGGCCACGTGGAAACCCCCGAGCTGCGTGCTCTGCTGGAAAACTTCGTCTCCTCGTCCGACGACATCGCCTGCGCCACCCTGCTCAACGCCGGAGCGAAGGGGATTTCGGCCGGGCGCATCGCGGAGGACGCTTTCCTTCGGCGCGAACTCGAACGCGGATTCGCTGCAGCCCGTGAAGGCCGCGCCTACAACGGACAAGCTCTGGTGGTCGGCACTGGCAAGGCGGCGCGTACCGTCGTCCTGGTCAGCAGCCCCGTAATGTACGGCGGCCGGTTTCTGGGAATGATCGGTTCGGTGGTCGATCTGCAATTTCTGATTCGCCGTCTTGATGAAGTCAGCCGCACCGGCCTCACGGCCTACGTAGTCGACGCGCAAGGCCGCCTGGTGGCCGCCAACCGCGCCGACTACGCCACCGGCCAAGACATGAAGAACCTTGAAATCGTGCGCAATTTCGTGGACGAGGGCAGCAAGGCCCAGCTTGCCGCCACCAAGGAATTTAGCGTCCAGGAAGGCCACGAGACCACCGAGATGCTCGGCACCTACAGTCCCGTATCGAATCTGGACTGGGCTGTGGTGGTGCAGAAGCCGCGTCTGGAAGCCTATCGCGGCGTCTACGAGATGCAGCGCACCGCCCGCCTGCTGGCCCTGCTGGCCGTATTCGCCAGCATGATCGTCAGCATTTACGCCGCCCGCCGCATCACCAATCCCCTCGAAGTGTTGACCGAATCCAGCCGCGCCATTGCCCGCGGAGACTTCTCCAAGCGCGTGGAGCTAAGGAGCCGGACCGAAATCGGCGAACTCGCCGACACTTTCAACTCGATGTCGGAGGAGTTGCAGCGGTTCGTTGAAGACCTGAAGCGAGCTGCGGAAGAAAACCGAGCGCTCTTCATCGGGTCAATCCAGATGCTCGCCGGCGCGGTCGACGAAAAGGATCCCTACACCCGCGGACATTCCGACCGCGTCACCCGCTACTCGCTGATGATCGCTCGCGAAATGCAGCTGGACGACGAATTTCTGGAAATTCTTCGGGTCTCGGCGCAGCTCCACGACGTGGGCAAGATCGGCATCGAGGACCACATACTCAAGAAGCCGGGTGCACTCACTCCCGAAGAATTCGAAATCATGAAGACGCACACGACCAAGGGCGCCAACATTCTGCGCGAAGTAAAGCAGCTGAAGGAAATGCTCCCCGGCATTGAGCTGCACCACGAGGCGCTCGATGGTCGCGGCTACCCTTACGGATTGCAGGGCGACCAGATTCCCCTGCTGGCCCGCGTCATCGCCGTCGCCGACACCTTCGACGCCCTGACCACCAACCGCCCCTACCAGCGCGCCTATGAACCGAAAGAAGCCTTGCGCATTATCCACAACCTGGCCGGCAAGCGGCTTGACCCGGCAGCCGTGGCTGGGCTGAATGCCGTTTACGAGCGCGGTGAGATTCGGGTTCAACGCATGATGAGAGTCCAGGCCCCCCCGCCTCCGGTGCCTGCGCCTCCAGCTGCAGCTGCTGCTGCTGCGGCCGCCGCCTCCACGTCCGATGCGAGTACTACGACTGCCGCTCCTCCGGTCGATCCCGTCGTCGAAACCACTCGCTTCTAAGCACTCCCACCCTCCTGGGGCCGCTATAATTGAGCCTGCCCCGCGAAATCCGAGACCTTATGATTCAGACCCTGTTTGGCAGCCTCGAAGAGGAGCAGAAGCCCAGTTTCCTCGACCGTATGAAAGAGGCGGTCTCGCGCACCCGCGAGAACCTCGCCGAACGTATCGAGGAAGTCGTCTCGTTCGGCAAAGAGATCGACCGCAACACGCTCGACGACCTCGAGGCCACGCTGATTGGCGCCGACCTGGGCACCACGACCACCCACGACGTGCTCGAGAAGCTTCGTGAGAAAGCCGATCGCAATCAGATCAAAGACGTCGACGAGTTAAAGCGTTTGTTGAAGGAAGAGTTGCTGGCCATCCTCACCTCCGCCGATTCCCGCCCGGTAGAGAGAGTCGAGGGAACGCCAGAGGTGATCCTGGTGGTGGGGGTTAACGGGACCGGTAAGACTACGACGATCGGCAAGCTGGCCCAAGTGTTTCGCTCGCAGGGCAAAACCGTCCTGATGTGTGCTGCCGACACCTTTCGTGCCGCCGCCATCGAGCAACTCGAAGTCTGGGGCCAGCGCACCGGGACCGAAGTGATCAAGACCAGGGCCGGCGGCGATCCCGCGGCCGTGCTGTTTGACGCTTTGCAGGCCGCCACCGCTCGCAAGACCGAATACGTCGTCGTCGATACCGCAGGCCGTCTGCACACCAAAAGTAACTTGATGGCGGAGCTGGACAAAATGCGGCGCACCGCGCAGCGAATCATCCCGGGCGCGCCCCACGAAACCCTCCTGGTCATGGATGCCACCACCGGGCAGAATGGGCTACAGCAAGCCCGCCAGTTCACGGAAGCCGCCGGAGTCACCGGCATCGTCCTGACCAAGCTCGACGGAACCGCCAAGGGCGGCGTGGTGGTCGCGATTTCCCGCGAACTCGGAGTTCCCGTGCGCTACGTGGGAGTAGGCGAGAAGGCCGGAGACTTGTTGCCCTTCGATCCCCGGGAATTCGTCGATTCCTTGTTCGCGTAAGCCGCAGCACGCTCGCGAGTCACGGAGGAATACATGCCAGAGAGTCCAAATCGCAAATCTCGGTTGCGGGCGCTGTGGAATCAACTGCGTCGCTGGGCAAAGCGGGAGCCGGACCTCCCGGGAGATCCCTACGGGTACGGCATGGCTTCGGTGAGGCGAGGCCCCAAAGGACGAAGCGGCGCTGCCGCCGTGGCGGAGCCAGAAGAAGAAAACCGTAATTTCTTCGGCTCACGGAGATAAAGAAAAACGTCGTGTGGCGCCGTTTCTCTGCGCCTCCGTGGCCCCTGTTTCCTGGAAATGTCTGACCATCACACGGACGAAAAATTTCTCCGCCAGGCGCTCGAACTGGCCCGGCACGGCATCGGACTGGCTGCCCCCAATCCCAACGTCGGCGCAGTCATCGTCGACGATCGTGGCGAAGTGGTGGGCACCGGCTTTCACACCTACGACGGCGTGAAGCACGCGGAAATTCTAGCGCTGGAGCAAGCGGGCGAACGCGCTCGCGGCGGCACTCTATACGTTAATTTCGAGCCGTGCTCGCACCAGGGTCGCACCGGCCCTTGCGCCGACGCCCTAATTGCCGCCGGAATCCGCCGCGTGGTCGCCGGGGTCGCGGACCCGAATCCCCTGGTCCGCGGCCAGGGCTTTGCTCGCCTGCGCGAGGCGGGGATGGTGGTCGCATCGGGGTTCCTCGCCGACGAGTGCCAACGCCTCAACGAAGCCTTTGCCAACTACATCCGCCGGCGCATGCCCCTGGTCACCCTCAAAACGGCGATGACCCTGGACGGCAAGATTGCGCCTCCGCCCGGCGAATCCGAAAACCCCACCGCGCTCGGCGCCGCAACCGCGAGCGGCGGCTGGATCACTAGCGAAGTGGCCCGCGCGCACGTGCAGGAGCTGCGTCACCAGAGCGATGCCATCATGGTCGGCGTCGGCACCATAATCGCCGATGATCCCCTGCTCACCGATCGCAGTGGTCTTCCCCGCCGCCGTCCGCTCTTGCGCGTCATCGTCGATACCCGTCTCCGCCTGCCCCTCGAATCCCGTCTGGTCCAGAGCGGTCACGACGACGTGCTCGTGATCTGCTCCCTCGCCGAAGAAAAGCGCAAGCAGAAGCTGCGCGATCACGGCATTCGCGTCGAGCAGGTGCCCGCGGCCACCCCCGATGGGCGCCCCAACATGCTCAGCCTGGTCCGGCTTCTCGGCGAATTGGAAATCACTAGCCTCCTCATCGAAGGCGGAGCAATGATCAACTGGGCCGCGCTCCACTCCGGCGTCGTCGACAAGGTCTTCTTCTACTACGCCCCGAAAATTCTCGCGGGAGCGGGCTCCGTGCCCTTTGCCACCGCCTCCGGTTTCACACGGATGAGTGACGCCGCCTTCGTGAAATCCATTTGCCTGCACCGATTCGGAGAAGACTTCGCCGTCGAGGGGTACTTGCGCGACCCGTACAGAGATTGAGCACTCCATTCTCAAATCGTTCGGTAGCCTGCCAGTTCCGGTTTGCCGGCGATCCGGCCGGTGACGCCGGTACGGGTGCGACTAGGCGACCATCGGAGTGAACACGCCGGCTACGATGTCGCTGAATTCTCACCGCGACAGGAGGCGGTTTTTTTAAGAACGGGCAGCCGCTTGCTGGCATAGAGAATAAAATTGCAAAATCATGGCTGCGACCGCGGTTCCCGCTCAGTCTGTACCGGCGCCTCGCATTCAGTCGGTCGACGCTCTGCGTGGGGCCATCATGATGTTGATGGCGATCGATCACATTCGCGACTACGTGGCCCGAAGCGCACAGCAGTTCTTGCCCACTGACCTGACGCGCACGACTCCCGCTCTCTTTTTTACCCGCTGGATCACGCATTTTTGCGCGCCAGTTTTCATGCTCACAGCCGGCCTCGGCGCATATTTCTGGTTGACCCGCGGGCATCACTCGAAAAGCGAGCTGTCGTGGCTGCTAATGAGTCGCGGCATTTGGCTGATTGTTCTTGAAGTCACGATATTGCGGCTGGTTTTTTTCTCGCAGATAAGCTTCACGGCGAATCCTGTGATCCTGATCATCCTTTGGGCGATTGGGATTTCCATGATCGCCCTGGCCGGGCTGATTTATCTTCCGAGGCATGTGGTTGCGGCGGTGAGCATTGCGATGATTGGCCTGCACAATCTACTCGATCAGGTCTCGGCCGAGGCCTTCGGGCGTGCGGCGTGGATGTGGAACATCCTGCACCAGCAAAATGTTTTCACGTTCCATCGAATCACCTTCGTGACCGCATATCCGGTATTACCCTGGATCGGGGTGATGGCTGGTGGCTATTGCCTCGGGACGGTCTTTGAGTGGGATGCGCATCGCCGGCGGACTTTTCTGGTGCAAATGGGACTGGCGCTTGCTGCGGCATTCGTTGTGCTGCGCGCCGTTAATATCTATGGCGATCCTCTACGTTGGAGTCATCAAGCATCGCCAGTTCTCAGGCTGCTCTCTTTTCTTAACGTCAGAAAATATCCGCCCTCGCTCGACTTCTTGTTGATGACACTCGGCCCGGCAATGGTCGTCATGGCGTGGTTGGAAAAATTTCACTTTCATTTCACCAATCCGCTGATTGTTTTCGGGCGTGTGCCGTTCTTCTACTACGGGGCGCACTTGCTTTTGGCTCATCTGATTGCGATTGGGATGAACTTCGTGCGCTACGGTGCAAAGTCATTCCTGCTGATTGCGCCGCCCTCGATGGGAAGCTCGAACGACCTTTTTCCGGTTGACTACGGGTTCCCGCTGTGGACGGTGTATGCGGTCTGGGTTGTTGTACTGCCGCTTCTCTATCCGGCGTGTCTTTGGTTTGCGCGACTCAAACAGGATCGGCATGATTGGTGGCTGACCTACCTGTGATTTCTTGCGGAGAAACGGCGGTTAAGCCCGCAGTTGTGCGCACCCTCCGAGTCTCGAGCGAGCACCCGGATCCGGGGCAAACCGGAAGATATCCCACCGGATACTGGCCCGGGGATCGGGGCTGCGAGAAAGCGAACTCGACCGATGTGGGCGTCCATCTCGCCTCTGGGGCCCGGCCCGTTTACTATGGATCCGGAGGCCTTCATGTTCACCGGCATCATCGAGGAAGTCGGCAAAGTCAGCAGCATTCAGGAAGAACGCGGCACCCGCCGCCTTACAGTCTCGGCCTCACGCCTGACAAAGGAACTGAAGAAAGGAGACTCTATTTCCGTCAGCGGCGTCTGCCTGACTGCCGTAAACATCACGCCCAGTTCCGTAACCTTCGACCTGGCAGAGGAAACCTGGACGCGCACGTCTTTCTCGCGCATGCATGAAGGCGCGCTCGTCAACCTTGAACTGCCTATGCGCGCCGACGGACGCTTCGGCGGCCACATCGTCCAGGGCCACGTCGACGGCGCCGGCCAGTTCCTCGCGCTTGATCGCATCCCCGGCGCCGATGACTACTGGTTAAACATCGGAATCCCCGCCGAACTCGAGCGCTATGTGATCTTCAAGGGATCGCTCTCCATCGAGGGCATCAGCCTCACCGTCGCCCGGATCGAAGGCACGGAAGTGACGGTCGCCATCATCCCGCACACCTGGGAAATGACCAACCTGCGTTCGCTGAAGCCCGGCGACCCGGTCAATCTGGAAACCGACATCATCGCGAAATACGTCGAGAAGATGATGAAAGGCGAATCCGCCAACAGCACGCTTACACTGGAAAAGCTGGTTCAGCAAGGATTTTAGGAGCGGGCTCTAGGCTCCCGCAAGCAGGCTGCGGAAAAAGTCCTCGCCCGAAGTAATGCGGGAAGGGCAGGAGTTCACTCGGGCCGGAAGGACCTTGAAAAAACTTGCGCTGCAGCGCCTGAGGTTGGCCTT
The DNA here is from genome assembly GCA_035567435.1 of Terriglobales bacterium. Classification (GTDB taxonomy): domain Bacteria; phylum Acidobacteriota; class Terriglobia; order Terriglobales; family Acidobacteriaceae; genus Gp1-AA133. Next base: position 46,437 of record DATMPS010000051.1, on the reverse strand, counting down.
CGAAAGCATCACAGAGTGTTTCCGAAAACTCCCTGACGCCGGGCCTTTGGCTCGGGTCTTGCGTCCTTAGCTAGACCCTAGATTGTGCGGTCTACACTTCAATAATCTTCAACTCATCCAACTCCAAGAACTCCTGCACAATCGGCTCCGGCGACTTCTCCATCTCGGCGTAAGTACCAAAGAAAATCGCCTTGGCCTCATGCAGGAACACGATCCGGTCGGCCAGCTTCTTGGCCAGCCGCATGTCGTGGGTTACCACCACGCTCGTCAGATGCAGTTGGATCTTCAGGCGCTTGATGAGGTCGCCCAGCAATTGCGCCATCAGCGGGTCCACCATCGTCGTCGGCTCGTCGTAAAGCACGCACTCGGGCTGCGCCCCCAGCGCCCGCGCGATCGCCACCGAGCGTTTCATCCCGGTGGACAGGTCCGAGGGCAGCAGGTCGCGCATGTGCCCAACGCCTACCATCTGGAGAAGCCCGTCAACGATCTGGTAGATCTGGTCTTCGGTCAGGTCTCTACGCTCGCGCAGCGGGAACGCGATGTTCTCCCCCACCGTGAGTGAATCGAACAGGGCTCCATTCTGAAAGACCATGGTAACTTTCTTGCGAATGGCCTCCATTTGCATATCGTCGTAGTCGGTCACGTCCTCGTGCGCCACGATCACCCGCCCCGAGTCGGGCTTCAGGAATCCCATGATATGGTGCAAGGAAACTGACTTCCCTACGCCGCTGCGCCCCAAGATGCACACCGTTTCTCCTGAGCGCACGTCGAAGCTCACGTCGTCGAGCACGCGCTTCTCCCCGAACGACTTGCTCACGTGCCGGAACTCGATGTAAGGCGTCGTTTGCGCAGGATCGTCGGGCATTTGGACGTACGTCAGTACTCTCCCTTCTTTATCCTCACCTGCTGGCAATCCGGAGCTACCGTCCCAACCACCTCTCGGCTTGCATCGCCCAATTCTTCCGGCGTGTTGAGATTCCGAAACATGTCGGCGCTAAACCCGCCTTTCTTCAGTTCGTCGTCATCTACCACGCGGACCTCAACCAGCCCGAACAAAGGGTCGATCTTGTTCTTGCTCTGGCGTAGAGCCGTTTCTGCAACCGCCGCGAACTCCCTCTTGTAGACCGCGCACAAAGGCTGCCACCCTCCCCCGGCGTGCGGAACGGTGACCATAGCTTTGCTGGCCTGCGCCTCGGTCAACAAATACCTCAGGAATCCAACTTCCACGAACGGCAGATCCACAGCCAGGACGAGGTTCAACTCTGACTGCGATGCTCGCAACGCCGCGTGAATGCCGCCGAGCGGACCGCAGTTCGGAAATTCGTCCTCGACCACTCGCCCCAGAGCCGTAAACTTCTGCGCGCTCCCCACGATGCGCACGTTGGAAGCTACCGTTCCTGCCAGCTCAAGAGCCCGAGCCAGCAACTGGCGTCCCCCAAGCTCGGCGAACGCCTTATCCGCGCCCATGCGGCTGCTCTTACCGCCCGCCAGTACGAACGCGCTCACCGCCTCCATGCCGCGATCATACACAAGTCAGCTCTGTCGAAAAACATCCACAGGCCAAGTGCTTGGCACCCCTTGCTTTGTGTCCCGCCGGGGTCCTAGACACGAAAGTAACCTACTTTGCGGAGCAGGCTGGAAGTGATTGATTCTTCGCAGCAGGCGCGCAACAAGTGCTCGCACGTCCTTGATAGAGAATCAACGACTTGCGAGTCAGTTGGACTCAAATTTGGACTCAACTCGGGACGGTGTTCGCCTGAAACACAAGCCTGATCCGAGAATTGAAAATTAGGCAATCGCGATGAACACGGACAACCTAAAGTCGGAAGTCTTTGATGCGGCTGAAGTGGAGCTGGCTCCGTCGCCCATTACCTGGCGCTGGGGGCGCCCCTCTGACATGGCCGCTCTGCGACTGTGTCACTTCCTGTCGTGTTCGACGCCGAAGATTTCGTAAAACGACACTTGGAAGCGCTCGCGGCTAAGCTGCGGGGCGACAAAGACTGGCCCTATGAGCAGTGGCCACTCACCACCTTGCTAGCCGACCTAAAGGACGTTGGCGTCGAAGTGCGAATACCAGTCAGAGAACCGTGACATGGCATCGAGAGGAAGACTGACCGCTGCCTCTCGGGCAAGCCGGAGTAGCGATGTCGTCTGTTTGGTGGATTACAGAACTGGCGAAAAGAGTCTACCCTTCCCACGGCGCTATACCGACCGGCCTGAACCCTCGGCGCAGCGCCGGAACTGAGCGGTTCCTGGGGGAAGAGATCGCTCAACGATGCGTCCCAGAGAGGTCCTAGGAACCGCTCATGGGGCGCTTTCGTGTCTGCGGTAAATTTTCTCGTAGAAGACTAGACCCTACGTTGTGCCCTTCGTTCCAGCTCGGCCAGGGTCTCCATAGGCGGAAACCCGTCAGCCCTGAATTTCGATTCTACCTCACGAAGGAGATCAACACTGTCGGCCACGAAATCATCAAATAGCTCTGTCGCCAGGCGGAACGATTCTTTGTCGCTGAAGGCCTGTTCGTCGCTGTGAGAGAGCAATCGGTCTAGGTTGGCAAACCTGCTCCAAACTTCCCACACCAAATCCCGGGCTCGGCGCTTCGCTTCGCGTTCCTGGTCCGGAACCTGGCCCGCGACCTGGCCCTTGAAATTGACCGAGGCAGTGATGTAACACCGACCGCCCTCGCTGATTTTGGTTGAGACGGGTTCCCAGACGTGGGAGACCCCGGTTTCCTCGATGAGCCGCTGGACAAACGCGTTCGGATCAAATCCGAAGTACTCGTCTCCGGGGATCATGTAGTTCCTCTGGCTCAACTCCCGGATTGGAAATGTGGCAGCGATCCGGAACGCAGTATGGTCCAATTCTTCGCCGTGTTGCCATGGGGCTAACAAATTGAAGTGAGTCAGCGTTCTTATCATTTCGCAACGATGCGAAACCGCTGGGATATCTGCTCCGGGGCTTAACGCTGCTCGCAGATCTTGCAGCCATTTCCAACCATCGGTTCCCACCCGAGTGTGAGTGCGCTCAAATTCCCACATGCGCTTGATGTCCTCCGGATCGACCGGAGGGATGGGGTCACCTTCCCTGTGTGCTTCGAAATTGGGGATGTCTGCGTCAGCCACGGCGGAAGAATTATACGTCGGTTCGACGTCATCGAAGTTTCCGGAAATTGACCTTCCGTCCCGTGACGCGCTAAATGTGGAGAGAGTTTTCTAATGGCGTGCTCGACACTACCGCTGAAGATCGCCAGCAAGCAGCTGACTCGCTGCTATTACGTCGCCCTCTGCTGCCCTGAACACGGGGAGATCCGCGCCTGCGCCGCGCGCTTTACGAAGTACTCGACCGTCTTCGCATTCCGCAGGCCGGCATGCACGCGTTCCGGCACGGCAACGAGACGATCATGGATCGGCTCAATACGCCCCGAAGCTGCGGCAGCAGCGCCTGGGGCACTCCGATGAGCGCATGATGATGCGCTACTCGCACGTGGTCAGCGAAGACGAAATCACACTCGCGGAGAAATTGGGGGCGATGTTGAGTCCAAAATTGGACTCGAAATTGGACCCACAGTCAGTTAACTGATTGGCAGGAAACATCCTTCGAGTCTCGACACGAAAGTAACCTATCCAACGCGTCCGAACCGTTAGATCATGAGCCTGTCCGGAAGTTCACCCTGAAAGTTCATCATGCCGCAGAAATTCATGGATGTCCTCAGACTCGGGCGTTGTTCCCACGAGTTCTCCTGGCCCCGGCGGGCAGCCGACGGCCACTACTATCAAGTTTGCCTGCTGTGCGCGGTCGAATACAAGTACGACTGGGCGACCATGCGCCGTACCGAGCGCGTCGCCCTTACCGTGACCGAACCGGGTACCCGGCGGCGGACTCGCGAGAAAAAACCCACCTGGGTGCCTCGGGCACGACGCCTCAAGCTCAACCTGCAGGTGCGTTATCGCGTCAAGAATCTGAACACCTGGTCAGTTGGCACCATCGAAAACATCAGCCAGTCCGGCGTCCTGTTTCAGGGAATGACCGAGCTTCCCGTCAACGCGCTGGTCGAAATGGTGTTCGAGATGCCGGAAGAGATCTCGGGCCAGAGGAATAGCAACGTGCTCTGCCAGGGGCGGGTCATTCGCTCGAAGGAAGCCCGCAAAGATCAAGGCGCGGCACTGGCAGCATCCATTCTCGACTACAAGTTCCTGCACCAGAGCTGACATCCCCGGAGCAAAGAATCGCGAGCGGCCATTTCCGGTCTGCGCCAGCAATGACGGCCCTTCCACCCGTTCCACCGCTTCCCTTCCCGGCCAACAATTTTGGCTGGTAGAGACAACCTGCTTGCATCTAAACTAGTATTATCCCGGTCACTAATGCTTATCTTCAGGAGTAACTTTATGAAGGCGAGAGCCTCGGTGTACCTCTCCGTCATTCTGCTCGTGTCGCTGATGGGCATAACGGCTGCCTGCAATCAGGTACCGAACGACTCCCAGATCAGCACCCAGCTTCAGGACAAGCTCAACGCCGATTCCGGTTTGCAAGGCAAGCAGTTGAGCGTGCAAGCCTCAAAAGGCGTTATAACCCTTTCCGGTAACGTTGACAACGATGCGCAGCGCGAAGCCGCAGCCCGTTATGCAGCGGCCATCCCCGGCGTCAAGGAAGTCGTCAACAACCTCCAGGTAGGGGCGCCTGCCGCAGCAGCCGCCGTGCAAGACACACCTCAGCAGCAAGCGGCGCCCAAGCCGGCCCCGGCCACAAGGAAGGAGCCCAAGAGGCGTCCGGCAGTAAGAGAAGCGGCCGAAGTGGCCGCGGCTGGCGCTGGTGCCGGCGGCATGGGAATGGCGATGGCCCACCAGGACTCCACCCCGGCTGTTGCCGCTCCGCCTCCACCCCCACCGCCACCTCCGCCCCCGCAGAAGGTAACGATTCCTGCCGGCACCACGCTGGCGGTGCGCCTGGTCGATACCATCGATTCGGAGAAGAACCAGGCCGGCGAGACCTTTAAGGCCACGCTCAATTCTCCCTTGTCGGTCGAGGGCGACGTGGCCATTCCCGCCGGCTACGACGTGGAAGGCCACATCGTCGACGTGAAGAGCGCCGGCAAGTTTGCCGGACAATCCCTGCTCGTGCTCCAACTGGACCGAATTTCCGTAGGCGGCAAGTCCTACAGCGTCCAGACCGACGAATACAAACGTCAGGGCAGCTCCCGCGGCAAGAACACGGCTGAGAAGGTTGGCGCAGGCGCGGCCATCGGAGCCATCATCGGCGGCATTGCCGGCGGTGGCAAAGGTGCAGGGATCGGAGCGGCGGCGGGTGGTGGATTGGGCGGCGGCGTTCAGGCTGCGACGAAAGGCCAACAGATCAAGCTGCCCTCGGAAACCGTGATCAACTTCACCTTGCAGAACCCGTTGACGGTGATAGCGGCGCAAGGCCCGGATTCCCATCGTCACAAGATGGATTCGTCCGGCGACCCCAACAACCAGTAGTACTCACTAGATTTCCTACCAGGGCGCGGACACCCCGCGCCCTTTTCGTTTCCACCGGTTGCCCCCTCCCGCCAACTGTGTTCCCATGACCTGTCCGCGATGCCGCTGATTACCGCCATCTTGCACACCTGTAACGACGAGCTCGGGCTGGGACGAGCCCTGCAGACTCTGCTTCCCTGCGACCAAATCCTCATCATCGACCACGGTTCGACCGATGCCACGCTGCGCATCGCTCGCGACTACGCCGCCAGCATTCGCATCGTGACCGAGCAAGCGCCGGCTGACTTGCTCCACTTCGTCCGCAACGACTGGGTCTTTGCGCTGCAGCCTTTCGAGTCCGTCAGCGAACTTCTGGAGGCTGAGTTGTTCGACTGGAAATGCTCCCCTCCCTTCGACCTGGATGGAATTCCCGCCTTCTCCATTGCGGTGCGGGAACAGACCCATGAAGGCTGGATCGCACTCGATCCCTCCACCCGCCTGGTCCCTCGCACCTGGAACCGCTGGGAGGGGCCACTGCCCGCTAGCCATCGACAAGCCCAGCTATTGCCGGGCGAGCTATTGCGCTTCAGCAGGCCGTAAGCTTCCGCCAGCGATTCTCGCCGAACTTGCGGAGAAAAACTGCGGCAAGTATCGAGCGCTCGACCTCTCCAGCGTGATCCGAGGTGAAGCCGCCGACCGGCTCGCGCACGGCAGCAAAGATATGCCGGTTTGGGGCCCACTCTTCCGCCGCATCAGCCAGGGCAGCGAAGGCGAGGTTCAGCAGCGCATCACCAACCTCAACCGGTTCATCGAATCCATCCAGAAGAAGTAGACGCCGCGGCCTATCGACTCACCTGAGTTGAATTGCCGCGCTCCGCCGGAACGGGAAAAGAGTGCACCCGCCCGGCAACGGGGCACTCTCTCCTCCGCGTTCCCTCGGCCTCTCCCTCAAACACACGATTGCGGGACCCTGGCTCGCCTGCTACATTGTTGCCCGAGTCAAACAGCCTATCTCAGACGTCGGGCATCTAAGCTGGTACGCCCCTTGCTTTCTCGGAACGCAGAGACTTCCATCCCATGGTTGACGAACCGGAAAATGCGCTCTCTCCCGTCCGCTCGCAGTGGCTCCCTTGGCCCGTGCGTTACGGCGGATCGCTGCTGGCGGTGGCCGCCGCTCTGGCCCTGTGGTCGGTCTCTCCCTTCATGCATCATGATCCGTTTTCCATTTTTGTTCTCGCGGTTGTGTTCAGCGCGCGCTTTCTCGGCTTTGGCCCCGCCCTGTTCGGCACTGCCCTGTCCGTCGTCGCCATCGATTACTTCATCTTCGACCCGCACTTCAGCCTTTCGGTGGAGCGTTCTGAAGCGGCCCGCCTGCTCCTTTTCGTCTGCATTTCCGTTCTAGCCGCGAGCATCGCCCGCGCGCGATCCCAGGCCGAGGTTCGCGCCGACCAGATGCACGAGCGCATGGCTGCCATCGTCGAGTCTTCCGAAGACGCGATTTACAGCGCCACTCCCGATGGCATCATCACAAGTTGGAACCACGGCGCGGAGGAACTCTACGGCTATCGCGCTGGCGAAGTCCTGGGCCAGTCCGTTCTCATCACCGTGCCGCCCGAACTCGCGCACGAGACTCGATCTCACCTGGAACTGCTGGTCCGCGGCGAGAGCGTCGAAAGCTACCAGACCCAGCGCCGGCGCAAAGACGGGTCTCGCGTGAACATCATGCTGTCGGTCTCCCCGCTCCGCAACCGCAAGGGATCAGTCATCGGTGCCTCGGCCATCGCCAGCGACATCACCTCCCAGCTGCGCGCCGAGGACGCCCTGCGCCGCAGCGAGAAACTGGCCACCGCCGGACGCCTCACCGCCGCCATCGCGCACGAGATCAACAACCCGCTCGAGGCCATCACCAACCTCCTCTACCTGGCCCGCCGCGACCCAGCTCGCGCGGACCAGCATCTCGAACTGGCCGAACGCGAGGTGCAGCGCATCGCCGACATCGCCCAGCAGACTCTCGGTTATGTCCGTGACTTCTCCGATGCCCGCCCGGTCAAGGTCTCGCTTGCCCTGGAAGAGGTCCTCCAGCTCTACACCCTGAAACTGACGAGCAAGAAGATTCAGACGAAGAAAGAATTCGACGGTGCCTGCGAAGTCCTCGGCTTCGACGGCGAACTGCGCCAGCTTTTCTCCAACCTGATTGTGAACGCCACCGACGCCATGCAGGAAGGCGGATGCCTTCGCTTGCGCGTCTCTTCGGCTCACCATTGGCGCGAAGACCAGCGCCTCGGCGTGCGCGTCGTCTTTGCCGACAACGGCAGCGGCATTCTCCCCGAAGACCAGGCTCGCGTCTTCGAACCCTTCTACACCACGAAAGATTCCGGCACCGGCCTGGGCTTGTGGCTCTCCGAAGGCATCGTTCGCAAGCACGGCGGCCAGATCCGCGTGCGCAGTTCCACTCACCCGGCGCACCGCGGCACCGTCTTCTCGATCTTCCTGCCTGCAGTCGCCACCTCGAACGGCTGACGGCCACATCCCAAAACGAAGGGTCCTCGCGAACCAGTCCCGTCACTCTCGACCGCCCAAAAGTATATGTGTTGCAATCAGTTACGCGACCATCCTTCCAGAAGGACAGTGACCTTGGTACCGGGCTTCGCCCCCTGTAACACCCGTATAATCAAGACACAACGATTGCAACAGAACGCGTTCTGATAAGGACACGGTGGATCCTTCTCTGGCATTGGCGAGTGTCGTCTTCGGGCTGATCTTCGGCAGCTTCCTGAACGTGTGTATCTATCGCTTGCCCAGGGACTTGTCGGTTCTCAAACCCCGTCGCTCCGCCTGCCCGAGCTGCCACGAACAGATCGCCTCTTACGACAACATCCCGGTCTTGAGCTGGCTGATCTTGCGCGGCCGTTGCCGCCGCTGCCAAGCTCCGATTTCCCCGCGCTACCTGCTGGTCGAGTTGCTCACAGCCTTTCTCTTCCTGGCCTGCTCCTGGCACTTCGGATACACGCTGGCCACGCTCAAGTACTGCGCGCTGGCCTTCCTGCTCCTGGGCCTCATTTTCACGGACGCTGAAACCAAACTGCTCCCCGACAAGATGACGCTACCTGGCATCGTTCTCGGGATCGGGTTCAGCCTGTTCGTTCCCCTCAACGACCTCGCTTCGCAGTTTCTTCCCGGAGTCGTTTCGCTCCCGTTGAGTTCCGATATCAGCGCGCACCTGCTGTCGCTGGTTGATTCGCTGCTTGGCGCAATCGTCGGCGCGGCTTTCATCTACGGCCCCGGCGCCATCTACCTGCGCCTGCGCGGGGTGGAAGGCATGGGCTTTGGCGACGTGAAGCTGATGGCCATGGTCGGCGCGTTCCTGGGATTGAAGCTTACCGCGTTCACTATCTTCACCGCCTCCATTGCCGGCTCGATGTTCGGCATGAGCACCATCCTGATGGTCTGGATCAAACGCACGCGTCGTTTTGCCCAGCGCCAGCACGCAACCATGCGCCAAGCCCGCCGCCGTGCCTGGCTGTCTGCGAAGACCGTCTACCGCCACTACGAGATGCCCTTCGGCGTCTTTCTCGGCAGCATGGCCATGGTCGCCTTCTTTTTCGGCAACCGCTTCCTCGAGTGGTACTGGAGGCTGTTGTGAAACTGCTCACCAACCCGATCTTCCTGAAGATGGTGCTGGTGCTTTTCGCATCCGGCTTCGCCTTCTTCATGGCCGCGGTCCTGATGCGCCGGGTGCGCAAGAGCCTCGGCGAAGATACTTCCCTGCCCGACACCGCAACCTCGGTCGATCAGCTTCCTCTTCACACCTACCATGCAGTTATTCAACAACTCAAACAGCAGAAGCATGAACTGGTCGCGCTGCAACAGGCTGAGCAGCGCCGGGCCAAGACTTCAGAAAGCATCAGCGCCGCCGTCCTCTCCAATCTTTCCAGCGGCGTGTTGTTCTTGGGCTCGAACGGATTGGTTCGTCAGGCCAACCAGGCCGCGAAAAACATTCTTGGCATCGCCTCGCCCTCTGGCATGGACGCTGGCGCCATCTTCCGCAGCGCCTGCGGCCCTACGAGTTCCCTGGACGGCACGACCCCGACCCTGGCTGAGTCCGTGAACACCACCCTGCACGAAGGCATCCCTCTGAAACGCCTGGCGGTGGAGTATCTGACTCCCTCTGGCGAACACCGCATGATCGAGGTTACCGCGTCTCGCGTTCCCGCAGCTGACGGAACCGTGCTCGGAGTGGCCTGCCTTATCAATGATCAGACCGAGATCTCCGACATTCGCCGCCAGATCGATTTGCGCGGCGAGATGTCGGCCGAAATGGCCCTCGCCCTGCGAACTTCCCTAGTCACAATCTCTGGCTACGCGCAGCAGCTGGCTTTGAACCACGATCCAGACCTGGCTCGGCAACTCGCGACCGATATCGCAGCCGAGGCCAAGCATCTGGATCACACGATTGGCGGATTCCTGGCGGAAGACACAAAAGCCCGGGCCGCGAAGATGAATCATTAGCAGAATCGCGGAAGTCGCGGACCGTAGCGCGATCACCGCATAGGACGGAGAACATGAAGCGCATTGCAAACATTTCAACCAGCCTGATTTTCGTGGCCGCATTCGGCCTCTCTTTGGCCAGCGCCCAGGATGCATCTCTCGGAGATCTCGCCCGCCAGGTCCGCAAGCAGAAAGGACAAGCCGCCCCGAGCGCGAAGAAGTTCGACAACGATAACCTTCCCGCCGAGGACAAACTCTCGGTCGTGGGACAGGCACCTCCTGAGCCACCGGCGGCCGAGACCGCCGCAGCGGTCAACAACGATGGCGCTCCCGCTGGGCCGAACCGCGGCCCCGTCACGCCGGCTGCCGACGAGGCCCCGCCTCAGGCCGGTGTCACTGCCGCCCCCGGCGCCGACCAGAAGCCCGCCGCCGACGATCCTCAGGCGCAAAAGAAGCAAATGTACGAGGGCTGGAAAAAGCGCATCGAGGATCAAAAGGGGCAGCTCGACCTACTGGCCCGCGAACTCGACGTTCAAAACCGCGAGTATCGCCTGCGCGCCGCCGCCTTTTACGCCGACGCCGGCAACCGCCTGCGCAACTCAGGAGCTTGGGATAAGGAAGACTCCCAGTTCAAGGATCAGATTGCCGCCAAGCAGAAACAGCTCGACGACGCCAAGAAGCAATTGGAAGACATGCAGGAGGACGCTCGCAAAGCGGGCGTGCCTTCCTCGATGCGGGAATAATCCCGTCCCATTCTTAGCTCACATCAGCTTCCCGGCCCACGCCGGGAAGCCTTCTGCTTTATGCCTGCGCGAACGTCTGCGCTCCCGTGCTGCGGGAACGCTCTTTCTCGGGAATATCGATCTTTTCCACCTGATCGAGCGCATAGGTTTTTTCGATTGGACTTCCACGGCGCTTTGCTTCAGAGTAAATGCATCCTTCCTGCGCTGTAGCAGTGGGATCGTGTGAACCGTGTTTTTCGGGCCTTTGCCTCGTTGTTCGTAAGCCCTTCCTGACCTCGTCGTCTCACCGACAACCCCGCGCAATGCCGCGAGCCTAAGGCTCGTCTGGATGGCGCACGACTCTTTTGGGAGGTTAGGAAAATGAGATTGTTTGCAAATTCCGCGTTCCATAAATGGCTGCTCATCGCGGTCGGTGCCCTCACCCTGTTCCCGGTGTCCGCCCTCGCATCCGAGGCCTCGGGGAAGTTCACTCTGACCCGGGAAGTCCACTGGGCAGGCGTCGTCCTTCCGGCCGGTGAATATACCTACTCCCTGGAACACCGTGGTTCACCGCTATTGCTGGTACGCGGTGCCAGTGGCACGCCAGGCTATCTCATGATGGCCAGAACCATCGACAGCGTTGCCACCGAGTCTGACTCGCTCGTGTTGCAGCGTCACGGCGACGAGTGGTTCGTGAGCGAAATGGTGGTCGGCTCGGTGGGAGAGGAATTCTCTTTCGCCGCGCCGGAAGCGAACCCCATATCGGCGCGCAAGAAAGGCTCCGGCACCGACAAGGTCGCCTCCCTGTCACAGCCGTAATCAGAGGGGCCTGCGCGGGAGCGATCGAACCTGGTCGCTCCCGGTTTTTCTAAGCCCAACCGCGGTCTTCACCGAGACCACCTGGCTGAACGATTAACGAGAAGAGGAACTTGCCATGCTGAAGAATCCCCGCCCCAGCTCGACGGACAAGCCCCGGGTTACCTTGCGCACCGTAGCCGACAAAGTCGGGCTCGCGCCCTGCTCGATCTCGGCTATCCTCAACAATTCCCCTGCTGCCCAATCCATTCCTCAGCACACCAAGGATCGCGTCCTGCGCGCGGCCCGCCAACTCAACTACCGTCCTAACCTTGCCGCCCGCTCGCTGCGCACCCGGCGAACTTCGACCGTCGCCTTGCTGGCTGCCGACCTCGGCAGCGTAATGGTGGCGGGCGTGGCCGCGGGCGTCGAACAACTCCTGGCAGCGAAGGGTTATTGCTTGCTGGTCGCAGCTTGTGCCCGGACTCCCGAAATGTCCGAGGTCCAGGCGGCGCGCCTGTTACAGCATGGCGTCGACGGCATCATCGCGATCGACTCGCCTCCGCCGCGGGCTCTCGCCCTGCCGATGGTCTTCATCGACCTTCCCGCCAAGTTTCTGCTACCAGTGTCGCCGGTCACGCCGCAGCAACTCACGGCAGTGGGCGATTCTGCCGCCAAATCCCTGCTCGGACAGATCGAGCAGAACACCGCTTCGCTGATCAGAATTGCCCTGACCCCGGAGACGGTCGACGGTCACTGGCAGTTAAAGACGCTCCGCCCCGTCACTTTTTCTGCGCGCGGTTAAGGGGCAAGCGCAGAGGCGCCAGATTGCGAGGGGGGGGTACCCTTTCGCTCCCTGCAGCCGGTCATCGTCCGCGAAGATGCTGGTTATCCGAAAAGCCCGCGACTCAATCGACCTGTCAATTCTGAGCGAGGTGAGGCGCCCGCCGAACGAAGTCGAAGGACCTCGAGTCTGTAGGCGAAACTTCGGCTGTCGCTGACCCTGCCACCACAGTCCGACTCGCACCCGCAGACGCCCGAGCCCAACTCACCTATCATGTTGTCATTCCGACGCGCGAGCGCAGCCAGACAGGAGGAATCTGCTGTCCATCAGCGGAAGCAAGCCCAGCGCCAGACGTCGATCTAGTAGCCTCGCTCACCGCTCTCAGTTAGCCCCCGATCCCCGCCGTATTTCCTCGCCCAGCACCACCGCCTCGGCGATTTCTTTGAGCGAGCGCCGCTTCTGCCGGCTCTGCCGCTGCAACGTGAGATAGGCTTGCTCTTCATCGAGCCCCAGGTCGCGCTGCAAAATCCCTTTCGCGCGCTCCACCAGCTTGCGGGTTTCCAGTTGCTGCAACAGTTGGGAATTCGCGCATTCCAGCCGGGCCATCTCGATTTCCGCACCCACCAGGAACCCGATGGTGGAGATCAGCCGTATTTGTCGTGGCGTGTAGGAATGCGCCTGTTTGTGCTGCACATTGATCACGCCGACCACTCGCCCTCGCGACAAGATGGGGACTGAAAGAAATGCTTCGTAAGAGTCCTCCGGCAACTCGTGGAAGGACTTAAAACGCAGATCTTGGGAAGCGCCTTGCGAAATCGCCACCGGCTCGCGATGTTCCGCAACCCATCCGGTGATGCCTTGTCCTACCCGCAGCTTCAACCGGTCAATCACTTCGTCCTGGTGAGGGTTTTTCGAAGCCCGCAGAACCAGCTCGTCTTCTTCTCGCAGGTACACGAAGCAGGAGTCACATTTCACCACCGAGGAAACGAATTCTATGATTTGTTCGAGATCTTGATGGAGAGGATCAGCCGCCGCCATGCGACTGCTGATGTCATGCAGAAAATCAATATCTACGTCGCTCTGGAAAATATTCGTACTCATGCCCTAAAGTATCGGCCGACCGCAGTGATGTCAAATTGCAGTTTTGAATGTGAACGATCATTCACACGGGGCGCGCATTTCACGCAGATGCCGCGTCCGCTACCTGATCGGCGGGCTTCCGCTCAATGCCGACAAATCATTCCTATACCCCAAGATGGGTCACCGCAGGTGAGAAAAACAAGTCGGAATCCTTATCCGGCGAACTTCCCCCGCAGCGTCCGGATCTGCCCCAAGTGATGTTGGCCGTGCACCCAGTGGAACCGTCTCCATTCGCACCCGCGCAACGGTCCCAGGATCGGGTGATCCAGAAGGCGCGTCTGGCTTCCGTACCTTTCTTCTGCACTGGCGATGATCGCATCCATCCGAGCAATCTTCGCCGCAATTTCAGTTCGCACTCGCGGCAGAGGCAGTCCTCCCGGTACCGTATTCTTCGGAGCCTTGCGGCCCTCCGGCAAGTACCCGAGTCCCACCACCACCCAGGTTCGCCATCGATCCTGCGGGGTAACCAATCGCGCCAGCGGCTTCCCCGATTGCAGGCAGCGCTCGAAGCCCTTCGTCGTTCCGGTATAGGTCAGATAGAGATGCTCCAGGATTTCCGCAGTGCTCCACTTCCCGGCTGGGTGCCAGTTGAGGGCCTCTTCGCTCATGCCGTCGGTGGCTGAGGCGATGGCTTTCTGGAGTCGCTCCAGATAGAAATCCATGGCAGCCTGTTTCCCTTCGTTTAGAATGAGGCAGCAATCACAATCACAACTTACTACAGGATGGTAGCTATGACGAAGCTGCTCATGCCGATATTGGCCCTAGCCCTGTTGACGTCGTGTTCGTCGGAGCCCACAAAATCAGAGGCCCCGCCGCCACCCAAACCTCCCGAGGCCTTGACCGGCCGCAGTGCCTTCCAGAAGCTCTACGTCTCGGCACATGCGTGGGGTCAGGATGCGAAACCCTACCGCCTCGAATCCGTGCCCAACAGTGACTCGAACGGCCGTGACGGCAAGTCCGCGCTATGGCACGCCGGTTTCGCTTCCGTCGTCCAACGCGGAACCAAGCCCTACCAATGGTCTGGCAGTCCGGGACCGGATCGCGGCGTCAATGCTGGCGTGGAAGACACCTACAATCCCAACAATGCTTCCACTCAAACGTTCGATATCGCGTTCCTCAAGATCGATTCTGACAAGGCCTTCGACATCGCGCAGCAGCACGGCGGCGACAAACTTCTGCAACAGTCGCCCGATACTCCGGTCATCTACGTCCTGGAGTGGAACCACGTTACGAACGAACTCATCTGGCACGTAATCTACGGCAGCCGCGACGTCGCCAAGCTCAAGGTAGCGGTGAGCGCTACCTCAGGAGAATTCCTGCGCATCGAGAAGTCGTAAACGATGTTGTCGTAGACGCCTTCAGCGAGGGTGCACCTGAGGCGGGGTCAGCTTCATCGGCCGCAGAAAAACGAAAGGATTCGTATCAGGGTGCGCCTCCAGGCGCACCGTAACGGCTCATATCAACAACCGCCTTTGGGCGCTGGGTTCACGAACCGCTCCTCACATCTAAAGCTCGCGTAACTACTTCACCGCCGAACTGTTCTTCGGCTCGTCCAGGCTCCCCCCGTCCCCCGCCTTCAGCCGATCGAGGGCACGATGCGCTTCCTCCGCGAACGGCCCCTCCGGCAATATCTTGAGGTAATCCTGATACCCCTTGCGCGCCTCGCCCGTGTCGCCTAGTTTGTCCTGACACACCGCCATCCGGAAGGTTGCTACCGCGTCGTTATTCTTGTAGTACAGAGCCTCGCGGTAGCGGTCGAGCGCGGCACGATAGTTCTTGCGCTTGAAGTAAAAATCTCCGACCTCAACATCTTTCTCTGCTTTGTGCGGATTCCAAGGTTTGAATTCCTGGATTCCGCCAATCTCGTCCTCCGAGTAAAGACCGGCAGCATCTTCCGCTTCCTGCACCGCCCACGCGCTGTCGGGATGGGTCTTGGCGTCGTCGGGTGGAGGGCTCAAATCCTCGGGTGTGTCCTTGCTCGAACTTGCGCCCGCGGACGTTTTTCCCGCACTCTGGTTTTCAACCTGATCGGAACGTGGTGGAGGCTGGTTGGGTACAGGTTTCCGAGACTGCCCACTCTGCTGCGCCGCCGCAGCCAGCGCGAAACTCAACACAACCAGGCCGACGATGCGAACCATTGCATTATTTTACCGCCACGAGCACGGCCCGTTGAGCCCAAAATTGCGGAGTTCGCACGCGGCCGCCCCAAATTACTCTGTGGCTCCGGGCAACATTTTCGTTTTCACGCTCGCTCCGATCGAAGCGGCCACATCCCGTTCCACAGCCAGTAGGTCGCCGTCCTCGCGGTCGAAATCATCTCCCCAGAGACGCGCCTGGTCGCTCACCCGAATCAACTCCGCCGACACCCGCAGGTGTCGTCGGTCGCTCCGCAGGCTTCCTTCCACGAGGTAATCCGCGTGCAGTTCCCTCCCAATATCTGCCACCGTCCTTGAAGTGTGCCCGTACGGCTCCACGGTCGTGTGCGCTGCCACTTCCAGCCGGCCCGGATCAACCCGGCCCAGTTGGGTGATGAGTTCCTGCGTAATGCCTGCGCAAAGATATTTCTGCCGCGACCCGTCACTCCAGTTTTCAAATGGCAAGACCGCCAGCACGATTTTCTTCTGCGTACGTCCCTGCGCCGCCGGGATACGGCGCACATCCTGAACGACGGCCCACAAAAGGATGCCGATCGCTGCCAGCCCCCCGATCACTCTCCGCCCGGACAACGACCAACGATGCTCCGCGCGAGACACAACATCGGCAACACCGGCGCCCGGCTTTACCGCGCGCGCGCTCACTTCCGCGATAAACCGGTAACCCTTACGCGGAATCGTTTCGACGTAACGCGGTGCGTTGGCATCATCCCCCAAGGCCACACGGATCTTCTTGATCGCCGTGTTCAGGGCCTGATCGAACTCTACAAACGTGTCCTCCGGCCAGACTTCCGAACGCAATTGTTCGCGGCGCACCAGCTGCCCTGAGCGCCGCAACAAAACAATCAACACCTGAAAAGGCTGATCCTGCAGGTGCAGCCTCGCGCCCTCCTTGCGCAATTCCGCGGCAGTGACATCGGCCTCGAATTCGCCGAAACGCCAGACGTCCGTCGCTCGCTCCAATTTTTCCATAGCGCGATCGCTCAAAAGTATTGACGTATTGCCGCACCATTCGGTTCGACTTATTTGCACTCCCAACACAGTTCTCTTCGCACGCCCTGTTTTCCCAGGACATACGCAATACAGAATAAGTTCAGATTCTTCTAACTCGCCTTTCCGTACCTCGTTCCGTCTCTAGTCCAGCGGTGGGGTGAGTGCCATGCAGCGATTCACATATCTGTTTACGCTGTCTGTCGTGTTGTTGTGCAGCGGAGGGGCAAATGCGCAAGAGACTGGCCTGAACCAGCGCGTTCTTCCCCTGTACCTGGTCAACGACTACATGGTCATCGTGCGCGGATCGATCGGCGGTTTTGAAAAACGCAATCTGCTCATCGACACCGGCGCAAATCCCACCGTGATTACTCCCGATCTCGCGAAAAAGCTGCACCTCTCCGGTTCGACCGAGCAATTGCAGGCCGTGGGTCACAACATGAACAGCCAGGTAGTGTCTCTGCCGAGCTTGCAGGTTGGCCCAATCCAGGTGCAGAACCTGAGAGTCCTGGTGCAGGACCTGACGGAACTCGATAAGAAATTAGGCCTTCACCTAGACGGCCTGGTCGGTCTCGACGTGCTCGCCCACAGCAGCTTTCTGATCGACTACCACGCGAAGAAAATGATCTTCGGCGCTGTTCCCCCGCTGCCTTTCGCGGCGCCCATCCGCTGGACCGGCTACATGGCCTGCATCGACGCCCACGTCGACGGCCACACCGTCCCCCTGCTGCTCGATACCGGCGCCGCTGACATTATGTTGTTCTCCCGGCGCATTTCGGGATTGGCGGACAAACCTGGAACAGTGTGGAATAACACCGGCCTCGCGGGCCTTTTCACCCTGCGCCAGATCAAACTGAACAGTCTCGACGCGGCGGGGTCGAACCTCGGCCGGCGCGAGGTTTTCGTCTCCGACAGCAAAAACGCCGAGCGCTATCCCTACGAGGGGCTCTTAGCTCTGGGTTCCCAACGCTTCCGACAAGTTGGCTTTGACTTCGAGCACCAGTTGTTCACCTGGGAAGCGGTGAAATCGAAAAGCACCGCTCCCCGGACTGCGCGCGACTCTTCTCTCGCGCTCGCATCGGCTGCGCCCGACGACGCGCCATCCCAAGCCCCGGACCGCGCTGCTCCGGCCGGCTTCACCGCAGAAACCGGCAGCCGCTAGCGGGGGCGCTGCCATCTCAATGCGCGGCCGACACTTGCGCTTTGGATGACCATTTTTTCCAGAGATCCGGAGCAGCGAGCAACGGGATATACACTCCGCCGACAACCGAACGTGCTTGAAACCCGGATTGTTTTGCATCCGTCGTCGAATACCAGTCAGTCAGAGGAACACGACTCGGAGACTCGTTGACGAATCGCTGCAGGGGAGCGATCAAGGTGTTGAATTCTTCCCGATCGTCCGTCAGGGTTGCTGTCCAAACCTCCCAATCAAGCTTGGTGTAGTCACGCCGGTTGTCGAGAGGCAGACCGAACCGGTTCAGATGGGCCTGGTAGAACCGAATCTCGGTTTGCGAAACCTTAGCCGGAAACAGGTTGAGCCCCAAAATCCGGCCCCACACCAGGTTGTATTTTTGGCTCCATGTGCCGGACTGGTCAAACGCAAGCCGGTAATGATCACCCTCTTGCGCCATTTGTACCCACCGATTCGCCATGTCCTGGGCCAGCCGGCGGTATGTCTCCGCATCCGACTTTCGCCCTGTCATCTCCGCCAGTACGGAGTAGCCAGCCAACGCGAGAATCGCCTTGATCGACAGGTTCGCGTTATGGGCAAGATGGCCGGCGAAGTCATCGGTCGACAGTTGATTCCCCGGATCCATTCCTTCCTTCTGAAGAAATTCCGCCCATTGCTTCAATTGCGGCCAGTAGCGGTTGGCATAGTTGGCATTGCCCTCGATCTTGGCGAGCGCGGCAAACATCAACAGCATATTGCCGCTCTCTTCCACGGGCATCTGATTCTCGATCGTCCTTTCCCCGCCTCCGTACACCTGCCCGTTCGCCTTCGGGTAGGTGCCCAGATCGTGGGGTGCAAACGGGAACCGCCACCGCCCTGTCTCGGTGTATTTCATCAACGGCTCCAGTTGAGCTTTCAACAGTTCCGGGTTGAAGAGCAGGAAGAACGGCGACGAGGGATAGATTACATCCACCGTCGAAATGCAGCCGTTGCTGAAATTTTCCTTGGGAAACAGCATCGGATGCCCCTCCACGTCCGCCACGAGCTTATGTGCCGCAATGGTCTGGCGAAACGCGAGCTCGGCAACTTCCGCGTATGCGTCTCCTCCCACGCGGCGCAGGTCCGCTACAAGTTCCTCATCAAATTGTCGAGCTCTCTGATCCAGGCTGCTGTAGTCTTGTTCCGCCTTCTCCAGCAACTGCGCCATCGTCATTCCATCACGGCGCCAATAGGGACGCATCCACCCGTTCAGGTACTCAATGGAATAAATATCGTCGTAGGCGAGCAGAACGTGGCGGGATGAGGCAGCATTACTTACCTGTCCGAGAGCGAACACCGACGCCAGCACGGTTCTACGATCGGCCCGCCGCGGCATGTCCATGTCGTCGATTGACAATGGTTTGCCTTCTGCGAACTGCGACGCGACATCGTCGCCCGATTGCGTGGCCGCGCTCCCGCCCGCCTGATCAGGAACGGCCAGCAACGAGTACCCCCAGTCAATGCGAAGGTCGTCGCCTGATTTCTGCAGCACCGGCTGGTCGAAATCGGATGCCCGCAAAACCGTCATGGCTGCGAGCCGGGAACGCGACCAAGCGACCTCTTGCGTACCGCTGTCAACCGCCAGAGACGCATCTGCGCCGAACAATAACTGAACACTGTGCGGCGCATCGTCCTTGGATCGCACCGTCATGGTGATGTAGGTGACGGGCCGGGACATCACGTCCAGGTCGCTCGGAAGCAAGGGAGACAGGAAGTCGACCTCGAGGGACACGCCCTGACCCGCAAATTGATAGACGGTACGCGTGGGCGTTACCTTGAGAGCCGTCTGCGGCAATGGAGCTGCGTTGCGCGGAACGTCTCCCATCCAGCGATAGACATTCCCGTCGATGCGGACGAGCCCGATGAGGCGTTGCGGCTTGCCCGTCCAATGGCGAGTCGGACCGGCGCTCAGCTCATCGTTCATCGACCAGATGCTGAAGTACGGATCATGCGTAACCAAAGGAACCGCAGGAGGCCGCGCGGTTTGCGCGATCGCGAATGTGCCGCAAAGATTTACGAGAGCCAAAATGTTCGTTGCTAGGAGGTGACGGCGCATAGAGTCCTCTTATTCGGTGGAGTCGGCTATCCCAGCTCAGCGTGGTAGGCCATGATTTCTTGCGAAACCAATTCTCCACAGCAACAACGGGATCGATTTTTCGCTTCCACTATAAGAGCAACCAAGGGTGGGGGCTAGCGGCATTTCACGGGTGTAAGGCGGCCAAGTGCCATGCAAAAAAAAAGCAGGCCACTCATGGGGGTGAGTGGCCTGTGTTGGCGAAGTCCTCCGGGGAGGAGGGAAAACTTGGTTACATGCTCGGCGGCGTCTGCGTGCTCGCGCTCGGCGCCGGCTGTGCCGGAGTCGCGTTGTCGCCGGTCGTGTTCGTCATCAAGCGAACATCCACGCGGCGGTTCTTGGCGCGGCCTTCCGAGGTCTTGTTCGAATCCACCGGCTTATCCTTGCCGAGGCCGATCAAGTAAATCTTGTGCGCTGGCACGTTGTGCTGCGACGCCAGATACTGAATTACGGCATTCGCGCGCCGCTGGCTCAGATCGTAGTTGTAGTCGGCGGGCCCGATCGCATCCGTTCCGCCTTCCACCGTCACGATGTAGCCCTTCGTGTTCGGGACATCCGTCGCCAGCTGGTCAAGCGCTTCCTTGGCCTTCTTGGTCAGGTTGTCCTTGTTGAACCCGAAGTGCACCGAGGTCTCGGCGACGGGACGATAATTGTCAAGGTTAGCGACGGTGTTCGTCAGCACGTCCACGCGCTTAGTAGCTGCGTTGGCCACGGTCTGCGCTTGATCCGCAGTCTGACCGGCAGCCAGTGCCTTCTGGTCGACTTCGGCAGCTTTGGCCTGCACAGCCTGAATCCCTGCCTGTGCCCGGGCGTCGACGTCCTTGATGTCTTTCGTGTTCTTCGCCGTCAGGTCATCCAGCTCATTGGTCTTGTTGATGAGCGGAGTGGTTTCCTGCCGGACATAGTTCTTGCTGGCGCATCCCACAGAAGCGACCATGCTGGTCGCCAAGAGAATTGTTAACGAAGTGCGTGTCATATCTTGGAGGGCTCCTTACCTCTCTGGTACTGCTTTTCAACTTTCGATCTTTTCAGTCCCTGGGGCCATGAACTTCTTCGTTCGGCTACCTCTAGTGCACGAGGTGTGCCAAGCCACAGGACCGCGGCTGTTGACGCTAACCCATTATACGTCAATACCTTGCGTGACGCTGCAAATAGTTATCGTCAGCCAACAGGGAGCAAAGGAAACACTGGGGAATAGAAATTTTATACGGTTTGCCCTGCCGCAATTCCTTTCCTCCCAGCGCAAACCCTGCTTCACGGCCCACTTGTCGAACTGCGAAAGATCCGGAGTGTCGGAGGAACGCCCGTGTAACTGCCCGACCTTACCGATTGGCCTCCGCGTTTTCGTCGGCGCAGACCGTCACCCAGTCGTCCCGTCGTCCACCAACCGCTTCGCAGGCGCTCATCTAAAATGATGGAAGTTACCGGGTTACCGGATGGAGCTGCTCCAGAAAATCCGTACTCTCCCCACTGACCCCGGCGTGTATCTCTACAAAAACGCCGAAGGGGAGATCATCTACGTCGGCAAAGCCAAAAACCTACGCAGCCGCGTGGCCTCCTATTTCCACGAAGGCCGCTGGCAGGACGCAAAGACCGGCACGCTTGTCCGCGAAGCCGTCGACGTCGACTACATCGTAGTCGCCAACAACAAAGAAGCGCTCGCACTCGAAAACAACTTAATCAAGCAGAAGAAGCCCCGCTTCAACATCCTGCTCCGCGACGACAAGACCTACCCCTATGTGAAGCTCACGCTGGGCGAGCGCTATGCGCGCGTCTACGTAACCCGCCGCCTCCGCAAAGATGGCAGCGCCTACTACGGCCCCTATTTCCCCGCCAACCTCGCCTACCGCATCGTCGACTTGATTCACCGCCACTTTCTGGTCCCCTCCTGCAAGGTCGACCTGACGCGCTACCATCCTCGGCCCTGCTTGCAGTACTACATCAAGCGCTGTCAGGGCCCATGCGTCGAAGGCCTCACCACGCCAGAGGTCTACCAGGAAGCGGTGCGGGACGTGAAGCTCTTCCTCGAAGGCCGCCAGACCGACCTGGTCCGCTCCCTGCGCGAGCGCATGCAGGAAGCGGCCACCGCCCAGGAGTACGAACGGGCCGCGAAGTGCCGCGACCTGATCTCGACGGTCGACCAGCTCCAGGAAAAACAGCGCATGGCCGGCGTCGAAGGCGACGACGCCGACGTCTTCGGCTACCACTACGAAAACGGCATGCTGGCCGTAAATCTCTTCCACATGCGCGGCGGCCGAGTCCTCGATCGCCGCGAATTCTTCTGGGAAGACCTGCCGACCTTTGACACGGACCCCGGATGGAACTCGATCGCCGAGGCTGCCACCACCCGCGTGGGGACGGACGCCCCCTCCGTCCAGGCCGAGCGGAGCTCGGCAGAGGTCCTGGTCGACGAAACGACGGCTGCCGAACCACACTCCACGAACTTCGATCCGAGACCCTTCTTCTCCGCCTTCCTAAGCCAGCTCTACCTCGGCCAGCCCTGGGTGCCCCGCAACATCTACGTCCCCACCGACTTCGAAGACCGCGAACTGCTCGAAGAACTCCTCTCCGAACAGCTGGCCAATAGCGGCGTGCGCGCTACCAGAGTCCGCATCGAAGTCCCCCTTCGCGGCGAGAAGCGCTCCTTGATCGACCTGGCCGGCAACAACGCCAAGCAGTCCTACGATCAGCGTTTCCGCGTGATGAAACCCAACACCCGTGTCATCCAGGAAGCGCTCCAAGATGCGCTCGGTCTGGCCGAACGGCCCGAGCGCATCGAGTGCTTCGACATCTCTCACATCCAGGGCGCCGAGACCGTAGCCTCCATGGTCGTTTGGGAAGACGGCCACATGAAGAAATCCGACTACCGGAAGTTCATCATCAAGACGGTTGAAGGCGTGGACGACTTCGCCTCCATGCGCGAGGTGGTCGCCCGCCGATACAAGCGCCTGCAGGAAGAAAAAAAGAAAATGCCCAGCCTGATCCTGATCGACGGCGGCCTCGGCCAGTTGCACTCCGCCGCCCAGGCGCTCGAATCCATCGAGATCATCAACCAGCCTCTGGCCTCAATCGCCAAGCGCGAAGAAATCATCTACGTCTACGGTCAGGAAGACGAACCGGTCGTCCTCGACCACCACTCGCCGGTCTTGCACCTGGTCCAGCAGGTCCGCGACGAAGCCCACCGCTTCGCCATAACCTTCCACCGCAAGCGCCGCCAGATGCGCGACCGCTCCACCGAACTCCTGGAGATCCCAGGCGTAGGTGCCAGCACCACGCGCCGTCTTCTGGAACACTTCGGCAGCGTGCACGCCGTGAAGCAAGCCGACGCAGCCGCGTTGTCGGCCGTGGTGACGCGCACGCAGGCCGACGCGATCATGAGTCATTTCAGGAAGTGAAACTTGTGGAAGGTGCAGGTACGTTCCTGAGCGCCCTTCGTGTGACCTTCGTGCCTTTTGTAATAGGAGGCTTTTGTCAGCGCCGTCCGCGGGCATTCCTCTGCGATCGCAGCGCTCAAAAGCCTCCTACTTTTTCCCTGGGCTTGCATTCCCCATATCCAGCACCACCTTCCAACTTCCATCCTTCTGCTTCTTCCAGATGCTGGTGTACTTGCCGTGCTCGACCACCGGCTTCCCATTTTTGTCCTTCGACCGAAATTCGTACGTCCCCCAGGTATACCCCAGATCGCCCGAACTCGAGATATCGGCCCCCACCGGCGCCCACACCAGTTGATTCTTCTTGTCATCCAGGAATCCCATCGTCTTGGTGATGTTTGCCTTCCCCTGGATCGCGTCCTCGCCGTTCGGCACCTCCACCGCGTCCTCGGCGTAATACGACATGTATCCCTCGGAGCCCTTCTCCGCCGCGGCCTTCATGAATTCCCCTTCCAGTTGACGGAGCGTCTCGGGCGTTGCCGGTTTCTCATCCGCAGACGAACGCACTCCCAACCCAGCCGCGCCGATCACCACAGCCATCACCACCACCGACCAGATTTTCATGCCATCCTCCCGAGCACGCCGAATTCTATCTCACCGCGCTCCGCTGCCGTCCGCCTTCCATGTTGCCTGTTAAACTAGCTCCGTCGCTCCCATGCCAAGAACTGCCCTGTTCCTTTCGACCGCGGCGTGCTGCCTTCTTGTCGCCCTCGCTGCCGCGCCCCCGCAGACCACGGCGCCGGCGCCCGCACCCGCCCAACCCGAAAAACATCTCCGCACCATCCGCCAGCTCACCTTCGGCGGACAAAACGCCGAGGCCTACTTCTCCGCCGACGGCCAGAAGCTCATCTTCCAATCCAACCGCGACCCGCTGCAGTGCGACCAGATCTTCGTCATGAACACCGACGGCAGCGATCAGCACATGGTCTCCACCGGCAAGGGCCGCACCACTTGCTCGTACTTCTATCCCGACGGCAAGAGGATCCTCTACGCCTCCACTCATCTCGGCAGCCCCGACTGCCCGCCCCGGCCCGACTACTCCAAGGGATACGTCTGGGGCATCTATCCCAGCTACGACATCTTCACCGCCAACCCCGACGGCACCGACCTGAAGCAACTGACCACCACTGCCGGCTACGACGCCGAAGCCGTCATCTCCGCCGACGGCAAGAAGATCGTCTTCACCTCCATCCGCAACGGCGACCTCGACATATACACCATGGACGCCGACGGCTCCAACGTAAAGCAACTCACCCACGAACTCGGCTACGACGGCGGCCCCACCTTCTCCCCCGACGGCCAGCTGATCGTCTACCGAGCCCACCATCCCAAGACCGAGCAGGAAATCGCCGACTACAAAGACCTGCTCAAGCAGAGCCTCATCCGCCCTACCTATCTTGAAATCTGGCTGATGAAGTCCGACGGCAGCGACAAGCGTCAGATCACCGACTTAGGCGCCGCCAGCTTCGCCCCGGCGTTCTACCCGGATGGCAAGCACATCATTTTCTCGTCGAACGTAGGATCAACTGGCGGGATGGGCAACTTCGAACTCTACGGCGTCGATCTTGACGGCAAGAATCTCGAACGCATCACCTACACCGACGGCTTCGACGGCTTCCCCATGTTCAGCCCCGACGGCAAGAAACTGGTCTGGATTTCCGGCCGCAATGGAAAAGTTCCGCACGAGACAAATGTCTTTATGGCGGACTGGGTTCGATAAGAACCAGGTGTTAAGTATTAGGCATTCGGTCTCAGGTCCCGAGTGTCAGCGAGCAGAGAGCTTGCCCCTTTGATCGCGCGTGCTGCCCCGTCATTTACGCAGGAAGGTCGCGAATCGTTTTCCCTCGGAAGCCAACCCTGAATCTTCGATTCCCGCCGCTTTCGATCCTCTCCACACCAGCCAGAGCACGCTCCCGATCATCCCGCACCACCCGAGAAAGCGAATCACGCCCCCGATCGTCGTGTCGTACTGCAAAACCCCCAGGCTCGTGAAGATCGTGTTCCAGTCATGCTCCACGTGGTCCGGATCCCCGGTCGTCACCAGCAGCAACACCATCGCCCGCGCATCTGCCATGTAAGTCGCCGTATAGAGCCAGTTCTCGAAGAAGAAGAAAGAGCAGAAGGCAAATCCGGAAGTCTGTCTCCGCGTGAAAAAGTATGCCGCCAGCAGAAACGGCACCAGCCACTGCAGAAGCGTTCCACCCCAAAGTCCGAGCCTCGGCCCAAACCATCCGAACAGCAGATGGCCGCCTTCGTGCACCACCAGGTTCGCCATGTCGATGAAAAGAAAATCTCCGTGGCTGTGGAAAACGTAGCCCAGGAACAAGGCATAAAATATTACCCACACGACCAGCGCCCAGCGCGGCACCGGCTGCCACTTGATATCGGGGAAGATCGTCCAGTTGTCAAACATGTAGCGTCCGCCAGCCTGATTGTAGGCACGGCTGAGCGGCCGCTTAAGTTACGGAAGTTTGCATGCAGTTCTCATCGCTCCCGCTTTCACCGGAAATTAACCCTGCAGCAACGCTAGCGAAACATTCGACGGGTATACCCGCTGCATCACCACGCAAAACTACTTATAAGGCAGGTATCTATGGAATCCCCTCACTCCGACGCTCTCCAGGCAGAAATTCGGCAACGCGCCCACGAACTCTTCGAAGAACGTGGCCGCGAGCACGGGCACGACGAACAGGATTGGCTGCGCGCCGAGGCCGAAGTCCTGGCCCGCCACGCTGTCCAGGAAATGCCCGCAGCGGCTTGAATCTGATTTGTCCGGCTTAACCAGCCAGGGAGGCGCCTGCCCCGGTGGGCGCTTTTTTCTTCTGACTTCGTGCGCCTGATCCCTCGATCGCTTTGGGTCTGTGTCTCCGACGAGCGACGCTGCCAGTATGCCTGCCATTACATTTTTGCTTATTCCGCGACTGCGCATTTAGGATGGCATCACGCCCGACCACATTATGAAAGCTCGCCAATGGATCACGGTGGCCGTCTTGTTCGTGCTGCTACTCGCCACGATCCTCGGCCTGTTCTTCAGCGACAGCACTCACTTCGCCGCGCCCGCCGCGTCGAAGAAGAATGCCGCGGCGTCCCAACCTCCCGCCGTCGACCAGAAACCGCTGCAAACTGCCCGCAAGCTGGCCGGCCTCGCCTCCACTCCCGAGGAGCAGGATTTCGCCCACGAAGCTCTCCGCCTCGCCGACTACGAGGTCGATCTTGCCTTCGCCGACGCTCTCCGCGAAGCCGCCGAGCATCCCCCCGCGCCCACTGCCGAACAGCGCGAGTTGAGCGTCCGCGCCGCCAAGGCCGCCGCCGTCGTCAAGAGCGATCAGGACCAGATCACCCACCTCACCCACCGGCTCGCTGCGGCGAGTGAGGGCGCCAAGGAAGACATCGAGGACCAGATCGACGTCGCCAAAGCCCAACTCGAACTGGATCAGGACGAGCTCGACGACGCCAAACAAGATCTGCAACGCGCCGGCGGCAATCCGCAGGGTGCAATCCAGCGGCTCCTCGAGGAGCACGAGGCCGCCGGACACATCGACGCAGGCGCCCCGTCTCGCGCTTCCACCGCGGCCACACCCACCTCCGCCGATTCCGAATATCAATCGCGCAACCTCGCGCCGCAAATTCGCGCCTGGCTCAGCCTGCGCAGCAAAAGCCTGCTCCTCGCCGACGCCCGCCAGGCTGCCCTCAACGACATCCCCGTCCTGACCCGCGCCCACGACGCCTTCGACCAGCGTGTCAAAGCTCAGGAGGATCAGAAGCAGTTGGTCAAACAGAAAGCGACGGGCTTGGCCAACGGCGAAGCGCCTGCCGACGGCGCATCCAAGAAACAAGCTGCGAAAGATGCACTCACCGCCCTGCGCCATCTCTCCGAAGATCAGAAGGCCGTCTCCGATCTCGACAAACGCATTCAGGACCAGCAGGAACTGGCCGACATTTACTCCAACTGGGGAGCGCTCGTTGCCACCCGCCAGCGCACCGCCCTGCACGAGCTGCTTGAGTCAGCGCTCTGGATCCTGCTCATCGTTCTGGTCGTCTACCTGGTCGGACGCCTCATTGACAGGTACTTCCTCGACCTCACTTCTGACAAGAAGCGTCTCGTCACCCTGCGCGCCGTGGTGTGGTTCGCGGTGCAAGCGGTCGGCGTGCTCCTCATCGCCTTCGTCGTCTTCGGTATGCCCAGCCAGACGCCCACTGTGCTCGGCCTCGCCGGCGCTGGCCTCACCGTCGCGCTCAAGGATTTCATCGTGGGCTTCGTGGGTTGGTTCGTGCTCATGGGACGCAACGGCATCCGCGTCGGCGACTGGGTCGAAATCAACGGCGTCGGCGGCGAAGTCGTCGAGATCGGCCTGCTCCGCACCGTGCTGCTCGAAACCGGCAACTGGACTGACTCCGGCCACCCCACCGGCCGCAAAGTCACCTTCGTCAACAGCTTCGCCATCGAAGGCCACTACTTCAACTTCTCGACCTCAGGCCAGTGGCTGTGGGACGAACTCACCGTCTCCGTCCCCAGCACCCAGAACCCCTATCCTGTGATCGAAGCCATTCAGAAACTGGTGGTGAAAGAAACCGAAGAAAACGTTCGCAGTGCTGAAGACGAATGGCAAAAAGCCACTACCCGCTATCGCGTGAAATCTTTCTCCGCAAAGCCCGCCATCAACCTGCGTCCCACCGGAGGTGGCGTCGAGGTTCATGTCCGCTACATCACCCGCGCCCAGGACCGCCAGTCCACCCGCGCCCACCTCTACGAAGCCATCGTGGAGTTACTGCATGGCAAGGAAGCACAACCGGCAGCCACCAACTCCGCCCATACGTAGAGACGCGGCTCGCCGCGTCTGAGTCGGGGCAAGCCCGGCCTCTACCCGTGATTCATGGACGGGCACGAGTTCCTGGACCTATCATCCTGAGCGAACCGAGGCGCCAGCCGAACGAAGTCGAAGGACCCCATGCGTGTGATACCAACGGCCCCGCCAATTTTTCTCGCGGCCTCACGATTTCAAAAAAGACGGGGCCTTCCCTTACATCCGCGGAAAAGTGAGGATTCGTATCAGGGCGTGCCTTTAGGCGCGCCGAAAAATCGGTCTTAAGAAGAACGGCTTCAGCCGTGGTCGGCGAGAAATCGTCGGGTGCGTCCACATCTGCTCACCCGCGACGGCCGCGCGCCCCTCTCCGCTCCACTTCTTTCAACAAGAACTCCTTCACATTCCCCGGCAGCCGCGACCCCTGCAGAATCTCGCGTACCTGCCCCGCCGGAAGCGTCCGCGCAAACTCCACCGCACACGCCATCGGCGTCTTCTGGTTTCGCACCAACGCCGCGCGCACCTCACGGCGCAACGACCACCGCCGGTGATGACACACCGCCTCCACGAACGCTGCCGACGCTTCGTGCCGCGTCAGCGCCCCCACGATCGCCGATTCGGTCAGCCGCGAATTTTCCAGCGCCGCGTGCACCACGCGCCCTTCCGGGTCCAATAGCAGTTCCCTCGCAACCCGGCCCGAAGCCCGGTGCGCCAGCGACAGCTTCTCGCCCGCCGAAATCGTTTCCATCCGGTGACACAGCGCTTCGTCCGCAGCCAATTTAATATCCGCCGGCACCACCGGAGTCAGCGCCACCTGCATCAGGTCAAACGTGTACAGCTGCCGCACCAGGGGCAACGAAATATGCCGCGGCGTCCTCGGATGCTGCACCAGCCCCAGTTTCACCCTGCGGAACTTTAAGACGCTGCCGTTCTTCCCCAACTGCTCGAGCGCATCTGCCGTCACATCCGCCCGCTTCAGAAGACTCAAAGCAAGATCTTCGGTGAGCGCCGCGTCCGCAGCCATGGCCTTCAGATTTTCAGGATTCTTGTCCGGAACCGCGGGCGCATGGGATCTCGCCTGCTCCGCAGGCTGGGGAGCCATTTTCGCGCCGGTGCTTTGGTCGGATGCCATTCACTCACGCAATCGATGTCGATCTCGTGCTGTTTCCTATCCATTCCCGGCTCATGTCATCGGTGAAAACCCCGAGCGCGACCGCCTTCACTAGCCTTGTCATCCTGAGCGAAAGCAGACGTCAGCCGAACGCAGTCAAAGGACCCCGTGTTGGCCGGCGAGGCCGACGGCGCGTCCCGCTTTTCTACCACTGTCATCGAGAACGCCGCGAACGCCCCTGGATGTACCCATCTGATCAATCTGGCGACACCCCTTCTGTACCTTCCTGCACGACCCATACTAAGCAGTCGCGCCCGCCTTCCGCGCCAACGCCAACGCACCTTGCACCGCATCCACCACGTCACGATGCAGGCTCGCGTGCGGGAACTCCGCAATGACTGCATTGTAAAAAACCTGCCGAACCACCTCGGACTGACGAAAGACTCCCCCCGACATGGCCATTGGGACGTTGCCCGCCCCCGCAAACAGCCGCCGCATCACGTTCCTGGCCAAAGCCGCTAGTTCAATTCCGGCCTCGTTCAACACGCCGTGCGCGAGACGATCCCCCGCCTCCCCGGCAGCCAGCACCAGCGGAAATAGACTCGAAAAATCCGGCGGCGACGACGCATTGGCCGATCGCACCAGTTCATCCAACGTAGTGAGTCTCCACAACTTGAGAATGGTCTCGAGCAGCGGCGGATCCTCGCCCGCTTCTTTCGCGCCCAGTACCGCTGCCACGACCCTCCGGCCCACCCATTGTCCCGACCCTTCGTCAGAAATCGCCCATCCCCAGCCGCCCGATCGCGCCGTCTGCCCGCGCGCATCGCGACCATAAGCAATGGACCCGGTCCCTGCGATCGTGATCACTCCCGGCCCGCCGCCAAACGCCGCTTCCAGCGTCGTCTCCAGATCGCTGACCACCCGCACCCGGCCGCCCATCACCTCGGCCACCATGCCGGCCACCGCATCCCGCACCTCAGCTCGCCCGGCCCCCGACACGCCAACGCACGCGCTCTCGACTTGCGCCGGATCGACCTTCGCTAGCGTACATGCCTCGCGCACCGCCGCATGCAGCGCCTCCCGCGCCCGCGCCTCTCCGACCCGCGTCACATTGCTTCCCCCCGAAGTCGCCATGCCGAGGACGGAATGCCCGTCTCCGACCGCACACGTAGTCTTCGTTCCCCCGCCGTCAATTCCCAGATAGATCGCCACGCGCTAGTTCTAACACAACCTTGAACCGGTCCCGCGGCCACACGAGTATGCCGATAGCGTTTGGCATTCCGACACGCGAGCCTAGCGAGCAAGGAGGAATCTGCTGGTCCAACCCGTCGGATGGTCCGCAAAGATTTCTTTGCGCCTTTTGTGTCTCCTTTCGCGATCTTCTCTACGAGGCAGGTGACTGGACTCTCACTCCCCCGTTCGCATCGGCAACGTCATAATGTGACTTCGGCACGGCGAACCTGAGCCTCGCGATCCGCGCCGCTCCCCATGGGCCTTAACCACCTCGACCTCGCCATCATCGCCCTCTACCTCGCGGGCATCACGCTGTTCGGCTTGCGCTTTCGCAAGCGCCAGCGTTCCCTGCGCGATTACTTTCTCGCCGACCGCAACATCCCCTGGTGGGCCATCGCGCTCTCTATCGTCGCCGCCGAGACCAGCACGCTCACCATCATCAGCATTCCCGGCCTCGCCTACGATTCGAACCTGAATTTCCTGCAAGTGATCATGGGATACGTCGTCGGCCGCATCATCATCAGTATCGTCCTGCTCCCCCACTACTTTCGCGGCGACCTCTACACCGCCTACGAATTGATCGAACGCCGCTTCGGAAAAGGCCTGCGCACCCTGACGGCGTCGCTGTTCCTTCTCACCCGCGCCGCCGCCGAAGGCGTGCGAGTGTATGCGGTATCCATCGTGGTGACCATCGCCCTCGGCACCGGGGAGATCGCGTCCATCGCCCTCATCACCGCCTTAACCCTCATATACACCTTCGAAGGCGGCCTGGCCGCTGTCATCTGGACCGACGTCGTTCAGACCTTCATCTACGTCGGCGGCACCTTGGTCGGGGTCTTCACCCTCCTGCATCTGGTTCCCGGCGGATGGCCCGCGATTCATGTTCTCGCCTCCCACGCCGGCAAACTGCAGGTCTTCGACTTCGCTGCCGACTTCTGGAAGCCCTACACGTTCTGGGCTGGCCTGATCGGCGGAGCGTTCTTTACCACCGCCAGCCACGGCACCGATCAACTGATCGTGCAGCGGCTCCTGGCCGCTCGCAACCAGCGCCAGTCGGTCACCGCATTGCTTTCGAGCGGCGTCGCGATTTTTTTCCAGTTCGCTCTGTTCCTGATTGTCGGCGTCATGCTCTGGGCGTACTACCAGCTACCGTCGGGAACGTTTGGCAAGGCTGACTACATCTATCCCAAGTTCATCGTCACCCGGTTGCCCCATGGGATTTCCGGCCTGCTGATTGCGGCCATCCTCGCAGCTGCGATGTCGAATCTCAGCGCGGCTCTGAACTCGCTTTCCTCAAGCTCGATGATGGACCTCTACCTTCGCCGCCATCCCCACACCGGCGACCGCACCCAACTGCGTCTCTCCCGCATTTCTACGTTCTTTTGGGCATTACTCCTGTTCACGCTCGCCGTACTCTCTCTCCACAGAGTCGCCCGCGTGGTCGAGGTCGGGCTCGCGATCGCCTCGGTCGCTTACGGCGCACTCCTGGGTGTATTCCTGCTCGGCGTACTCACCCAACGCGCCACCCAGACCGGCGCCATGATCGGCATGCTCTTTGGATTCGGAATGGAACTCTACCTGTGGCTGGGAACCAGTGTTCCCTGGACCTGGTACGTGGCCATCGGTACAGCGGTCACGTACGGGATCGGATACCTGGCCAGCCTTGTTCTTGATCGGCCGGAAGGCAGGCGGTGGATCTGAACTCGAGGCTCGAAGTTCAAAGACCCCTCCATTCCCATTTTGATTCTCTTATAGCAAAGTCACTGAAAATGCGTTCGAGGGTTTGGGAAGCCCGAAAATGCCGGCGCCACCGTCGCGTGGAGTGCCTGTTGTTTGCGTTTAGAAGGGCTCTGGGAGGACTTCGTGCCGGGATGATGTTTCCGGTCATTTGAGAGCCCCCGGTGCGTTCATGGACGCTCCTGGTGCGTTTTTGTTATCCGTAAGCTATGATCGAAGTCCGGCTGTCGCTCCCCTGAGCAGTCCCTTCTCGCCGCCAACCCCTCAGACCTCCTTGTCATCCGACGGCGAGCGCAGCGCAGGCGGAAGAATCTGCCTTCCCATCGCCGACCTCGCCCCGTCGCGTCCTTTCGGACCCTGGACTTAGCGCGCTCGGCGGTTAAGAGCTTCCCAGGTTCTCCCGGTATACTTGCACTCCCCCATGGCAAACGCCGCTCGATCGCAAGCCGCTCCCCAGCTCGCCCGCGACCTGGGGGCAAGCCACGCTACAGCGATCGTCGTCGGCACCATCATCGGCAGCTGCATCTTCCTCGTCCCCTCGGAAATGATGCAGGCCGTGGGCTCGGCCAAGCTCGTCTATCTCGCCTGGTTCGTCGGCGGCCTGCTGTCGTTCTTCGGCGCGCTCACCTACGCCGAGCTGGGCGCGATGAAACCGCAGGCTGGCGGCGAATACATCTATGTGCGCGACGCCTACGGCCCCCTCGGCGGATTTCTCTACGCCTGGACCACTGTCCTCATCTCGAAACCCGCATCCATCGCCACGGTGACCACCGGCTTTGTCCGCATCCTGGGCACGTTTCCACTGTTTGCTTTTTTCTCCGCGCCCATCCTGACCCGCCCCCTTACCATCACCTGGGGACACCTCGCGGCCATCGCCGCCGCCGCGTTGATCTCGTTTCTCAACTACATCGGCGTCAAGAAGGCCGGAGAATTCCAGCTCATCTTCACCCTGCTGAAAGTTGCCATCATCCTCGGAACCGTCGCGGTTTGCTTCGGATTCCACGGAGGCGCAGGCTGGAGGAACTTTGCCACCACCTTCACGGGCGCGAAAGGCGGCATTGCCGGATTCATGGCCGCGCTGGTCGCGGCCCTGTGGGCCTACGATGGCTGGAACGATCTCAACATGGTCGCCGGAGAAGTCCGTGACCCGCAACGTAATATCCCGATTGCGCTGATCGTGGGGGTCGCGATGGTGGGAGCGCTCTACGTGCTGATGAATGCTGCCGTTCAGTATGTGCTCCCCGCGTCCGTGATCGCCCTCTCCCCTCGTCCCGCGGCGGCGGCGATTGCTCTCGTGGCGGGATCTCTCGGCGCCAGCGTCATTTCCGCGGGCATGGCTCTGTCCATGCTGGTGACCCTCAACGGCACGACCACGAGCGGAGGCCGCATCCCTTACGCTGCCGCTCGCGACGGTTACTTCTTCTCCTCGGTCGCGCGTGTTCACCCCCGCTTCCGGACCCCGTCGGGGGCAATCGTCCTTCAGTTCCGCCTGGCGGCGACGCTTCTGTTGCTCGGTGGCAGCTTTCGACAGCTTTTTACGCTCGCCATTTTCGCCGAGTGGCTTTTCTACCTGATCACGGCCAGCACGGTGTTCGTCTTCCGTCGGCGCGAGCCGAATGCCCCACGCCCCTATCGCGTCTGGGGATATCCCGCGGTGCCTGTCTTGTTTGTTCTGGCCTCTTCCGTCTTGCTTTACTACACCTTTACCGACAATCTGTGGAACTCTGCCGCAGGATCCCTACTGATTGCTGCGGGCGTCCCGGTTTTCTACTCGTTTCGCCGGCGTCGCTTCGCCTAACCCGCTGAAACCCAAGGATTGGCGCCCGTTTTGGGCCCGCGTTCGACTGTGGCTCGAGGCTGGTTACCAAGGTACACCGGCGGCGGACACGTTTACCCCTCGTCCGATCTCCCGTACCTTGAAGCTTCCACCCGTGCTCCCTCCCCGGCCCGGGTTCCAAATTTGGAGCAGAGCATGGCTACGCCCTATCGTGGACCGCAGTTTGGGCTCCTTCCGGAGCGTCGGATCAGCTGGCAAACGCTGGCGACCAGTTACGGAATCGAGGTTCTGTTCCTGCTTCTATTGGTGAACATTGGACTTCTATTTCCCGACAAGCTGCAGTTGAAGCAGAACTACCACATCACCGAGCTGATTCCGCTGCCCGGGCACGAGCCCAAGCCACTGCCCCGACCCAAGACGCCGCTGGTCCATGCCAAGTTACTGCCGCCCGCTCCGATCGCGGCGCCTCATCTGATTGTGCCGCGCGAAGTTCGCGCGCCCCAGCCCAAGCCTGAGGTCGAGCCGGAAGCGCCCAAGGTGGTCATAAACAATTTTCAGCCGCCACAACTCAAGATGGTCGCCGGCGGCGCTCGCCCTCAGCTCATTCATACCGGAGAGTTTTCTACCGGAAGCTCGGCCACGCCCACGCTCAATGTCCCGGTCGAGAAGGTACAGACCGGTGGTTTCGGCGATCCCAATGGACTGAAGGGTGAAGGCAAACCGAACGCGCATCTGGTCGCTGCTGCTACGGGTTCGTTCGATTTGCCCCCCGGTGGCGGAACCGGGAACGGCACTGGTGGCACCAAGGGCCTGAAAGGCACGGTTGCCAGCGCAGGTTTCGGCAACGGCGTCGCCACCGGCGGCAACGGGGACGGCCGCAGCAATGGACGCGGCAGCGGTGTAGCCACCGGCGCTTTCGGCCAGCAGGAGCTTTCGCACGGCGGGCCAAAAATTCAGCCGGACTCCGGTCCTCCGACCAATCCTGTCGAAATCACTTCCAAACCAAATCCGGTTTATACGGACGAAGCCCGCCAGCTCAAGCTGGAGGGAGAAGTCCTGCTCGAAGTCATGTTTGGGGCCAACGGACAGTTGCACGTCAATCGCGTAGTCCGCGGCCTGGGTCATGGGCTGGATGAAGCCGCTATCGCTGCTGCCAACAAGATGCGGTTCAAGCCTGCCCTGCGAAACGGTCAGCCAGTGGATTCCACTGCGATCGTGCACGTCGTATTTCAGTTGGCGTACTGAAGAATCATGGAGATGAGAGTCATGCGTACCTTGAATTGGATGGTCACTGCTACCCTGCTGCTTTCGCTGAGTGCGGTAGCGCAGAATGCGGCCGATAACCAGCCGACATCGCAGCCGGCCACGGTCTCAACCTCAACTCAGGCGCCGACGCCCGACCCGACGCAAACTTCTGCCCAGCCGCAGGCCGCGCCCGCGCAGCCCGCAGCCGCACCCGCTGCAAACGCCGCGCCGGCTCCACCGCAGGCCGGAGCTCAGCCCACGACGATGGACCAGGTGGTCGATCGCTTCGT
The DNA here is from genome assembly GCA_035567435.1 of Terriglobales bacterium. GTDB lineage: Bacteria > Acidobacteriota > Terriglobia > Terriglobales > Acidobacteriaceae > Gp1-AA133. Next base: position 11,002 of record DATMPS010000051.1, on the reverse strand, counting down.
CCTGCGCGAAAAGGGCCTGGTCAAGATGCTGCAGACCCGGACGCCTGTGATCGAAACGTATCTGCAGAACCTGACGCTCGATCCCGCGCTCGGTCCGATTCCTCAGAACGACAAATACTTCCTCGGCCGTATGGACCTCAGCACCACCATCGATCGCAAGGACTACATCCGCGACGACCAGAGCATGGAGAAACACCTGCTCGGCGGCTTCAGCAAGCTGTTCAAGGTGCAGTACCAGCCGCTCGGTTTCTCCTGGATGATCTTTGCCGACCGCAACGACTTCGACCGCCAGCACTATGACTTCCGCTACGTGCGCCGCGAATTCCTGGGCGACGTGCGCTGCTTGGTGTTCGACGTGACACCCAAGCCCAAGAGTGGCCAGGGCCGTTTCCTCGGCCGCGTCTGGGTCGAGGATCAGGACTACAACATCGTTCGCCTCAACGGCACCTACGCGCCGAGGCCGCGCAACGCTTACTTCTTCCACATGGACAGCTGGCGCCTGAACCTGATTCCCGGTTACTGGGTCCCGGCGTTCATCTACAGCGAAGAAGGCGACTTCAGCGCGGGCGCCAAGAACGCTCTGGCCTTCAAGGCGCAAACCCGCATCTGGGGCTATGACCTGAAGAAGGATGGCGCGTCCGACGAACTCACCAACATCCGCGTCGACAGCGTGCAGGACGACAGTCCTACGGCGCAGGACGCGAGCCCGCTGGCTGCCGAGCGGCAATGGCAGCAGCAGGCTGAAGACAACGTGGTCGAACGCCTGACCCGCGCTGGTTTACTGGCGCCCGAAGGCGAACTCGACAAGATTCTGCAGACCGTCGTCAACAACATCGAGATCACCAACAATATCGATCTGCCCCGCCCGGTCCGCACGCGCGTGCTGCTCACGTCGCCGCTTGAGACCTTCAGTGTGGGCAACACCATCGTCATCAGCCGCGGCCTGGTCGATGTTCTTCCCGACGAGTCCAGCCTGGCGATGGCGCTCTCGCACGAACTGGCGCACATCGTTCTGGGCCACAACCTGGGCAGCAAGTACGCCTTCAATGACCGCATGCTCTTCTCCGACGAAGCCACCTACGAGAACCTGGGCTTCAAGCACATTCCCGAAGAAGAAGCTGCCGCCGACAAGAAAGCCATTGATATGCTCAAGAACTCGCCCTACGCGCAGAAACTCGATGGCGCCGGCCTGTTCCTGAAAGCGCTCAACACCCGCGCCGGAGCGTTGAACGCACTGCTCACCGCTCACCTGGGGAACAACATGGCCGATGGCGCGGCCGTCACCCGTATGACGGGTCTGATGACCTCGGCGCCGCAGATCGATTGGAACAAGCTGGACCAGATCGCAGCCCTGCCCCTGGGTGGACGCGTCAAGCTGAATCCCTGGGACGACAAGGTCGACCTGGTAAAGTCGCAGCCTGTGGCCATCACCTCGGCGCGCGACAAGATGCCGTTTGAAGTCACCCCGTTCTTTCCGCGGCTGACCCGCACGGGCACGACGGACGGCAGCAACACCAGTGGCAACGCCGCCAGCACCGCGCCCAGCGCGTCGACGACGGCCGCCAACACCAAGCCAGCCAACTAAGCCTCAAGCACGAAGTTGAAGGAAGCGAAGGCCGGGCCCGGAAGCAATTCCGGATGCCCGTCCTTTCGTTTTTGTTGGGGAGCGCCCTGACGAGCAACGGGCAGCCTGCCCTGAGCGAGCGTAGCCAGTCGCACTGTCCCACTTCTCGGACGGGTTCTAAGTGCTAACGCTGATCTAAACGCAACCATCATGGGTGAGGTCGATCCGGACAAGCGCCCATGGGAAGGATAGGCCAGAACGGCGATGACAGCGCCGTGCCGAGTGACGTCCACGGCAAAGCTCCGGAACCCGATGAATGGGTCAGCGGCGCAGGAACTGCCTCGCGAGAGCACGCGCAATCGTGGCGGGATGCGTCGCTAAAGTGGCGATCTGTCCCAATACAGTTTGGGGTTCGTGGAAAACGCCGAGTTGCCGCAACACCGTCCCGCGATCGTAGTAGATTTTCTCCCCGGCCAGGCGGTCCTCGGCGTCGAACGTGTAGATACCGCAAAGTGGGAACTCGACCCGTCGCCCGGTCGGCGGAAGGCCACGCCATCCGCCGAGGTGCGTGCCGCAAATCACGACCTCCAGGAGAATGGCGTCGTCTGTGACATGCCGGCGCTGGACTTCGATTTGCAGGTCGGGCAGCGCCATCATGATTTGCTCGTAAAACCGACGGACTCCGTCCCTGCCCTGATAGTGCTCGCCCCACGACTCGTCATCATCGCGTGCCGTCTCGCCGAAGGTGCCGAGAACCCCTTCCAGGTCATGCTCGTTCTCAAGCCGAACGTGCTGCTCCACCAGCGCGATGCGAGCCGATATTCGATCTTTCGGAAGGGACGCGGTTGCCATATTCACCTGCGATCGCGTTTGCGACAACCGGGGCGAAACCCCAGCCAGCAGATGCTACCACCGGCATCGAGAAAGGATAAGAACCTTCAGCCAGGGATTCTGGCGAGGCGCTGATCTGGAAGTGGATATTCGAGGCCGCTGCGAATCCGACAAGAAAGGCAATAACGCGGGACACTCAGAGACAATCCGACTCTTACCGGAAGCTCGTCCAGCGCGATCCCAAGGACTTGCAAGCGCGCATTTTTCTTGCGAATGCCCTCAGGAATGGCTGCGACGACAACGGCGAGCCGCGCTCGGGCCAGAAAGAAGGCTTGCAGATTTTCCAAACCGTCCTCCAAGAAGATCCCGACAACTCGGCGGCAAACCATTACTGGATTCACGCCTTTGAGGCCAGTCCACATCCTGAACAAGATCTCCACAGCGCCGAGATCCTCGGCAGTCTCGCACACATGGTCCACATGCCGGGCCCCATCTTCTTTCGGGACGGGCGACACCGCGCGGCGAGAGAATCCTTAGCGGCCTCGATGAAGGCGGATGAGCTGTACATGAAAGCGCAGCCCGTGAAGCTGGACGACGACTGGAACTACGTGCACAACTTGATGTACGTCATGGCGAACCTCTCGTGCGCGCTCGTGCCTCGCCGCTCACAACGGAGACGTTGCCAGTAGTTCGCGAATCGTCACACATCCTGTGAAGTTCCGATGAGGCCGGACTCGTGGCGCCGCAAGGTCGACGCGGTTCGTAGCCCAGTTTTCTGAACTGCCGGGCTCGGAAGCGACTGATTCCGTCGCTCTAATTACCTTGGTACCGTACCCTCGTCCTCCGGAAATTAACCGAATATTGATCTTCCTAGCGGAAGACTCGCTGCACAATAAAAGGTGCTTCTCACCCGCTTTGGACGCGATCCACTGCGGGTGGTTGCCCGTGCGAACCAGCAGCTCGGGAGGTCGCTCTCATGCGTAAGCTCAGCATCGTCTTTTTCGACGCCGGCGGAGGCCATCGCAATGCCGCCGAGGCGCTGAAAAGCACCCTCGAAACGCAGTCCCGCCCCTGGGACGTTCGCCTCGTCAACCTGCAGGAGTTACTCGACTCCATCGACGTGATCCGGCGCGCCACCGGCATTCGGATCCAGGACGGCTACAACCTGATCCTGCGCAAAGGATGGACTCGTCTCAGTCCGCAGCTGTTGGTCCTGCTGCGCGGGCTCCTCCGCCTGTATCACGGGCGCGTGGTTTCTGCGCTCGAGAGGTATTGGCGGGAACACTCGACTGACCTGGTTTTGTCGGTGATCCCCCTTTTCAATCGTGCCCTCGCCGAAAGCATCTCACACGCGATCCCCGAAACCGCGTTCGCCACGCTGCTTACAGACTTAGCCGACTGCCCGCCGCATTTCTGGATGGAGCCGGAGTCCGAGTTCCTGATCTGCGGCACCGAGCGCGCCGCGCAACAGGCTCTCGGCATGGGACATGCCCGGCATCGCGTATTCAAAACCTCCGGCATGATTCTGAAGCCGAAGTTCTATGAGAAGCCGTTGGTCGACATCGCCACGGAACGCAAGCGCCTCGGACTCGCTCCTGAACTGCACACCGGCATTGTGATGTTCGGCGGCCAGGGGGCGCCGGTCATGCTCGAGATCGCCAGGAGACTCGAGGCCAGTCCGAGCCACGTCCAGCTCATCATGATCTGCGGACACAACCAGAAACTGCGCGCTGGGCTCGAAGCCATGCGCAGCAAAACGCCGATGCTGGTCGAAGGCTTCACTCCCAACGTGGCACACTACATGGCTCTGGCGGACTTTTTCGTAGGCAAGCCCGGACCCGGCAGCATCAGCGAGGCCTTGCAATTTCATCTTCCCGTCGTCGTCGAGCGCAACCAGAGAACTTTGCCGCAGGAACGCTACAACACCGATTGGGTCACGGAAAAACGCCTGGGCATCGTGTTGCGTAGCTTTGGCGAGATCGCGCAAGGCGTCGAGCAATTGCTGCAGCCGGAGATCTTCGCCGAACTCCGCGCAAATGCCCGCGCCTATTCAAATCGGGCGTTGTCCGAGATCCCGTCAATTTTGAACGAAGTCGTCGAACGGCATGTGCCCTACTCGGTGCCCGTATCGCCGGCCTTGCCCGACACACGCACCGTCGGCAACGCTGCCTGGGCCGGCCTGACTTAGGTTCTTTGTGGTTTCCTCTGCGACCTTGGCGCGCCCTTAGCGATCTTTGCGGTTACAGGCTTGGCTTTCGCGAGGACCAGAGGAAAAGCTTTATCGCAAGGCTCACGAAGAAGACATTCGGGCGAGATGCGCGTCAGGATTTTGGAACCGAGCGGTACGCCTCCACTACATCTGACGTGAGCGCGTTGCCGCGAGCGATCTCACTATATATCCGCCCGCTGCCTCGAACCGTCCGCTCCTGGGTTCGCGGATTCAGCGCAACCAACCCAAAGCGTAGCGTCCAGCCTTCGGTCCACTCGAAGTTGTCGGTGAGCGTCCAGTGGAAGTAGCCGCGAATATCGTGCCCTTCCTCGATCAGGCCGTGAAGTTCGCGCACCACGTTCACCAGGAGCCACGGACGGATACGGTCCTCGGCATCGGGAACGCCGTTTTCCAGAATATAGACCGGCTTGCCCAGCCGCCGTGCTCTCTCGACGGCCACGCGCACCGCGCGCGGGTAAGCCTCGCCATAGGGACGCTCGACACCAGGGTCGCCCTGCGGAACCCCCTCGGGCACAAAAATGCGCCCAAACAGGTGCGCGATGTTGCGCGGATCGAACGCGACGTGCAGGCGGTTGTACACGTTCAAGCCGACAAAATCGCACGCACCCTTGACATCTCCGGCGTTGCCATCAAGCAGGCTGAAGGGAAACTGCAACCGCCCCTGTTCCAGCAGGCGGATAAAGCTCTCGTTGAAGGTTTCATTCAGTAGGTGCGCTACCCAGCGATCGAGCACCGTGGCCACCGGTTCGAAGACCACATAGTGCTGTGCCCAACCCACCTGCGCGTCGGGGCACAGCTCGTGAATCACGCGATAGGCCCGCAGATGGCACAGGGCCAGAGAACTGGTCACCCGAATGGCAGTCGCGATCTGTCCCGTCTTCCCGGGCGGAAATTCGCCCAGCACATAGCCGGAAGCCGCATAGACATTGGGCTCGTTGAGCGTGACCCAGAACTGGCACAGATCCCCGAGCGCCTCCACCACACGACGCGCAAAGCGCTCGAAAAGCGCCGGAGCGCAAGGATGAAGAAACGCGCCTTTCTCTTCGAACCAGCGCGGGTTGGTGAAGTGATGCAGGCAAACCACGGGACGAATCCCGCGGCGCACCAGTCCCTCCAGCAGTTCGTGATAACGCGCGAGGGCCGCGAGATCCCACACGCATTCCTGCGGCTCGATGCGGCTCCACTCGACCGAAAGGCGCAGCGCATTGATTCCCAGTTCCTGGGCCAAGTCAAAGTCCGGCTCGGCATTCGCCCACCAGTCGCAGGCTATGCCGGAGCGGTCGCCCGACTTGATCCGCCCGGCCTTTTCCCAGTCCGACCACTGGCTGTTCTGGTTATCTCCCTCCACCTGGTAGGAGGCGGTGGAGACTCCCCACAGAAAGCCCTCTGGAAATTGGCGAATACTGGAATCGATCGGACTCAATGCTTACCACGCTCCCGACACAAGTAGTGGCGTGCTCATTGTAACTGGTATTCAGAGCTGGAAAACGCTGGGCTGGAGCAGAGGTTCAACTTCGGTAACGCAAGAAGGGTGATGGGACCAAAATCACAGCCCAGATTTTACATGGAGGACTCGCACGGGCATTCCTTCGCGTCCTCTGCGAATCCTTTGCGATCTTTGCGATCAAAAGCTCTTCCCTTCGTTGCCCGCCGCGCAATCGTCCGCAGGCACATCCGACTCATCTCGACCCGCGCCCGGCGCGTCGACCAAACCCTGGAACGGCCACTCTCCTCACTGTCTCTTCGGACCTTTCCCCGGCAAGCCGACTGGATTCTCGTGTGTCTTCTCGCGGAATCCGCCGCGCATCCCGCCTGCCAGTCCCACGCTCGACTCGCCATACTTGTCGCGCAGCTTGTCCGCCGCCGCCAGTGCCTGCTTCCAGCGCTGTTGGCGCTCGCCGTCCAGGAGATCGGCTTGCCCGGGTCCCTCCTCAAACGACGAAACATGCACCCCCAGCAAGCGCACCTCCGCGCCGTTGTTCCAGTGCTTGCGAAACAGAATGCGAATCTGCGCGAATACTTCTGTATCCAGTTGCGTCGGCGCTGCCAAGGAGTGGGCGCGGGTGATCGTGGTAAAGTCCTTGTAGCGCAGCTTGAGCTGGACCGTCCGCGCATGCAGCCCGTGCTCGCGCAACCGGCGCGCTACCATCTCCGAAAGCCGCATCAAGGTCGACTCCAGCTGCTCCTGGCTCGCGGTGTCTTCGTTGAAAGTGTGTTCGTGGCTGATCGACTTAGGGCCTGTATCCTCTCCGACTTCCGTGTCAAACCATCCTCCAGCATCTTCGCCGCGGGACTTCCCCGCCAGCGCCAGCCCCCATTTTCCAAAGCGTTCCTCGAGAACGTCTTCCTCCAGCTTGGCCAAATCGCCGACCTGCTGGATTCCGAGCGCATGCAGGCTCTGCTCCATAACCTTGCCGACTCCAGGGATATCCCGCACGTCGAGCGGTGCCAAAAATGTTGCCTCCTGTCCCGGCACCACCCACAGCACGCCATTCGGCTTGGCTTTCGCCGACGACACCTTGGCAATCAAACGCGACGCACCGATTCCGATCGAGCAGTTCAGCTGGGTCTCAGCTTTCATTTTCGTATGCAAGGTATGAGCCGCGCGCAGCGGCGGCCCGTGCAAACGCTCGGTTCCGGTCATGTCGAGATAGGCTTCGTCGATGGACGCCATTTCGACTTGTGGGGAAAATGTGTTCAGCACGCCGTATGCTTTCGCCGAGTATTCCCGGTACCGCTCCGGATGGCCGCTGACAAAAATCGCTTGCGGACAAAGTTTCGCCGCCGTGCGCAACGGCATGGCCGAATGCACGCCGAACTTCCGCGCTGCATACGAAGCCGCCGACACCACACCGCGTTCATGACGCTGCCCTCCCACAACCACCGGCTTGCCCCTCAGCGAAGGATCAAACAACTCCTCCACCGACACGAAGAACGCGTCCATGTCGACGTGAAAGATGGTTTTCGTGAAAGCCGGCATAACGCAGGAGGGGATCCCTAAGGAATTCTAGCAGCGTCACACTCTGGGAAAAGTGGACCTCATATTCCCGCAGGGTAGGGGGAAACACGAGCCGCAGGCTCTGGCTCCAGCGAGGCAGCCCGGCGGCTGCGTCTTGCTCATCGGGCGCGGTGATCACCCGCCCGTTGCCAGCCTGGCTTGCCGCGCCCGCTCGTAGACCTTCACATATTCCTTCGCGGACGCGCTCCAGGAAAAGTCGCGGCTCATGCCGTTTTTCATCAGCACCTGCCACGAGGCTTCATCGCGGAACGCCTGCAACGCCGACTTGATGGTCAGCAGCAGCGATTCCCCGCTGTACTCGCTGAACTTGAAGCCCGAGCCCTTGCCCGTTCGCGCGTCCCACGGGTCGATCGTGTCATCGAGTCCCCCGGTCGCACGCACAATCGGCACCGTCCCGTACTTCAGGCTGTAAATCTGATTCAGTCCGCAGGGTTCGTAGCGCGACGGCATCAGGAACATATCCGCACCTGCCTCGATCTTGTGCGCGATCGTGTTGTCATAGGCCACCTTTACTGCGATCTTCTGCGGGAACTGTTTCTGTAGCCGCAAAAACATTTCCTCGTATACCTTGTCACCGGTCCCCAGCACCACCAGGATGATGTCCTCCCGTGCCAGCCGGTCCATGATCTGTGCGATCAGGTCAAAGCCCTTCTGAGCGGCAAAGCGCGACACGATCCCGATCGCCGGTAGCTTCGCATCGGCGTTGTTGATTCCAAAGGCCGCCAGCAGATCTTTCTTGTCCTTCGCCTTTCCGCTCAGGTCCGCGGGCGAATACTTCGCCGCAATGAACTTATCGACCTCCGGACTCCACTCGTCGTAGTCCACCCCGTTCAGGATGCCCGTCACCGTGGCCGCGCGGTCGCGCAGCACGCCCTCCAGTCCGAACCCGTACTCCGTCGTCTGGATCTCCTGGCTGTATTTCTTGCTCACCGTGGTCACGTAATCGGAGAACGCCAGCGCGCCCTTCAGGAAATTCACCTGCCCGAAAAACTCCATCTTCGAGATCGTGAACAAGTCCCAGGGCAACATCAGCAAAGGCAAAATCTCCGCGGGAAACAATCCCTGGTAGCCCATGTTGTGAATCGTGAACACGGTGGCCACGTCGCGAAAGGCCGGATCTTCCGCATACAGCGAGCGCAGCATCACCGGCACCAGCGCCGACTGCCAGTCGTGGCAATGAAACACCTGCGGCACGCCCAGAATTTTGGTCGCCTCAATCACCGCCCGCGAGAACATCGCAAAGCGCTCGGCATTGTCCGGATAGTCCCCCACCGCCGTCCCATACAGCGCCTCGCGATCGAAGTACAGCGGGTACTCCACAAAGTAGTACTGCACCCCTGCGCTCGCTCCCGTCGTAACGACCGAGCAGAAGCGATATTCGTCGTCGTAGGGAACGGTGATGCTGCGCACTACGGTTTTCGGGTCGGTGAGCTTGGTCTGGCGGTAACGCGGCAGGAATACGCTGATCTGGTGGCCCTGGGCTGCCAGCCCACGGGGTAAAGCGCCGACCACGTCCGCCAACCCGCCGGTCTTGGAAAAGGGGACCCCTTCTGAGGCCGCAAAGACGATATGCATGAGGGCAACCTCCCACAACCAGCCGCGCACCCCCGGTGCAGGATATGATGGTTAGGGAATCAGCCGGACGGTGGACTGCCCTGCACCTGGAACGCGCGGGATAAGCTTGGTAAGTCTAACTGGGCGGCTGCCAGAGGGCAACGTGCCAAAGGTCGTAGCGCAAAGCGTCCCGCGTGAGCGCAAGCCGAAACTCGGACAGCACTTTCTTGCGAACGATTCGGCTGCACGGCGCATCGTCGACGCCCTCGGCGACATCTCGCAGAGCACCGTGCTCGAGATCGGCCCGGGCCGCGGCGTGCTCACCTCGCGGCTGGCCCGCAACGCCCGCCGCCTCATCGCCATCGAACTCGACCGCGTCCTGGCCGCGCAGCTGCGTATGAAGTTCGGCCTCTATCCCAACGTCGAAATCATCGAAGGCGATGTGCTGGCCATCGACTTCGGCACGCTGTTCGGGCCCAAGCCCGGCTCCTCACGCCCCGGCCTAGTCCAGACTCTGGAACCGGTTCGCTTGGTCGGCAATCTTCCCTACTACATCACGTCCGATATCCTGCTGCGCGTTTTCAGCTTCCGCCAGTTTTTCGACACCCTCGTGATCATGGTGCAGAAGGAAGTGGCCGACCGCCTCGCCGCCAATCCCGGCACTCGCGACTACGGACTGCTTTCCGCCACCGCACAGCTCTACGCGCGGGTGGAGACGCTGTTCACGCTCCCGCCCGGAGCCTTTACCCCGCCCCCGAAAGTGCACTCTTCGGTGGTGCGGCTGACCATGTCGCCGAGGATCGACAGCCTGCGCGTCCCCGAAGAAGCCTTCATCAACTTTCTAAAGCTTTCCTTCGGACAAAAGCGCAAGACGCTCTGGAACAACCTCAAGACCGAATACGCTCCGGATTCTCTTCGCGCCGCTCTGCAGGAAGCGGGCGTCAAGCCCGCTGAGCGCGCCGAGGCCTTGCCCCTCGAGAAGAAGGCGGCCATCTTCCGGGCACTCGCCTCGAATGACGGGAACCTGCCCTAGTCCGGCAAGTAGCCCAGCTTCCGTAAGGAGGTCCCATGGGCACGCCCACGGTTCGCCGTCCTGCCGTCGCTGGGCAGTTCTACCCGCGCAACGCGGCCTCTCTCCTCGCCGACATCCACTCCTACTTCACCCCGGCCACCGAACCCATTTCCGCCCTCGGCTGCGTGGTCCCGCACGCGGGCTACATGTACTCCGGCCACGTCGCGGGCGCGGTGTATGCCCGTCTGCAGATTCCCGCACGTTGCATCCTGCTGTGCCCGAACCATACCGGCCTGGGGCCTCCGCTTTCAATCATGAGTCACGGCGCATGGGAAACTCCGCTCGGCACGGTTGCCATTGACGCGGAGCTCGCAGCGGCGCTGCTCGCCCGGTTCCCTCTCCTCACCGACGACGCCGACGCGCATCGCGCTGAACACGCCATCGAAGTCCAATTGCCATTCCTCCAATCGAAGCGCCCACAGTTCCGCTTCGTGCCGATCGCGATCGGCACGCGGCTATACGAAGCCCTGGCGGGGCTCGGGCGCAGCATCGGCGAACTTCTGGCTGGCCTCGACGAACCCGTGCTGGTGCTCGCCTCGAGCGACATGAACCACTACGAGTCCGACCCGGTGACGCGCTTCAAGGATCACAAGGCCATCGAGCGCATCCTCGCTCTCGACGCCCGCGGCCTCTATGACGTCGTAACCAACGAAGACATCAGCATGTGCGGTTTAGGCCCCACCGTCGCCATGCTGACGGCAACTCAGAGCCTCGGCGCCACGCAGGCGGAAC
>DATMPS010000050.1:0-90069 GCA_035567435.1 Terriglobales bacterium | reverse complement strand
CGTCATTGCCCCGCGTCCGAATGTTGGCCCCAAACTGGAGACCGTGGGGCCGTGTCAAACACGGGCCTGGTTTTCCAGGTAGCAGACCCCCAGGCTGCGCATGGTCTTGACGACCAGATAGTTGAACTCGTTGGTGTCGGTGCAGCCGCCGGTGAACGCCATGCCCTCGCAGCGGTTCACGGTGTGGCCCGCCGCGTCTTTTTCTAGGAAGGTGTCGTCGCGCGTCTTCTTGACCTTCTGCGCGATTTCCTTGTAGGCGTCCTCCCAGGAGATGTCTTCCCAGTCCGTGGCCCCCGGCCGCCGCACCTGCGGCCTCAGCAGGCGGCGGTCATTCAGGATGTCCTGCTCGAGCGAGGAGCCCTTGGGGCAGAGCGTGCCCCGATTGATGGGATGGTCGGGATCGCCCTCGACGTGCACCACCTGCGGAATCGCATTCTTCGCCTTGTCGCCCAGTGTGTAAATGATCACGCCGCAGCTGACCGAGCAATACGGGCAGGTGCTGCGGGTCTCGGTCGCGCGGGAGATTTTCAGGGTTTGGGTTTGGGCGTAGACAGGAGTGAGGTCGAATCCCAAGGCGGATAAACCCACGCCCCCCAAGAGACTGCTCTTGAGGAAGGTACGGCGGGAGAGCTCCATACTTAACTTACAGCCTCCGCAATACATGTTCAATTCGGTGACGGAGGTTGAAGGTTGCGGCCACCGTATAGGCGGCCGGGCTTAGCCTCAAAGTGCAAAGGAATATAACTCCGCGTCGTTGAACAGTCAAATCAGTTCGCACGGAGGGAGGTTGCGCCCCGGCTGTGCCGCGCTGATAATCACCCGATGTCGCACGACGCACGGCAGCGCCGCATTCAACGGGCCGAGGAACTGGCCGGGAAGTACCCCTTCGCCGGGGAGATCCTACGTTTCTACGCCGAGATCGCTCGCTTCCAGAAGGATCTGCATCACCGCCTGGAAGGCTCCGCCGATCGAAAACACACACCGAAGGCACAGTTGGCCGGTCCGGCGGAATTGGGACTGCTCGTCGCGCGTTTCCGGCCGTTCCTCTCGCTGGTCGGGATGAGTGGTCCGGCCCGTCTGGCCCAGGTTGCTCGTCAGCTTGAAACCGGCTCCGAAGACTCGCATAGCCAATTGCTCAACCAATTCTGGGATGGAACAGGCACGCCGGACGACCCCGCCGGTCCCGAGCAGTTTTTCGCCCGCGCCTTCCTGCAGCCTTATGCCGAATTCGTTCGATCACGATCCGACATGCACTGGGATGGCTACACCCAATCCCTCTGTCCATTCTGCGGCCGTCAGCCGGGGTTAGGCGTCCTGCGCCCACTGGGGGATGGGGGACAGCGGTCGCTGGTCTGCTCGTTCTGCGTGGCCGAATGGGAGTTTCGCCGGATCGTCTGCGCTGGATGCGGCGAGGAAGATCACCGCAAGCTCCCGGTCTACACTGCCGACGAACTGCCCCACGTCCGCGTGGAGGGGTGCGACACCTGCCGGCGTTACCTCAAGACCGTGGACCTGACCAAGAATGGGCTTGCAGAACCAGTGGTCGACGAGATCGCCGCCGTCCCCCTCGACCTCTGGGCGCAGGAGCGCGGATACGCCAAACTGCAGTCCAACCTGATGCAACTCTGATTCCTAGCGGAAAATTAAGAACCCTCCTGAGCGCAGGGAGGCGCGCCAGCCGAACCCGTTCGAACAACCCCATATTCGCCGACGCTGCCCACGCCCCGGATGAATTTCCACCCCTCATCCCACCCCACCCTCGGCTTCCACACCCGCCCCATCCGCGGCCGAGCACACGTACACGTCCGGACGCACCCCGACTTTCTCTTGGTAACGCTCCGCGATGCGCGCCGCAAACGACTCGGCGTCCGAGGCATTCACCAGGTTCACCGTGCATCCGCCGAACCCGCCTCCCGTCATGCGCCCGCCCCAGCAACCCGGCAGGCCTTCCGCCGCCTGGACCATCGTGTCGAGCTCAAAGCAGCTCACCTGGTACAAATCGCGCAGGCTGCGATGCGAAGCCTTCATCAACTCTCCAAACCGCCGCAAGTCGCCCGACTTGAGCGCCTCCGCGCTCTCCAAGACTCGCTCGTTTTCACTCACTACGTGGCTACAGCGCTTGTAGATGACAGCCGGCAGGTCGCGCGAGTGTTGCTCTACTTGCTGGCTCGTGACATCGCGCAGTGCACGAATCCCGGGATACCACTTCGTCAGGATCTTGACTCCCTGTTCACATTCCGAGCGGCGCAGGTTGTATTCCCCGCCGGCATTCTCATGTTTGACCATCGTATTGCAGATCACCAGTCGCACGCCTTCAGGGATCGGAACCAGCTTGTACTCGAGCGACCGGCAATCGAGCAGCAGCGCCTGCCCCGCCTTCCCCAGGCACGACACGAACTGGTCCATGATGCCCACCTTGGCCCCCACGAACGTGTTTTCGGCGCGCTGGCAGAGTTTCGCCACCTGCGGCAGCGGAAGGCTCGCGCCGCTCAGGCTCATGAACGCCAGTGCGCTCGCGACTTCAAGCGCCGCCGACGAGCTTAGTCCCGACCCGATCGGCACTTCGCCCCGCACCAGAACATTCGCCCCCGGAATCGAAGGCCCCCCCTCCCGCGGGGTGACCAGCACTCCGACAACGTAGTCGCACCACGCTCCAACCTTGGTCTCAGGCAGCTCGCTGAGGTCGAATTCGAAGTGCTGGGAAAATTCCTGGGAGTGCAAGACGAGTTTCCCGTCCGCGCGCGGGGCAATGGCGACGCGCGACTTGAATTCAATGGCGCTGGGGAAAACAAAGCCGTCGTTATAGTCGGTGTGTTCCCCAATCAGATTCACTCGGCCGGGCGCACTGAAGATCTTGGGTTGGACTCCGAACCTGGCTTTGAAGTCCTGCGCCAGCTCGGCGGAAGAGATGTGAGGCTCTTTGTTCATGGACTCTTTTCCCAGGCGCTTTCCCCGCGTCCCGGGCTCGCGCAAGCAAGCATTTACATTACAATGACCCGCGACTATAAATCGAGCCGACCCTATGTCCAACATGCCTGGCTTGAACCTCACCCAGGACCCGCATCGCCGGCTGAATCCCCTGACACGAGAGTGGATTCTAGTGTCGCCACATCGCGCCTTGCGTCCCTGGCAAGGCGAGGTCGAGAAGCTTCCGCCCGAGCAGCAACCCCAGTACGACCCCACCTGCTATCTGTGCCCAGGAAACGAACGTGCCGGAGGTGTGCGCAACCTATCCTACGGCGGCACCTTCGTTTTTGATAATGATTTTGCGGCGCTCAAAAGCGCGACGCCGAAGCAACGATTGGACCTGGACGGCAAGGGTCTGGTGGTCGCCGAGGGTGAACCCGGTGTTTGCCGCGTAATCTGCTTCTCGCCCCGCCACGATCTGACCTTGTCCACCATGCCGACTGCAGATATCGAAGAGGTGGTTCGTACCTGGACCGCGCAGTTCCAGGAACTAGGCTCGCGCCCCGAGATCGGCCACGTGCAGATCTTCGAAAATCGCGGCGCCATGATGGGCGCCAGCAATCCTCACCCCCACTGCCAGATCTGGGCCACCCACTCCCTCCCTGAAGCGCCCAGCAAGGAACTCGCCGCCCAGAAGGACTACGCGCGGGGGCATAGCAGTTGCCTGCTGTGCGACTACACGAAGTTGGAACTCGGGCAGGGAACCCGCGTTGTCTGCCAGAACGATGGCTTTGTCGCGCTGGTGCCCTTCTGGGCAGTCTGGCCGTTTGAGGTGCTGATTTCGAGCCGCCGGCATCGTCCGACCATGCTTGAACTCAGCGGCCTGGAGCAGGTTGATCTCGCCGGCATCCTGAAACAGGTGACCTCCACCTACGACCGGGTCTTCGAGGTGCCCTTTCCCTACTCCATGGGATTTCACCAGGCTCCCACCGACAAAGTTGCACACCCGGAGTGGCACTTCCACGCCCACTTTTACCCGCCGCTGCTTCGCTCGGCAAAGGTGCGGAAGTTCATGGTGGGATTCGAGATGCTGGGCACCCCCCAGCGCGACATCACGGCAGAAACGGCTGCGGAACGACTGCGCTCGCTGGCTTCCGGAAAATAGTCGCCGTTTTCCACAGCCCGCTGAGGTACCAATGTATGCCCTAGCTACTAGTTGGCGGGTGGGCCGGGGCTGGGTATACTTGCTTTGTCATTCCGCCTGACTTTCGAGGTTCGCTCAATGGATTCCTATCACCGTCATCTGCACCATTCCGACGCTCGCATCGGCCGCGATTGTCAGTTCTGCGCACGGTTTGACCCTGACTTCTCCAAACGGCACCCCGTCGACCGTTGGGTGCACGACAAGCCCGAGGACTCCGCCATGTCGCACTTGAGCGAGAATGGTCACATCCGGCATCGCATCTTCGAGATTGCGGTCAAGCGTGCCCAAGGGATGGCTGCGAGCCGAGACTTCGTGGGCAAGTCGGCGTAGAGATTTTGGATCAGCGGCCCTGCGCAGACGCCGCGAACTTAGCTTCTTTGGGCCCCGTGGTGGTAATGAGGAAGGTTCGCAGTTCTTCAGGCTTCACCGGAATCGGACCGTCCTGCGGTATCCCACCTGCATCGACCGGAAGGACTCCAATGGCGCGGTTCCGTCCGGCTTGTTTGGCCTTGTACAAGGCCTGATCAGCCAGCGCGACTACCGTTTCGAAACTCACGGCGTCGGGTGCCGCCGGGAACCACGGAAATACCGCCCACCCGATCGAACAGGTTTTTCTCAACGGCTGCGACGACTCCCGAATCCGAAACGGCTTGTCCCCGATCGCATGCAGAATGCGCGACGCCAGCGCGGTGGCTTCGGTGCGGCTGCTCGCCCGCGACACCACCATGAATTCCTCGCCGCCCCAGCGCACCAGCACGTCCGACATGCGCGCCGCCGATTGAATCCGCCGGGTCATCTCCCCCAGGATCTCGTCCCCGGCCAGGTGCCCGTAAAGATCGTTGACTTCCTTGAAGTGATCGGCGTCAATCAAGTAGAAAACCAGGTCGCGATTTCGGGTGTCCGTGCTGCCTGCGCCCGTCCCGTAGGAGCGCAGCACCTGGTTGATGTCGGCCTCGATGGTCAGCTGGAAAAACCGGCGGTTGCGCGCGCCCGTGAGCGGATCGGTCAGCGAAGCTTCGCGCAACTCCTGGTTGGCGTGCTGCAGTTGCTGCCCGTGTTGCGCCACGGCGAGTTCCAGGCGGCGGCGCTCGTTCTTCAGAGAGTGGGTGCGCAACTGAAAGAGCGCATACAGCAAGGAAAGACCGAGCCCAGCACCCAGCCCGCGCGCCCACCACTCCTGCCACCAGGCCGGCAGCACCTGAAACGCAAAATGGGCAGGCTCGCCCGCAACCCCGGTCGCGGACTCGCAGGAAATCTCGAGATCGTACTTTCCAGGAGACAGCGCTGGATAGCGAACCTCCCTAACTCCTGTCTCGGTGGTGCTGCGCTCCAGCCCATCCAGCCGGTATGCACAACGCACTCCCGCAGATTCCCGGTATGAAAGAACGGCAAACTCCGCGTACAGCGTGTTGTCTTCGCGGCCGGCCCGGGGCCGTGCGTCAGTCAAAAGCTCGTGTCCTCCGAGCTGCGCCGAGGTGATCACCACACGGGGAGCCGCCGGCGGCAAAGAGGCCTCAGCCTTGGGATCGAAGCGTGCCAGCCCGCCGCTGGTTCCAAACAGAATCGTCCCGTCGGACTCGGCGAAGAATCCGCCCTCGCTCAGATCGTCCCAAAGCAGCCCGTCCGAGCGCTGGTAGTGGCGAATGCTTCCGCTCGCCGTGATCTCGGCGACCCCTTTGTTGCCGCCTGCCCAGGCGTTTCCCTCGTGGTCGAGGCCGAGCATGTAGACCTCATCGGAAGGCAACCCCTGGGCCGCGGCGAAGTGCTGTACCTCGGGGCGTCCCCCGCGCAATCGAAATCGGGTAACCCCGGGCGCATCCGCGTAACGCACCCAGGCCTCGTCAGGATGGCTGGAGACCACCTCCACCAGCGCGTTCGAGAGCAGGCCGTCGTTGCGGCCATAGAGAGACCAGGACTTCCCGTCGTATCGAGCCAGGCCGCCGGTTCCACTGGCCCACAGAACTTTGCCGCTTGCCGGCGTGAAATAGTCAACGGCCGCCAAAATGTTCGCCGGCGCCCCGGCATCGTCAAAAACATAGGGACGCTGCCCGCTGCGCAACACTTTCAGCGCATGAGCGGCTGAAACCCAGATCCGGCCATCCGGCCCGCGGCCAAGTGCGATCGGATCCGGCATGGGTGCCGCAATTTTTTCCGGCTTCAGGGTCGCAGCATCGAAACGCGTCAGGCCGCCGGGATGACACAACACCCATATGGACCCGTCGGCCGCCAAAGCAAGCTGCCGAGCCGTGGATCCATTGAGTCCATCCTTGGGCTTCCAGACGCGGTAGTCATGCAGCGCATCGTCCCACAACGCCACACCGCTGTTCGTGCCAATCCACAAGCGGTGCTGGGCATCGCGCAACTCCGACCAGACCACGTTGTCCGGCAAACCCTCCGCATCCGTCCAGCCCGACCAGGTCCGCTCGCCCTGCCAGCGCAGCAGGCCGTTACCCCCCAGCCCCAGCCAGTAGGATCCTTCGCGGTCCACCATCGAGGAGATCACGGCGTTGGAGGGCAGACCCCGGCGCCGGTCAATGATCTCCCAGCGGTTCTCGTTGCGCAGATACAGCCCAGCGACCGTCGGGACCATCAGCCGTCCTTGCCGGTCAACCGAGAACGCGCCCATGTCGTTTGCCGGGGGCAGGATCACCGACTCCTGTACCACCCGATTGCTCCCAGCATCCAGCCGCAGCAGTTGCCGCGCCGTCCGCAGCCAGGTCCGGCCTTTGCCGTCCTGCACGAGGGCCAGAATTGTTTCACTGGCAAAGGCGTTCCACACCGGAAGGGTGTGCAGGTGCATCGTTGGATCGACCCAACCCAGCTCGCTTCCACTTGCGAACCAGACCTTGCCATCCGGCGCCGTGTACACCGCATCCACCCGATCCGCAGGCAGTCCGTGTTCTCTGGACCACAGCATCGCGTGCGAGCCGCCCAGTCCGTCGACAATCCACAAACCACGACTGGTCGCGGCCAAGACGGTTCCGTTTGCCTGCAACGCCATCGGTTGACGGCTGGTCAGGTGCGGAACTCCGTCGGGCAGGGGAAGCATCCGGAAAGAACCATCGCCCCCCACCGCCAGTCCGTGGCGCGTCGCCACCCAAATGTGGTGGTCCGCCGACTGCGCGACCTGCAGAATCGCCGTGGTGGGCAACCCCTGTCCCGGACCGTACTTCACCAGCCGCGTGCCGTCATATCGCAGCAGGCCGCTCATGGTTCCGATCCAGATGAAACCATCGCGGTCTTGAAAGAGGCAGACGGGCGTGACCGTCCCCAGGCCGGTGTCTTCCCCCACACTCTGGAAGACGTAGCGCGCGCGATCGGGGATGGACAGCGGAGTGGAGGCGAAAAGTGGAATGGCGGCAGCCAGCACCACAACAAAGATCAGCACGAACTTCGTGGCTCGCCCGGCGTGCATGCAACTCCGCTGCAGACTGAGATTCTCGCAAGAATGGCGGACCACGAGCGGCGCAACGCTGTCGCCAATCCTGCAGATTTTGCGGGGAGGGCTGCTAGATCCCTTGGTTCGATCAGTTTACGGACGGTATGCGGGCCGACGTAGATTACGCGCGGACATGTCCCCCGGACGACAAAGGCCCACCACCTCTGCGAAGACGCCGGGTGGGAGGCACGGCTGGCATGGTCCCGCCGCCGGTCAGGCCGCGACTCAGAGAGAGTTTTCCCTCTTACCCGGAAGGTGAATCCGGGCAAGGTTATTCCTTATCATTCCGCCGCGCGAGCGCAGCGAGACAGGGACGAACCTCGTGTTCATCGCCGGATGCAGCGGGGAAGGGCCGACTTCAAGCCGTGCCGTTAATGCCCGAAAAGACGTTGCGCTATCGCGCCTGAGGCTGGCTTTCTCCGCGCCTCAAAACGCTCTCCCGCAACGTCTTCCGCGCGGACGGTGAAAACGTCCACCATGCCCGATTTGGCGCAACCGCAAGCCGGGTAATAAGATCGCTTGCACTGGCAATAGGAATTCATGAGGAGGAAACCGTCCCATGGACCACGCCGCGATGCTCGCCGTCGCCCTGGCCGAGGCCCGCAAGGGGCTCGCCGAAGGCGGCATTCCCATCGGCGCGGCCATCTTCGATTCGGCCGGACGCCTGGTTGGGGCCGGACACAACCGTCGCGTCCAGAACGGCGACCCCTCCCTGCACGGCGAGACCGACGCCTTCCGCAACGCCGGACGTCAGCGCAGCTACCGCAACCTTATTATGGTGACCACCCTGGCCCCCTGCTGGTACTGCAGCGGCCTGGTCCGGCAGTTCGGGTTCTGTACCTTGGTGGTTGGGGAAAGCCGCAACTTTCAAGGCGGCGTCGAGTGGCTGCGCTCGCTCGGCGTCAACGTGATCGATCTCGACTCCGAACCGTGCGTCACCCTGCTCGCTGATTACATCGCCAAGAATCCCGAGGTATGGAACGAGGATATCGGGGAGGAGTAAGGATCACGATAGAACTTCGTACTCGCTGGTTACCAATCCGGACTTGTATTGCCGAGTACCGACGTGGCGTAGCCGGATGTCCCGGGCCACGCGGCCGAACAGAGGGATACCCTCTCCGATCAGCACCGGAACGCGCGTGATGGTCACATGCTGAATCAGCCCGGCGCGCAGGAATTGCTGGACCGTGACCCCGCCATCGACATAGGCGTGCTGAGCGCCGGCCGCCTCGAGCTGGCGAGCGATCTGCTCGGGGTCGCCGCTCATTTGTTCAACCCGCCCTGCGATTCGCGACAGATCGAGTGGACGATGGCTCAGAACCACGACCCGCTTACCTCCGTAAGGCCAGCTGGGTAACTGCAAAACCACTTCGAGCGTGTTGCGGCCCATCACAACGGTATCGACACTGGCGATGAACTCGTCGTATCCATGCGGCTCGCCGCCATCGACTGGCAGGAAGTCGTAGTCGCCATTGTTGCGCGCAATGAAACCGTCAAGACTGGTTCCGACGAACACCGACAACTTCATGAGACGCTCCCTCACTGCGGATCAGGATGGTAGTCTACCCGTTCGGCAGAAACGCTGAAACTGCGGTTCGCGTCTCAGTATTCAAAGAGGCCCGGCTTCAGCCGGGCCGCCCGAGGACCAGTTCAGTGGTGGCGGCTTCAGCCGTTGAAGTTCGCTGCGGGAGTGAAAACCCAGTCCCGCCAAAGCTTTCCCGGCTTTTCAATTCGGGCAACACAAAGAAAAATTCGGCTCGCCTCTGGCTTTACTTCGACGGAAGGAACTGTAGCGTGTATGCCGTCGCCGGATTGAACGATTTCTCGATCACCTTCAATTCTTGCAGCTGCTGGTACATCGTCGCCCAGCGCGCGGCGTCCATCTGTCCCAGCTCCGTGCCGCCCGGCGAGTCGCCCGCGACAAAGCCGCCGTCTCGCAGCGCCTGCCAGGTGAAATGCATCCACTCCTGGTTCAGCGCGGGATTCAGCTTCGCGATCGCCGCGTTCGCCGTCGTCGGATCGCTCAGGTAATCGCGCCATCCGCGCAACGACGCGCGTACAAACTTCGCCACTACGTCCGGATGCTGCTGCAGAAAATCGCGCGTGGTAAACATCACCCGGTACGGGTTGTATCCCGCCTCGCTGGTCAGCAACACTCGCGTCTCGATCCCTGCCTGTCGCGCGAAGAAAGGCTCGGAAGTCGCAAAGGCTTGCTGAATGTAGTCCGGATCCTTCACAAAATTGGCCACGCTGAAGGTCGCCGGAATCTCGTGAACACCATTCAACTGGTAACGCTTCACAATGTATTCAAACCACGTCGACCCGGGCTTGATGGCAATCGCATGCCCTTCGAGGTCGGCAAACGCGCGGATCGGCGATTCCTTCCGCACCATGATGCCCTGTGGGTCGCGCTGCAGCGTTGCGGCTACCGCGACGAGCGGCTGGCCATCGGCCACCGCCTCGAGGACCTGGTCCGACCCCCCCATGCCGAACTGCGCCGCGCCCGCCGACACCTGCTGCGTGACGGCGACATACGGGCCGCCAGGCTGAATGCTCAGGTCGATTCCCTCCTCCTTGTAATATCCCTTGACTAGCGCGTTGTAAAAACCGCCATGTTCCGGCTGCGGATACCAGTCCGCCTGTAGCGTAATTTTGGTTAGGCCCGCACCCTGAGTCCCCGATTGGCGGCAGCCCAGCAGCTCACTGAGGGCAAGAACCAGTAGAAAAATCGTGCTCGGAAATCGTCGTTTTCGCATTTGACCCAGCTGGGGAAAAGCGTCTTGCCGTCAGCCTAGCATGCGCCATGCCCCGTTTCCATAACGGTCCCGCGCACGAAAATTAGTGATAGCATGATGCCGATTTTCCGATTGTTCCGCCTTGTGACCCGCATGCTAAAGTTCGCCATGGCGAGCCCGGCAGCCGTACGCGCTCGTGTGACACGGCTGGATGAGGAGCGCATGCGCGAGCTTTACCGCTTCACCGCGCACACCTTGGAGACCGCGCGGCCCGTCCCCTTCGGAGCGCTCATCGTACACAGCCATAGTGGCAAACTACTGACGCGCGCCACAAATGCGGTTATGCGCGAATCCGATCCCAGCTCGCACGCGGAAGTTCGCACGGTTAGGCTCGCCTGCAAGAAACTCAAGAGCCCGCGCTTGACTGGCTACACCATGTACTCGACGTGCGAACCCTGTCCTATGTGCATGGCGAACGCCCTGTGGGCGAGGCTCGATCGCGTCGTATTTGGCGCCACCATCGCCGACGCGAACCGTCATTGTCTCCAGATTCGCGTTCCGGCCAAGGAGGTAGCGCGGCGATCCGACTTCCGGTGCGTAGTCGAGGGCCCCGTGCTGCGGGAACTCTGCAACACACTGTTCACGCATCCCAACATGCAAAAGGCCTTTCTCAGTTGGAGTACCAGCAAGACGAGTCCAGACCGGCGTTAGCGGTACGAAACCATGAACCAGCACCACGCCAGCGCGCTCGCTTCCATCCTCGGTGCCGACTCTCGCGTGCTGACCCAGCCGCAGGTCGTCGAACGTCTTTCGCGCGACTTTTACTGGTACTCCCCCGTGTTGCGCAAGCAACTTGACGGCAAAGTCGGCGACCTCGTGGTCCAGCCCGTAAGCGCAGCTGAGATTCAGAGCGTTCTCCGGTACTGCCAGCCCCGGGGTTTGCCCGTCACCGCGCGCGGTGCTGGAACCGGCAACTACGGACAGGCCGTCCCCTTGCAAGGCGGAGTCGTTCTCGATCTCGCCCTGATGGACCGGATCGAGGCCATCCAGAACGACGGCGTCGCCCTCTGCCAGCCTGGTGTGCGCCTGGGCGCCTTGGAGAATGAAGCCCGTAAAACGGGGTGGGAACTCCGCTGCTATCCCTCGACCATCGTCAAAGCTTCCGTCGGCGGATTCCTCGGTGGTGGTTCTGGTGGCGTGGGCTCGGTGGCGCATGGAGGCCTGCGCGATTTCAACACCGTGCGCGCCCTCGAAGTCGTTACCATGGAGCCGGAGCCCCGCATAGTGCGTCACGAAGGCGAGGCGGTCCATGACATCCTGCATGCGTGGGGCACCAACGGCATCATCTCTCGCATCTGGCTCGCTCTTGCCCACGCCGTCGAGTGGTCGCAGTGCGTTGTCGCCTTCGACACCTTCAGTGCCGCTTTCGACTTCAGCGAGCGCATCGCCACCGGCTCCGACTGGACCAAGCGCCTGGTCACCACCTTCGAGTGGCCCATCTCTTCTTTCTTCACGCCCCTAAAGCGATACGTACCCCAGGGGAAATCGCTGATCTTTTTCCTGATCGCCTCCGACCAACTCTCCGCGCTGGTCGACGCCGCGCGCGCGGCCGGCGGAGACGTCACCTACGCTGCCGCCTATCTCGGTCTCCGCGCCATCCCGCTGCTCTCCGACTACACCTGGAACCACACCACCCTGTGGGCGCTCAAGACAGATCCCGCCTACACCTATCTGCAGTGCGGATTCGATCCGGCTATCGCGCGCGACCAGATGCGCCGCCTGCGCGAGCGCTTCGGCCTCGAGATCCTCTTCCACATGGAGTTCATGAAGAACGGCACCGGCCAGGTCTTCCCCGGCGCGATTCCCCTCGTCTACTACACCACCGAAGAGCGCCTGAACGACATGATTGCCTTCTGCCGCGAGATCGGAGTCTTCGTCGCGAACCCGCACGTCAACAACGTCGAAGGCGGTGGACGCTATCGCCCCGATAATGTCCAACTGCTGGCCAAGATGCGTTACGACCCCAAGGGACTGCTGAATCCGGGTAAGATGATCACCTTTCATCCCGAGGAGGCCACAGCCGAAACGGCCAGCACACGATGAAAACCTGGGTCCCCGACGCGCGCAACTTTGCCTACCTGAACTGGAAACAAGTGGATGCGCTGCCCCGCGCCACCACCCTGCTCGTGCTGCCCACGGCGGCCATCGAACAGCACGGCCCGCACCTGCCCCTGGCCACCGACACGCTCATCAATAATCTGCTGCTCGGCCACGCCCTGGGCAAGCTTCCTGCGGAGCTGCCCGTTTATGCTCTCCCTCCCGTGCACTACGGCAAGAGCAACGAGCACATCGGCTATCCCGGAACGCTGGCGGTCAGCGCCGCCACGTTCATGGCCGTGCTGCGCGACCTCGGCGCCAGCCTTGCCAGCGCCGGATTCCAGAAACTCGTCCTTTACAACACCCACGGCGGCAACACCTCTTTGATCGACGTGATGGCCCGGGATCTGCGCGTGGAATTCGGACTCCGCACCTTCGCCCTGCACGGCTCCGGCGGAATCGCCTTCGAAGGCCTGAGTCCGCAGGAGCGTGCCTACGGATTCCACGCCGGCGAAGTCGAGACCGCGCTGCTGCTTGCCTCGGTGCCCGAACTGGTCGACCGCACAGCCTACACCGTCAACTACATCGCCGACATCGCGCACCCGGAACTACTGCTGCCCGAGAACGCCCCTGCTACCTTTGCCTGGCTCACGCGCGACATCGCACCCAGCGGCGTCCTCGGCGATCCGCGCCCTGCGACTCCGGAAAACGGCGCACGCTGGCTCGATCAAGTCGCCACCCGTCTGGCTGCAGCGCTGGCAGCGATGTCAAGTTACCCCAACCCGTCTCAGCCATGAGCAGCGCGCACTGGGTTGACTGCGGCAACGGCGTGCGCCTCGAGCGCGGCGTCCGTTGTTCGATGTCCGACGGCGTCGAACTCGTCTCCGACCACTATCACCCGCCTCGACCCGGCCCTCATCCGACGCTGCTGATGCGTCAGCCTTACGGGCGCGACATTGCATCGACCGTCGTCTATGCTCACCCTGCCTGGTTCGCCAGCCACGGCTACAACGTCGTCATCCAGGACGTGCGTGGCCGGGGCGACTCCGAAGGCGAGTTCTATCCCTTCCGCCATGAAGCCAGCGACGGCGCCACCACCATCGCGTGGCTCCGTACCCGTCCCGAGTCGAATGGCCGCGTCGGCATGTACGGCTTCTCCTACCAGGGCGTGACGCAATTGCTGGCTGCCGCCCAACAACCCGAGGGCTTGGCATGTATCGCCCCCGGCATGGCAGCCTGCGACCTCTATCACGGCTGGTTCTATCACCAGGGCGCGTTGCGCCTAGCCTCAAGCCTGGGTTGGGGATTGCAAATGCTCAAGGCGGACGCACGCCGCCATAAGCTTCGCGAGGCCAGCGACTGCCGCGAGCGAGCCTGGGCCAATCTCGCAGCGCAAACGAGCGGGCTGCCGTTCGGCGACCACCCCGCCCTCGGCGGAGACGGCGACCACGCCTACGTGCTCGATTGGTTCGAGCACGACACATCCGGCGACTACTGGTCGTCGATGGACGTGAGCCAATCGCTCAATCGCATCCTCGTACCCGCGCTGCACATCTCCGGTTGGTACGACACCTATCTCCGCGGCACGATCTCCGGCTTCGTTGCACTCTGCCACCAAGCCGGCAGCAGCGCGGCCTGCAAGAATCAGTATCTTGTCGCCGGACCATGGCAGCACCTTCCCTGGGGAGATCGCAGCGGCGCCGCGGACTTCGGTGCCGCCGCCCGGCTCGACACCGACGCGCTTCTGCTGCGCTGGTTCAATCACTGGCTGAAGGATTCAGGCGAATTCGACGGTGAGCCCCGCATTCGCCACTTCGTCCTGGGAGAAAACTCCTGGCGTCAGGCCGAAGCCTGGCCATCGCAGGCGGGCACGCCTTTCTTCCTGCACAGCGAGGGCCGGGCGAACTCGCGAAAGGGCAACGGCTCCCTCACCGCGACCCGACCCGCGACCACCGAACCCGCCGACATCTTTATTTATGACCCCGAGGTGCCGGTCCTTGCCCCCGGAGGACCCAGTTCCCTCCCCGGCCAATTCGACCAGTCACCGATCGAGTCGGGCAACAACGTTCTGGTCTACACGACGCCCCCGCTCGCTCGGCCGATCCGCGTCTTCGGCGCGCCGCGCATCTCGCTCTATGCCGCCACGTCTTCCGCCCACACCGACTTCACTGCCAAGTTAGTGCGCATGCGTCCCGACGAAGCTGCCGAGTTCCTGTGCATCGGCATTGCCCGATCCCGTTACCTCTTCGCCGAAAACTACGCGGCCAACAGCGTTCATCACTGGGAGTTCGATCTCGAACCCACCTCGTGCTATTTCGCGATCGGTGACTGCATCCGCCTCGAAATCGCCAGCAGTGCCTTCCCGCTATATGACCGCAACCCCGGCACGGCCACACCTTCTCACCGCGCCACTTCCTGGGACTGGCAGCGCTCGACGCAAATTGTGTATCACGACGGCGAACATCCCTCGGCGCTTTACCTGCCCGTAAGTGAGGACGCCGTATGACCCAGGAATTCATCGCGCCTCAGGTTGAATTCGCCGGCGTCACCAAGCGCTACCCCAACGGCGGCCTGGTGCTCGATGCGCTGGACCTGGCGATCGTCAAAGGCGAATTCGTCACCCTCATCGGCCCTTCCGGCTGCGGCAAATCGACGGTGCTGAAGCTCATTTCGGGTCTGACGCCGCCGACCGCCGGCACCATCCAGGTCGACGGCATGACGCCAAAGAACGCGCGCGAAACCGTCTCCTACATCTTTCAGGACGCCACGCTGCTCCCCTGGCGCACCGTGCGGCAGAACGTCGGATTGGGCCTCGAACTGGAAGGCGTGAACGGCACTCGCCGCGCGCAGAGAACGGCTTCCCTGCTCGAACTCGTCGGGCTCGGTCACGTCGCCGAAGCCTACCCGCGTGAACTCTCCGGCGGCATGAAGATGCGGGTCTCGATCGCGCGCGCTCTCGCCACCAGCCCCCGCCTCCTGCTCATGGACGAGCCTTTCGCCGCACTCGATGAGATGGCCCGCGACCGCCTCAACGAAGAATTGTTGCGCCTGCGCGCCGAACAGAAATGGACAGCCGTCTTCGTCACCCACTCTGTCGCCGAAGCGGTTTTCCTTTCCACCCGCATCATTGTTCTGGCGGCGCATCCCGGGCGCATCCACGCCATCATTCCTGTCAAGCTTCCCTTTCCGCGCTTGGCCACCCTGCGCGCCGCGCCCGAATTCGGCGCGTTGACGGCTCATATCTCGCGCACGCTGCGGGAGGCGATCCCCCAATGAAAGCCCGTCTCCTCCCGCTCGCCAACGCCCTCGCGGTCTTTCTCGCCATGCTCGTGTTATGGCAACTCGTTCTGTGGATCTTCCGCGTACCGTCCTACATGCTGCCTTCGCCGTGGGCCGTGGCTCGCGCCGTGGTCGCGCGCTTCCCCTCCCTGGTCAGTTCGCTCGCCATCACCGCTGGAGAAGCCGGCGGAGGCCTCCTCGCCAGCATCGTCGCCGGCGTCCTCATCGCCCTGGCGTTCGGTCAGTTCCGCTGGGTGCGGCGCATGCTCTATCCCTACACCATCCTGCTGCAGACCGTGCCCATCGTGGCGATCGCTCCGCTCATCCTGATGTGGGTCGGCGCCGGCGCGATCTCAGTCACCGTGATCGCCTTCATCATCTCCTTAGCCCCTGTGATTGCGAACACCACCCAAGGCCTTATCAGCGTGGAAGAGAACCTGGTGCATCTCTTCCTCGTGTACAACGCCTCCCCGGCGCAATTGCTGTTCAAGCTACGCCTGCCGCATGCGGTACCTTCGCTGTTCGTCGGGATTCGCATTGCCAGCGGCATCTCAGTCATCGGCGCCATCACCGGAGAACTCTACGCCGGCTCCAGCCGCGTCGGAGAGGGTGGCCTGGGCTATGCCATCCTCTATGCATCGTCTCAGCTCCAGACCGACTACCTCTTCGCCCTGGTGCTCGCCGCCACCATCCTGGGCTTCAGCTTCTTCTTTATTGTGATGTTTCTGGAGTGGTACTTCCTGCACCGCTGGCACGAATCCGCACGTGCACCGGAGGCTGAATGAACACCCAGCCCTTCCGAGGACGACAACCATGCTGCGCTTAGAAACCGACACCGGATGGTGGCTCATCACCCATCCCGACCACGCCCGGCTCGCCGGAGCCTTTGCCGAGCACTGGGGCAACGACCGTTTCCTGCCCCCCGAACCCCGCGGCCACGTTCTGAAAGGGATCGCCCGCCACGACGACGGCTGGACCGCCCGCGACGCTGCCCCGCAAATCACCCGCCAGGGCAAGCCCAGCGCGTTTTCCGTCGAACTGGTCGGCAAATACTCGGCGTTCGAAGAAATCGACCTGGCCGACTACCTCGCCGTGCGCGACCGCGCCGTTCGCCTCGTCGCCGCCGAAGATGCCTACGCCGCCGTGCTCATCTCCATGCACACCTATAGTCTGCTCACCGACCATGCCGACCGCTCAACCATCGCTCCCGATCAGTTGCCCCTGCTCGATGAATTTCTCCGCCAGCAGAAAGCGCTGCAGGAATCACTTGTGCAAGAGATCGCCGCGAATCCGCAATTCACCAAAGAACAAGCCAGCGAGTCCGCCATCCTCGACCACTTCCGCCTGCTGCAAGCCACCGACAATCTCTCCCTGCTCACCTGCGTCGACTTCCGCGCCTCCGCGCACCTGCTCCATCCCCTGCCCCTGCGCGACGGCGGCCACTCCCGCGTCCAGGTCCGCACCGTGGACTCGCGCCACTTCGCCCTCGATCCCTACCCCTTCGCCGAGCCCTCCCTGACCTTCCAGTTTCCGGCGCGCCATGTCGAAGGGAAGCTTTTCTCCACCGCCGCCGACTTACAGAAACAATTCAACGACACGCCCGTGGAGATTCTCTCCGTGACCGTAAGCGCAAACTGAGCGGCGACCCTCCCCACCAATTTCGGGACGGACAAAGAAAACGGCGGCCGAGTCGGCCGCCGCGCGAAACGCGCATCTTACCTGTAGCGCGCATCTTACCTGTCGGGAACTCGCAAATAGCCCCGCTTACTAAGTCTGTCGTCCCGAGCGTAGTGATGCGGCACCCGAACGCAGTCGAGGGACCTTGTGTTTCGCTCGCAACTCCGCCACCCGCTCGAAAGCGCCTCCGAGCCCCGGCGCTTCGTTTTCAACTCGCGCTACCTAGAACGTCAGGCTCAGCGACATCTGAATCTGCCGCGGACTCCCAATGGTCTTGTTAGTTACACCCAACCCACTAAGGCTGGGACAGACGTACAGGGAACCCGAGAAACTGTTGTTGCACTTGCTCGTACTTGACGACAGGGTCGCAGGCAAACCGACGTTCGGAAAGCCATTGAAGCTGATGTTTTGGCTCACATCGTCGATCGGGATGTCGAAGCTCGCAGTATTGGTCAGATTGAAGACATCAAAACTAAACTTCAGGGAAGAACGCTCGGTAATCTGTGTTGTCTTTACGAACGAGATATCCGCCCGCCTCTGCCAGGACTGCCGAAAAATGTTGCGCTGCCCATGGTCAATGAAGTTCGTCTCGTATGGATCGTTGGAAGGAATCGCGCCGTTCAAGTCGCCCGGATTTAGCAGAGGCAGGCCGAAACAGCTCGCCTTGAGAGCCGGTGTGCTTCCCGCACCCGTCGCTCCCGTGAGAGCCTGCTGCGGCGAACAACCATCCAGTGGAACGACCGGATTCGTGATGCCATCATTCACGCCATAGAAGACGCTGCCCACGGCGCCGGTATAGTCGATGACACTGTACGGCTGCCCACTCTGGATGACAGTGAGACCCGAAATCGCCCATCCATTGGCTACCCTGCTCATGAATGACGAGCCCCCAAAGAACTTCGGGAGTTGGTAAACGTATGTGAAGTTGAACACATGTTTGCGATCGAAGTCAGACAAGCCGTAACCCGACCGTAGATCGGTCGGATTGTTGCCGTTGTAGAAGAGGCCCATCGCGCTTTGCTCATCGGTTGCGTGTGAATAGGTATAAGACACGCCGACTTGCAGACCGTGACTCATGCGCTTTTCAACATGGGCTTGGAGCGCGTGGTAGGCGGAGATGCCCGCCGCGGTGTAGGACTCCGATTCCGCCGAGTAACCGATATAGGGAACGCGAAGATCCACATTCCCACCTTCAAATGTGAGCTGGTACGGATTCCCATTGGGAAGCGGAATCCCCGTGAAGCTGTTGGGAGCGGTCACGATCGAGTAGCCGTAGGTGTAATCCTGCTCAATAGGGGTGCCTTTCCAAAGAGGATTGCTGGGCGAGGCAATCCGCGCCTGGTTGAAGGGCACGGGAACAACCGCATGCCGCCCAAGATTGCCTACGTACCCGATGTCGATCGCCAGATCGTTGCGCGGCTGCCACTGGATATCCAATGTCTGATTCATCGAATACGGCAGCTTGTTTGCTCGGTTGTAGTCGCCGAAGGAAAACAGCGGAATCCCGCCCATGATGTCGTTCGCGTTAGGCAAAAACAGATCTTTGGGATTTCCCGACGGACCTGCCCCGAGCGTCGGTCCCCACGGGTTTGAGAAATCGTCGCCCACATCTTTGCAGTTCGTGTACCCGTAAGGGCTGCATGACTGCGAATTCACCCAGGGCGGTGACTGGTTCACACCAAATGGTCCGCCCGCAATCACGCCCGAGGCAAAACCCGGAGAGAGATAGGTAAATAGCTCGCCGCGATCGTAGTACAGTCCCCACCCCGCCCGAACCACTACTTTGTCATTGAACATCTTCGGGCTCCACGCCAAGCCAACCCGCGGCGCAATTCCCCACTGGCGACCAGTTAAGGTCGAATCGCTTACGCCCTTGGTAGGAAAGTCCGGGTTGTTCCCTGCGACGATGAAGCCATTGGAATTGATCTTGTCTGCAACCGGGTCGTAGCTGTATTGCGACGGATCAAAGTTGAAGATCCGTCCGTTCTTTTCCTTTAGGCCTCCGTGATAGTCGAACCGAAGCCCAGCGCTGAAGCTGAGGTTGGGGCGAATCTGGAACTTGTCTTGCACATACCAGCCCGTTTCGTTGGAGCGGTAGTAGCGATCGGCATCTCCTTGCAGAAAGGTCGTGGTAATGAATCCATTTGCCGTGTAGCTGATAGGGTTTCCCACAAGGAACTCGCCAAAGTCGACGAAGCCGATCATCCCGGTGTTCGGGCGTCGGTCGCGCGCGTTGAGCTGGGTATAAGAATAGCTGCCGCCGAACTGAATGGTGTGCTTGCCATGGGTCCACGTGGCATTCACGGAAGGCATCCACCGGTTCTGAAAAACACCCGTAAACGCGCCCTGTGACGCTCCCGTCGACCCGATGTTCGCACCGGCGTTGAATACGAAGTTCGTATTCCCCGGTCCGTTGTTCCCAAAATTGTCGTCAATGGTAATGCCGGGAAAAACGGAAGAACCAAATGCATTGATGCCGATCGAGGAGGGAGTGAAGGGCTGGCCGAGGGTGCTGTAAATCTTTTCGCGGATGAAGCCGAACACTTCCGCCACGCTGAGATTCGAAGTGATGGATTGCGTATTGGTAATGCTGGCGACCTGGCTCCCAGCATCCAGCTTTTGCGTGAACCCCTCGAAGGAGGAGAACCCGAAGGGCGCGGTCGTGGGATCGTGCTGGTAGTAGTACTTCAGCGCCAGCGTATCCTTGGGACTCGCCTGATAGTCCAGGTTCGTCACCGCCCGGTCGGCAATGAAGTATGCCGGTTGCGTTAGGAAGACATTCTCAGGAAAGTTGATGGTCGGCGTGAAGTTCGGATTCGCTGACGGGATCATATACTGGCCGTTCGGCAGTTTGTACTGCAGCATGGTCAGCGCAACCGAGTTCACGTCTGCGTTCGTGATGCAAGGCGGAGGATTGGGATTGCTTGCACTAGGCGGCTGCCCGCACCCCGGCCGGAAATCCTGGTTAGCAACGGCCACCAATGTTGCCGGGTCGCGCTTGTCTGTAAGTCCGAACGGGACTGCTGTTCGCGACGTTCCAATCTCCAGGTCGGACACGTGAGTGTGCTCGTAGCTGACAAAGCCAAAGAGTTTGTCTTTGATGAGCGCCCCGCCCAGCGCACCGCCCGCGGTGTAGCGGTGCAGCTGAGGCACTTTTTCCTTGTCCGGGATATTTGGATCCTGCTTGTAGAAATACGGCGCCGCGTTGAGCCAGTCCGTCCCACGGTGAACATACCCGCTGCCGTGAAGGGTATTAGTCCCAGAAGAGGTACTCATGTCGATGTGAGCACCGCTGGTCGAACCCTGCTGCGCATCATACATAGAGGTGTTCACACGAAACTCTTCCACTGTCTCCGGCGCGGGCGTCGGTAATGCCTGCCCAATCGCCAGATAAGGCGACGCTGAACTCTGCAGCACTTCGGCGGTTGTGCTGGACGCGCCCGCGATGCCCGTATTGTTCACGATGCGGGCTGAAGCCACACTGCTCGTGCTCTTGCCGTTGAATAAGTTGCTGGCATCGACACCGTTCAGTTGAAACGTGTTACTCGTGTCGCGCTGTCCGTTGGCCCAAATGGGCTGATTTCCGAGGCCGGCGTTCGCGCCGGTCCCGTTTGACAATTCCGCATTCACTCCCGGCGACAGGATCGCAAGCCCAGTGAAGCTTCCCGTCGGCAGTGGAACGTTGTCAATCTGCTCTTTCTCCAGGATGTACCCGTTCGTCGTATCCACCGCGTTCATCAGCGGCGCCGCAGCGACCTCGACGATGGATGAGACCTGTCCGACCGGCATCGTGACGTTCAACGTGCCGGTGCGATCCGCCTGCACCTGGACCGACGGAATCTTCTGCGTCTGGAATCCCTCGTGGGTAAACATCAGCGTGTAGGTGCCAATAGGCAGATTGACGAAATCGTAGCTGCCGGTCGCGCTCGTCTTCTGCGTGCGCGTCAGTCCGGTTTGGTCCCCCACCACGGTCACTGCCGTCTCCGGCAGCACGCTGCCCGTCTTGTCCGTAACCGTGCCCGTGATACCGCCCAGCGTCTGTTGTGCGTGAGCACCGGGCACAAAGGTGAGTGGAACTACCAACGAAATCACGAGGAGTACTACGACGCTAATAATTCTCTTCAACATGTCAGTTGTGAACCTCGCAGCTTCAGGAGATACACTTCTCCGGCAACTCGATCAATGAAACTAGACTTGCTGGTCTGTGAACTCGTGGCAGAGACGATTCGCTGGCTTGCTCCGCCCCCCCCCTACAGCGAAAACAGGTTGTCGTGTAATCTACGCTAACTCTTGCCCAAACGATAGCCGGAGCTGCAGTGAAATTTTTTTTGCCCCCGATCAGTAATTTTTATCCCTTGCACAATAATTCAAACCCTCGATAAGTCTCGGTGGATGTTTGCGTTATCGCCAACAGGGCTTGTCGGCGGAAGCGACCCCCGCGGCCGCAAAGAGGGGCCCCTGACCCTCCGAATGTCGCAAATTCTGTGCAAATCAGGTGGTGAGGAACCAGCAACGCCGCAAACGGCGCACGTTTCGGCACAGCGAGAGGTAGGTCGATCCCGAAAGCCTAGAAGAATTTCCTGGTCGGCAGCACGCGCTTCGGCACCGCGGCGCTCACCGTAAACATCGGCTCGTTCACCACCTGGCTAAGCCGCAAGTTCATCGCGACGCTGCACAGCAGGTACGCGTGGACGTCGTTGAAGCCCCAGAGTGCCACCAGCAGATCGATCATGCGTGAAGTTGCCGCGTGCGCGGCAGCGCCTGCGTCGGTCGCCGATTCGACCACAATCCACTCTTCCCCGGCCGGCTCCCGCGACGACCCCGCTTCGACCAGCGGTCCCGGCAGAGCCCGTTGCTTGTGCAAGTGGAATCCGAGCGTCACGTCCGCCGGGCACTCGATCCCGTTGATGCAGACCTCGCCGTCCCCCTGCGCCGCGTGCGCGTCGCCCGCCGAGAACAGCGCGCCCCGGTTCAGCACCGGCAGATACAGCGTCGCCCCGCCGCACAACTCGCGCACATCCATGTTGCCGCCGAAAATTCCCGGCGGCCGGGTGCGGAACTCGCCGTCCTCGGCAGGCGCGACTCCCATCACTCCACAGAAGGGCCGCAGAGGCACGCGCGCGGGCGCAAGCGACTCGCTCACGGTGCCTTCCAGTTGCCAGTGAAACAGGTACGGCCGCGAGAATCGTTCCTTCAGGAACCCCAGCCCCTCGACGACGCTCGACCAGCCCCACCCCTGGTGCACAACCTCAACCACGTCGACCTGCAGAACATCTCCTGGCTCCGCGCCCTCAACGAAAATCGGCCCCGTGAGGGCGTGAATGCGTCCCCGGTCAATTCTCAAATATTCCTCGACCCTCATCCCCGGCCGCACCTGTGCGCCGCTGGAATCAACACACTCCATGTGCACCCGGTCGCCGGGCGCAACCCGCAACCGCGGCTCAAGCGCGCGATTCCACCGGGAATGTGTCGGGTTCGCCGAGAGACGGTGTTCCGCCATCGCTACACCTCGACTGCGATCTGCAGTTCGACAAGCGCATTTCGCGGCAGCGCCGATACTCCAATCGCCGCCCGCACATGCCGTCCCGCGTCGCCGAACACTTCGACGAACAAGTCAGACGCTCCGTTGATGACCCTTGGCGTATCCGTAAACCCCGCGACCGCGTTGACGTACCCATTCACGCTGACGATGTTCTGGATCGCATCGAGCGAACCGAGATGCCGCTGCAGCACGGCCAACTGCGTCAGCGCGCAGGCCCGCGCCGCGACATAGCCTTCCTCGATGGTCCGGTCGAGGCCCACCGTTCCGGTGATCACGCCCTCCGCTCCAGTCGAGATAACGCCCGCCAGGTACACCACGTGACCCACGGTTCTAGCCGCGAGATAGTTGCCGCCGGGCGCAGGCAAGTCCGGCAGCACGATGCCAAGTTCTCGAAGCCGCGCTTCCCTTCTTGTCGTCATTCGACGCCCGTCGCCTCCGCTCTCACAAAATTGGGAGTCACTCTAGCATGGCGGGACGATCCGCAAGATTTCCTGCTTGTCGCAGCACGTCGCGCGCTACCATGTGCCATGCGAGGACCGCTCCCTATCGTCATATTGACGGCTAGCGCTCTCGTTACCAGTGTTGTTCTTGATGGCGCCACCGGAGCGATTGCGCAGGCCAAATCAGCAGCGCATCCCGACTCGGCAACGGCGTTGCACGATCATCGGCTGTCTCCTTCCGACCTCGAAATCGGTGGAGACCTCGCCGGCCTGCCACCGCGCACCACGCGCTACGTCACCTACGACAGTCTGCTCACGCTCCCGCAAGTCAGCTACACCGTCAAGGACGACAACAACTTCACCGGCCCGACCGAGGTCAGCGGAGTGCCGCTGGAAAAACTCGGCGCACTTCTCGGCGCCTCGCCAGCATCCGATTTCGTTGTAGCGATCTGCGATGACAAGTACCGCACGAACTATCCACCCGCATATCTCAGCGCGCATCATCCGCTGCTCGTGCTCAAAATCAACGGCCAGCCTCCCGAGCGCTGGCCGAAAGATGCCGAAGGCCACGGTCAGGACATGGGCCCCTACATGATTTCCCATCCCAGCTTCAGGCCGAGCTTCAAAATCCTCGCTCACGAAGACGAGCCGCAAATCCCCTGGGGAGTCGTGCGACTCGAGTTCCGCAGCGAAAAGACCGTCTTCGGCGCCATCGCCCCGCCCGGGAAAACTGCTTCCAACCCCGCCGTCCAGAACGGATACCGCATTGCCCAACAGAACTGTTTCCGTTGCCACAACCAGGGAACAGAGGGCGGCCAGAAAGCTGGCCATCCCTGGCTGGTGCTCTCGGCGTGGGCCAGCGCCTCGCCCGAATATTTTTCCGCCTACGTGCGCAATCCGCAGTCCAAGAACTCGCACGCCGAAATGCCCGGCAATCTCCGCTACGACGACGCCACCCTCCAGGCCCTCACGGCCTACTTCCGCACTTTCACTTTCCGGGAGAATCCATGACCCTGCGCCTCGCAAAGCTGCTGCTGGTTCTCGCCGTCGCTCTGTTCTACACCTTCGTGGTCTTCAACAACCTCAGCGACTACGACTCCAACTACCAGTTCGTGCGCCACGTCCTGATGATGGACTCGACCCTCCCCGCCAACCACGGCATGTGGCGCGCCCTGAATTTTCCCGCGATGCACACCGCGTTCTACCTTTCCATCATCACCTGGGAATCCCTGACCATGTTGCTCTCGTGGTGGGGCGGGTGGAAGCTGGCGCGCGCGATCTCAGCGCCTCCCGCGGAATTTTATCGAGCCAAGCGTGTCGCCATCGCCGCGCTCACCCTGGCTTTGCTCATGTGGCTGGTCGCGTTCTTGAGTGTCGGCGGCGAATGGTTCCTGATGTGGCAATCGAAGACCTGGAACGGTCAGGCAGCCGCGTTCCGCATGTTTACCGTGATCGGCATCGTGCTGCTGCTGGTCGTGCAGCCCGACCATGCCGAACAGCCGTAGGAGGCACCCGAGAACCGGCGTTCTCTCTAGCGTCCTTAGCGGTCTTTCTTAGCGACTTTAGCGGTCTTTCTTAGCGACTTTAGCGGTCAAAACCCTTGCGTCACTCGCCAGCGACCGCTAGCACGGTTGTTCCAGCGTCGGCCCTCGAAATCGCCCGTGCCAGAATGCGATACTATTTCTCCACCTCGCCGGACTCACTCATCCGGCAGAGCGAACCAGCTATGAAACTCGATCAGCCTGTCCTGAAGTCTCTGCCCAAGGTCCTACTCCACGAGCACCTCGACGGCGTCCTGCGGCCGCAAACCGTCATCGAGTTAGCGAACGACGCAAAGTACTCCGGACTCCCCACCAAAGATCCCGCCGCCCTCGCGCAATGGTTCCACCAGGGCGCCAACCAGGGCAGCCTCGCAAAGTATCTCGAAGGTTTCGCGCACACCATCGCCGTTATGCAGACCGCCGAGGCCCTCGAGCGCGTCGCCTATGAACAGGCCGAGGACCTCAGCAGAGACGGCAACGTCTACTTCGAAACCCGCTTCGCCCCCGTCTTCCACAGCGAGAAGGGACTCACCCATCAGCAGGTCGTCGCCGCCGTGCTCAAGGGCTTGTCACGCGGGCAGAAAGACTTTGGCATCCGCTCCGGACTGATCATCTGCGCCATGCGCAACATGAACGTCTCGCTCGAAATGGCCGAACTCGCCGTCGATTTTCGGGAGCGGGGCGTGGTCGGCTTCGACCTCGCCGGCGAAGAAGGCGGCTATCCTCCCAAGAAGCACGTCGACGCCTTCCACTACATCCAGCGCGAGAATTTCAACATCACCATTCACGCCGGCGAAGGCTACGGCAAGGAATCCATCTGGCAAGCCATTCAATACTGCGGCGCGCACCGCATCGGCCACGGCACCCGCCTCATCGACGACATCGCCGTCGCCGACGGCAAAGTGGTCAAGCTCGGCGACCTCGCCCAGTACGTTCTCGACAAACGCATCCCGCTCGAGATCTGCCTCATCAGCAACGTCCACACCGGCGCCGCGCCCAGCCTAGCCCAGCACCCGTTCAAGATCCTCTACCAGGAAAAATTTCGCGTCACTCTCAACACCGACAACCGTCTGATGAGCGACACCAGCATGACCCGTGAATTCAAAGCCGCCGGCGAAGCCTTCGGCCTCACTCTCGAGGACTTCGAAAAGATCACCATCAACGCCATGAAGAGCGCCTTCCTTCCCTACGACCAGCGCATCAATTTCATCTACCAAGTCATCAAGCCCGGATACGCCCGCGTGCGTCAATCGCTGTCTTCACAGTCCTGACGCGAGCGCGCTCCGACAACTCGGAAGCCCGTAAAAACCCGCCCCCGGTCTGCTATATTGGCCACTCTTGGAGGTGCTTCCATGCCCCGAACTGTTCGCTGCGGACTCATCCAGGCCAGCAACGCCCTCGACAGCGGCCACTCCCTGCCCGCCATCAAGAAAGCCATGATCAACAAGCACCTCAAAATGATCGAGCAGGCCGCCAAAAAAAAAGTGCAGATCCTCTGCCTGCAGGAACTCTTCTACGGCCCCTACTTCTGCGCCGAACAGAACATTCGCTGGTACGAACTCACCGAGCGCGTCCCCGACGGCCCCACCACCAAGCTCATGCAGAAAATCGCCGCCAAGCACCGCATGGTGATCGTCGTCCCCGTCTACGAAGAGCAGATGCCCGGCCTCTACTTCAACACCGCCGCGGTCATCGACGCCGACGGCAAATACCTCGGCAAGTACCGCAAGCACCACATCCCGCACGTGCACCCGGGATTTTGGGAAAAGTTCTACTTCACCCCCGGCGACCTCGGCTACTCCGTCTTCCCGACCAAGTACGCGCGTGTCGGCGTCTACATCTGCTATGACCGCCACTTCCCCGAAGGCGCGCGCATTCTCGGACTCAACGGCGCCGAAATCGTTTTCAATCCCTCCGCCACCGTCGCCGGACTTTCCGAATACCTGTGGGAACTGGAGCAACCCGCGCACGCCGTCGCGAACGGCTATTTCGTCGGCGCCATCAACCGTGTGGGAAAAGAAAAGCCATGGAGCATCGGTGAGTTTTACGGCAAGAGCTACTTCTGCAATCCGCGCGGCAAGATCATCGCCCAGGCCAGCCGCGACAAAGACGAGTTAGTGGTCGCCGAACTCGATCTCGACATGATCGAAGAAGTGAGGCGAACCTGGCAGTTTTTTCGCGACCGCCGTCCGGAAACCTACGGCCCGCTGACCGCCCAGACGGGACAATCGGCAGCGGCCGATTGAGATTGCGAGAGAATGCTAGACGATTCGTACAGGTTTTGTTGGACCCTCGCTGAGTTTATGTCTTGCCCTGAGGGGCGAAATGGTTTTCCTGAGACCTGACACTCGAGACCTTAACGCATGAATCTTTCCCGCATCGAATCCTCCCCGCTCTACAACCCCGACCTAGCCCCCACCACCGCCGCCCAGCGCCACTGGGGCACCTACAACTTCGCCGCGCTCTGGATATCGATGTCGGTCAATATCCTTACCTACATGCTGGCCGCCAGTCTCATCCAGGGAGGCATGAACTGGAAGCAGGCAGTCGCGACGGTGTTTCTCGGCAACACCATCGTCCTGATCCCGATGCTGCTCAACTCGCACCCCGGCGCTCGCTACGGCGTTCCTTTTCCCGTCCTAGCCCGTGCGTCGTTCGGCGTGCGCGGCGCCAACGTAGCCGCAATCTTGCGCGCACTGGTCGCCTGCGGATGGTTCGGCATCCAGACCTGGATCGGCGGCGAAGCCATCAGCACTCTCATAGCAACCCTCGCTCCCGGATGGGCGGATTTCCCGCACAGCACCGCGATCTGCTTCCTCGCCTTCTGGTTCATCAACCTCGCCGTCATCCTTAAAGGCATCGAATACATCCGCTTCCTGCAAGGCATCAGCGCACCGGTTCTGTTGGCGGTCGGGTTGCTCTTGCTCGGATGGGCCTATCGCGCCGCCGGTGGATTCGGCCCCATGCTCTCGGCCCGGTCGCGCTTCGCCAGCTTCGCCGACTTCCTCAAGTTCATGGTTCCCGCCCTCAACGCCACCGTGGGCTTCTGGGCGACGGTCTCGCTGAACATCCCCGACTTCACCCGCTTCGCCCGCAGCCAGCGCGAACAAGCGATCGGTCAGGCGCTCGGCCTGCCCACCACCATGACGCTCTACTCCCTGATCGGAATCCTCGTCACCTCCGCCACGGTGGTCATCTACGGCACCGCCATCTGGGACCCGGTCCAGTTGCTCAGCCGCTTTCACTCGCCCGTGGCAGTCGTAATCTCGCTGGTCGCCATTCTGCTCGCAACTCTGAACGTTAATATCGGCGCGAACGTAGTCTCTCCCGCCAACGATTTCTCGAACCTGTGGCCACGCAAGATCAGTTTCCGCGTCGGCGGCGTGATCACCTGCTTCATGGGAATCGCGCTGATGCCATGGAAACTGCTGGGCAGCTACAAAACCTTCATCCTGGGATGGTTGGGCGGCTACGCCGCGTTCTTAGGCCCAGTGGCGGGCATCATGATCTGCGACTACTTCGTGGTCCGCCGTCGAATTCTCCGGCTCGACGACCTGTACCTGTGTGACGGCGCCTACGAATATTCCGCCGGATTCAACTGGAGCGCGCTGGCCGCATTGGCGTTAGGCTCAGGCACAGCTCTGGTGGGATTGGTGGTTCCCTTGCTTCGCGCGCTGTACGACTACTCCTGGTTCGTGGGATTCGCGGTATCGTTCGTGGCGTACTATGCGTTCATGAAAACGCAGCCAGCAGCCGACCTAGCGGAGTCAACCTGATCTGTCATCCTGAGCGCAGTGCGGCGCCAGCCGAACGCAGTCGAAGGACCCCATGTCTGCGTGCGAGAC
Source organism: Terriglobales bacterium (assembly GCA_035567435.1). GTDB lineage: Bacteria > Acidobacteriota > Terriglobia > Terriglobales > Acidobacteriaceae > Gp1-AA133. The sequence continues at coordinate 61,363 of DATMPS010000050.1, read as the reverse complement.
CCGCGGCTCCGATGATCTCTCTACCACTCTACGTTTTCGCCCCCTGAAACGCCGGCAACACATCCTTCTTATACTTCTCCAGCGTCCCCTCCTCATCGCCCGACATCAGGTACACGTTAAACTGCGTCACCCCGACGCTGGCCAGTTTGCGCAGCTTCTCGCGATGCGCCGCCGCCGGCCCGATCAAACAAAACCGGTCCACCACTTCATCCGACACGAACTTGGAGTTGCTGCTGTCGACTTCGCAATGCTGCTGGTAGTCGTATCCGCCGCGATTTTGCACGTACGACGTCAACGCCGCCGGCAACTCCTCCGGCTTGTACTTCGAGATCAAATCCATAACATGGTTCGAAACCAGTGCCGGGAACCAGCGTACATGCGACTGCGCCTCTTTCCGATCGTCAGAAACCCACACCGCCGTCGCCGCCATCACTTCTATTTTCTTAAAATCCCGCCCCGCCGCCTCCGCGCCTTTCTTCACGAAGCCGAGGCACCACTCGATCAGGTCCGGATCGGCGAACTGCAGAATCACGCCGTCCCCGATTCTCCCCGCCAGATCCAGCACCTTCGGCCCGTATCCCGCAATCCACACCCGCGGCGATCCCGGGGCCCACGAAATCCGTGTCGGACGCCCTTCATACTCGATCTCGCGTCCCGCCGTCAGCTCGCGAAACACTTTCACCGATTCTTCCAGATGTGCCGAGGTCACCGGCTTCTTCCCCATCACGCGCCGCGAACTGTCTCCGCGCCCAATGCCCAACTCCATCCGCCCACTCGAAATCAGGTTCAGCGTGGCAAACAGGCTCGCAGTCACCGTGATATCGCGCACCGCCGGATTCGTGACGCACGTCCCCAGCCGCATGTTCTTCGTATTCGTCGCCATCAATGTCAGCATCGGATATGGCTCCAGCCACAGAATGTGCGAATCGAAGATCCATCCATATTGAAATCCAGCGGCTTCGGCCTGGCGCGTCAGCGCCACAATCCGCTCCACCGTCATGTCAGGCTTGATCGTAATCCCAAACTGCATTGCTGCTCCTACCGCGCTATTTTGCTTGCTGGCTTCCTAGTGGGCGGTTTCTTTGCGTCCTTCGCGGCCTTTTCTTAGCGACCTTTGCGGCTAAAAGCTTTCCTCCGTGTAAAAGCTTTTCTCCACAACCAGTGATGAAGCATAGCTTCGAAGGTGGGGCAGTTTAGCATAAAATGCCAGTTCCGCCGCGAAAGGGAAGACACCCATGGGCTTCGACACCATCATCACGAACGGCCGCGTGGTCACCGCGACTGATACTTACAGAGCCGACGTCGCCATCACCAACGGCAAGGTCGTGGCCGTCGGACAAACCCTGCCGCGCGACGAGGCCAGCCGCATCATCGACGCCGCGGGAAGGTACGTTCTCCCCGGCGGCATCGACGTCCACACTCATCTCGACATGCCCTTCGGCGGCACCACCAGTGCCGACGATTTCGAAACCGGCACCCGCGCCGCCGCCTTCGGCGGGACCACAACGCTCATCGACTTCGCTATCCAATACAAGGGCCAGACCCTGCGCACCGCATTCGACTCCTGGATGCAGAAAGCCTCGGGCAAGGCCGTTACCGACTATGCCTTCCACTGCATCATCACCGAACTAGCCGACGCCCAGCTCGCAGAGATGAACGCACTCGTGCGCGAGGGCGTCACCAGCTTCAAACTGTTCATGGCATATCCCGGTGTTTTCATGCTCGACGACGCGAGCATCTTCAAAGCCTTCCGCGCCACCGCAAAAAACGGCGGTCTGGTCTGCATGCACGCCGAGAACGGCAACGCCATTGACGTGATTGTGCAGCAGGCCCTGGCCGAAGGAAAGAAAGCACCCAAGTACCACGCGCTGACTCGCCCCACCACCGCCGAAGCCGAAGCCACTTCGCGCGCAATCGCTCTCGCCGAGATGGCCGGCGCTCCCGTCTACATCGTCCATCTCAGTTGCAACGACGCGCTCGAGAAAGTCCGTGAAGCCCGCGATCGCGGCCTCCCCGTCTACGCCGAGACCTGTCCGCAATACCTGTACCTCTCCCTCGAGAACTTCGACGTGCCCGGATTCGAGGGCGCCAAGTACGTGTTCACGCCGCCCCTGCGCGAAAAGTGGCACCAGGAAAAACTCTGGAACGGCCTCAAGACCGACCACCTGCAAGTCGTCTCCACCGACCACTGTCCCTTCTGTTTCAAAGAGCAGAAAGAACTCGGCAAAGACGACTTCACAAAGATTCCCAACGGCGGCCCCGGCATCGAGCATCGCATGAGCCTGATCTATTCTGGCGGCGTCGCCAAAGGCCGCTTCACCGTCAACCGCTTCGTCGAACTCGTCTCCACCACGCCCGCGAGGCTTTTCGGCCTGTATCCCCGCAAAGGCACCATCGCCGCCGGAAGCGACGCCGACCTCGTCATCTTCAACCCCGACCGCAAACACACGATCAGCGTGAAGACCCATCACATGCGAGTCGACTATTCGATGTTCGAAGGCATCGAGGTCACCGGCATGCCCGATGTCGTGCTTTCCCGCGGCAAGGTAGTAATCGAAGGCGACAAATTCCTCGGACGCCCTGGAGCGGGCGAATTCGTGAAGAGAGCGACCTACACCCAACCGTGAGCAATTCGAGACGCCCCGCGTTTAACTTGTCATCCCGAGCGCAGTAAGGGGCCAGCCGAACGCAGCCAAGGAGCCCCACCCCGTGTCGTCGCCACGAACCGACGCCGAGCGCAGCGGAGGCAGGAGGAATCTGCTTTCGGGCCCCAATGCGCACTTCCCCCTTGTCATCCTAAGCGCCGTGAGGCGACAGTCACTGCCCTGAGCGAAGTCGAAGGGGACCTTGCGTTTTCTCTCGACCTTAAAACCGAGCGCGACAGATTGTTCTCCTCAGTGTCCTCTGCGACACCTCAGCGTCGTTTGCTCTCAAAAGCTTTGTCCGCAGCCAAGTAAACTCTCGCCCCTCAAGCCACATCCGTCAACTCACCCCCGCCCGTCGACACTGGCAGCACCTTCCCGTGCCAAGCGGCCAACAACACCGGCCCAATAATCATCAGCCCCAGGCACAGCCCGATCCAGATTCCCAGCGCTCCCCATCCCATCGGAAACGCCAGCAGGTAACCCAGCGGCAGCCCAATCAGCCAGTACGCCACAAGATTCGCGAGCATCGGCGTCCGCGTGTCGCCCGCGCCGCGCAGCGCGCCCGTGGCAACCGTCTGCATTCCGTCGAACAACTGGAACGCCGCCGCCACCAGCAGCAGCGTCGCTCCCACCCGGATCACCGTCGGGTCCGGAGAGAACAACCTCGCGATCAGTCTCGGCAGGGAGACGAACAATAAGCCCGCGCAGGTCATGAAGGCGGCTCCAATCACAATCGCCGACCACCCCGCCCGCCGCGCTCCTGCCACGTCTCCCCGGCCGATCTGTTGTCCCACCCGCACCGCCGCTGCCGAGCTGACCCCCAGCGGTACCATGTAGGTAAACGCCGCGCAGTTCAGCGCAATCTCGTGGCCGGACAACGGCACAGGGCCGAGCTTCGCGCACACCGCCGTCGCCGCCGAGAACGCGCCGATCTCCAGGCAAATCTGCGTCGCAGCCGGCGCTCCCAGCCGCAACAGGGCGGCCAATCTGTGCAGATCGAGGCGTACCATGCCCGCCCAGCGTGACAACCCGCGCTTCGACTCCACCCACAGCAGCGTGATTGCAAGCACCAGCGCCATGTACACCCGCGCGAAGCAAGTCGACCACCCCGACCCCGTGATCCCCATCGCGGGAAATCCCAGGTGTCCATAAATCAGCACCCAGTCGCCGAACGCGTTCACCAGGTTCGCCGAGATCAGCGCAAACATGATCGGATGCGCCACGTTCACCGCCTGCAGGTAACGTCGCAGCGCGAAGTAACTCAGCAGCGGCAGGCTGCCCCAGTTGAGCGCCCGTAAAAAGGGCCGCATCGGCTGGACCAGTTCTACGCTGATGCCAAAGCGCTGCATCAGGCTGGGCCAGAACGAAACCGCGACCATCACCACCGGCGTCAGCGCCAGCGCGAGAAATAGCCCGTTCACCAGCGAATGCCGCGCATCGTCCAGGTCCTCGCGTCCGAACGCCTGCGCCACAAACGTGTCCAGCCCCAGCAGCAGGCCGCCGCAGAAGATCGCTACGCCGTGGTAAAGACTCTGCCCCAGCCCCGTCGCTCCGATCGCCACCGCGCTGTTCGGCAGCCGCCCCACCATGATCGTGTCGACGATCCCCATGCTCATCCACCCGATCTCGGCCAACACCAGCGGCAGGGCGAGGCGCAACGTGAGGCGCACGTCGGCGCGCATCGCTGCGAAAAATGTGCTTTCCGATTTCATGCCACCCCTGCCCGTGACTATACTCACTGCGCGAGCACTCACGAACCAGCCAACAGGCAAACTCAGAATTTGGATGTCGAACATCCGAATTCTTCAACCCAACGGAACTCATCACTGGAGTACAAGAACTAACTTGATGGCGCACCCCAAATCCACAAGCATGCAGTCCTGCAATTCCCGTGTCCGCGAGTTCGCCATAATCATTCCCCGTCGCGCCCTGCTCCACCTCCTGCTCCTCGCCTCGCTCCTCCGCTCCTTCGCCGCCCAGACCGCGCCGCCCACGTCCCCAACCCAGCCAATCCCCGTGAAAGTAGTCGTGGTGGCCATGTTCGAGCGCGGCGAAGACACCGGAGATACTCCCGGCGAATATCAGCTCTGGGTCGAACGCGAACATCTCGACCATATCTTCCCCCTCCCTGCTGGCTACCATCACGTGCGCATGAACAAAGATGGCGTCCTCGGCATGCTCACCGGTGTCGGCACCGCGAAAGCCGCCGCCTCGGTCATGGCCGTCGGCCTCGACCCGCGTTTCGATTTCTCGAAGGCCTACTGGATCATCGCCGGCATCGGCGGCGGCGATCCTGCCGACGTCTCGCTTGGCTCCGCCATCTGGTGTGACTACGTGGTCGACGGCGATCTCTCCTTCGAAATCGACGCCCGCCAGATCCCCGACACCTGGCCCACCGGCTACATCCCGCTGCGTCGTGGCACGCCCTACGAGCAGCCGCCCAACGCCGGCTACGGCGAAGCCTACGAGCTCAACCCCGGCCTGGTGTCGTGGGCCGTGCATCTGACGCAGGATGTCCCGCTCCCCGACTCCGACTCCCTGCGCAAATTTCGCGCTCGCTTCCCCGGTTTTCCCAACGCGTTGAAACCCCCGTTCGTGACCCGAGGCGCGACGCTCTCCGCGAGCACCTTCTGGCACGGTTCCAAGTTGAATGAGTGGGCGAATGCCTGGACGCGCTACTACACGGCCGGCAAAGGCAACTACATGGTCGCTGCAATGGAAGATTCCGGTACGATGCAGGCGCTCACGTTCCTGAGTCAGGCCGGACGCGTCGATCTCCAGCGCGTCCTCGTGCTTCGCACCGTAAGCAACTACGATCGCGAGCCGCCCGGCACCAGCGTCCCTGAAAGTTTGAAAGAGATGGTCTCCGGCAACTACTCTGCCTACATGCCCTCGCTCGAAGCCGCGCAGACAGTGGGCGACAGAGTAGTCCGCGACCTCATCGACCACTGGAAAGACCGCGAATCCACAATTCCCCAGGCACCCTGATTCGATCTCATCGGCGTCTGCCAGATTCACCCTGTCATCCTAGAGCGGAGTGCGGCACCAGCCGAACGCAGTCCAAGAGCCTGCCCTGAGCGAATTCGAAGGGACCCCCACATCCGTCAGCGACGCCATGGACTTGCCGATTTTTCTGCCAGGGACTCGTGCTACGACGGCGGCTTGTCAGGAAATGGGAGGTTGCCTCCCGTCCTCGAGCTGAACTCCCGCTCACCCCGCCAGACTCGCCAGCGTCTCCGCCAGCACCAGCGCCCCGCGTGCAATGTCCTCCGGCGACGCGTACTCATCGGGCCGGTGACTGTACCCATTCCGGCACGGAATAAACAACATCGCCACCGGCGAAATCCGCGAAATAAATAACGAGTCGTGATACGCGCGGCTGGTCATCGGCATAGAACGAAACCCATGCTTCTCGCACGCCCGCGACAGCGCCTCCACCACCGCCGGCCCCGAATCGGCCGGGGCATCCGCGTTCAGCAGCTCGTGGTTGATCGCGACACCCCGCCTGGCCGCGATTGGCCGCCCCGCCTCCTCCATCGCCCGAATCACGGCATCCCGCCGCGAGAGATTGGTATCGCGAACATCCACGCTGATCCGCACTCGCGAAGGAATACTATTCACCGCGCCCGGAAACACATCGCACATCCCCACCGTCGCCACCGTGTCCACCGCGCCGCTCGTGCGCGCCGCACCTTCAATTGCAAGGATCAGTTCCGCCGCCGCGCACAACGCGTCCCGCCGGTCCGGCATCAGCACGGCACCCGCGTGCCCGCCCTCTCCTTCAATCGTCACGCGAAAACTCGCCGGGGCCGCAATCCGCGTCACCACTCCCAGCGCCACATTCTCCCGCTCCAGCAAAGGGCCCTGCTCGATGTGCAGCTCAACGAAGGCTTTGTAATACCCCAGCGGAAGCCTTACGCCCTCGAGCTCGCCCGAGAACCCCGCTTTCCTCCGCACTTCGTCCACCGCCGCGCCGTCCCCGTCCTTCAATTTTTTGGCGGCGTCCGCAGTCAACGTTCCCGCAAGCATCCGGCTCCCTAGGCACCCGATCCCAAACCGCGTCGGCTCCTCCGAAGTGAAGATCAGCAACTCGATCGAGTGTTTGGGACGAGACCCGCTCGCTCGCAGCGCCCGAATCGCTTCCAGTCCCCCGAGCACGCCGACCACTCCATCGTATTTCCCCGCATTCGGAATCGCGTCAATATGCGACCCCGTGCCCACCACCGGCGCCGCCCCGTCCGCGCCCGTCCAGCGCGCGAAGGTGTTCCCAATCGCGTCCGTGCGCACCGTCAGCCCCGCTTCTTCGCACCTGGCCTTCATCCACGCACGCGCCTTCAGATCGGCTGCGCTGAACACCACACGCGTCACCACCGGAGGCTCCGCTTCCGAAATCGCCGCCAGCGCGTCGATCTCCGCCTGTAATCGTTTCTGGTCAATCGCGAGATTCATCGCGGCACACCGGCCAGGGGATGCCGGTTCCAGTCTTTGTAGATGAGGTATTTCGCCGGCACCTTCCCGATCGCCCCAAACCACTGCGGGCACCACGGTCCCATCCAGATGAAATCGCCCGCCGTCACCGGGTACCACGCATCGCCCAACCGGTAGATGCCGCCGCCTTCCAGCATGATCAGCCCGTGTTCCATCACGTGCATCTCCACCATGCTCAAAGCCGCACCGGGCTGGTACATCATCGTGTTCACCGCAAAATCAAAGCTCATCTCATCGGGCAGCAGGCACTTCACCTGCAAGTCCGGATCGTCATTCAGCGCATGCGACGCCACCGCCTCCTCGTGCGACACGATCACCCGCGGCGCTCCCACCGACGCGATTGCCTGGTACGGCTTTTCGATCACCGCGACCCGGCTCACCTTTGTCGCCGATACCCGGTGCGCAGCGCCTTCGGGAAAATATGCGTATCCGCGTGCTCCCAACTCCGTTCGCTTTCCCGCCACCTCCACGCTCACGCTGCCTTCGATCACGAAGACAAAGCGCTGCGCCAAGGTCCCGCCCAACTCGCCTCCGGCCTCGAATTCCGCCGTGTATTCCGTGAAAGCCGCGCCCAGTGCGGGTCCGGCATGCACGATCGCTGCGCAGCCCTTCATGCCCGGCAACGGCGACCGCACAAATGTGTCGGCCGTCAACAAAAGATGATTCGCCCGTTGGGAACTTCGCGTTTGCCCAAGATTATGCACGGCCCGTCCTTTTTAGAAATTCCGCAGAAGAGGCCAGCTGCTCCAACAGGTGCAGCCCGCACTCGATTGCCTTCGCGACATCTCCCACTGCTACCGACTCCGCCGGATCGTGGCTGATGCCGCCCGGAGTTCGCAGAAAAATCATCGCCGCCGGAAGCTTCTCCGCCAGGATCATCGCATCATGTCCGGCCCCGCTCACCATCCGCTGCGGTTCGCACCCGGATTTACGGACAGCCTGTTCGATCTGCCCGGCCAGCCACTCATCCATCGCTACTGCATCCTGGCTCAGCCGCGTCTCCCAACTCACCGACAAACCTCGGGTGCGCGCAATCCGCTCTGCCTCGCGCGTCAGATCTTTGGTCGCCCTCGTCCGTGCCGCGTCCTTGCGATGGCGCACATCGAGACTTGCCCGCGCCTCACCCGCAATCACATTGGACGCGCCCGGCTTGCCTTCGATCAAGCCAACCGTGGCCACCAGGCCAGCCACGCTCCGTGCCTCGCGCTCCACCACGGTGATCCACTCCGCCGCCGCCGCCACCGCATCCCAGCGCAGATCCATCGGCGTCGTGCCCGCGTGGTTCGTGCGGCCCACAAATTTGAATTCCATCCGGCTCTGCCCCGCGATCGCCTCCACCACTCCCAGTGGCCGCCCCAACTTCTCCAGCACAGGTCCCTGCTCGATGTGGAACTCAAGATAGCCGAGCGTCCGGTCGTCCAAACCCGCCTGCGGAATCTCCGCCGGATTCAACCCGAAATCCTGAATCGCTTGCCGCACCGAAATTCCGCGCACATCCTTGCGCTCCAGCAGTTCATCATCCAGCCGTCCCACCAGCGCCCGGCTCCCGATGAACGGCACCCCAAAGCGAACGCCTTCTTCCTCCGAGAACCCGACAACCTCGACCGCGAACGGCAACCGCTTCCCACCCAACTCCTCCAACAGCGCCACCGCGAGCACAACTCCCAGGATCCCGTCGTACAGCCCCGCATTCGGTACCGTGTCGAGATGAGAACCCACCAGCAACCGCGGCCCTCCCGGCTCCGCCCCCGGATACAACCCGCGCAAATTCCCGGCTGCATCCACGCGCACTGCCGCGCCCAGCGCTTCCATCCATGCCGTAATCTCCCGGTGACAATCCCGCATCGGCGCCGCCAGGAAAGTCCGCCGCGTCGCATCTGCGTCTTCGCTGAACGACGCCAGCTTCCGGCACCGGACCATCACTTCTTCTGCGCGATTTGTCGTCCCGCTGGCGGTCTGCACTGGAGTTGAACTTGCTTGGCGAGGACCCTTCCCCGAGGGCTCAGGCCCGGCGGATGACCATCGCCGCTGCCCATCCGGTCACGACCAGCGCCACCAGAACTCGAAAGCTATGCGTGTTCCCGTAGGTCGCTACCGGAAAGTGATTGCTGATCATCAGGAACACCACGGGCACGGCCATGAAGGTATTGTGTTTGGAGCGCAACTTGGCCTGCGCGCCCAGCGCCGCGTCGAACTTCGCACCCGCCGCGGCCGCCGCGATCATCTTGCGCTGCGCCGGAAGGATCCGAACCCACACGTTCGTCGTCATGATCGTCCCGAATATCGCGCCTAGGTGAATGTATGCCGCGCGTCCGCTGAATAGGTGCAGCAAACTCCACCCCACCGCCGCCGTCGCCAGCAGCGCAAACCCCGCGAACGCCGTTTCGGACTTCCCCAGCGGCGAACGCACCGCCAGGTCATACGCAATCCATCCACCCAGGAGCGCGCCCAGCCCGATCCCGATCCCCGCCGCCTTCGAAATATCCGCCACGTCCGGATCGATCAGCCCGCTGCCCACGTAGTAGACCAGCACCAGCAGGACCATGCCCGCCAGCCAGGTCGTAAACGCTTCCCAGCGAAACCAGTGCACTTCCTCCGGCCCCACCCCGAGTGCTTTTTGCTTTTCCACCGTGTAGAAGCCACCGCTATGCACCATCCACACCGGCGGTGTCGTTCCGCCCGCTGTCTGCTTCTCCATCTTCCCGAACTGTCCGTCCAACCAGGTGAAGTAGTAGGTCTGCCCGACCCACATGACTCCCGCAAACACGTGGATCCAGCGCACGCTCAGGTTCAGCCATTCTCGGATCGCAGAACTCACTCTAGCTCCCCCGATAAGTGGTATACCCGTTCGGACTCAGCAACAGCGGAATGTGAAACTGAACCTCGCCTTCCCGCACATGAAACGTCACCTCGACCACTGGATACAGCCCGTCGATCTTCTGCGCCGCAAAATAACTGCCCGTGTCAAAGACCAGACGAAAGAGACCCGCCGCGAGCCCATCGTCCTCGCCGAGCAGTTGCCCGCAGCGCCCGTCCGCATCCGTTCGCGCCGATCTCACCAGCTGCCAGCCGCCTGATGGCTCGCGCCGCTCCAACCGCACCGGCACATCCCCCGCAGGCTTGCCGCGCGCAACATCCAGCACGTGCGTCGAAATCCGTTTCATCCCCAAAGCCATTTCTTCAATCGGATCGCCGTGATCTTCCGCTGCTCCTCTGCCGCTTCCCTCAACTCCGTCGCGCCATCGTTCCCCAACCGTCGCCGCAAAATCTCCAAAATCTCAGATGCCGACTTCCCCGTCGCGCTTACCAGAAACACGCGCCCAAACCGCCGCTCGTATTCCGCGTTCTCCGCCGCGAGCGCCGCCTTCACCACATCGTCCGCCGCGGCCGCCTCTCGCTGTTCCTGTGCCGACCACGCCGCCGACTGTGGCGCAGCCGATTCCGAAGCCTTCCGCTCGCCAATTCGTGGATGACTCGCGAACGCCTCCATCCAATCCTTCACCGCCAACTTACGCCAGACCTCATCCGCCGCCCTAAGCAGAGCCGCCTCGTCCCCCAACGGTCGCCGTCCCGCCATCCCCGCCGCCCAACCCCAAGATCCACAACAAGGCAAGATCCGCAGCGCCGCCTCCTCCTCTGCAAGGCCATTCCACAGCGCCAGCACTTCGCTCATACCATTACCACCTTGCTGTGAAAGTGACGGCTCCTTTCTCCTAGACTGTTATCCTGAGCGAAGTGAGGCGCCAGCCGATCGCACTCGAAGGACCCCGTGCACCTAATGCCGCACCACCGTGCCCAGATGACTCCGCTTCCACGGACGACAGCAATCAGCGCTCCCTTCGCGACCTTGGCGCATACCGCTTTTGCGGTCAAGGGCCTTTCTCCGCGCCCTCTTACGAAACCTCTGCGACCTTTGCGGTTAAAAGCCTTTTGCCGCACGCCGTAACAGTCGAACCCCGTCACCCCAGCCGCCCCAAAAACTCCCCCACCAGATTCCCGGTCACCGCTGCGCGGTACCCCGCATTCGACCGGATATCGTCTATCGGCTGGATCTCTCTTGCTGCCGTCTTCCTTGCCAAACCTTTCAGCGCTGAATCAACCCGCTGACCCCGCATCACCAGCTCTGTCTCCACCAACCGCAGCGGAGTCGGCGCCACGCTCCCCACCGCGATGCGCACATCCTCTACCACCCCCCCCGCCACCTTCCCCAATGCCGCCACGCACACCTTCGAAATCGCCTGCGCATTCCGCGCCCCCACCTTGCGTGCGTAAGCAACATACCCCGCGTACCGCCGGGGCAGGCACACCGCCCGAATCAACTCATCCGGCGCAAGCCCCAGCTTCTTGTACCCGGTGTGAAATCCAACGTACGGCACCCGCCGTTCTCCTCGCGCCGACGCTAGCATCAACTCCGCCTCATACACCAGCAGCGCCGGCAAAGAATCCGCCGCCGGAGACGCGTTCACAATGTTCCCCCCCAGCGTCCCCCGGTTCTGGTTCGCGATCGATCCCGTCCACCCGGCCGCACTCGACAGCAACGAAAACTCCTGCGCTATCACCTCATGCCCGCGAATCTCCGAGTATGAACATCCCGCCCCGATGCGCACTTCCACCGCCGAAACTTCAATGCCACGCAACTCCGGGAGATTCCAGATACTCACCAGCCGCCGCGCCGAAAGCGTGCCCGCCGCGTACTGCACCATCACGTCCGTCCCTCCGGCAATGGGCAGCCACTCACCTGGCTCCTGCGCCAGCAGCATCACCACCGCGTGCAAACTCCCCGGAGCAACCAGTTCATACTCCGCCGGATGCGATCTCATCGGCCGACCCCGCGCCGCGCCGCTTCCGCCACCGCCTCAATAATCTGGATATACCCCGTACACCGGCAAAGATTCCCCGCCAGCCCTTCCCGAATGTCTTCCAACGTCGGCGCCGCCTTCCTGCTCAGCAGATGACTCGCCGCCACAATCATCCCCGGCGTGCAGATCCCGCACTGCGCCCCGCCCCACTCGAGAAACGCCTGCTGCAGCGCATGCAACTCCGCCCCTTGCGCCAACCCCTCAATCGTCACCACATTCGCGCCCTCGACCTGCAGCACGGGCACCAGGCAACTGTTCACCAGCTTGCCATCCATCAGCACCGAGCACGACCCGCACTCCCCTTCTCCGCATCCTTCCTTCGTTCCCGTCAGCCCCAGCTGGTGGCGCAACACATCCAGCAACCGCTCCATCGGATAAGCGCGCACACTCCGCGCCTCGCCGTTCACCGTGAACTGAATCTCCCCCGGCCCTTGCCCCGCGCTCATCGGCCCCGGCCCTCAACATGAACGTCGCCCGCCGCCGTCACCGCCGCAAAAATATCTTCCGGAAGCACCGGAATCGCATTGATTGGAATGCCCAGCGCGTCCTCAATCGCGTTCGCGATCGCCGGCGCTGGCCCGTCCATCGGCAACTCCCCGATTCCCTTTGCGCCATAAGCTCCGTGCGCATTCCCCAGCTCCTCAAAGTACACGCGGATCTCCGGCAGGTCCGCCGACGTCGGCATGATGTAGTTGGTCATCTGCCCGTTCTGCATGCGCCCGTCCTGCCAGATCACCTTCTCATACAGCGCGTACCCGATCCCCTGGGCCACTCCGCCCGCGATCTGCCCACGCGCCAGCACCGGATGCAGCACCCGCCCCACCTCCTGCAACGCCACGAAGTCCTCCAGCGTCACCCCGTACGTCGTCAGGTCCACTCTAACCTCCGCGATGTACACCGCCCAGGCATACGCTGCGTACGCTTCCCCGCGATATTTCTCATCGTCCCAGTAGATGCCGCTCGGCGTCTCGAATCGCGCCCACGAGAAAAACTCGCCTTTCTCCGCAACCCGCTTCTGGCAGGCCTCCCGAAATTCCTCCCGCGAATAGCTCTCCCCGAGCCTGCCCTCCGCCACCAGCGTTTGCCGGATCCCCCGCGCCGCCGACTGCACCAGCTTGCCCACCACCATCACCGTGCGCGACGCCACCGTCGGGCCGCTATTCGGAACTTCCTCCGTGTCCGGCTGCGCGATCTCCACGTCCTCATACGGCAGCCCCAGCGCCTCCGCCGCGATCTGGCACAGCACCGTGTTTGTGCCCTGCCCAAACTCCGTGCTCGAAACCAGCACGCGCACCCGCCCATCAACCAGTCCTTCCACCCCGACCAAGGAATTCAAATAGCGTTCCCCCGATCCCGTAAACCCCGCGCCATGCAGAAACGTCGCCATCCCGATGCCTTTTCGCTTGCCCGTCTGCCCGCTCGCCGTCGCATTCTCCCGCGCGAACCGCTCCTTTTTCGCGGCGTAGTCGGCCAGCGCCAGCCCGCGGTCAAGCAGCCCGCTCAAATCGATCTCGTCCCCCACCACCTGTTCTGTCGCTGTAGTCAATCCAGGCTTCAGAAAATTCCGCTTCCGGATCTCCACCGGCGTCAGCCCCACCACCTGCGCGATGCGGTCCATGTGCCGCTCCATCGCAAACAGGCTTTGCGGCGCTCCGAAGCCTCGAAACGCCCCGTGCGGCGGCGCATTCGTCGCCACTGCCTTCCCGCGAACCCGCAGGCTCGGCCAGTGGTAAGGCCCGCCCGCGTGAATCGTCCCCCGCGAAAGCACGACGGGCGACAGCGTCATGTACGCCCCGCCGTCCACCACGAACTCAATCTCCCCGCCCAGAATCTTCCCGTCGCCGCTGACCGCCGTGCGGTGCCGCGTCCGCGACGGATGCCGCTTGGTCGTGGCCACCATGTCTTCCATGCGGTCATAAATAATCTTCACCGGCCGCCCCGCCTTCTTCGCCAGCAGCGCCGCGTGCCCCGCAATCATCGACGGATATTCTTCCTTCCCCCCAAACGCTCCTCCCGTCTCCGTCTGCACCACGCGCACCTTGTTTTCACCCAACCCGAACAGCCGCATCAGGGCCTTGTGCACGTAATAAGGACACTGCAGCGACCCCCACACTGTTACGCCGTGTTCCGGGTCGTACACTGCAATCATCCCGTTGTTCTCGATGTAAAGCTGCTCCTGCGCCCCCGTGAAATATTCACCCTCGACAATGTAATCCGCCTTCTCCCAGACCCCGTCGACCTCGCCCTTCTCGATCAGATATTTCTTGAAAGTGTTGTCTTCCCCCCAGATCACCGTCGCCATCCGCTCGCTCTGCTCGATCGTGAACACCGCGGGCAGCGGATCGTAGTCCACCTCCACGGCCTTCACCGCCTTCGGCAGCAAATGCCGGTCCTCGTGCGCCAGCAGCAGAATTGGCTCCTCCGGATGATTGACGACGCCATCCGCCAGACATGGCTGATCCTCCCCAATCAGCGCCACGCAATTCTTCCCCGGAATATCCTTCGCCGTGACCACGACAACCTCGTCCCATGCAATCCCCGCGCCGAACGTGATCTTCACGATCTTGCCCCGCGGAACGCGGCTCCGCACCGTCGCCCCGTACAGCATTCCGGGCAGCCCGATGTCGTCGACATACTGCGCTTGCCCTGTAACCTTGTCCCGCCCTTCCTTCCGCGGAACCGCCGTGCCGACAATCCGCTCAGTCTTCACGCGTCTCCCTTAACGAATATTGCGTCGTCCATTTCTGCGCACCCCTTGTGACCTGATGTAACCTCTGCGTACCCCATCCCTGTCATCCGACGCCGCGCATAGCGGAGGCAGCAGGAATCTCGCTTTCCCGGCCACCCTAACAGCTTTTCCTTTGCGTCCCTTGCGGCCTTCCTTTGCGCCCTTGGCGGTCAAAAGCTTTTCTCTGCGTCCTCCGCGAGCCCCTTCTCTGCGGTTAAAGGCTCTTTCGCGCACTCATCAGAATCCAAACTCAGCCCCGCATCTCGCGTCCGGCTGCTTCTCTCGGAAACCGCCCTTCCTCAAACACAGCTGCGCCTCGCAGATACGTAGCCTTCACCACGCCCCGGAGTTTCTCTCCCAGATACGGCGAAACCGCATGCCGATGATGCAACCGCTCCTGCGCGACCGTAAACTCATCCGCCGGATCGAACACCACCAGATCCGCATCGTATCCTGCGGCGATCCGCCCCTTCCGCCCACCGCAGCCCGCCAGCTTCGCCGGCCCTTCCGCCATCCATCGCGCCACATCGTTCAATACGAATCCCCGCCGCTCTGCCTCCGTCCAGACCACTGCAAGCGCGACCGACAGGCTGGCAATCCCCCCCCAGGCCGTCTGGAAGTTTCCCTCCTCCAGCCGCTTCATCGCCGGCGGGCACGGAGAGTGATCCGTCACCACCATGTCGATCACGCCTTCCCGCAGCCCCTGCCAAAGCATCTCGCGATTCTCGTGCCCCCGCACCGGCGGCGCGCACTTGCACAACGTCGCCCCGTCCGAAATTTTCTCCGCTTCCAGATGCAAATAGTGCGGACAGGTCTCCACACTCACCGCCAGCCCCTCGGCCCGCGCCGCGCGCAGCTCCTCCAGCGCCCGAGCGGTCGCCAGATGCACAATGTGTAGGCGGAACGAAAATTCCCGGCACAGCGAAAGCATCATCCGGATCGCCGCCAACTCCGCCTCATCCGGCCGCGACTCGAGATACGTCGAATACCGACGCCAGTCCGCAGCCGCCAGTCTCTCAGTCGCCGTAGCAATCGGTCCGGGAAGCTCCGCATGCACCAGGAGCGGTAAGCCCGTCCGCACCACATGCGGCAACGCAGCCCGTAGCTGGTGCTCGTTCACCATCGTGAAGCCGTCGACCCCGGAATGCACCAGAAAGCACTTGAACCCGCGCACCCCTGCAGCCCCCAGCTCTTCGATGTCTCCCTGATTGTCGTGCACCACGCCGCCCCACGCCGCCCAGTCCACCCGGCACTGTCCCGCCGCCGCGCGCCGCTTCGCTTCGAGCGCCGCCATCGTCGTAGTCCCGGGCAAACAATTCAACGGCATATCGACCAGCGTGGTGTACCCGCCCGCCGCCGCGGCCCGCGTAGCCGTCGCGAATCCTTCCCACTCCGTCCGCCCCGGCTCGTTGATATGGACGTGCGAATCCACCAGCCCGGGAAGCAGGGCCGCCTCTCCGCAATCGCGGATCTCCGCCTCCTGCGGCACTTCGCCCAAGGAAACCACGGCGCGAATCCGCTCCCCATCAACCACGACCGCACCCGGCCGAACTTCTTCCGGCGTCACCACCCGACGTGAGACAAAAGCCCGCACCATGAACTCGCTTCCGCGCCCCCACAGATTAGAGAAGTCCCCAAAGCCTATCCGGAAGCGCCCCTCTTTTCAAACCGCCACTCTTGTAGCGCCGGCGTTCCCGCCGGCTGTCGCGAGAGCCTGCCCTGAGCCTGTCGAAGGGGCGCCCTCGCCTGTCGCCCACCTGGTCGTCTAATCCTGCTTCGGCGTCCCTGAGCCCCAGTACTTCTTGTCATTCCGGCGCCGAAATCAGCGGCGGCTGGGGGAATCTGTTCTCTCCAGCACACCAACCCTTCATCCGTGCCCTTGGTGAAAGTTTTCTCAGCGCCCTCTGCGCCCTCAGCGGTTAAGGGTTTTCCGCGCGTCCATCGCTCCAACAACCTCCTTACGTATTTCTCCTTCCCGGCTTATACTCCCTCTTCAGCCTGCGGCTGCGAAGAGTCCATGTCGACGGATTAGCCCGCGGAACCGCGCCCCGTTCCTCCTAATGCACCCATAGAGCAACGCGCATGGACAACCCTTTCATGACTCGCGCCATTCAACTCTCCCTCGACAACGTCCGCTCCGGCCAGGGCGGCCCCTTCGGTGCGGTCGTCGTCCAGAACGGCGCCATCGTCGCCGAGGGCGTCAACCGCGTCACCACCACCAACGACCCCACCGCTCACGCCGAGGTCGTCGCCATCCGCGAAGCCTGCCGCAAGCTCGGCCTCTTCGAACTCAAAGACTGCGAGCTCTATACGTCCTGCGAGCCCTGTCCCATGTGCCTCGGTGCGATCTATTGGGCGCGTCTCTCCCGCGTGTTCTACGGCAACCTCGCCGCCGACGCAGCCCACATTGGCTTCGACGACTCCGCCATCTATCAGGAATTCACCCAGCCACATTCCGAGCGCGTCATCCCCATGGTCCAGATGATGCGCGACAAGGCCCTCGCTGCCTTCCGCGCCTGGGAACGGAAGCCCAACAAGATCCCGTACTGACCGTCCGTCGGCCGTATCACTTCCCTTCGAGGGCGAACGCTTGATCGACCGCTATTTCCGACTCTCCGAAAATCACACCACCGTGCGCCAGGAGTTGCTCGGCGGACTCACCACTTTCGTGACGATGGCCTACATCATCGTCGTCAACCCGCAAATCCTCTCCCAGGCCGGCATGCCTCCCGAAGGCGTCCTCTTCGCCACCTGCCTCTCCGCCGCCGTCGCCACCCTGGTCATGGGACTCGCCGCCAACTATCCCATCGTGCTCGCGCCCGGCATGTCGCTCAACGCCTACTTCACCTATTCCGTCTGCCTTGGCATGCACGTCCCCTGGCGCACCGCGCTGGCCGTGGTCTTCTTCTCCGGCACGGTTTTTCTGATCCTTACCGTCACCCGCGTCCGCGAACAGATCGTCAACAACATGCCCGACTGCCTCAAGCACTCGACGGCCACTGGCATCGGCATGTTCATCGCGTTCATCGGCATGCGCAACGCCAAGCTCGTCGTCGCCAATCCCGCCACTTTCGTCGGCCTCGGCCGCCTCTCCGATCCCGCCGTCCAGACCGCCGCCTTCGGTCTCGTCCTCACCATCATTCTCATGGCCCGCCGCGTCAACGGCGCCATCCTGATCGGAATCCTCGGCACGACGTTGCTCGGAATCCTGCGCGGCATCGCACACTGGCCGACCGGCATCCTCTCCCTCCCGCACGCTTCCTCGACCTTCCTTCAACTCGACTTCCGCAGCGCTCTCCGCCTCGGCCTGCTCGAAATCCTGTTCGCGTTTCTCTTCGTCGATCTCTTCGACAACGTCGGCACTCTGGTTGCCGTCTGCGAGCAAGCCGGCTTTGTGAAGGACGGCAAAATCCCCCGCGTCGGCCGCGCCCTCATCGCCGATGCGACAGGCACGATTTTCGGCTCCCTCACTGGCACCTCGACCGTGACCAGCTACGTCGAAAGCGCCGCCGGAGTCGCCGCCGGAGCCCGCACCGGACTGAGCAACGTCTTCGTTTCGGTTTTCTTTCTGGCGGCCATGTTCTGCTCCCCCTTGGCCACCGCCATCCCTGCCTACGCCACCGCCCCCGCCCTGATTCTGGTCGGAGCCCTCATGACCCAATCCATCGCCCACATCGACTGGCGCGACTTCAGCGAAGCCCTTCCCGCCTTCATCACCATCCTGGCCACGCCCCTCACTTTCAGCATCGCCACCGGCCTCAGCCTCGGCCTGATTTCCTACACCGTAGTCAAAATCGCCTCCGGAAAAATCCGCGAGGTCAACACGCTGGTCTGGATTCTCACCGCCCTCTTCCTTCTCCGCTATGTGTATCTAGCTCTGGCCTAGCAGCACCGGGCTACACAACCACCCACCACTCCGACGCCCTTTCCCGTCTTGCCATTCCGAACAGCGAGCGCAGCGAGACAGGAGGAATCTGCTGTTTTCCCGCGGCACCCACACCCTTCCCAGGCACCCGAACCTCTCCGCGCTCTGCGGCTTTTCCTTTGCGACCTCAGCGGTTAAAAGCTTTCTCCGGAGAGCTCCCCACTGCACCCACCACACCGTTCCCTGCATTCCCGCTCACCACCCGCCATACCCTCCGTCCAACTCCATCGGAGGCACCTTATGTCATCCCGATCCCTCACCCTGATCGCCGCCATCGTCCTCGCCACCAGGCTCGTTCACTTCGAGTACAGCGCCCCCGCTCCCGCCACCCCCGCCGCGGAATACGCCACCCACTTCGGTGCGCTCACCAAGCTTTCCATCGCGGTAGCCGAGGCCATGCCGCCCGACCAATACTCTTTCCGCCCTCACCCCGAATCCATGGACTTCGGCCAACTCCTGTCGCATATCGCCACTACCAACTACCAGTTCTGCGCCAGCCTCAAGGACTCCGACCCCCCCGCCCTGCCATCGCCCACCGCCAAAACCGACGTGGTCAAGTTCCTGAGCGACTCCTTCGACTACTGCTCTGCCATCATCCCAACCCTCACTGCCGCCCAACTCGACCAAGCGCACAACTCTCCCGACGGAAATCTCCCCGGCCGCGAAGTCCTGCTCGCGATGTACATCCACGTAGCCCACCATCGCGGCCAGGCAGAGATCTACCTTCGCGATAAAGGCATCCGCCCGCCCTCCTACCGAATATAGGCAACGATGAGTTTGAACAGCGCAGGACGCGGAGCCCCCACGATCAAGCGAGAGCTTGCCTTAAGGAACTTAAGGAAGATGACCACACGAAGGCATCACCAGGAAGGGCCCAGGACACTCCCTTGCACCTTCAGCTCTCCAGCTTGAACACCTGTTCCATCCGCACCCACTTCTCCCCCGGCTTGGCCTCGGGCAGCGCCTGCTGGAACTTCCACATCAATTGCTCCCACTCCTGCACCTTAGGGTTCACGGTGTCTGCCTTGGCTTTCTTGTCGAACGAAAAGCTCTCGTTCACGTCCATCACCATGAACATGCGCGTCCCCAGAAGATAGATCTCCATGTCCACAATGCCCGACTCCTTGATGCTCTCTGTAATTTCCGGCCACACGCTCTCGTGATACTTCTTGTATTCGGCAATCAGCTTCGGGTCGTTCTTCAAATCCAGCGTCAGGCAATAGCGTCTGGTCATGTTGTCCGTTGTCCCCTTTGCGCTCCTCCGCCCCACGGTCGACCTGGACTTCACCCGTGCAGATTGAAGAAGCCGCCGTCCAGCGGATAATCCACTCCGGTAACAAACCCAGCCTCGTCCGAGCACAGGAACAGCGCCAATCCCGCGACTTCGTCCGGTTCCGCCATCCTCCCGATCGGCTGCGACTGCGACAGCTTTTCAAACATCTCTTGCTCCCGCCCCGGGTAATTCTTCTTCAGATATCCATCGACGAACGGCGTGTGCACCCGCGCTGGAGAGATGCAGTTACAGCGAATCTTGTGCTGGATGTAATCGCGCGCGATTGAATACGTCATCGCGATCACCGCGCCCTTGCTCATCGAGTACGCAAAGCGGTCCGCCAGCCCCGCCGAGCCCGCAACCGACGCCATGTTCAGGATCACCCCGCCCCCACTCGTCTTCATATGCCCCACTACGGCGGATGTGCAGTTGTACAGCCCCTTCACATTCACCCGGAACACGCGCTCGAAATCTTCCTCCGTCGTCCCCTCGATGTTCCCGATGTGCGACACCCCGGCGTTATTCACCAGAATATGAATCCGCCCCGCGCGCACCATCTCGTCAAAGACCGCCTTCACCTCTTCCCGGTCGGTCACGTCACACCCCAGCGCGGTAGCCTGCCCTCCAGCCTCGCGAATCATGCGGCAGGTTGTTTCGCCATCGCTCGGCTTCAAATCCAGCACCCGCACTGTCGCCCCGCCAGCCGCAAATCTCCGCGCGATGGCCTGACCGATGCCGCTGCCGCCACCGGTCACCACCGCCACTTTTCCGTCCAGCCGGAAACTCCCACCCGTCGCGCCAGTCAGAGCAATCTCCCCCCACTGAGAACCGAGAACTGACAACCGAGAACCGAGAACTGAGAACCGCATTCTACCCTCACCGCGGACCCACCACCTCCTGCCGCGATTCCCCCAGCCCCTCGATCCCCAACTCCACCCCATCCCCCGCGCGCAAGTACTGCGGCGGACTCATCCCCAGCCCCACCCCTGCCGGCGTCCCCGTGCTGATCACGTCCCCCGGCAGCAGCGTCATGAACTCGCTCACATATGCCACCAGCGTGGCCACATCAAAGATCATGTTCGCCGTCGTGCCGTTCTGCCGCACCTGGCCATTGACCTTCAGCCACATCGGCAGCCGGCTCACATCGCCCAGCTCATCCGGCGTCGCCACAAACGGCCCCAGCGGGGCGAACGTGTCCGCGCTCTTTCCTTTCACCCACTGCCCGCCCCGCTCCAGCTGGAAACTCCGCTCCGAGTAATCGTTATGCAGCGCGTAGCCCGCCACATGCTCGAGTGCCTTCTCCTTCGCAACATACAAGGCTTTCTTCCCAATCACCACCGCCAGTTCCACCTCCCAATCCACCTTCGTCGCCTTGCGCGGGATCACCAGCGCGTCATTCGGACCCACCAGCGACGTCGTCGCCTTGAAAAAAATCACTGGCTCTTTCGGAATCTCCATCTTGCTCTCCGCCGCATGATCGCGATAGTTGAGCCCGATGCACACAATCTTGCTTGGACGGCAGATCGGCGGCCCCAGCCGCACCGACGCCGCCACCCGTGGCGCCGACGCACCATCTTTCTCCGCCCAACGCCTTAACTCTGCCAGCCCGCCTCCGCCGAAAAACGCCTCGTCGTAGTCCGCGCCAAATCCCGACGCATCCACCCGCACTCCATCCTTGCCCAGCAGTCCCGGCTTTTCTTTTCCCGCTTCTCCTAACCGTATGAGTTTCATCGTGCTCTTTCGTCCTCACCTTTCGGATCAACCGCGCAACGCCCTACGAGTGTAAGCATGGACGGCCTTCCCCGTCCAACCGCTCGCCTACTGCCGCAGCAAATGCCACGGCTCCAGATACGCCTCATATTTGTGCCACGCTTTTTCCGGAGTGAACTGCAGCGACACGCTCTTCTTGTGGCTCGCCGCCGAAAAGGGGAGGATGCACCACAAGTTCGCCTGCACCAGGTACACCGCGAAGGAATCCGGCATCCCTCGCTTGTACGGTTTCCCCCCGGCCCCACCATGTTGCAGGTCAACGTCCGCTCCCGTATGAAAGTCGTCGACTTCACCTGCAACCGTGCCAGCCGCCCCTTGTGCTCGATGCCCACATCGTATAGCGTCGAATCCCCGTGCGGCTTCAGCCCCGCCAGCCCAATCTGCCGCACCCGCGCCATGAAACAACGCTCCGCCCACGCCCCCTGTTCCTTGCACGTGGCAAATCCACCTCCGCTCGCGCCTCTCTTCCCCTTCCTCCTGCGTTTTCCCCACCCCGCGCTCGTCTCCTTTTCGTCTCCGCGTCCCGACGTCGCCACCGCCCAGAGGCTGCGCCAGCATGCCTTGACTCATCTCCACTGACCCCAGAATAAAAACGCAGCCCGAAGGCTGCGCCTGTTTCTTCTCGTTGTATTTACTGCAAACCCAGTCCTGGCTGACCTACCGCTGTCACTAGCCTGTTTCTAACTCACTCCGGATCCCTACCCCGGAGACAAACTTGCCCACTTACACGCAAGATTCCCCTGAATGATTGCCCCATAACTTCCAGAACAGCAGATTCGATAGGGGCAACCCGCCAACCTTCCATAAATTTCCTTCCTTATAACCAACTTAGAAGGAACTACCCCTCGCTGGGGACTTCACAACTTTTTCTCGCAAGACCTGCACCTGGATGTGACCTGGGTCCGTCCGCACACCGGATCCCGATCAGGTTCCGCCGTCTGCTATAACATTGCAAAATGAATGCCGCTCTTAGCAGCTGCGATAGGGCACTTTCGCGACCTTGCGAAATGGTTCGAGACTTTTCACTCACCGGCGGGCGCTCGCCATCCCGGCTCCCACGGAGGGAATTCCCTCTTCTTAAAGAGCACGAGGAATGGAACACCCCGCTTGGTTGCGTGGTGAGAAACGAGGGCCAAGTCTGGGCCACCCAGTGGTAGTTTCCTGTGCCGGAATGGCCTTTCAGCTTCCGAGGGCGGAAAGAGCCGCCAGACCAAAAAGACTGGCGGCCCTCAGGTAACTACCGATTAGAACGTCAGCTTCAGTCCCCACTCGATCTGACGAGCAGCCCCAACGGCATAGACACCCGTGCCGTTGCCGATTCGGAAGCTTTCTCGGCCAGACCTATCAGTACCTCCGATCGAGCCCGGTTGGCCGGTCAACAGACCCGACATCGTGTTGGGCGGGAGGTTGAAGTTGGAGAAGTTGAACAAGTTGAAGAAGGCCACAGTCGGTTCAAGAGCAAATCGTTCCCGGATTTTATACGTCCATCCAAGGTTCAGATCGAAGGAGCGTAACCAGGGGAAATCCACCGATCCAGGCGTCGGCGGAAGCAGGGTGGGAGCCACCCCGTTGAAGCCAGCGTAACCCGTCGCCGCGTTTGCTGGCGCCGCCAGTTGACTGGCTGTAAACAGCCCGCTGCTGATCAGAACCTGCCCCGCCGGGGTCACCTGCCCTGCGACCGTGCTGTTGTAGTTGCTGATAAGGGAAGTCAGTCCCGAAGCATTCGTGCCGCGATCGAAACGACCGAATTTTGTTCCCGGAACCGGATCTTGAACAGTCCCATCTCCAGAAAAGTCCGTGCGGAAGATCTCGCCGGGCCCCAAGCCGGTGTTTGGAACCGTCAGGCCGCTCGACAACGGGCTATAGAAATGCCCGATCAAGCCCAAACGGAACTTGAAGGGCAAATCCGCATAGCCGCCAAAAGAAACTTGATGCCTCCGGTCCAAGAGCGAGGGGCCGAAGTATCTGTTCGGCTGGTTGTTGTCGGCTGCCGCCAGGACAAAATCCTGATCGTTGTCAGCGGTCGTACCGCCTACCACGGCGCCCCCTGAGTTCTCAAAGCGCGACAGGCTATAGGCGACCTGGAAGTTGAGTGCTTTGAGTCCCCGCACGGGATTCACAACGTTCTGTGTGAGCTTCATCTGCAGACCGTTGTAAACCGAGCGGCCAATCGGGAACAAGAAGGTGGACGACGCTTGACCTGGGTTATACCCACCGAACGCGCAGGGACGTCCGTTCGGGAGCACGGTGCTACAGCCTGCGCCTTGATCGGACGCCGTGGAAAGTCCGTTGTTGGCGTAGTCGGTCATCGTGGCACCCGCAGCAATGGCGCAATTAATGGATGCGCTATCGAAACCAGTGCCACACTTGAAGGATTTGTTTGTGTCTGAAATCGCTGCCTGCGCGGCGCCGAGATTGAAGTTCTTTACCGATCCGTCGTGGTTCACATCGATGCCCAGTAACGATCGGGTCTCGACGTTGCGCACGAAGTCAGCGCTGAACACCATTCCCTTTCGGATTTCTCGCTGGATCCCGATGTTCAGCTGCAACGAGACCGGGGTCTTGTACCCGGGCGCGAATAGCCCGAGTGGCACGCCCAGTCCCGCACCCAGGTAGTTGCCAATGTAGTTCGGGTTCGGAGCCTGGAGATCGAGCGGATTCCCCGCCAGATATTGGTCCCAGAAACCCACCATCAAAGGAATCGCTTTGCCGACCGGGATGTAACCAATCGGGTTTCCCGTGGCGTTCTTTAGAGTAGGATCCGTACAGACAGTGGGGGTCAGCGTTCCGGTTGGGTTTGCTGCCGTTACCTGTACCGTCACAGGAGTCGCCGTGCCGAAACTGCACGTGTAAGGCGTTTGCCCAAAGGCCCCCGTTTGCAATCGGTAGGGCCGGTCAAAGAGAACGTTGTTGTAAATAATGTTCTCGTAGTACAAGCCCACACCGCCGCGAATGACCATCTTGCCATTGTTTTTGGGATCCCAGGCAAAACCGAACTGGGGCGCAAAATTCTTGTTGGCTTGCTTTACGGCATTACCCATTCCCGGGAAAGCCGCGTTGATGTTGGGATCAGCCGGCAGGTCGCTGTCGGTTCGGCCGGTGTCGCGGTCGTAGCGCACGCCCAGGGTAAGTGTGAAGTTCGGCTTGATCTTCCAATTGTCCCCAAGGTAGAGGGCCATGCGGTTGTCAGGACCCAAGCCACCCGCGGGGAAGCCCAACGCCGGCGCCAAAGTAGAAAATCCCAAGCCATTTCCCATGCGGAGTCGTTCGGCGGGATAGTTTAGAGGATTCGCCGTTCCTCCCGGATAGCACGGAGTCTGAGTGGCAGGATTACTGTCGGTTCCAATACCGTTTGGATCGCAGGAGTCGGCGGCGAAAGACTGCGCGAAGGCGTCCGTGGTCCAGGAAATACGGGGAGAAAACCCGAAGAAGTTGGCGAATCCGCCGCCTTGTATGCGGTTGTAAGCTACTCCGTAACGCAGAAAGTGGTTGTGAATCGTCTTGCCGCCGTCATATTTGATCTGGTGGTTGGACTGGGGAGTACTCTGCGGAGCGTTGGGGTTGGGTCCGGCATAGAACGGGTTGTTAATGCCCCAGAGCGTGACGCCCGTGCAGCAAAACGGAAGACTCGTTCCCAGCGTCGCGTCTCCGATCTGGTTCTGAAACTTCAAGTAGGAGAAGCGGATGGTGTGGGTGAAAGTACCTGTGTTGAAATCGATGCCCACAACGTGTGTGCGCGTGATGTCCTTATTCACGTAAACCGAGTAACCATCGCCGAAGGTCCCGGGCAGGGAGTTCTTGAAGTAGTTATAGCGATAGAAGAGGCGAGCATTGCCGAACGTGTAATCCAGCTTGCTCATCAACTCGTTATCGCGAAAGGGCACGCCGATCCCACCGCTCAATGCTGAGAATGGGGCGGGAAACAGTACTGGCGTAAACGAGTCCTGCTTGGTTCGTTCTCCATCCAGGAAGAAGAACAGCTTATCCTTGATGAAGGCCCCGCCGAAGCTCCCCCCATACTGCGAGCGCTGGAACGGGAGCGATCCTCCTCCCGGCGTCGACGCTCCGCCCACCGAACGGTCGCGGAACAACCCGAACGCTTCGCCGTGATACTGGTTGGTCCCTGACTTGGTGCTTACGTTCACAGCTCCGGAGGAAGTCAGATCTTGTGAGAGGTCAAGCGACGACTGGCTCAGCTGGAACTGGTCGATGGCGCTCGCCGGAATATCCTGCGTCGTAGTCCCCACGGTTTCATCGCTGACATCAACACCGTCGACGTTGATGCGCGCCGTGCGGCCGAACCGGCCCCCGAAAGAAATCGAAGAGTATCCCGCCTTGGTCGGGTCGAAATTCTGACCATCCTGGATCTGTACACCCGGTTCGAGCTGCGCGAGATCAAGGAAGTTGCGTCCATTCACCGGCAGGTTCTCGATCTGCTCCGACGACAACACGCCCTGCACCGTCGCTTGCTCGGTGTTGACCTGCACCTCCGTAGCCTGCACCTCGATCGTCGTACTCTCCTGGCCAAGTTGCATTCGGGCGTTCACGGTCGCGGTGTTGCCCACCTGCACCGTGGTCACTGTGCTCATCGTGCTGAAGCCCCTCGCGGAAACCTGCACCCTGTAGGTGCCGGGACTGACCGCGCCCGAGTTGAATGCACCGGCGCTATTCGAGATCAGATCGACCGTCTGTCCAGTCGCCGTGTTCGTGACGACGACTTTCGCGCCGTTAAGCATCGCACCCGTCGGGTCGGTCACGATTCCGACGATGCTGCCCGTACTGACGGTGGTCTGCGCGAACATTCCAAGGCAAACGAGCACCACGACGGCCGCCAGAGCGACACTAGACCGAAGAGCGGCGAGATTGGAACTCTTGGGGGATGACGGCATTTTACCCACCTTCCTTTCGAGGCTTTCTAGAGTTAACGGATCAGAACATGAGACTTTGACAACCTGGTCAACAATCCAGTCCAAGACAGACCGGCGCTCAGGCGGAGTTCCAAGTCATAGACACCTCGGATGACTTCCCGAGACGGGCCTCCGAAGGCCATTTCACTCGCTGTTTCGGCAATCGGCTGTCCAAACATAACCATGACTTAATGTGTTTAGATTCATGGAGACACGAGCCATTTTGTTATGTCTATTTCCGTAAAACAGTACCCTGACTTGGCACTGTTATGTTTTTTCATAGCCGAAAGATTCGTGCCGATGGCCACTCAGCGGGGTGCTCCATCTTTGCGCGTTTTTTACGCAAAGGCAGGATTCCACCACTCCATTTCTCTTTCAGGATTGTCGGGATTTCGGCGACGCAGTCGTCGCTGCGGGTGAAGTTCTTGGTGGGGCCGCCCGGCTGATCCCTACGCCGACAGCGCCCGCGAACATTCCGGACAGATCTTGTGCGAGATCTTCGCTTCCGAGTGCGAGCGCACGTAGTATTCGAACGGCTGCCACGTGCCCTTCTGATCTTGTATCTTTTTGCACGATAGACAAATCGGCAGCAGCCCCTCCAACGTCCGGACGTTCGTCAGGGCCGCCTTCAGCTCTCGCAGCGTCGCTTCTCTTTCCGCCTCGGCTTGATCGCGTGCTATCAGCGCGCGTTCCAGTCGCCTGAGGTTGCGCCGGAGCTCCAGTTGCGCCAGCACCTGCCGGCTCAGCGCCCGCAGCGCCTCCAGTTGCTCCGGACTCAACTCCCGCGGCACCCGGTCGACCACGCACAAGGTCCCCAGCGCGTGACCTTCTGTCGCCAGGGTTGCACCGGCATAGAAGCGGATCTTCGGTTCAGAAACCACCAGGGGGTTCTCGGCGAAGCGCTCGTCCTGGGTGGCATCCGGCACAATGAAAACATCCGGCTGCAGAATGGCCGAGGCGCAGAAAGCAATGTCGCGCGAGGTCTCCACGACGGAAACACCGATCTTCGACTTGAACCATTGCCGGTCCGCGTCGATCAGGCTGATCAGCGCCACCGGAGTCTGGCATACATAGGACGCCAAGAGCGTGAGATCGTCGAATGCGGCTTCAGGTTCGGTATCGAGAATCTCATAGCCACGCAGGATCTCGAGTCGTTGCTTCTCGTTGGCTGGTTTGGGAGCAATCATCGCTGGCCTCCGGGAGCGGCCGCGTTACCCACAGCGCAGCGACTCTACCCCCGTTCGCCTCAGAATTCAACCCAACTGTCGCCGGGTGCCGGCGCTCTGCCAAAGTCGGACTTCGGAGCCCGGAGACCTGAACCGCGAAAAAGGGACCACGGCTGGCGCCGTGACCCCCTTCCCGACGACCGACAACCCGCGACCGACGACTCCTTATTATTTAAGAAAAATCTCCTGCAACAGGTCCGAGCTGATAATCTCGCGGATCTCCGCCCGCTTCTCGGTCAAGGACTGTCCCTGCGCTTTTCCGCCCAGGATCTTGTCCCGCATCGCTTCCCCTTTGGCCGCCTGTCCATCCATCGCCGCCCAGTTCTTGTACTGCACGGCGACGCATATGTCCCAGTCTTGCGGACCGTTCTTGGTCTCCTTCAGGAAGACCTTGTAGTCGGTCACCATGCCCTCTTTCTTCTCTTCTTCGAGAATGGGCTTGGTCGATTGTCGCAGGCTGGACAGGTAAGCATCCATCTTTGTCGGATTCACCCGGATCAACTGGATCCGCCACACCGGACCCTCGGTGTAATGCTCCTGCGCAAACAAAGCTGGAGCCAACAGCACCACGAGCAGAACAAACCCATCAATCTTTTTCATTGATGACTCTCCCCAAGTTGATTTTAGCAGCGAGGAGGATCATACGCTTCCGACTCCGTGGGCAAACGAAAAAGGCCTTCCCCCACTCGGAAAGGCCTTCAAACCTCCGTTCGCGTGAGCCTGGTGTTTTAGCCCACGACTAGCGACCAACTGCCAACGACGCTCAAGAACATCCGCTCGTCGACCCGCACGACATGCACCGGTAGCAGGACCCGTTGCGTGTCATGATCGCCCCGCAGTAGTGGCAGCTCGGCGCATCTCCGAGGTCCACAATCGACGACAGCGCATCCGAGGCGTGGACCGACCCCGCCCGCGGGTCCCGCGTCTCCGCCGACCCGTGCAAATCCACGCCCTCAGCGCTCGCCGCCGGATGCGGCGCACCCCCCGCCTTCAGTCGCAGGTTTTCGAAGAGCATCTGCTGCTGTCCGGTCAGGAACCGCACCTGCAACCAGCGGAAAATGTAATCCATGATCGACTTGGCGAAGCCGATCTCCGGATTGTTCGTCCACCCGCTCGGCTCAAACCGCGTGTGGGCAAACTTCTCGCAATAGAGCTTCAGCGGCACTCCGTGCTGCAGTGCGATCGAGATCGCCAGCGCGAAGCTGTCCATCAGCCCGCTGACGGTCGACCCCTCCTTGGCCATGGTGATGAACAACTCCCCCGGACTTCCATCCGGATAGAGTCCCACGGTGATGTACCCCTCGTGCCCGCCCACGTTGAACTTGTGCGTGATCGAGGCCCGTTCCTCCTGCAGCTTGTGCCGGACCGCCCGCGGAGGTGCGTTCAAGTTCTCCTCTTCGTGCGCCGCTGCCCGCGTCCCGGCATCTTCTTTCTTCGACAACGCCGTAGCCGACCCCGCCGCCGACAGTGGCTGCGACTGCTTGCACCCGTCGCGGTAAATCGCCACCGCCTTCAACCCCAACTTCCAGGCCTGGAGATAAGCCTCCATGATGTCCTCGATGGAAGCATTGTTGGGAAGATTGACCGTCTTCGATATAGCACCGGAAATAAACGGCTGCGTAGCCGCCATCATCCGCAAGTGTCCGGTGTAGGAAATCGACCGAGTCCCCTTGGCCGGCTTGAAAGAACAATCAAACACCGCCAGATGCTCATCTCGAACATGCGGCGCGCCTTCAATCGTCCCGGTAGCGTCAATATAGGAAACAATCGCATCCGCCTGCTCATGCGAATACCCGAGCTTGAACAAAGCCCCTGGCACCGTATTATTAACAATCTTAATCATCCCCCCACCCACCAGCTTCTTGTACTTCACCAAGGCCAGATCCGGCTCAACCCCGGTAGTATCACAATCCATCATGAACCCTATCGTGCCCGTGGGGGCTAGAACGGTCACTTGGCTATTGCGGTAGCCGTGTTTTTCGCCTTGGGTGAGGGCTTCGTCCCAACATTGCTTGCTGGCTTCGTAGAGGGGAGTGGGGATGTTGTTTTTGTTGATGTTGTTGACGGAGGCGCGGTGCATTCGGATTACGTCCAGGAATGGTTCGCGGTTGATGTACCAGCCGGGGCAGGCGGCGCCGGGCATTACGTTTGAACCGAGATTGGTTTCGGAGAGACTCTTTTTTGTGGGTTCGGTGGCAGGGGTCAGCGGCTCGCATAGTTCGGCGATGCGTGAACTCTGCAGATAGGCCTGGCCGCACATGATGGCGGTTACGCAGGCGGCGTAGTCGCGACCGGCGTCAGAATCATACGGTAGGCCTGCCGCCATTAACAGCGCACCTAAGTTGGCGTAACCCAAACCCAGCGGGCGATAGTCGTGCGAGTTCTTGCCGATCATCTCGGTGGGGTATCCGGCGTTGTCGACCAGGATTTCCTGGGCAGTGATCAACACATCTACAGCGTGACGGTAGGCATTCACGTCGAAGGTGCCGTTGGGGGCGAACTTCAGTAAGTTCAAGCTTGCCAGGTTGCAGGCAGAGTCATCGAGGAACATGTACTCGCTGCAGGGATTGCTGGCGTTGATCCTGGCGGTGTTTTTCGAGGTATGCCAGCGGTTGATGGTGGTATCGAATTGCATGCCGGGGTCGCCGCACTGCCAGGTGGCTTCGCTGATCTTCTTCAGAAGATCTTTGGCTTTATAAGTGGTAACAACCGAGCCGTCGCGAATCGCCTTGGTGGAGAAGTCGGTGTCGCGGACCACCGCGTACATGAAGTCATCGGTGACGCGGACGGAGTTGTTGGCGTTCTGGAAGAAGATGGAGCTGTAGGCTTCGGAGTCGGGCGAGGAGCCGTCGTATCCGGCCTGGACTAACGACCATGCCTTGGCTTCTTCTTTGGCTTTGCAGTCGATGAAGTCGACGATATCGGGATGGTCGATGTTGAGGATGACCATCTTGGCAGCGCGGCGCGTCTTGCCACCGGACTTGATGACGCCGGCGAAGGCATCGAAGCCCTTCATGAAGCTTAGGGGGCCGCTGGCGGTACCGCCGCCGCTGAGGCCTTCGGTGGAGGAGCGTAGCGGAGAGAGATTGGTGCCGGTTCCGCTGCCCCACTTGAAGAGCATGCCCTCGGTCTTGGCCAGAGTAAGAATCGAATCCAGCGAATCTTTCACAGAGTTTATGAAGCACGCCGAGCACTGCGGAGTCTTATAGCCGGTGATGCTGAATTCGACGCGTCCGGTTTGCGGATTCCAGTGCCAGTTCTGAGCATCGGAGTTAGGCTCGATCCGGTCGCAGCCTACATTGAACCAGACGGGTGAGTTGAAAGCCGCGTACTGGCGGACGAGAATGTGAGCGAGTTCGTCGTGAAACGTTGCCGCGTCTTCGTCGCTGCGAAAGTAGCCAGCGGACTTGCCCCAATCGCGGATGGTTTCAGCGACCCGGGTAATGAGCTGGCGGACGCCGGTTTCCCGCTCGGGCGTGCCGAGGGTGCCATGCAGGTATTTCGAGGCCACGATGTTGGTGGCGGTCATGGACCAGTCTTTGGGGACTTCGACGTCTTTCTGTTCGAAGATCACGTTGCCCTGGGAGTCGGTGATCTGAGCGAGGCGGAGTTCCCATTCGATTTCGTCGTAGGGGGAGACACCAGGCTTGGTGAAGAGACGGCGGAACTGGAGGCCGGGGGCCTTCTTCTTATTGGGGACGGCCGGGGCCGCAACGGATTCGGGGCTCTTCTTTTTTTCAGTGACTTCGGGCATTGCTGTCTCTCTCCTACTATTAGATTCTATCGAGGTTGCTATCGATCTTTTCTGCCGCCCCTCTGGGGCTCGGTCGTTTTGTGCCGCCTTTCCCACGGCTTACGCCGTGGGCTTCATTCTTTTGCCGCTCCGCGGCTGAGTCCGTTTCCAGCGTCGTGCGTCCCGTTTACGTTTTCGGCCGGGAAGGCCCGTCCGATTCGGAGAGGCGCCTCAGGGGCTGAAGCCCCATGTTATCCACGGCTTTGCGGCACGACTGAACTCGTGCCCTTCCCGTTCGTGTGATCACACCAAGGGGCGGGCGAAGCAGCGGAGGAGATGCCAGCGCAAGGCGTAGCCGCCCGATCAACGAGCGTTCGTAGCCACCTTCGGATCTCGAAAAGTTCTCGATCACGATCCTGCGAACTCCTTCACACTGCAAATCCAACCAACCGTGACGCCCGATCTTCGATGACGGGCGTCGAGGGACTTCAGAAGCCTGCGGGGAGGGGTGGGGGGGCGCTCGGTGGAGCGTCCAGCGTTGATTCTTCGGATTCAGACGGTTTCGCGGCAGGGGCGGACGTGACGTCCGACTGGGTCGAGAAGTCTCTGGCTGTTCCGGAGCCCCTAGTCACGCCAGTAGCTGCTTCCCCGGAAGAAGCCAGCCAGTACCGAAGAGATCCGCAGGCGCCGTGGCGTTGATCTGCGTCGGCGACCTGGGCGAAGCGGACGAAGCAACGTCCGCTCGAAAGACGTTCGGCGAGGGGACTCTTGGGAGCAAAAAGCCGGCTCAAGGCGACACAGAGGTCCTCGGATTCTGCGACCTGAAAGACGGCCAACATTCGCTTCCCTCCGGCGGACGGAATCTCTCCGGGCGCGACAATTTCTTCCCCCAAGGCATAAATGCCCGCGGCGCTGGGGACCAGGAGCAGGCTGAAGCTGGATTCGCAGCGGAACCAGCGGGACCACTCGAGGTGGCGGTGATCGACGGGAACGTCAAAACCATGACGGGCCAGCGAGTCGGCGACCATGCGGGCTAGGGCTTCCATTTGGGCTCCTGGAAAAACCGGTGTTGGGTCTTGGGTCTTAGGTTTTGGGCCTTGAGATTCCTGCGGCCGGGTTTGGCAGATCGGGTCTTAGGTCGCTGGTTGAGCCAACGCAGGGACACAGAAGCGAGACCCCCCTTCGATCAATCTTTAATACTTACCAGCCCAACCGTCGGTAACGGAACGACGGCAGACCGGGCTCGGCTCGATGTA
Source organism: Terriglobales bacterium (assembly GCA_035567435.1). GTDB lineage: Bacteria > Acidobacteriota > Terriglobia > Terriglobales > Acidobacteriaceae > Gp1-AA133. Next base: position 28,553 of record DATMPS010000050.1, on the reverse strand, counting down.
CTGAGAACTGAGTACCGGAACTGAGAACTCAATTTTTCAAGCTGTGCGTTCCCCCAGGGGAAGTTCGGTACGGACCGAACGAGGGAACGGCCACCGCACAAGCTCGCCCGATCATGCGATCGGACACCCGTTGTGGATCCCCGCTTCAGTAAGAGCAGGAACCCGGTTTTTTGGGAGCGGGCGGGTCACCTCGGCCAGCCCGTTCCCCTGTTTCCCTGACTTGCCCACCGTTGCCGGCGGCAATTTCATTGCTTATGGGATCGCAACAGTACGCCTGTATGTTGGGCCTGTCAAGAGGGTAGCCCTACCTATTGTATCCCAAGCGATTAACCGGGCTGGTCCGGGGTATTTCCACAGGGCTGGAGGATCAGGGTTAGGTCTTGGGTGTTGGGTCTCAGGTCTGGGGGTGGCGCGTTGGGCCCGGATCTCATTGTCTTGGTCTTGACCTCCGACACCGATTCGCAAGAACAAACCCTCAGGGGCTGAAGCCCATTCTTGTTTTGCAGCTCTGCCGGCACGACTGAAGGCGTGCCCTTCCCGGTGATGAACCCGCTTCGTGGGTCGCATCTGGCAATGAACAACAGATTCCTCCTGCCTCGCTGTGCTGGCGCGTCGGAATGACGCGGTGACGGGCATCGGCGCGATAGGGACAAAGAGAGGAGGTCCGCAGGCTGCGAAGTCGTGCCCTTCCCGCTTCGCCGATGACATGGCGAACTGCGTCATCTGCCCAGACTTGCTCTGCCGGTTAGGCAACGAAGGCACCGCCGCTGGGTGCGCGGCGGCGCGCCGATTGTTCGGAGCGAGTGCGTTGCGATTCCGTGGCTTGCGCCAGGGAAGGCCAGGGCTCGGAAGCACGTCCCATGGGAACGTAGATGTCTTCGAAGATTTCACGCGGGGCGATGCGCTGGGATCCGTCGGAGGACTGGACGAGGTAGTCGCCTTTCTGTCCGGAATGTTCGCGTCCGATGGCGTCGACAAAGCTGAGAGGCGCGTCGAGTTGACGGGCCTTGATCAAGAAACGGGTTCGATAGGTGGTCCATTCACTAGGCATGCTTCTCACAGTCTTCATCCTTCGGGGGAGGAATGAAGAAAATTCAGGAGCGTCGATTGTCGATTAACGATCGAGCACTGTCACTTCGTGCACCGACGCGAGAGTTGCTGGCGGGCAACCTCCCACGGGGCTGGCTGGAAATCTCTACAAGGGTGCGGCGAATCTACTCGTGCGCGGGCCCGGGGTCAATTCCAAATGTTTGGTGCAGTCGGAGAAAAAGGAGCTGAGGATTTGGCGGAGCCGGGGAGATCAAGGAGGACTTCAGCGGGCCCGAGGAAAAGTGCATGAGTGCGGCGTGTTGCGACTCGCCGGAATAGCGGCAAGGGATTCGGGTGCAAGCCTGGACGGGGATTTCCACAGAGAGAGCACAGGAAATGCAGAAAAACAGTCGTCAGTCGCTCGTCGTTCGTCGTCAGGAACATCGTCGGTTCACGGCGGATGGCTCGTAGCTGATGGCTGACGATTCAAATCAGTGATCGGTTCTCAGATCTCGGTTCTCAGATCTCCCAGTCGTGATGAGGCTTGCGCCCTCGTCCGCCCAGCTAGGGCTGATGATCGGTGGCCGGTCGCAGGTGTTTGTTTCTGAATTTGCGGCCTCGCCTTACTTCGTCGGAGCTTTGGCGCTTGGCAACTTTTCTGCCACTTCCTGGGGCTTCTGAAGGGTTTGCGGGGGCATCGGTGTCACACCGGTGCCTTCCCAATTCGTCTTGGATACGGGATTGATAGCGCGGGCGAAGGGGACACCGATCATGAAGTGGTGGTCGATGCGATGACCGTCGACGGGATGGGCCCCGCCGCCGCTGGTCTCTCCGACGAGCGTGGCGCGCTTGAGGTTCTTCGGGTTGTAGCTGAATTCTTCCGCACGCGAGAGGTTGTTCTGCGACGTCAACACGAACGCAGGCGTATCCGCCAAACGAGTTCCCGGAATGTAGGCAGCGTCCAGTGTTGCGTGCTCTGGTCCTCTTTACGGTCCTAGAGACCTGTGGACGGAATGCCGATACGTTCTGGAGCGGGGTAGGTCAGCATTCTATGCCGAAAATCAGTTCTCGGTTCTCACAGCTCGGTTGGCGGTGGTTGAGGCGAACCATTGCAGAAGTTCTCTTTCGAATTCGCCGGGGGCGGTGCTGAGGGCGCCGCAATGGTCGGCGTTGGGGACTTGCCACAAGACAACTTTTGGGTTGCGGGCGGCAATGCGCCGACTGTGGCGGACGGGGATGTTGCGGTCTTCGATGCCGTGGATTAGGAGGACGGGCACCTGCGATGAGGCCACTGCGGTCTCAGGCGATACCTCGGTGAGGTCGAGATGGTACTTCCAGCGTCCGTAGGCGAAGGCGGTCTCGATGGCGAGACGAAATGCGGTTCGGCCGAGCCAGGGACCGGTGTGAAAGAACTGACCGACGCGGTCGTAGGCGATTTCACGGAAATCTGAGAACGAGGACTCCGCGACCACGGCGCAGAAGCGGGCCTCGACGGCGAGGGACTGCAGGAGTTGGGCGGCGCCCATGGACTCGCCCACGCCGTAGATGCAAGTGGGGTGCTCGGAGGCGGTCAGCCAGTCGAACCATTGGTGGATGTCGTTGCGTTCGACGAGGCCGTAGGTGGCAAGTACGCCATCGCTAGAGCCGTGGGCGCGAGCGTCGGGCATAAGCACCGAGTAGTGGTGATCGAGCAGCAGTTCGGCGTATCCGGTCATGCCCAGGCGGTTGTCGCTGAGGCCGTGGACGAGGATGACGGCAGCGGAGTTGGGACGGTCGGGGGTGAAGACCCAGGCCCGGAGGGTGATGTGATCGAAGGTCTGGATGGAGGCCTCGTGGAGTGTGGCATGGTGTGCCGGTGCTAGTTCGCGCGCTCGGGATTGGTCGTCGAAGGAGAGCGGGCGGCGGGCGGGATGGAGGGTAGCTTCGCAGAGGAAGATGCCGGTGAGTACGCTGAGGGTCAGATAGGCAAAAACAGTGGCTGCGACGACGCGGCGGAGGCGCATGTTGAAGGGGTACGGGGTGGGAAGGGGCGAAGTTCCCGGTGGTCAGCTGTCAGGTCACGGTTTTCGGTTTCGCTTCTTGACAAAGGAGCAGAGACCGGAAAGCAGAAAAGCCTCAGCATTGCGCCGAGGCCCCTCTTGAATTCATCACCGACGTCACAGCCGTTTTGGCGGACAGGAGTGTCCGCCCCACACGTGGGCTAGCGGTGGGCCAGGGCGGGCTCGTGGGCAGCTTTGAAGGAGGCGTAGCGCTTGTTGACTTCGTCCCAGTTGACCACGTTCCACCAGGCCTGCAGGTATTCGGGACGGCGGTTGTTGTACTTGAGGTAGTAAGCGTGCTCCCAGACGTCGTTGCCGAAGATGGGGTAGAGGCTCTGGGAGATGGGGTTGTCCTGGTTGGGGGTGCTGGTAATCAGCACTTCGCCCTTGGCGTTGCCGGCGAGCCAGACCCATCCACTGCCGAACTGCTTCACGCCGGCCTCGTTGAACTTGGTCTGGAAATCCTTGAAGTTGCCGAAGGTCTTGGTGAGGGCTTCGGCGATGGGGCCGGAGGGATCGCCGCCGCCCTTGGGCTTCATGATGTGCCAGAACATGGTGTGGTTGACGTGGCCTCCAGCGTTGTTGCGGACGGCGCCGCGGATGTCTTCGGGGATGGCGTTGAGGTCGCGGATGAGGTCTTCGGGCTTTTTGGATTGCAGGTTGGGATATTTTTCGAGCGCGGCGTTCAGGTTTTTCACGTAGGCCGCGTGGTGCATGTCGTGATGCAGGTGCATCGTCTTTTCATCGATGAAAGGCTCAAGGGCGGTGTAGTCATACGGCAGGGGAGCTAGTTCGTGCGCCATGTTATTCCTCCAAAGGTTAGAGATGACGGGACTTGGAGCGGGGATTCAATGGAGTGATTATAGTCCAGTGGCGGAGAGCGCCAAGGTTTCAAGCTGGCAACGCTTCAAGGGGCGGTCACGTAGATGGGATTGGAGAAGATCCAGAGGGTCCAGCGGCGCCAGCCGGTGAGGCCGGGCTGGCGGAGGTAGGCTTCGATGCGGTAGCGGCCAGGGCCGGGGACTGGGAGGTCGAGGGTCTGCTTTTCCAGCTTGGCGATTTCCTGGCCATCTTTTAGGACACGAATCATCGGGTCAGTTGCGCCGGCGGGCACTTTGATGTGGAGGACGGCGTTCGGTTTCCAGTCGATGGTGTTGCCGGGGCCTGCGGTGGCAGCGGTGGTGGAGATGGTCTGGGTAAAGCCGTCGGCGGGATAGAGGGCATCGACAGCACAGAAGGAGTTGCCGGACCGGATGGCGTCGAGGATGACGGGGGCACCGGCTTTGTCGGGATCGACTCCGGGTTGATCGGGGAGAAGCACATGCTGGCGAGCGAGGCTGAAGACGGAAAGGTAGCTGGGAAACTTCGCGATGGTGGTGTGGCCGATGATGAGGTTAGCGTGCGCGTCGGAGCCGCAGATGCCGGCGACGGAACGCTGCTCCAGGAGGCGATCCCACTGGGCGAAGTTTTCGGTGGGCGTGCGGGCGAGGCGGAGCAGGGCGAGGCGCGAGTTGATGGGATAGAGGAGGCCGGCTACGGCGATGTCGAAGACTTTGTTTTTGCGCCAGATGGCGTCGTCGTTGAAGATTTCGATGCCGTCGTAGTCGGTGGCGCCCCAGTCGGTCCAACGGTCGCGGAGGCCGTAGGGGTGAGCGATGAAGTTGACGGCGCCGGCACGTCGAGTGGAGGCCATCAGGGGACGAGCGGCGAAGGTGGTGCCCCGATCCCAGCGATTGCCGGAGACGCCGAGGGCGAGGAAGTGGCCGCTGGCGGTGCTGACTTCTTCGCCGTCGACGACGGCGAATTCCGGGGGATCGGCGGCGGCGACTTCAGCGTCGGAGAGCGCGAGGTTGTGGTCGGTGATGGCGAGGAAAGAGAGGTTGGCGGCCTTGGCGGAGGCGATGACTTGCGGGAGACTACCGCTTCCGCAGGAGGCGTTGGTGTGGACGTGGATGACGCCGATGCGTTCGCCGCGGGCGGGAGTTCCAGCCAGGCTGGGCAAACGGGTCAGCAGGCCATCGAGCCAGACCAGGAGCACGAAAGCTACAATGGCGATGGCAAGGCAGCGGGCAGCGCGGCGAAGGATTTTCCTGGAGTGAACAGTATGCGGAGCTCCGGCAATTCCCGCGTCAGGAGCCGAAGTTTTGGGTTGTACCGGTACGCTTTGCAGCGCGGAACTCAAGTGAGGCGAGTCTGAGCGCAGGCGGGAATCGTGTCAAGGGAAAATGGGGTTGGGGGTGCGGAGTTGGAAAATGGGAAGGGCAACGGGGCGGTGAGCGAATGCGCGTCGAGGTTTGAGTCGGGGGGGAAGACAATCGCGGTCGACTGCTTTGTGCCTGAGGGCAACGGTGGGCGCCGTCCGGCGGTGATCGGGCTGCATGGATCGGGCGGAGGGCACGCGAGCATGGCGGAGCACGCGCGGTTGCTGGCTAGCCAGGGGTTTGCCGTATACGTTCCGCATTATTTTGACCGCACGGGAACGACGGGGCTGGCCGACAAGGCGACCGCGGTGCGGAATTTCCCGGCGTGGGGCAAGACGCTGTGGGATGCGATCACGTTCGTCGAGGGGCAGGAGGCGGTGGATGGGGGGAGGATCGGGCTGCTGGGATTTTCGCTGGGAGCGTACCTGGCGATGTCGGTGGCGGTAGTCGATCCGCGGGTGCGGGCGGTGGTGGAGTTTTTCGGAGGGCTGCCCCAGGAGATGAAGTTCTTCATGCGAAGGCTGTGCCCGGTGCTGATTCTGCATGGCGAGGAGGATGCGACGGTGCCGGTCGAGGAGGCGCATCATCTACGGGAAATTCTGGAGAAAAGGAACGTTGCGTACGAAATGCAGATTTATCCCGGCGTGGGGCATGGATTTAGCGGGGACGCGTGGGTGGATGCACGGGGGCGTATGGCGATGTTTCTGCAGAAATACGTGGCGAACGTCGAGGCCTGATCACGGAACTTTTGGGGGGAAAGACGCGTAGCTTAAGGCAGATGTTGCGGAGGTCTCGCCATGTTTACATTCCTTCTCTGGTGTGTGCTGTTTGTGGTGTGTTGGCCGGTGGCGTTGCTGGCCTTGATCGCTTATCCGTTTGTGTGGCTGCTTTTGTTGCCATTTCGGCTGGTGGGGATCGCGGTGCACGGGGCGCTTGCGTTGGTGTGGGCGGTGGTGATGTTGCCGGTGCGGCTGCTGTCAGCGCCGTTTCGGCTGTAGGGGCGGGGAGTCTGGTTGGTTGGAATGGGTGGTGGGAGGCTCTTGACCGCAAAGGACGCAAGGATTCTCGCGAAGGTCGCAACCAAGCATCCGGAACACTAGCGTCTATGTCCTAAAAGTCTTCTGGGCCGCTGGCGCCGCATCGGGGCATGGGGTCCTTCGACTGGGTTCGGCTTCACCTCACTCCGCTTAGGATGACAGTGGTTTTCGTTACGTTGCCATCGTCTTGAGGGTGGGGCTGAGGATAAGAGTGGGTTCTGTGGCGCGCTGGACGTCTTCGGGGGTGAGGCCGGGGGCGACTTCTTCCAGCAGCAGACCAGCCGGGGTGACCTGGATGTAGGCCATCTCGGTGACGATGGTGTTCACGACTTTCTTTCCGGTCAGCGGCAGGCTGCATTTCTTCAGGATTTTGGGTTGGCCCTCGCGGGTGGTGTGTTCCATAGCGACTACCACGCGGCGGGCTCCGGCGACCAGGTCCATGGCGCCGCCCATGCCTTTCACCATTTTGCCGGGGATCATCCAGTTGGCGAGATTGCCTTGCTCGTCGACTTCCATGGCGCCAAGGACGCTGAGGTCAACGTGGCCGCCGCGAATCATGGCGAAAGAGTCGGCGCTAGAGAAGTAGGCGGTACCGGGAATTTCGCTGACGGTCTCCTTGCCGGCGTTGATGAGGTCGGCGTCCTCTTGGCCTTCGAGCGGATAGGGGCCGATTCCGAGCATGCCGTTTTCGCTTTGCAGGATGACGTGCATGCCTTCGGGAACGCAGTTGGCTACGAGGGTGGGCACGCCGATGCCGAGGTTGACGTAAAAGCCGTCGCGCAATTCGCGCGCGATGCGTCGGACGATGCGATCGCGTTTTTCGTTGTCTTTGGGCATGAGGCAGTGGTCAGTCGCTAGTCTTCAGTCGTCAGGAAAATCGCTTTCAGGCTTCGGCCATCAGGTGTCAGCCCGAATCCGGCCTGGGTCGTCGGTCCTTGGTCGTCGGCCCTGGCTGGTTAATGATCGGGGACTGTCTCGTTTCCTCCGCGTCCTGATTGCTTACGATCCACCCACCGCTGCGCTTCTCACGGTCCGTCTTTCGATGCGCTTCTCGAAGAGTTCGCCCTGGAAAATGCGGTTTACGAAGACGCTGGGGGTGTGGACGAGGTCGGGATCGAGTTCGCCGACGTCTACCAGATGTTCGACCTCGGCGATGGTCACTTTCGCGGCGGTCGCCATCATGGGATTGAAGTTTCTCGCCGTCTTGCGGTAGACAAGGTTACCCCAGTGGTCGCCTTTCCAGGCCTTGATGAAAGCGAAATCGGCTTTCAGGGCACGCTCCATGACGTATTCGCGGCCGTCGAATTCGCGGGTTTCTTTGCCTTCTGCTACTAGCGTGCCGACCGCGGTCGGAGTGAAGAATGCGGGAATGCCCGCGCCTCCGGCACGGATGCGTTCCGAAAATGTTCCCTGCGGAACGAGATCGAGTTGGACCGTGCCTTTCAGTACCATGTCTTCGAGTAATTTGTTCTCACCGACGTAGGTTCCGATATGGCGGCGGATCTGGCCGTTGGCCAGCAACCATCCCATTCCGAAACCATCAACGCCAGCGTTGTTGCTGATGGTGGTCAGGTGCTTGACGCCCTTGTGCGCGAGCGCGCGAATGAGATTCTCGGGCATCCCGCAAAGCCCGAAGCCGCCGACCATGATGGTGGCGCCATCGGTTACATCGCGTATGGCTTCCTCGGCGCTGGCTACGACCTTGTTCATGGCAAGGGGAGATTGTAGATCAAGATGCGAGTTTCGGGTTTCAAGCTTCGGGGATTGGTCGCGGTGCGGCGCGGCTGCCGTGAGGAACAGCAGATTCCTCCTGTCTCACCGCGCTTGCGTGTCGGATTGACAACATGACGAATCGGTCGCGCCCGGAGGCGGTACCGTGTTCGCGGGGTGGCGGCTTCACGGGCAAACGCAGGGTCCCTCGACTGGGTTCGGGAGGACAGAGCGATCTCGGGTGGCGAGTGGTCTCGGGTGACAGAGTGACATGGACGCTGGCAAGAAATTCACCGAGCTTTGTCTCTGGCTTATTTTCGCGCTTTGTCTCCTCCTTCGTCTCACGCTTTGTTTCTCCCTTCATCTTCGCGCCTCTGTGGTGAGAGGGTTTTTGGTGGCGGCTTTTCTTTTTTTAGCTGGTGCGCGCGCTCGAATTCGGCGGCGAGCTGGCGACTATCCAGGTTCTCGCGAATGTGGGCGAGGCGTTGCTCCAGTTTCAGGAGAGCGTCGGCGATGTTCTGCTTGTTGGTGATGGCGATGTCGCGCCACATGGAATACGGGCTCGAGGAGATGCGGGTCATTTCGCGCAGGGCGCGGCCGCCGGCGTCGAGCAGGGGGGCGTCTTCGCCGAACTGGTCGACCAAGGAAGCAGCCAGCGCGGTGGACATCATTTGGGGGAGGTGGCTGATCCAGGCGCAGAGTTGATCGTGAGCGGGGGCGTCGAGGGTGGCAATGCGTGCGCCGATCTTTTCGATCCACTCGAGAAATTCACCGCTCAATCCTTTGTAGATATCCTGTCCTGGCAGCGGGGTAAAAAACCAGGCAGCGCCCTGGAAGAGATCGGGATCGGCGGACTCGACTCCGGCTTGCTCTTTTCCGGCCATGGGGTGTCCGGCGAGGTAGCGCTGCGGGGCGGTGGGGCCCAGGACTTTCGAGGCGCTGGCGAGAATCCGGGCTTTGGTGCTGCCAACGTCGGTGAGCAGGGTTTCGGCGGAAACAGCGGGGCCGAGGAGTTCAATGAGGCCGATGATGGCGGCGACGGGAGCGGCGAGGACGACGACGTCGCTGCCGTGAACGGCGTCTGTCGGGTTGGTGTGGCCGCTGCTGATGGCGCCCTTTTCCAAGGCACGCTCGAGCACGGGGGCCGAGTCGCAGCCCACGATCCGACCCGGGAAGTGCTGCTTCTTGAGCGCCAGGCCGAGGGAGCCGCCGATGAGGCCGTTGCCGATGATGGTGATTTGGCGAATGTGCATGAGGGGATTGGCGACGGGCGATGTCGAATGACGATTTAACAACAGGGGGTGTGGTGGCGGCAAGGGAAGCACGAGAACCACCACGGGGGACGCGGAGGATCAGGGAAAGGCAGGGCCATTCAGCGCGGGCAACGGAGTGCGTTTCGCGTGGGGTGCCGAGAAAGCTCTTAAGCGCAAAGATCGCGAAGAAAGGTCGCAAAGGACGCTGAGGCGACAGGGACGCGGACGTGACGTGATAGGACAGCAAATTCCTCCGCCTGGGCTTCGCTTGCCGTCGAAATGACAAGCGGCGAGAGAGGAGCAGACCATGAGTTGTGAGCGAGGGCAGCCCTCGCGGCTGCCGGCAAGATGCCGGCGCTACACAGCTAGCGAATCGTGCGGCCCACTGCGGGGGCGATCAGGCGCAACTCTTTCATCAGGGTAGTGAACTGCTCGGGGAACAGCGACTGAGCGCCGTCCGACAGGGCCTTGTCGGGATTGCTGTGGACCTCGATCAGGAGCGCGTCGGCGCCGGCGGCTACCGAGGCGCGAGCCATCGGCGCCACTTTGTCTCTTCGCCCGGTCCCATGAGACGGGTCGGCCGTCATCGGCAGATGCGACAGCTTGTGGATGATCGGGATGGCGGAGATGTCCATGGTGTTGCGGGTATAGGTCTCGAATGTGCGGATGCCGCGCTCACACAGAATGACCTCGTAGTTGCCGCCGGCCATGATGTACTCGGCCGACAGCAAAAGCTCTTCGATGGTGGCCGCGATGCCGCGCTTGAGGACGACCGCCTTGCGAACTTTACCAAGTTCGCGAAGCAGGTTGAAGTTCTGCATGTTGCGGGCGCCGACCTGGAAGATGTCGACGTAGGGCTGCATCAGCGCGATCTGGGAAATCTCCATGACCTCGCTGATCACGAGCAAGCCGGCTTTATCGGCCGCCTCGCGCATCAGCTTGAGGCCTTCCTCGCCCATGCCCTGGAAGGAATACGGAGACGAGCGCGGCTTGAAGGCGCCGCCGCGCAGGACGCGTGCGCCCACGTCGGCGACCTGCTGGGCGATCAGAAAGATCTGCTCGCGCGATTCGATGGAGCAAGGTCCGGCCATGACGATGACTTCATTGCCGCCGATCTCGACACCGTTGGCCAGGCGGACGATGGTGCCTTCGGGTCGGAAGGAGCGGCCGGCTAACTTGTAGGGCGAACTGATCCGGTGTACCTCCTGCACACCGGGGAGCAATTCAAAGTTGCGGACGTCAACGTCGGCGCGCGCGCCCACAGCGCCCAGCACAGTTTGTCGGGCTCCGGTGGAACGGTGCACTTCGAAGCCCAGCGTCACCAGGTGGTCGATGACCGCCTGGATCTGGGCTTCAGTTGCGGACTCCTGCATGGCAACGATCATAGGGAAGCAGGTCTCGGGTCTTAGGTCTCAGGTCTCAGGTCTCAGGTTCTCAGGCCTTAGCGTTCCGCTGTCAGTTCTCAGCTTTCGGCGCTCGGCTGATGGCGCCCACCCGCGCTTTCTCTGCGGTCCTTCCGCTGGCTGAATGCTGACGGCTGAGTGCTGCCTGCTAGTCTTTCACATCGGCATCGAGTTCGGTGTCGCCGGCGGGCAAGGTGCCTCCGTCGCCTACGATTTCGTCCTTCTGGATGTTGCGCATCACGTCCATGATGCGCTCATAAATCTGCACCAGGTGCCGATGGTGCAACGGCCCCTGGTTGCGTTCCTGCACCTGAGTCAGCACGATGCGCTCGCGGTCTGGCTCATAGATGGGCAGCTGCGAATCGCGTTTCAGTCGTCCGATTTCCTGCACGGCTTGCGCCCGCTGGTTCAGAATGTCGACCAGCTTCTGGTCAATCTCGTCGATTTTCTTACGCCAGTCCGCGATGTCCATGGTTCAGTCGCTAGTCGTCAGTCGCAAGTCGTCAGCGTTTCGGCGACCTTGGGCAGAGTCTCTTTGATTCGCATGACCCTGGTACTCATTTCGATCCAGGAGTGCACTACGCGTTCTCGATCGTTGCACTCCACAAGTCCACCTCAGGCCTTCTTCGCTGAGGGCTGAGGGCTGACGGCTGACAGCTGCCGTATGAATTCTCCCACACTCTCGGCTTCCCTTCCCGGATTCCGTGCGATGGTTTCTACGATGGCGCTGCCGACGACGGCGGCATCGGCGTAGCCGCCTACAGCGGCAAACTGTTCGGCATTCGAGATGCCAAAACCTACCGCGATTGGCAGTTTCGTGTAGCGCCGCAGGCGGCGAACCAAGGTCTGCGCGTCTTCGGGCAATTGCTTGCGGGCTCCAGTGATGCCGGTGCGGGAAACCGCATACACGAAGCCGCTGGAGGCGGCGGCGATACGCTTCAGGCGGGCGTCGGTGCTGGTGGGCGCGGCCAGAAATATGCAGGCCAACTGGTTGGCACGGGCCTCGCGCAGATAGTCGGCGGCCTCTTCGACGGGGAGGTCGGTGACAAGGACGCCGTCGACGCCTGCGTGGCGGGCTATTTTACAGAACTTCGGCATTCCCATGCGCAGGATGGGATTGAGATAGGTGAAAATGATCAGGCCGACGGATTGGGAGTGCTCGCGAATCTCGGCGGCGAGTTTGAGCACCTGCTCGAGCGATGTGCCGTGTTTCAAGGCACGTTCGCTGGCCCGCTGGATCACCGGGCCGTCGGCCACGGGGTCGCTGAAGGGGACACCGAGTTCGATGACGCTGGCGCCCGCGTTGATGGCGGCGAGCACCACGGAACGGGTAGTGGCGAGGTCAGGATCGCCGGAGGTGACGTAGGCAACGAGCGACGGTTTGTTTTCGAAGTGAAAGGGCATGAGAGAATCTTGTGATTTGGTAATTGGGCAATTGAGTAATTGCAGCCTCACGAATCCAGAGTCAGATTTTCGCGCAGGATCCCGATATCTTTGTCGCCGCGGCCGGAGATGTTGACCAGCACGACTTCGGACTTCTTCATCTTTGGGGCGCGCTTGAGGACTTCCGCGACGGCGTGTGCCGATTCGAGCGCGGGAATGATGCCTTCGGTTCGGGCCAGCAAGGTGGTTGCCTCCAGAGCTTCTTTGTCGGAAGCGGGGACGTACTCGGCGCGGCCCAGGTCTTTTAGCCAGGCGTGTTCGGGGCCGATCGAGGGGTAGTCGAGGCCGGCCGATACGGAGTGCGTGGTGGCGATCTGTCCGGCGCGGTCTTGCAGGACGTAGGAGTAGGTGCCCTGCAGAACTCCGGGCGAGCCGCCACGGAAGCGGGCCGCGTGTTGGCCCAGGGCTTCGCCTCGTCCGCCGGCTTCGACGCCGATCAGGCGAACCTTCTTATCTTTAATAAAGTCGTAGAAGATGCCGATGGAGTTCGAGCCTCCGCCGACGCAGGCGATGATCGCCGCGGGAAGCTTGCCTTCCGCTTTCAGAATCTGCGCGCGTGCTTCGCGGCCGATGACACGGTGGAAATCGCGCACCATGGTGGGGTAAGGATGCGCGCCCAGCACGCTGCCTAGGAGGTAGTGAGTGGTGCGGACGTTGGTGACCCAGTCGCGCATGGCTTCGTTGATGGCGTCCTTGAGGGTGCGTGATCCAGAGGAAACGCCGCGCACTTCGGCGCCCAGCAGGCGCATGCGGAAGACGTTGAGTTCCTGGCGGCGCATGTCCTCGGTGCCCATGTAGACCACGCAGTCGAAGCCAAGGAGCGCGCAAACGGTGGCAGTGGCGACGCCGTGCTGGCCGGCACCGGTTTCGGCGATGACGCGATGCTTGCCCATGCGCTCGACCAGCAAGGCCTGGCCGAGACAGTTGTTGATCTTGTGGGCGCCGGTGTGGAGGAGGTCTTCGCGTTTCAGGTAGATTTTCGCGCCGCCGAGTTTCTGGCTGAGGCGACGGGCAAAGAACAGGGGTGTGGGGCGTCCGGCGAAAGTGCCTAGCAGGAGGTCGAGGCGCTTCTGGAATTTCGGATCGCGCCGGGCCTTGTCGTAACAGCGCTCGAGTTCTTCGAGCGCGGCCATGAGGGTCTCAGGGACATAGCGGCCGCCGTAGACGCCGAAGCGGCCGGGGGTTTTGCTGGGGCTGGGTTGGAGTCTTGGGGTGGCCATAGGCGATCTTCTTTCTTATTTCTTATGCGCTCTTTATCTTATGCACTCTTCTCAGCGCGGCGAACCGCTTGTACGAAGGCGCGCACTTTCTCGGGGTCTTTCTTGCCGGGACGCGCTTCCACTCCCGACACCACGTCAATCCCGAACGGTTGGAACAGTTCGAGCGCTTGGCCGACGTTCTCCGGGTTCAAGCCACCGGCAACAATCACCGGCACCGACAGGCTGATCACCTGTATCATGCCGCGAGTCTCCTCGCTCCAGTCAAATTGTTTGCCAGTCCCGCCGGGCTGCGCAGCTGTGCCTGAGTCGATCAGGACCGCGTAAAGCTGCTTTCTCGCCTCATCGCCGAGAAAGAACCCGCTCTCGGTCAGGCGTTCCCCTGAGATCGCAACCATCAACTTCGGAACGCCTAAGCGCTCCTTGAACGCTGCCTGCGACGCCGGCCAGAAACCTGCCGGGCGGGCTTCTATCCGGTGCAACTGCACCGCCGTCAGGCCCGCTCGCTGTACTATTTGGCGGATCTGTTCCGGACGGTGATCTACGAATATTCCTACCTTCTCGACCCCTTGAGGTAGCTGCCGCACGATTTCTCGAACGGACTCGACTTCTACACGGCGCGGGCTCTTGTCGTCGAACACGAAGCCCAGCGCGTCGGCGCCGGCGTCGACCGCGAGCAGCGCGTCTTCGAGGTTCGTCGTGCCACAGATTTTGACCCACGTCATAGGGGCAGTCGTCAGTTGCTAGTCGCTAGTCTTCAGCCAAACCACCTGAAAGAGTCAAATGTCTATTCTGCGGCCGGCACTGTGGCGGCTCCTAGCAGCCTGCGCAAGGCGCTGCCGGGGAAGGCGGTTTTCATCAGCGACTCTCCGATCAGGAAGGCCGCGTAGCCGACCGAACGGAGGTCGGCGATATCGGTGGCGGAATGAATGCCGCTTTCGGCGACCGCGAGCACGCCGCGCGGAATTTTGCGGGCGATGCGGAACGCGGTGTCCAGGTCGACCTGGAAGGTGCGCAGATCGCGCGCGTTCACTCCGATGAGGTCGCAGCCGGCGTCGAGGGCGCGCTGGAGTTCGTCTTCGTCGTGCGCCTCGCAGAGGACGTCGAGGCCGGTGGCGCGGGCGCGGGCGGCGAGACGGAACAAGTCTTCCTGGGGCAGGGCGGCCGCGATCAGAAGGACGGCGTCGGCACAGTGGGCGCGGGCTTCGAGGATCTGTAGGTCGTCGAGGATGAAATCTTTGCGCAGGCAGGGGAGGCTGGAGTTCTCCGAAGCGAGGCGCAGATTTTCGAGCGAGCCCTGAAAAAAGTCGGGCTCGGTGAGCACCGAGAGGGCGGCGGCTCCTCCCTGTTCGAGTTCGTGCGCCAGGTCGGCGGGATGAAACTCGGGGCGAATCAGGCCCTTCGAGGGCGATGCTTTTTTGAGTTCCGCGATGACGGCGGGACCGGTCGCGGCGACTGCCGACAGACGACGACGGAAGCCGCGGGGTTCATGGGCCGCGGCCTGGCGCTCCAACGCGCGAACGTCGGCTGCGCGGCGCTTGCGGGACAGGCGTTCGCGAGTGGCGGCGATGATCTGGTCGAGCGTCGCGGGCATACGCCAAACCTTTATTATACGGGAGGCCCCGGTGGGGGACCGGGGCCTCAGGAACGCAGCGCTCGAATCACGTACCCGTGGCAGGTCAGTTTGCGTCCGCACGGGGCGGCACGGCTTCCGCGAACGGCACCGGGAGCTCGATCGCGGGGGACAATTTCGCGAGCACGGCGTCGTGGGCGGCGACCCAGGTCCAGGCACGGCGTCCGGCGGCGTCTTCGCAAGGGGTGGCCTCACCGTAGTCGATGAGGCGGTTCATGACCGTGGTCGCCGATGCCTGCAGGTCTTTGTGACGGGCAGCAATCTCGGGGAACTTGCGGCGAAGTTCCTCGCAGATCTCGGTCGAATTCAGGGGGCGATTCGACACCGTCAACAGATAACGACAGGCGCGTGTGAAGCCGGACTGGCGATGGGTGGGACGGAGGTCCATGAGGTCGAGCACGGCCTCGTGAAGCACTTGACCTCCGACCAGATTCGCCAGGCCGATGATGGCCTGGCGGGCGGTGCCGATGCGGCGGGTGATTTCGGCGCGCTGTTTGAGAAGCGCATCCAGTTCCGAGCGGGCGGCGCGCAGGACTTCGAGCACGCTAGGATCGGTGGCCCGCACGCTGCGTACTGCATTTTCATGGTTCATAGCCATCCCCTTTGGCGGTTGTGGTGAGTTGAATTCAGGGCCGGCCGCCGGCGCCGGCGAGCACGGGCTTCGCCGGAAGGCTGCGGCTAGCGATTTCGATTTCCTGGCCGGGACGAACCAGTTCGGCGCCCATTGCGCTTCGCTCCCACAGCACGGTGGTCAGCACGTGCACGCCGCGAAAGGTGAAAAAGACCACCTTCGAGGTCCGGGGGGTGGTTCCACGGTCGGAGGGCAAGGCCATGTACACATGCAGCATCTGGCCGCGGCCGTCGCGCATGTATACCCGCGCACACTCCTGTTCGAAGCTGTAGTGGCCTGCGGGAAACTGCGAGTTGCGGACGACGAAGTCGAACGGAACCTGCACTTCCAGCGTGTGCAGCTGGCACTGTGCTTCGCTGGTTACGGCGCACAGGGGCAGCAAGACACTGACAAAGAGAAACAGCAACAACAACCGGTGATTCATACGGCCTCCTCGGATCTTGCGATCCATGGCGATTGGACGTGCGGCTGATCCATGAGGATTATTGTTTGTTTTCATCGCATCCATGAGGTACTCTCATGACCAGGCCGGGTGCACTCTCACCGTAGAGAAAGGCGAAAAGGGATACCATCCGCTTCTTGCCGCCAAACGAAGATATGAATGTGAAACTGGAAATCCGCCACCTGAGACTGCTGGACGCGATGGCCGAAGAGGGCAGCGTGACCGGAGCCGCGAAGCGGCTGCATACGACGCAGTCGGCCTTAAGCCACCAACTGAGAGATGCCGAGGAGCGACTGGACGCGCGCCTGTTCCTGCGCCTGGGCAAAAAGATGGTGCTCACTCCGGCGGGCGGTCACCTGCTGGGGGCCGCCCGGCGGGTGCTGGAAGAACTGCGCCGCGCGGAAGAACAGGTCCGCTCCCTGAACAACGGAAGCGGAGGTTTAATCCGGCTGACGACCGAGTGTTACACCTGTTATCACTGGCTGCCGCCGCTGCTGAAGCGATTTCACAAGAAATTTCCCAAGGTGGAGGTGACGATCGACGCGCAATCTACGAGCCGGGCGATCGAGGCGCTGCTGGAGGGGAAGCTCGACGTGGCCATCCTTAGTTCTCCACTCCCGAACAAAAACCTCGATCTCACGCCGATCGTGGCGGACGAAATGGTGGTCATGATGCCGCCGGAGCACGCCCTGGCGCGATTAAAATTTATCCGGCCGCGTGACTTCGCCGGCGAGACCATAATCATCTATCCTCCGCGCGAAGAAAGCACTCTGCTGCAGAAATACCTCATCCCGGCCAACATCGAGCCCAAGGATGTGCTGGAGATTCCGTTGACTGAAGCCGTGATCGAGATGACCGCAGCCGGCATGGGCATCGCGCTGGTCGCGCAGTGGTCCGTCGCTCCGCAGGCGAGCTCCGGCCGGGTGATCACGCGGCCATTCACGCGGCGCGGGTTGCGGCGCACCTGGTACGCGGCCACGCTTCGCGACCAGGCCTGCTCGCCTTCTCTGGCCGAGTTTGTGGAGTTGCTGGCTCAGCCTCGTCCCAGCGAATTCTGGCCGGGAACCGTTGGGCTGGAGAAAGTGCGGAAGAAGTCGCTGCCCGCCAGTGCCTGAGGTGCATGCCATCATCCCAGGTAAGGTTCCGGATAGCGCTCCACTCCTGAATAACCCCGTTTTGTAAAATGGAGCGACATGACCGTTCAGAGCTGCCTATGAATGTCCTGGTGGTGAACTCTGGAAGCTCGAGCTTGAAGTTTCAAGTGATTTCCACTGACCTTGAGCGGATCCAGCAGCTCAACGACGATCGTCTCTGTCGCGGGGAAGTCGAGGGCATCGGCGGGGAAGCCGTCATCACGTTTCAAAACAAAAATCAGCCGAGCCGAAAATTCACGGCTTCGCTGCGCGACATTTCAGCGACGCTGGACTACCTGGTCCGCTTCATGGCCTCGGAGCGGGCGGGCGTGCCTGAGATCAGGAGTGCGGCGGATGTGAACGCAGTAGGGCACCGGGTTGTGCATGGCGGCGAACTGTTCTCGGAGTCGGCTCTGATTGACGACAAGGTGTTGCAGGGAATCGAAGACTGTATCGATCTTGCCCCGCTTCACAATCCGAACAATATTGAAGGCATTCGGGCCGCCCGTGAGCTTTTCGGCAAGACCGTTCCCCAGGTGGCCGTCTTCGATACTTCGTTCCATCACTCGATTCCGGAGCAGGCATACCTGTATGCCGTTCCGTATCACCTTTATCGCCGTCACCGCATCCGCCGCTACGGGTTCCATGGAACCTCGCACCGCTACGTCGCGTTCCGCTACCGGGCTCTGCGGGGATTGACGCGGGAGCAAACCAACATCATTACGCTACACCTGGGAAACGGCTGTTCTGCCGCTGCAATTCGAGGAGGGTCCGCGGTGGACACATCGATGGGGATGACGCCGTTGGAAGGACTCGTGATGGGGACGCGATCGGGCGACTTGGATCCCGCTATCGTCAATGTGATCGCCCGCAAGGAGGGGATGTCTCCGGCGGAAGTGGACAGGCTGCTCAACACGCAGTCGGGGTTGCTCGGCATCTCCGGCCTCACGAACGACATGCGCGAATTGCAAACGGAACTGAAAGAGCACGAGGACCGGCGGGTGCGGCTGGCGATCGCGATCTTCTGTTATCGGGCCCGCAAGTACATCGGCGCATTCCTGGCATGCATGGGCGGGGCCGACGCTGTCGTGTTCACGGGCGGCATTGGAGAGAACGCGCCCGACATCCGCGCGCAGATCTGCGGAAGCATGGAGTGGGCGGGTCTCAAACTCGACCGGTCACGCAATCAGGAGACCGTAGCCCGCGAAGGCAAGATTTCCACGGAGGGGTCCTCGCTGCTCGCCTACGCGATTCCGACCGATGAGGAACTGTTGATTGCGCGCGATACGGTGCGCGTCATCCTGGGTGAGCCCCACCCGTTTTGAACTCCTAGTACGGCCATGTCCAGCCGGCTGCCTCAGGCTGGTCGACGCCATACTGGTGAGCATAATTTCGGCACTCGATCTGCTGGTTCAGGAACCTTTCCTTTGCATGCCCCCCGATTCTCTCTAGTCTTGGCACCCGGTCAATCACATCCATGGCCAGGCTGAAGCGGTCGATGTTGTTGTTGATGGCAAGTTCCAACGGGGTGTTGATGTTGCCCTTCTCCTTGTAGCCGCGCACATGAATGTTGTCATGATTCTTTCGACGATAGGCCAGGCGATGGATCAAGTAAGGGTACCCGTGAAAATTGAAGATCACCGGCTTGTCAACCGTGAACAGTGAGTCGAAGTCCCGATCGGACAATCCATGGGGATGCTCGGTGCTCGGCTGCAGTTTAAACAGATCGACTACGTTGATGAACCTGATCTTGACGTCAGAAAATTCTTCGCGAAGGAGCACAGTAGCGGCGAGCGCTTCCTGGGTAGGAACGTCGCCCGCTGAAGCCATGACCACATCGGGTTCGCCCGCTTCGTCGTTACTGGCCCAGTCCCAGATGCCGATGCCCTTGGTGCAATGCGTGATGGCATCGTCCATATTCAAGTACTGCAGATGCATTTGTTTGTCGCAAACGATCACGTTTACGTAGTTCTGGCTGCGCAGACAATGATCCGTGACCGACAAGAGGCAGTTCACATCCGGCGGCAAGTAAATGCGAGTGACGCTTGCACTCTTGTTGGCCACCACATCGAGAAAACCCGGATCCTGATGCGTGAAACCATTGTGATCCTGTCGCCACACCGTTGAAGTGATCAGGAGATTCAAGGAAGCGATGGCAGCGCGCCAGGATAGATGGTTGCAGATCTCAAGCCACTTCGCGTGCTGGTTAAACATCGAGTCGATCACGTGCACAAACGACTCGTAGGATGACAAAAAACCGTGTCTCCCAGTGAGCAGGTAGCCCTCGAGCATTCCCTCCAGGGTGTGTTCGCTCAGCATCTCCATCACTCGGCCGTTGGTGGCTAACTCGCCTCCGTCCAGGTCTTCGGGAAAGAACTGCTCAATCCAGAACTTCTTGCTGACGGCGTAGATGGCGTCGAGTTTGTTGGAGGTGTTTTCATCGGGGCCGAAGACGCGAAAGTTGCTCATGTTCAGCTTCATCACGTCTCGCAGCAGCGCGCCCAAGGGACGCGTGTTCTCCGCCTGGCCCTGGCCGGGCTTCTCGAGCTTGAACCGATACTCGCGAAAATCCGGCAGCCGCAGGGCTTTCTTGATTCGTCCCCCATTCGCATGAGGGTTGGCGCTCATCCGCCGGTTTCCCTCGGGGGCCAAGTTTTTGAAAGTAGGAGCAAACTGGCCGCTCCCATCGAAAAATTCCTCGGGCTTGAGCGAGCGCATCCAGGCCTCAAGAACTCGAAGTTGTTCGGGATCCTTCTTTACATCGGGCAGCGGCACCTGGTGAGCTCGCCAGAAGCCCTCCAGCCAGTGGCCCTCGACTTCGCGAGGCGCGGTCCAGCCCTTCGGTGAACGCAACACAATCATGGGCCAGCGCGGCCGGTCGTTCGTGCCCTGCGTGCGGGCCGTTTCCTGATGCTCCCTGATCTTCAGAACGCAATGCTCCACGGTCGCCGCCATGGCTTGGTGCATGCTGTTCGGTTCGGAGCCTTCTACAAAGTAGGGCGTCCAGCCGTAGCCGCGAAGGAGGTTCTCGAGTTCCTCATGGGAGATCCGCGCCAGCAGGGTCGGATTGTTGATCTTGTAGCCGTTCAGATGGAGGATGGGAAGAACCGCTCCATCGCGCGCAGGGTTGAGAAACTTATTGATGTGCCACGAAGTGGCCAACGGACCGGTTTCGGATTCACCGTCGCCCACCACCGCCGCCACGATCAGTTCGGGATTGTCGAATGCCGCGCCACAAGCATGAGATAGCACGTAGCCGAGCTCTCCGCCTTCGTGGATCGACCCCGGAGTTTCAGGCGTACAGTGACTCCCGACACCTCCTGGAAAAGAGAACTCGCGGAAGAACTGTCGCATCCCCTCCACGTCACGGCTCTTTTCCGGATACACCTCAGAGTAGGTTCCTTCGAGGTAAGCAGGACCGAGAACGCCGGGCGCGCCATGCCCGGGACCGGCCAAGAAGATCATATCGAGATCGTATTTCTTGATGAGCCGGTTCAGATGAACATAGATGAACGACAGCCCCGGGCTTGATCCCCAGTGTCCCAGCAACCGACTCTTGATGTGCTCGGCGCGCAGCGGTTCCGCCAACAACGGATTATCGAGCAGATAAATCATGCCCAGGCTGAGGTAATTGCAAGCTCGCCAGTAGACGTCAGTCCTGCGCAAGGCGTCCGTGCTGAGCGGCTTTTCAGCAATGGTGGATCGGGTTTCACCGTACGGGCTGAGAGCGAGGATTTCGTCAGTGGCGTTTGAAAGGAGGGTGCTCATAGGATGACTCCTCGGAATAGGCTGTGCCCTAAAGACGGCTAGGTGACGAACCCAGTCCCCGCTTGTGGTTGACCGAGCATCATGAACTTCAAATCGACTGGACGGTGAGTCGAGGGCCGAACTGCGATTTAGGATATTTTACTCCAGACTCGCGGTTCAGAAACGGACATGGAGGAGTAGCGCGATGGGACAGGCCCGGGATCAGACGCGCACGCACCCGGGTTTCTAGGCGTCCTCAATCGACGGGAACAAACTTGAGGCAAACCGGCGCTGGGACGTGGAGGACCTGGTCGGTGGGGGTTAGCTTCCCGGTCTTGGCGTCCATACGAAAGACAACGATGTTGCCGGTGGCCTGATTGGCGACAAACAGGCGCGTGCCGGTGGGATCAATTTCAAAATTGCGCGGGGTCTTGCCCTGGGTGGAAACGCGGTCCACGGTCGCGAGCGTGCCGTTTGCCGGATCGATGGCGAACACGGTGATGCTGTCGTCCCCGCGGTTGGAGACGTAGAGGAATTCGCCGTTGGGGTGCACGTGGATTTCGGCGGTGGAGTTGCTTCCCGAGAAATTCGCCGGGAGGGTTGAAACCGTGTGCAAGCGAGTCAGCTCGGCGCGGTGAGCGTCGTAGGAGAAGCTGGTCACGGTGGAATTCAGTTCGTTCACCACGTAAGCAGCTTTGCCGCTGGGATGAAATGCGACGTGGCGCGGTCCGGCACCGGGGTCGAGCGCCACGAAGGCGGGATCGTTCTCGCCGAGGGTGCCGTGAAGCGGGTCAAAGCGGTACACGTGCAGCCGATCGACGCCCAGATCGGCGACGACGGCGAAGCGATTGTCGGCGGTGGTCTCGATCCAGTGGGCGTGGGGTCCGGCCTGGCGCTCGTGGTTCACGCTGGAACCGACGAAGCGAATAAAGGCGGAGGACTCGTCCAGGCGGCCGTCCTTGAGGACAGGAAACACGGCTGCGCTGCCGCCGGTATAGTTCGCGACCAGGACGAACCTGCCGGTCTTGTCGAGGGAGATGTAGCAGGGATCGGCGCCGCGGGAAGGAAGTTCATTGAGCAGCGTGAGTTTGCCGCTCGGCCGGTCAATGGCGAACGAGCTCACGGCACCACTGGCAGTGTCTTTATATTTCGGCACCTCATTCACTGCGTACAGAAACCGGTGGCTCGGATCCACGGCCAGAAAGGACGGATTGGTGATTTCTGCGGCTAGACCAGCTGGGGTGAGTTCGCCAGAGGCGGCGTCGAAGTGGAAGGCATAGATCCCTTTGCTGTCCTTGTCAGTGTAGGTACCGACGTAGAGAAGATAGTTCTTGGGCGAATCTTTGGCGGCAAGCACCGAGGGAAACAGCAGAGCTAGAGCGAGAACAGAGCGGCGAGTGATTTTCATGGTGGTCCATGAGAGCGCAATTGGGCGATCGAGTGCAACTGTGCGGGCAGTGCTGGGCAAAACGGGGCATGCAGAAATTGGGTAGAACAACACTGCCGGCCCAGGGAACCATTTCGTGCCGTTGCGGAAGAAGTTGTGGTGTCGAAACTTTCCCGGACAGGAGAGGACGGGAGCCGTTCAAAGACTCAATCGGATGGGTGGGAGGGAGAGGCGATGAACAAGATGGTGCAGCTCGGAGTGTTGCTGCTGATCGTGGAGTGTTGTCTTTGTCGTGCCGATCTCCCGCCGCGAGAATCACGGTGCAGATCGGCGATACGAAGATCGGCATCCCGACAGAGAGTAGCGAGAAGCTACCCCCGGCGGTCGGTATTGTTTTTCCCGCTGGGGGCGTTCTCGCGGTAGTTATTGGACTACGCAAAACTTGACCGACATCTTCGCCTGACGTCGAGGGCGACTCAACGGCGATCACCGTCGTGATCGTGGTCGTGATCATCCCAATCCCGCTCGGTGTGCCAGCGGCGGTCATCTTCACTCCACCAGCGATGCGCATTGTTCCAGCAACGCTCGCGTGCTTCGTGCAGTTCGTGACGCCAGTGGTCTGCCTGCTTGCTCTGGTAGCCATGATGCTCGATTGCTTGGTGCAGTTCGTGGTCGGCGTGGGAAATGCGGCGCTGGCAGTCGTCGTCGGAGGCGCGCAGACGCGGCAGATTCGTAAACATGAGAACGGCAGCCAAGGCCACCGCGGCCGACAGTATCGGTTTCCGGAAGATTGAGGCGCTTAAATGATCTCGCATGGACATTGTGCCCTCCTGAAGAGACAGGGTTTCGCGTTTTGATGACCGAGTTTCACGACCCAAGAGTCCTGTGCCACGGGAGGCAGCTTAGCGCGGCGCCTGGTGGGTGGGGATACGGTTCATCGTGTAGGTGGTAGACATCTCTGCCTTACCCGACGTGCGCGGAACGGGGCTGCGGATGCCGGGTGGAGCAACCCGCGTCGGAATGCCCGTAGGAGTTCGACCCGATTGAATCGGCTCCGCGGCGCAGGTAATGTGATTTCAGTTCTCCAGAACTGCACTCGGTCCCGCGCCGGTCCGTCAGGTAATTCCCCTGCGGAGCCCCAACTGGCGCGGGATTTTTTCTCAGTTGAGTCGCCCGCCAATCCCGACTTCGTGTGTGCCCTCGCTCTGGCCGCTCGCTCGGGGGGCCGCAGGTCGTATCCGCTTGACTCGATCCCAGCGAGGACGACCCGCGACATCTTTATGAAAAATTTATGACCCGTTTATTCGACCCTTACGAGGCTTGCCGTCCCATGAAGGGGGCTTTGATTGGGCAGCGTTGGCTGCTGAGATCCGGGCCGGGAGGTACGGATGGTCGCAACCACCGTGGTCATGGTACTGTGCGCGGCGGGCATCGCATTTTACGTCCGATTTATGATTGCGCTGGGCAAGGAGTGCAAGCCTGGCGCGAGCGGCTATTGGGTGCGACTGCGAACGGGCACGGGGGACGGCGAATTAATGGAACTGCGGACGCCGAAGCCGCCGCCAACGACGCGCGCCGCATGAGAGGTTGGAGCCGGACCCTTCGGCTTGGTTCTTCGGGGAATCGGCAGTTGCGGCCGACAGGGCGCCAATGCCGCAGGATGAGCGCGAGCGAGGACGCCCCTCAAAGCTCAGGGCAGGCGCTCGTGACAGCCGGCAAGATGCCGGCACTGACGGGCTTGTCCGCTATAGGCAGGCGCCCGGTCCCCACATCTGAAGGATCGTGTCCGGAACCTTGAAGGCGCTTCACGGATTCTGGCAGGCACGCTGAGGAAAAAGAACGGGTAGAGCCCGATCGGTTCCCTGCCCCGTGCGTCAGATCGGTGGGTGGTCGAAAAGAGTGGACCGCGGAAACGCCCCGCAAACACTAGGTCCATCGACTGCGTTCGGGATGACAGGTGGGTTTTTCTTTCGAGCACTCACGAGCGACTCATCAGCGATCTTCACACCATCAAGTGTTTCCTCTGCCCTAGATGAAGCTGGCGGCGATGTTCAGGAGCTGGTCGAGATTTCCGACCCGGCCGGCAACGTCGGCCAACGTTCTTGCGACGTTGGCCAGGGCGGCGGCGGCATTGGCGAGGTCGTTGTTTACACCGAGGAGCTAGGAATTGCGGGAAGAATAGAAGTCGCCGAGGACACCGACGGTAGCCTGGGTCTGGTCGCGGAAGTTGCCGATGGGAGCTTCATAGCGGTTGGCAACACATCCGGCTGCGGCCAGCAGAGTGAGGAGCAGGGGTGGGAGCAGGCAGAGACTGGGGGTGGGAGCAGGCAGAGACTGGGGGTGGGAGCAGCGGCGCGATTGGAGGGTTGGTTGGAGCATGGTTGGCTCACCGCCGGATGATTGTCCGAAATGTTCGGGCCGCCCGCCAGGCGCGGGTAAGGTCACCTAAGCCGATGCCGTGCGGGAGGCAGCACTTCGCCTTCATTGCAATGGTGGTGGAAACGTGAACTCCGTTTCAGGAAAGATTTTTCTCAGCAGCGCGAGTAGCGGCTTGGGCTGCTGCTACCGCAGATATAGTTTGAAAAGATGAACCTTATCCGTCGCCCAATCGCGAGGCTGGGCCTGATCGCCGTGGTTGTGTTGGCGTGGGCGACCGGGGCCCGGGCAGCGGGGTCGTGGACAGGGGCAGTGCGGAACGGAGACGGAACTCCGGTGGTGGAAGCGACCATCCGGCTGCGGCTCCCGGACGGAAGCCGCGATTACACGGCGCGAACGGAAGTGGCGGGGGATTTGTGTTAGCGGAGATCGGGGCCGGGAGCTACCAGCTCGAACCGGGTCCTCCTGCCTCGCCGCGCTCGCGCGTCGGAATGACAATATGGTCACGCTTGAGTCCTCCACCAAAAAGGGTAACGGGGTGGCGTGCGAAAGCAGAGGTGCGAAGTGACGGGAAAGGGTCAGAAGTACAGGTTGGGCCGGATGGAAGATCCCTGATCACGAAGAGCGCCAAGGTTGCTGGTGCCGAAGAAGGGACTCGAACCCCCACACCCTTGCGGGTACATGGACCTGAACCATGCGCGTCTGCCAATTCCGCCACTTCGGCAAGTGGACTACGTTGCGCGGCAACCTGACGGCTGCCTGTCAGGAGGAACAACACTCCATTTTACAGAGGCTCGGCAGAGTGTCAAACTCCACGATCGCGGAGCGCGGAACAACGTACAATCACAGCGAGAGCTTCACGCGGAAAATGATCCATGCCGAACTCGCCAAAGCTGCCACCCGATATTGTGAGCCGCCTCCGCTCCCTGGCTCACGACCTCAGTAACTCGATCGAAACCCTTCTGCAGGCGTCGTACCTACTCGGGGAACTCAATCTGGAAGCCCCAGGCAAGACGTGGGTCACGCTGATCGCCGACGCCGCCCAGGACGCGGCGCACATCAATCGTGAGATCCGGGAAGTGCTACGGACGCAGTAGGGCGGGTGCCGGGTGTCAGGTCTCAGGTCTTGGTGGCAGGCTGTGGTCGAGGATTCTCGGGAACTTTCTCCAAGACCTAACACCCAAGACCTGACACTTGGTTTTTCTATCCTTCCAGCTTCGCCGTCATTGAGATTTTGGCGTTCAGGACTTTCGAGACCGGACAGCCTTTTTCGGCGGCTTCGGCGTATTTCTGGAAGGTGGCTGCATCCGCGCCGGGGACGCGGCCTACCACGTCGAGGTGGCTAGAAGTGATCGTCCAGCCGGAATCGAGTTTGTCGAGCGTGAGCGTGACGTTGGTACTGATGCTCTCCGGCGTCAGATTCGCAGTGCCCAGCTGGGCCGAGAGGGCCATCGAAAAACACGCGGCATGGGCTGCCGCAATCAGTTCCTCGGGGTTGGTGCCGGGGGCATTCTCAAAACGCGTGGTGAAGGAATAAGGTGTGTTGGCGAGGACGCCGCCGGGAGCGGAGATGGTGCCCTTGCCTTCCTTCAACCCGCCCTTCCAAATTGCACTAGCTTTTCTCTGCATGGTCTTTCCTCAATATGAAACATAGAGTGGATGCCGCCCAGTCATTGTAGACGGAGGCGCGAGATCGCGCACGGGGGAGGCGGGGATCACCTGCATAAACCAGCGCATCAACCGGCGAAGGCGTCAGAAGCCACATTTCCTTTCTATCTCCGAGCCTGTGACAGGCTGGAAAAAGCGGGTTTGTATCGCGACAATAGCCAAGCTCAGGCGCTAAAGCCGGACACATTGTCGAAGTCGCAGCGGCACGAGTGAACTCGTGCCTTCCCGTTTTTGCCCCACGCGGCGGCTTTTTCCGCGCGCTGTGAAGTCGTGCCCTCCCCGAGGACATTCAGGAGATAGCGTCGAGCGGGAGGGCGCGCGCCGGTTTCAATAGAAGTCAGAGCAGCTCAGGTAGAAGCCGCACTGAGCGCAGGTCAGTTTGCAGCGATGTTCTTTCAACTGCGTGGAGCAGTTGGGACAGAAGCGAGAGCTGTCGGCGGACATGCCGAGCTTCGCGGTGCGCTCGATCGGCCGAGCGTCGGCGATGTTCGGCGAAGCTTCCGGCGCGGCAGCGGTCACGCTAGGCCGACTTGGGAACGTCATCGGAGATGAGTTTGATCTTGTCGGCAACTTGCAGGGGTTTTTCCTCGGCGCGTTGGGCGGAGGCGGCCGGGAGGTTGCTGCTCCAGCAGTCGGCGACGATGCGCCAGGCGCCGAGGCGACGCCACACTTTCACAAACTTACCGCGGTCCACCTGCTTGGTGCCGTTCTCGAGGACGATCGATACGGTGTAGCGGCCGATTTCCATCGCCATGTCGCCGGAGTAGTCCACGCGGGTGGAGTCGAGACGCAAGTCCTGGAAGCCGGCATCCCCAAACTCGCGCAGCTTGCGCTCGATGGCCTTGGGGCCGGCGGCGGACTCGTGATGGGGCGCCATGAACAGACCGTCGGAAGCGAACAGCGTTCCTACCTGATCATAGTTGCCGGTGTTGAAGTTCATGGAAAAGTCTTGCGTAAGACCACGGATGGTGGACTCTACATCCATCGAGAAGCCGGAGCCCCCGATGGGACTGGAGTAGGGTCGATACATCGAACTACCTCCTGGGGAAGAAGGCGAGGCGCCAACGATCTCGTTCGCGTTGATGGAGGACGAGAGCGCAACCCACATTGGTTGGAGATTGTAGCGCAAACTCCCCAGCGGCTGGCAAGAAAGTTTTCTGCCCAAGGCGATAAGCCGACGACAATTCACAACCGTGTAATCTTGCGAAGTTTTCGCCGATCGTTCAGCCGGGACGCGGGATGGCGGGCCGGGTTGGGAGACGGACAGTCGGTGATATCCTATAGAGGTAGTGTCGATTCGCAGGCTGCCGAATCTAGCGGCGGCCAACGGATGGGCTGCGCTGAGATGGCTACCGATGAAGAACTCGATCTTTCGCCTCCGGAGGACCTGACCCGTCCCCTCTGGAGGTCTCTGATCCGCAATTTTCGGGACCGGTTCCTGCCCGACAATCTGCCGCCGCTCTACATCACGTCGCGCCCAGTGAACCTGGGCATGTTGCTAGGCGATTTCCTCGACTTGCCCTGGTACCGGACTGTTTTCACGAACTTAGGGGATGTCATCTCACCCGAAACGCAGGCGCCGCTGCAACTGGAATCGCGCCCGGTGGACGTGGGGGAACTAATTGGGGACCAGATCAGCCACGGCTGGTGGAGTTCGCTGCTGCGGAGCCTGGCCGACGCGGTGGCGCCAGAGAAACTTCCGCCTTTGGAACTGACGTCGGAACCGGCGAATGCCATCGTTCCGTCCGATGCGCTGTTGTTGGCGTCGTGGTCGAATGTGATCAGCACGCCCAAGATCTTTCTTCCCGATAAGGCGAAGCCCGTACTCACGGCCGCGTCGCCAGGCCTGGTGATGCAAGAGGCGGCAGCGGCGCCCGCGGATCCTGGGGCCGTGGGCTTCGTGAATGAGCTTGAGGTCGAACTGAGGCGGGATCTGCGCCGTTCGCGGCGCATGGAGCGGGTGCTGATCTTCATCTTCGCTACTGAGGTCATGGTGCTGATCGTCGAGCGGTTTTGGGGACCGATCGCCGGGCATCTCGGGCACCACTAAGCACCACTAAGCAGCTGTTCGTAGCAAATTAAAATGTCCGCTTTTCATAGCAAGTGAAATGTCCGGTTTAGTTAATCTCCCGCAGCAGCCGGAGCTGTGGGAAAGTGGGAATCCCGCGCTCTTTGCGGGATTTCCAAGCGCGGTGGAAAAGTCT
>DATMPS010000049.1:0-2369 GCA_035567435.1 Terriglobales bacterium | reverse complement strand
TCAGCGCGCGCCACCACACCCGGAACCCGCCCGGATCATGGCCCATCCGGAAATACGCGTTCAGGACAATGCGATCGACGCAATCGTAGCTGCCGCCCAGCAAATCCTGATAGAGAGTGCTCAGCCCGTCTGTCATGGAAGGCAGGTTACAGGTACCCTACCCCCAGCTTCAAACTGCCCCGCAGGGGCCACTTTTTCGCAGCCCGGTCTGCGAAAAAGCGTAGTCTCTTACGAGCTGACTCGTGACAGAATTTGCGAAGAATCTTGTGGCCGGCGTGGCGGCGCAGTGCAACTATGCGCGTGCTGAAAAGCATTGAACCCACAGGGTTCTTGGCCTTCGAACCCGCGTTTGCGGGAATAAACTGGGCGGATGTGAATCGGCGGATCATCCAAAATTGCCCGCACGGCCGAGGTAGCACTATGTCTGTGCGCACCTGTTTGGTTCCGGCTTTGCCGGCTTAGGAAGGACTAGCTCGACGAGACCTCGTAATCGACCCTCCTGGCCCCTTCTGGTCCGCGAGACGAAGTGACTCGCTCGGCAGAGAGACCGGGGTTCGAATCTCCTTTCCTCCAGCGGAGAGTCCGGATAACTCGTTGCGAACATGTAACAGCCTGACGCAGAGCGGCTAGCGAGAGAAGATTGCCCCGAGTGCGATCATCATCTCCTTCAATCGATGATTTTATCCGCCAGGTCCACCACCGAGCGCGGAATTTTAACCCCGAGCTTTTCCGCGGTTTGCAGATTGATCACCAACTCAAACCTCATCGGCTGCTCCACAGGGATGTCCAGCGGCTTCGCCCCTTTCAGGATTTTGTCAACGTAACGGGCGCCGTCCTTGCCCTCGATCTCGTAGCCCGGCCCGTATGCGATCATGCAACCATTCTCTGAGTAATCCGAGCGAGCGCAGACCGATGGCAACCGATTGTGTATGGCCAGGTCCGCAATCTTCTTCTGGTTGGAGTTGGCCAGAGGGTTGAGCGTCACCCAGAGCGCGGTGTTACGTGCCTTTACCGCTTCTCTGAAAGCGGTCTCATACTTATCGGCACTGCTCACCTCCATCGAATAAAGTTGCAGGCTGAGCTCCCGCGCCGGCGGTTGACTCTCGTGCCATTGCGGTACGGAGCCTGGAGCCTGTGGATCCCACAGCACCGCGACGTGGGACAGGTCGGGAATAGTTTCTTTGAGAAGCGCCAGCCGTTTGCCGGTCAGAATCGCCGCCATGTTGGTGATCCCCGTGACGTTTCCACCGGGCCGCGCGAGGTTTTCCACCAGTCCAGCCGCAACCGGATCAGTCACCCCCATGAAGACGATGGGGATCGTCGCCGTGGCTTTCTTTATAGCCACCGCCGCGTTCGTCGTGACCGCGACGAGGACGTCGGGCTTTTGCCCGACCAGCTCGGCCGCAAGGGCGGGAAGCCGCTCGAATCCGCCTGCCTCATGACGGTACTCGATGATGATGTTCTGTCCGTCAATGTGGCCCAGGTCTAGCAGACCCTGGCGAAACGCCTTCAAACGAGGTGCGTCTGCCGCAGCTGAAACGGCCGCGAGATACCCCACTCGCGAGACCTTGTTCGGCTGCTGCGCGTTCGCAGGAACGCCAAGACCGAGCAGGAGCGCCCAAAGAGGAATCCAAGAAATTTTCCTGAACATGGATCTCTCCTGAGGGTTGGGGTGGCTTTCCGCCGACAAAGATCTCGAGATTGTCACCTTATCCCGCCCGCGGCAAATTCTGCTTCCCAGCCGCCCGGTCCTCAGGCCTTCACTCCCCCCCCCCGAGATCTCGATGATCTCGACGGAAGACTTGTAAGCGCCGCGGAAGCCAAGGTTCTCGAACTTCGAAATCCGAGGTCCGTGTCACGCGTCGGGGGTGATACCATCTTCTGGATCACGGTCGCCGCCGCGTTCGGAGGGTCATGTGTCGGCGCGAGGAAGCCGTTCGCGGCCGACTCTGCGCTGGAGGGAGGCGGATTTCGAACCATCGATCCCTTTCGTACGACCAGTACCCGTATGGCTTGAAAAAGGAGCCAGAGCTTTGTGCGCATGGTCAGCCGAGAGGCGTGCGCACCCGTGAAATGCGCGAGCGGAGCCGCTATCCTGACAATTGAATGGTTAGACGGGGACCGATGTCATGCCCGAACGCTTTACCGAAACTATGCGCGTCGCGAGTGAAGCTGGTTGGTCGCACGCTGTGCAGCATCGCTTTGTGAATGAGCTATTCGCCGGAGCCGTGCCCGATGCGGTGATGGCGCGCTATCTCATTCAGGACCACCGCTTTCTCGACAGTTTCCTGGTTCTGCTCGGTGCGGCGCTTGCCAGCGCCGACACGTTCGCGGCCAGGCTGCGCTTTGGTCGCTTCATCGGCATGGTG
>DATMPS010000048.1:0-33223 GCA_035567435.1 Terriglobales bacterium | reverse complement strand
CAAGAAGTCGGCGCGCGTGACCAGCGAAGGCGCGGTGGCGAGCTACATCCACGCCGGGGGCAAGATCGGCGTGCTGGTGGAAGTGAACTGCGAGAGCGACTTTGTGGCGCGCACCGAGGACTTCAAGGAGCTGATCCACGATATCGCCATGCATATCGCGGCCAGCGACCCGAAATTCGTCCGCAAGGAAGACGTGACGCCCGAGGCCTTCGAGCGTGAGAAGGACATCTATCGCGCGCAGGCGGCGGCGACGGGCAAGCCGCAGCCGGTGGTGGAGAAGATCGTCGCCGGCAAGATGGAAAAGTTCTACGAAGAGGTCTGCCTGATCGAGCAGCCCTTCATCAAGGATCAGACCATCAGCGTGGGGCAGCTGATCGCGACGAAGATCGGCAAGCTGGGCGAAAACATCGCCGTGCGCCGGTTTGCGCGGTTTAAGGTGGGAGAGGCGGGCATGACCGTGGCCTTCACCCGCCCAAAACCTGATGATGCCGGCGAGGCGGCCACGCCCGCAAAGTAAAGTTGCAGAGTTGCGAGGCTTCGGCGACACTTCCTTAGCGGGGAATTGACGCCGCAGCCTTGAACTCTGTGGAACTCTCTCCGAAATCCGACTGCGAAACGGCCACACCTTCCATGTCGCAAACCGTTTTCAAGCGAATTCTTCTCAAGCTGTCGGGCGAGGCGCTGGCCGCGGGCCAGGGCTTCGGCGTGGAATCGAAACGCGTGCACGAGATTGCGGCGGAACTGGCAGATGTTCACGCGCTCGATATCCAGATTGCGATCGTGGTGGGGGGCGGGAATTTCTTCCGCGGCGTGGCGGAGCAGGCGAAAGAGATGGACCGTGTGTCCGCCGACCACATGGGCATGCTGGCGACCGTGATCAACGCTCTGGCGTTGCAGGATGCGCTGGAAAAGCAGGGCGTGCACACCCGGGTGCAGTCGGCGATCGAGATGAACCAGGTGGCGGAGCCGTTCATCCGGCGGCGAGCGATCCGGCACCTGGAGAAGGACCGCATTGTCATCTTCGCCGGGGGCACGGGCAATCCCTATTTCTCGACTGACACAGCGGCTTCGCTGCGCGCCATGGAGATCAAGGCCGACGCCATCCTGAAGGCGACCAAGGTCGATGGCATTTACGACGCGGATCCCATGCTGGTGAAAGATGCCAAGAAATTCACCCAGATCACCTACATGGACGTGCTGAAACAGGGGCTGAAGGTGATGGATTCGACGGCGATTTCTCTCTGCAAGGACAACAATCTGCCGATCATCGTGTTCAACCTGAACGAGCGCGGAAACATCAAGCGGGTGGTGACGGGGGAGAAGATCGGGTCGATGGTGAGCGCCTAGAGGCAGTTGTTAGTCGCTGGTCGTCCGTCGCTAACGAACCCAATCCCGTCGTCGGTCATTGATCGTCGGCATCCATTGTGTGCCGGTTGCCCGCCCGCGTGGTGCAAAAACTGACCCCTCACCCATGATCGATTCAAGCGATTCGCCCCGAACGATCGTTGTTTGCTGGCGACCAGCGACGGACGACTAGCGACTGGGTTTATAATCTTGCGTTTTGATCTTCGGCATTTCTGGAGCTTCCAATGGCTCAGGCTACGATGGCGGCGGTACCGGGGTTGAAGGACATCTACTTCCAGTTGAAAACCCGCATGGAAAAAGCGGTGGAGGACTTCCGCAAGGAGATGGCGGCGATCCGCACGGGGCGGGCATCGGTGCACATGCTGGACAGCGTGACCGTGGAGTATTACGGGTCGCAGATGCCGCTCAACCAGATCGCGACGGTACATGCGCCGGAGCCCCAAATGATCACGGTGCAACCGTTCGATCCCTCGTCCCTCACGGAAATCGAGAAAGCGATCCGTACGGCGGATCTCGGCCTGAACCCGATGAACGATGGAAAACTTGTCCGGGTGCCGGTTCCCGTACTGACCGAAGAACGCCGCCGTGACCTGGTGAAGCATCTGCACAAGGTGCTCGAGGACCACAAGACGGCGGTGCGTAACATTCGGCGCGACGGCAACGACGCGATCAAGAAGGCGATGAAGGACAAGAAGATCACCGAAGACGAGGAGAAACGGGCGCTGGATGAGATCCAGAAGCTGACCGATGACGAGATCAAGAAGATGGAAGATATGAGCAAGGCGAAAGAGAAGGAAGTGATGGAGATTAAGTAGTCGTCAGTCGCTGGTCGCAAGTCGTCAGCTTTCAGAGCCGCGCTCAGCGCGGCTTTTCTGCTTCTGGAGCCGGTCGCGGCGGTTTGGGATTGAAGGCTTTGAGCGTACGGAGGGGCGTGTCGGAAGGGACGCAGAGAAAAGCTCATAACCGCAAAGATCGCTAAGGACGCAAAGAAACCCAAAACCGCGCCGGCCGGGAGAGTCGTATCTTCCTGTCGGGCCGGGGGTTCACCGTATAATCAGAACTTCGTGAAGAAAGTCGTTCATGCCGCCTGCCCGCATGATTGTCCCGACGCTTGTGGTGTGCTGATTACGGTCGAGGACGGGCTCGCTACGAAGATTCAGGGCGATCCTCGCCATCCGGTGACGCGCGGGTTTCTGTGCGCGAAGGTGGCCAAGTATCTCGACCGGGTGTATTCGCCGGGGCGCGTGTTGTATCCCATGCGACGGACCGCTCCAAAGGGCGGCGGGAGCAAGGACGCAAACGATTTCGAGCGCATACCCTGGGATGAAGCTTTGGCTGAGGTCGCGGCGCGATTCAAAAGGGTCGTAGCCGAATTCGGCAGCGAGGCCATTCTTCCTTATTCCTACGGGGGAACGATTGCGGTTCTGGGCGGAGCCTCGATGGACCGGCGGTTTTTCCACCGGCTGGGCGCCTCGCAGCTGGAGCGCGCGATCTGTTCGGCGGCGGGCGAAGCTGGGCTGAAGTCGGTGATCGGGGTGAAGCTGGGAACCGAGCCGGAACAGTTCCGCAAGTCGCGCTACATCATAGCCTGGGGCGCCAATATTCACGGGAACAACGTCCACCTGTGGCCCTTTATCGAGGAGGCGCGCCGCGCGGGTGCCCGGCTGGTGGTCATTGATCCTTATCGCACGCGCACGGCGAAGTGTGCCGACTGGTATTTGCCGATCAACCCCGGGACGGATGCGGCTCTGGCGCTGGGGATGATGCACGTGATCATCGGCGAGGGAAGGCACGACACCGATTACGTCGCGAAGTACACCACGGGGTTCGAGCAGCTTCGGGAGAAGGTGAAAGACTATCCGCCCGACCGGGTGGCGAAGTGGACGGGAATCGCAGCAGCCGACGTCGTGAAGCTGGCGCGGGAGTACGCGACTCACCGTCCGGCGGTGATCCGCGTCAATTACGGGGTTCAGCGCTCCGAGGGCGGCGGCATGGCGACGCGAGCCATCACGATGCTGCCTTGCATTACCGGGTCGTGGAAGGAAGTCGGCGGCGGGCTGCAACTCTCGACCAGCGGTGGGTGGGGCCTGAAGCGCGAAGCACTGGAGAGTGCGGAGTTGATGCAGGCGTCACTGGGGCGCCCGGCCCGCGTGGTCAACATGGTGGAGCTGGGCAAGGCCCTGAACACGCTCGGCGATCCTCCCATCAAGGCCTTGTTTGTGTACAACTCGAATCCAGCGGCGGTGTGCCCGAACCACAACGATGTTATCCGGGGACTTCGGCGTGCGGACCTTTTCACGGTGGTGCACGAGCAGTTCTTCACCGACACGACGGATTACGCGGACATCGTGCTTCCGGCGACGACCTTCTTCGAGCAGAAAGACCTGCAGACGGCGTACGGTCACTACTACCTACAGGTGTCGGAACAAGCAATCGAGCCGCTGGGAGAATGCCGGTCGAACGTCGAGGTATTCCGAGTCCTGGCACGGGCGATGGGGTTTGACGACGCCTGTTTTCACGACTCCGTGGACGACATGATCGACACGGCCCTCAGCTCGACGAACCCCTGGCTGAAGGGAATCGACCGGGAGAGGCTGGAGAGGGAAGGGCACGTCCGGCTGAATTTTGGCGGTCAGGATGCTCGCACCGCTGATGCGGAGTCGGCCCCGTTCCTCCCGTTTGCCGAGGGCGGGTTTCAGACCCCGAGCGGGAAGGCGGAGTTGTACAACCCCGCGCTGCGGGCGCAAAAGCTGGACCCGGTTGCGGAGTTTTTGCCGCCCGAGGAATCGCGCCAGGGCGCACAAGCGCGGGAACTGCCGCTCGAGCTATTGGCGCGGAAGGCGGACAACTTCCTGAATTCGACGTTCTCGAATGTTGCTTCGGTTCAGGAGATGGAGGAACCCGGCCTGCTGGAGATCCATGCGGACGATGCCAGTCCGCGGGGAATCCGCGAGGGTGACCCGGTGCGGGTATACAACCGGCGGGGCGAGCTGCGGCTGCGAGCGCGGGTGAACGGGGCGGTGCAGCCGGGTGTGGTGGCTGCGGCCCTGAATTGGGCCAAGCTGACCCCCGGGGGGAGCAACATTAACACCCTCACTTCAGAAAAACTTACCGACATGGGCAACTCAGCCACGTTTTATTCCGTCTTGGTTGAGGTGGAGTTGGCGAA
Source organism: Terriglobales bacterium (assembly GCA_035567435.1). Lineage (GTDB taxonomy): Bacteria > Acidobacteriota > Terriglobia > Terriglobales > Acidobacteriaceae > Gp1-AA133. The sequence continues at coordinate 28,689 of DATMPS010000048.1, read as the reverse complement.
GCCGACCCCTTGACATGGCTAAAGCATAGAAAGAGTAGGCGGGAGGCTTGGACGGTGCCCCCAGCTCTACCGTATAATTGCCGTTTTCCTAACTCCCAGAGGCCGAGGTCGTAGCGATTCCTCTTTGCTTTCATCCGGATATCCCTGTCACGCGCCCGAGCGGCTCTGGCCGATTCGCTACCTCGGGGCCCCCATCCCTTTCATACCCTGGGCCCTGGAGGTTTAAGCGTGGGGCATTCCGCGCCCCGATTGCGGGGCTTCTGCTGACGATCCTGGTCTTCTTCTGCCCGCGGGGATGGGCACAGCAGCAGGATGTAATCACGGAAATCGTGATCCACGGCAACCGGCGCATCCCAGCCGACACGGTGAAGGCGCGGATTTTCACGCATCCCGGGGACGTCTACGACGCCGCCGCGCTGGAACGCGACTTCAACTCGTTGTGGAACACCAGCTACTTCGAGGACATCCGCTTCGAGCGCGAACAAACGCCCAAGGGCTGGCGGATCCACGTCTATGTCAAAGAAAAACCCACCATCCGCGAAATCAACTACACGGGACTGAGTTCGGTTTCCACCAGCGACGTGCTGGACCGCTTCAAAGAGCGCAAAGTCGGCCTTTCGGTGGAGAGCCAGTACGATCCCACCCGGATTAAAAAGGCCGAGGTTGCGATCAAAGAGTTGCTGGCCGAGCATGGCCGGCAGTTCGCGACCATCCGCTCGGAGGTGCGGGCGATCCCGCCGGCGGCGGTGGGCATTACGTTCGTGGTGAAAGAGGGGCCGAAGGTTAAGGTCGGTCGGATCAAGTTCGTGGGCAACCGGAACATCAACAGCCGCACGCTGCGGGCCGCGATGAAGAACCTGAAGCCGATTGGGGTACCGCACTCCATATTCCTGGAAAACATCTTTGCCAAGACCTACGACGCGACCAAGCTCGAGGAAGACACGGAGCGGGTGCGAGGCGAATACCAAAACCGTGGCTACTTCAAGGTGCTGGTGCAGGACCCCAAGACCGAAATCCACGATACGGGGCACCGCGGCGTGCACATTCCCCTTTTGCAGGCAGGCCCGGGCAAGGCCGTCGACATCACCATGCCAATCGAAGAAGGGGACAAGTACAAGCTGGCCGACATCACGTTCAAGAACAACAAGGCGCTGCCGAACTCGAAGGCCTTGCGCACTTTGTTTCCGATCAAGGATGGAGACGTATTCAGCCGGGAGAAGGTCGGCAAGGGGCTCGAAAACCTCCGGAAGGCGTATGGCGAGTACGGTTACATCAACTTCACGTCAGTTCCGGATACGCGGTTCGACGACGAGAAGAAATTGATCCACCTCGACATCGACGTGGATGAAGGCAAGCAGTTCTTCGTGAGGCGCATCGAGTTTCAGGGCAACACGACCACGCGCGACAAGGTGATCCGGCGCGAAATTGCGCTGGAAGAGGGACAGCAGTACAGTTCGCGGCTCTGGGAATTCAGCTTGCTGCGTTTGAACCAGCTGGGATATTTCGAGCAGCTGAAGCCGGACGATCCGAATACGACGGAGCGAAAACTCGACGAGAAGGAAGCCAGCGTCGACCTAACGCTCAAGGTGAAGGAGAAAGGGAAGAACAGTATTGGTCTGAATGGCGGTGTCAGCGGTCTGGAAGGCGCGTTCATCGGGCTGAGCTATACGACCAACAACTTTCTGGGATTGGGCGAGACCCTGCAGATCCAGGCGAGCATCGGAAACCTGATGCGCAGCGTGCTGTTCGGTTTCACCGAGCCGTACTTGTGGGACCGCCCGCTGCAGGCCGGATTCACGGTTTACACCACCCGGACCAGCTACAACCAGGCACGGCAATACGCCATCCTGACGGGGCAGCAGCTGAACCTGCCGTCGTATTACCTGCAGAACCTGCAGAACTACACCCAGTCAAGCACGGGATTCACCTCGTCGCTGAGCTACCCGCTGCACCGGTCATTGAAGCGGGTGGGCATGACCTACTCTTTCGATGACTCATCCCTGATCGCTTTGAGCGATGCATCGAAAGCGCTATTCACGAACCTGGCGTTCCGCGGGATTTCTGGCCCGAACGCGCTGAGCGGAATTATTACCAGCAAGATCCTGCCCAGTTTTTCGTTCAACACGCTGGACGCTGCGTACCAGCCGCACAGCGGCAAGCAGATCTTCCTGGGCGGGGAACTCGCGGGCCTGGGCGGGACGGTAAAGTCGGTTCGTCCGATCGTGCAGTACAAGCAGTTCTTCCCCATGCAGAAGCGGCGGAACGCGATCGGGATCAACTTCCAGGGATCGTTCCTGAGCGGCTACGGGGGGCTGGTGGCTCCGCCGTTTCAGCGGTTCTACATGGGCGGCGAGAATGACCTGCGCGGGTTCGACATCCGGTCGGTATCGCCGATTGCGTTTCTACCCAATCACGCGGCCATCAATCTGACGAATCCGGACGGATCGACGGTGTTGAGAGATCCGAGTAATCCGCGGCTCGGCGCCTACACCATCCCGCTGCCGATCCAATCGATCGTGCAACCCGGCGGAGACCTTAATCTGTTCGGCAACATAGAGTATCGCATTGCGATCGTGGGCCCGGTGACGCTGGCGCCGTTCATGGATACGGGAATCGATCCGATCATCCGGCAATCGCAGCTGCGCATTAATCCGGGGCAGCTGAGCGACATCAATAACACGCTGTTCGGATGCCCGGCACTCGACGTGACCCTGAACTGCGTGGGCGGCGTCCACCAGGTGTTTTCCGAGTTCCTGAAGCCGGTGGCGGGAACGAACTGGACGGTCCGAATGTCGACCGGACTGGAACTGCAGGTCATGCTGCCAGTGATCAATGCGCCATTCCGGATCTACTGGGCGTATAACCCGATGCGGCTGGACACGAACACAACCGCGCCGACGGTGATCACACGCGGCATGTTCCCCACGGGCGCAGCGGGTGACTATACCTACCAGCAGGCGATTAATACCTACGGCGCGAACTTCACGTTGCGGGAGCCGCGCAAGACCTTCCGCTTCACCGTGGCGACAACGTTTTAGCGGGTACGCGAGGCGGGGCGAGTCTCGGTTCTTTTTGACGAGGGGTGCTATAATGCCAGCTGCCTTTTACCCTGAGAATCTGGCCAGTGTACGCTGCCACACGTTTCAGGTTCGGTGTGAGGAGTTGGGAACGCCAGCTCACCTGTCCCGGATGCGAGTGAACGTCTGACTCGAGACCCGGTCGACCTAGTGGCACAGCCCAGCAGTGGACTGGGAAGAAGCAGGCAAGCCAAAATTTTCCGGAACAATATCTAAGGAGTTCAAGCGACCCAATGACAAGCAAGTACACGCGCATTCTTCTGGCCATGGCTTTCGTGATTTCGGTAGCGGCCCTGGCTCAAACCGGCAGCGCAGCGGCAGCGCCCGCGGGGGCTGCGCCCGCTGTGACCAGCACCGGCACCAAGGTCGGGACCATCAGTATGGAGCAGGCCATCTTCGCCACCAACGAGGGCCGTCGCGATTTTGAGGCTCTCAGCAAGAAGCTGGAACCTAAGCAGAACGAATTGAAGGGGCAGAACGACGAGATTGACGCCCTGAAGAAGCAATTGAGTGCCCAGCAGGACAAGCTGAACGACGACGCGCGTGCGAACCTGATGAAGCAGATCGAGACCAAGCAGAAGTCGCTGGACCGTCAGCTTCAGGACGCACGTGAAGACGCGCAGAACCAGCAGAACGAGATCGCGCAGCGGATCCTGCAGAAGCTCGGCCCGGTGCTCATCAAGTACGCCAGCGACAACGGATTCGGCGTCATCATCGACACCTCGCAACCCTGGCCGCAAAGCCCAGTGGTGTGGTGGGGCGAGGCCGTGGATGTGACCAAGCCGGTGGTCGATGTGTACAACGCGCAGTCCGGAGTGGCTCCGCCGCCTGCGTCGTCGGGCGCGGCCCCGAAGCCCGCTCCGAGCAGACCAGCGGGCACGACCGCGAAACCGACGACTCCACCGGTGAAGCCGACGGAGCCGCCGAAGTAGTAGTCTGCGCGACACCTCAGGTGTCGCGAAGGTTCCCAAAGGCCGCGTAAACACGCGGCCTTTTTTCTTTTTGCGGGTGCTGCCGGGAAGGATTCAAGCGGTGTCCTTAGAGCTAGCAGTTTCTACTCAGGAGGACACGATGTTTGCCGATAGTCTGCTCGAATCTCACTGGGCCAATCGCGCGCAACGAGGCTGGACGACGCTGGCGTCGTTTGCGCTGCAGGCGCTCTGCCTTGGCGTTGTCATCATGCTGCCGCTGCTCTACACCGAGGGCCTGCCCAGACTGCACCTGGTCTCGATGGGCGCATCGATCGGCCCGCCGCCGGGGCGGCGAGCGCCGGAGGCGCACCACCCGTCCACGGCAGCGCCACAGAGCAATCGGTCGACCAGCATCATCGTGGCGCCGCCCGAAGTCCCCAGAGGAGTTGACCGGGGCGGGTCGGTCCTAGTGCCCGAGGAGAGTGGTTGCCCCACCTGCGTTCCGGGCAGTACGGGAGAAATTGCCTCCACTAACCTAATTCCCGGCTCCATCGGAATTGCATCGGTTATCGTTCCGCCTCCGCCCGTGCCTGGGGCGCGCCCTCCGCGGGTTTCCCGCATGATGGAGGGAAACCTGGTCCACAAGGTTCAACCTGCTTATCCACCTCTTGCGAGGGCGGCGCGCATTCAGGGGTCGGTGGTTCTGCGAGCGATCATCAGCAAGGGCGGGACGATCGAAAACCTGCAGGTGCTCAGCGGACATCCCCTGCTGCTGCAAGCCGCCATCGATGCGGTGAGGCAGTGGCGGTATCGACCGTACAACCTGAACGGGGAACCCGTTGAAGTGGAGACGCAAGTCACGGTTAACTTTATTTTGTCGGGAGTGTACTAGCGGAATTTTGGCGCTCTCTCCCCCTGCGGAGATCGTTCCACCGCGCATCAAGGAGAGCACCAGAGTAACGTCCGGGGGGAAGTGGCGAGCCTCTATAATCGCGAGATCGTGAGTGCAACGACAGTAGAGGCGCGAATCCGGCAGTTTGGGCGGCCCACCTGGGCGGAAGTTTCGCTGGGAGCCTTGCGCGAAAATTTTCGCAGGCTGCAAAAACACGTCGGCGAGGGAGTGACCGTGTGTGCGGTGGTCAAGGCGGATGCCTACGGCCACGGGGCGGCACAATGTGCGCTCGCGCTGGAGTCCGAAGGGGCGAAGTGGCTGGGGGTGACCACGACCGACGAAGGGGTGCCGCTGCGCGATGCGGGCGTGCGTTGCCGGGTCCTGCTGATGACGGGTTTCTGGCGCGGCGAGGAAGAGGAAGTCGTTCGGAGAAATCTGACCGCGGCGGTATGGGAGCCCTGGCATGTGAAGGCGCTGGATCAGGCGGCAAGCCGCTTGGGCGTCGCGCCGCAGCCGGTTCACTTGAAAGTGGATACCGGCATGGGACGTCTGGGAGTTTCGCTGGAAGAATTGCCGGCGATGTGCAAGCTGATCCAGGCTTCTCCGCATATTTTGCTGGAAGGAGTCTTCACACACCTGGCATCGTCGGAAGTGTTGGGCGCTGCCGATGTGGCCCTGCAAATGGAGCGCTTCGAGCAAGCCTTGTGCGTGGTGAGAGGTCAAGGGCTGTCTCCGGTTCTTTTCCACATGGATAACACCGGCGGAATGGTCTCGCGGCCGGAGACCTGGAAGAACATGGTGCGGCCGGGACTTGCGTTGTATGGCTACACTCTGCCCCTGGTGCAGGCCGGGCAGGTGGTCAACGAAAACCCGCCGTTTCCGCTGCGGCCGGTTCTTTCCTGGCGGACGCGCATCGTGTCGCTCAAACAAGTCGGTGCCGGGCAAGCCCTGGGGTACAACGGGACATTCGTCACCAGGGCGCCTTCACGGATCGCAGTGCTGCCGGTTGGCTATGCGGATGGCTACAACCGCGAGCTCTCCAACCGCGGCCGCGTGATCGTGCGCGATGCCTATGCGCCGATTGTGGGGAATATCTCCATGGATCTTACGCTGGTGGATGCGAGCGCCATACGGGGTGTTGAGACCGGCGATGAAGTTCTGCTGCTCGGGCACCGGGGATCGCTGAGCGTAGCGGCTCCCGAGTTGGCTCGGCATTGCCACACGGTTCCGTACGAGATTCTGTGCGCAATCTCGAAGCGGGTTCCTAGAATCTACGCGCACTAGCTTCGCAACCCGCTGAAATCAACGGTTGGAGCCTGATTTTCCGCCGCTCGCTGTTGCCGCACTGATTGTCCTGTGCGCCTTTGCTATAGTCCTGGACAGGACATGCCGAACCTTTACGCCACATGGATGTATGAATGGGAGAACCGCCTCACGTCGGTGGACAACAACCGGGTGGTCCGGCCGCTGGAGTGGGGAGTGGAATGGGCGCAGGACTGGCCTTGCCGCAACGGAGTTCCGCCCGGGCAGATGCCCAGCAACGCGGAAAAATTCTTCGCCGAATACAATCAACGGATTATCGCTGACAGCGACGAGTTCTATTCGTACCGGTTGCCGAGCGATTTCCGGGTCGAGGAGCGCGAAGTGCAGGTGTTCAGCACGCGCGAGGTCCCGGATCCCAAGTTGGAGGAGAAAGTCCGGGGAACGCGCGCGAGTTTCCTACGCTTCACGTCGCCGGTACGAACGCCATATCCGGAAAACAATCTGGCGAATGCGCGCTGGTTTCCGGCGAGGGGGCGGCGCGCGGTGGTGCTGCTGCCGCATTGGAACGCCGACGCCATCGCGTATACCGGTCTCTGCAAGGTGCTCAACCTTCTGGGTGTATCAGTGTTGCGGCTGAGCATGCCGTACCACGACATTCGCATGCCGGGCGAGATCCGCCGGGCGGACTACGCCGTGTCGGCCAACATTGGGCGGACGCTCGATGCGGTGCGCCAGGGTGTCATCGACATTCGTTGCTGCCTCGACTGGCTGGACCAGCAGGGCTTCCGCCAGCTGGGTTTGATCGGCACCAGCTTGGGATCTTGCTACGCGTTCATCGCGGCCGCCCACGATTCGCGCGTGCGGGTGGCGGCCTTCAATCACGCCTCGACTTATTTTGCGGACGTGGTGTGGCACGGACAGACGACCCGGCATATCCGCCAGGGTATCGAAGCGGAGATCGACATCGAGCGGTTGCGGCAGTTGTGGCTCGCCGCTAGTCCCATGGTGTACTTCGACAAGTTTGCGCGCTATCGCAAGAAATCGCTGATCATCTATGCGGATTACGATCTGACTTTTCTGCCGGAGTTCTCGCGGCAGGTGGTGGATGAGTTTGCATGCCATCATCTCGATTATCGAGCCGTCCGTCTGCCTTGCGGCCATTACACCACCGGCGAAGCCCCTTACAAATACATAGATGGCTGGCAACTGGCGTCGTTTTTCCGGACCGCGTTTGAAGCGTAGAATGTTCGAATGAAGCGTGCGCTCGGGCGGAACCACGGCAGAACCCTGCGATTCGATTGGCGACTTGGCGGATGACGCCGGTTGATCCCATCCAGGAATATCGCAAGGGCGATTTCCTCGTCAGCACCGACCGGTCGAAGCTCGACGTCGACGGCATCCACGGGTTCCTCACCAACTGTTACTGGGCGAAGGGAATTCCGAAGGAGACCGTGCTTCGTTCGATCGCGAACTCGTTGTGTTTCGGGGTATACGGCGGCGGAAAGCAAGCTGGGTTCGCGCGCGTGATCTCCGACTTTGCCACGTACGCCTACATCGGAGACGTTTTTGTGCTGGAGGCGTTTCGGGGATACGGCCTGGGTAAGTGGCTGATGGAGTGCATCGTGGCTCATCCGTTTCTTCACGGACTTCGTCGCTGGACTCTCGCGACCCGTGACGCTCACGGTCTCTACGCGCAATTCGGCTTTACCCCATTGCAGGCGCCCGAACGCTGGATGGAGCGCCACAATCCCAAGGTCTACGCGGATTAAATCCTGAGCGGACGGTTCGCAGAGCGGTTGCGAAAGGTTGAATGACACAACATGAAAAACGATCCCCTGTCTCGCCCCCTGTATGAAGTGGACCCGCAGATCGCGGCCGCCATCGATAACGAAGCCCGACGCCAGCACGAAGGCCTGGAACTGATTGCGTCAGAGAACTTCGTCAGCGAAGCCGTGCTCGAAGCGGCCGGCTCGGTGTTCACGAACAAGTACGCCGAAGGCTACCCCGGCAAGCGTTACTACGGGGGTTGCGAGTTCACCGATGTGGTCGAGAACCTGGCTCGCGACCGCGCCAAACAACTGTTCGGCGCCGAGTACGCCAACGTGCAGGCGCACGCCGGGTCCCAGGCCAATATGGCTGCCTATGCTGCGGTGCTGCAACCGGGCGACACGATTCTTGGGCTGAATCTCGCGCACGGCGGGCACCTGACGCATGGCCACCATCTGAATTTCTCGGGCAAGACCTACCAGATCGTTCCGTACGGCGTGACCAAGGAAACCGAGACCATCGACTACGATGAACTGGAACGCTTGGCGGAGCGAGAGCGGCCGAAGATGATCATCGGCGGAGGCAGCGCGTATCCGCGAATCATCGACTTCGCTCGGATGCGGCAGATCGCCGATAAAGTCGGTGCACTTTACCTGGTCGACATGGCACACTTTTCGGGCCTGGTGGCCGGCGGTGTGCATCCTTCGCCCGTTCCGCATGCGCAGATAGTGACCTCGACCACACACAAAACGCTGCGCGGGCCACGCTCGGGGATGATTCTCGCCAAGGCCGACCTTGGCCCCGCGATCGACAAAACAGTTTTTCCGGGGATGCAAGGTGGCCCGTTGGTGCACATCATGGCGGCCAAGGCAGTCTGCTTCCTCGAGGCAATGCAGCCGGAGTTCAAGGACTACGCAAGGCAGGTGGTCGCCAACGCCAAGGTTTTGGCGCAAACACTGGCCGCCGAGGGCTTCCGCGTTGTTTCGGGAGGAACCGATACTCACGTGATGCTGGTCGACGTATTTGCCAAGGGCATGTTGGGAAGCGAGGCGGAGAAGTGCCTGGGCGAGGCGGCGATCACGGTCAACAAGAATGCGATTCCCTTCGATACCAACCCGCCCCTGAAGCCGAGCGGGATTCGCATCGGTACTCCGGCGTTGACGACGCGCGGAATGAAGGAGCTCGAGATGCGGCAGGTTGGGCGCTGGATCTCCGAGGTCCTGCAGCACCGGTCGGACGCGGCCGTGCTCGGCAAGATTCGGCGCCAGGTACTCGAGTTGGCCGAGGCCTTCCCGCTGTACGCCGACCGGCGCGCGAAGGCTCAGTCCGAGGTCCGGGCCTGAACGCCAGTTGAATCAGAAATAGACGAGATCTGGGAAATCAGCCGGGGTTCGGCGCAAAACCACTGTCTCGCGCCGCGCCCCTGTGATTAAATCGTCCCGTGAAGATTGCTATCGACATCCGTCGCATGACGGAGTTCGGCATTGGGACCTACACCCGCAACGTGGTGCGAACCCTCGGTCGTCTGGACCGCCAAACCAAGTACTTCCTCATCGGTTCCCCGGAAAAGGTCAAGGAAATCGGATCGCTCCCGGCAAACTTTCACACGGTACCGCTGCTCGAGGCTGACACCACGGCCAAGGGATACTTCGAGTTTCGCGTCATCTTAAAGCGGCTGGAGTGCGACCTCGTCCACATCCCCCACCTGTTCTGGCTTCCGCGAGTTCTGCCTTGCCCGTACGTGATGACGGTGCATGACCTGCTCGAACACATGTCGCGCGCGAAAGGCAAATCGGGGCTGCGGCGCTCTTTGCACTACCAGTTGACCCGTCGCGTGCTGAAAGGAGCGGCCCGTATCTTCGCGGTGTCACAATTCTCCAAGAGTGAGATCGAGAAGCTCTTCGGCATCCCTTCGCGGAAGATCGAGGTCGTCTACAACGCGATTGACGAGCGTTTTCTGCACGGACATGCCAGTGCCGCCGACCGGCAGCTGATCGCCGAGCGCTACCTGGTGACCTATCCCTTCTTGCTCTATGCTGGCCGCATCAGCCCGCACAAGAACTTGGTGCGCATCATCGAGGCGTTCTCGGCGCTGCGCGGCGAATTGGAGAAAGAAGGCAAACTTCCGGATCTGAAGCTGATCATCATTGGAGATGACCTTTCCGGTCATCCGGACCTGCGGCGCACGGTGATCCGAAGCGGGGTGCAGAATGAAGTGCGTTTCCTCGGATTCGTACCCATCGAAATCCTGCGAATTTTTTATGATGTGGCGAACGTTTTCCTGTTTCCATCGCTGTATGAAGGATTCGGACTTCCTCCGCTGGAAGCGATGGCGCATGGAACGCCGGTGGTGACGTCGAATATTTCGTCGCTGCCCGAAGTGGTGGGCAAGGCGGCAGTGCTGGTGAATCCAGAGAACGTGTTCGAGATCATGCGCGCCACCCATCGTGTGCTGGTCGACCAGAGCCTGCGCGACAAGCTGAAGGAGCGAGGCTACGAACAGGTGAGATGCTTTTCCTGGGAGGATTCGGTTCGGCGAATCTTGAAGGTGTATGAACAGGTGGGCGGCGGGACTACGGGCAGCGGCAACCAGCCAGCGTCCGAGCCCCACGTTCAAAGCCTTCCGGCGTGATGCAAGCAGTCGTTCGACCGACAGTCTGAGAAATGCACTCTTGCGGTGTCGCGTCAAGAACGAACCTGTCAGATGCCGGCGTACCAGGCGTAGCCTCCTTCTGGAGACGCGGAGCCCAGCCCCTTGCCGAACTTCTTCAGACTGTCCGTGACCGTCAGGTGGGTGATGAACTTTACGCTCTTGTAGCCGAGCTGGCGGGGCAGCCTCAGGCGAAGGGGCCCGCCGTTGCCCACGGGAAGATCATCGCCGTTCATCCCGTAGGTAAGAAAGGTCTGTGGGTGCATGGCGTCGGCCATATCAATGCTATCCCACCAGTCGGGTTCGATCGAGAAGTAGACAACGTATTTGGCTTGTGGGTGGGTCCCTACGAGATTCAGGACATGGGAGAGAGGCACGCCGATCCACTCGGCGATGTAGGTCCAGCCCTCTTCGCACGACAGTTCGGTAATCTGGCTGCGAGACGGATGGCTCTTAATCTGGGCAACGGAAAACGAGGCGGGCCGGTCGACCATGCCGTCGACAGACAGCCGCCAGTCCGCGAATCCTCCGGCTTGCAGGCGCTTGAAGGCGTCATTGAAGGGAGCGATCTCGTTCGCCAGCGGACGCTTCGAGATCTGGCTTCGCGAGAATTCGCGGGCGAACGAGTGCTTCGTCAGCAGCCGCTGCGAAGCATAGGTCAGCGTTTCTCCGAGGCCGTAAATTCCGCCGTGATCGGGCGGCACCAGTCCGTACTTTTGCGCAAGGCGGGCGGCCACGCCCAGGCCCGATACGCCTGCCGCGGCCGTGAGTCCGCCTATGATCAGTTTGCGGCGCGAGAGATCGCTCATGTGTGCTCCATATCTGTACCGACGCGGCCAGTGATCATTGCTCGCATCCGGCTGCCGAATCCGGCAAGCCAAATCATCGCGACGTGGACCAGCAGGAAGAGCAGGAGAGCGAGGGAGACGAAGAAGTGAAGCGTGCGCGCGGTTTGCCGGCCGCCCAACAACGTGACCGTCGCCGGAAATGCGGAAGCAAAAGCGGGCGACATCGCCAAACCTGTCCAGATGACGAGCGGGAACAGAATGAAGACCACGAACAAATAGGCAAGCCGCTGGAGCACGTTATACGACGAGGCTTCCGCCCCGCTCGGCGGTTCGAAGCGCAAGTGGTTCGCGATTACGGTCGAGACCCCGCGCCATGACAGGTCGGCCTTGCCGGGGAGCAACTCTTTCCGAAGATGGCCTGTCACCAGTCCGAAGACTACATACAGTGAGCCGGTCAGCACCACAACCCATGCAGATTGAAAGTGGAGCGCCCGGCTCCAGCCGTTTTGGTCCGGCAGCACATACCCGTAGCCCGTCGGCACCAATGCCCTCGAAGAAGGGATCGGTATTTTAAACAAGGGTGTGGTCAACACGTTGCCGGTTTCACCCCAATAGAAGCGAGGGTGAGAGATCACAATTTCAGCGCCGCTGATGAGCAGGGCAAAAAAGCACAGAGTGGTGATCCAATGAGTGACGCGGACAAGGGTAGAGTGCCGCGACATAGTCGTCGTGGCTGGGACTACCGAGGCAGAACTAGGGACGCAAGCGGAGTCGCTCACGGGGGAATCGTACCATGTGGCACGGACCTTCGACATCCCCGAATCGGCCGGCTGTGTGTACTAGATAAAGAGGAGTGTGGTGGCCGTTGCCCAAGCGTCTCACGCCCGTGTCACAACAGGTCTTAATAGTTTTGTGAGTGACTGAAAGCAGACGCTTGGGGCAGTTATTTGTAATCAGTCCCCGTGAAGTGTCAATGATGTCAGCTTTGTCAGTGTTGGCAGGTTTTGCGTCACACCGGCGTCACAATCGTTGATTCTCGCACGGGGACCTGCCACCTACCCACGGCGACTACGCAGCAAAAAGAGAAATCACTGACCCCCAAATCAGGTCCGCACGGAAGCACTCTGCCGCAGCATCCAAGAACTCCGTTTCTGGAGGCGGCATCCCGTTCTCGTTCAGGGCGCGAAAGGCCTCGACTTGTCGGCGCTAACCGAAGTGGGTCGTACCGAGGGATTGGGCACCGGCACCCCGGGTGCGCTCGACAAAACCTTGCTACCTTCGAGGAAGGCGATCTGGAATCATGGACCACGCCTCAAGTCGTCGACGAGACGGGCTTGATCGCCGGCGTTATGAGTAGATTTGCGCCGTTCTGAGCATAGAGCTACTACATTTTTACTACAGTCGATTCACCTCCCAGCCGGATAAGCGGAGAACGTTCCGATGATGACTTGGCCAAGCTGCCGCCGAACACCGCAATGGGAAGATCTCCGGCGGGCACTGCGTCTTTCGAGGACACGATTTCTTGCCATGAGGGCTTGTCGTCTGCGTGTGCAGAAAAGTGCCGGCCACATCGAACCTCCAAAATCCTCCATCACGTGATTTGAGCCGACGGCTTTATCCTCCGTCACCTCTGCACCAAAATTGACTGACTTAGCCACAATGGCCTACCGAAAGATTGAATGCCGGCCCAAACTTGATAGGATCATTGGCCAAGAACCGACTTGGAGGTTCTGCCAAACATGATTACTCGGCGCAGCTTCGTTGTCGCAAGCGGACTCACTGCCCTCGCCTCAACCCGAATATTCGGCGCCAACGACACCATTCGTATCGGAGTCATCGGGGCCGGTCACCGCATGAAAGGTCTTCTCGATGCCGCTGACAAGGTCGGCCCTTACCAGATCGTCGCGGTGAGCGATGTGTATGTACCCAACCGCGATGCCGTCAAGGAAAGATCCAACAGTCTCGCAACCACCCACCTGGATTATCGTGAAGTCCTCGAGAAAGACATCGATGCGGTGATTGTCGCCTCCCCGGACCACTGGCACGTCCCCATGGCGGTCGGCGCTCTAAAAGCGGGCAAAGACGTCTTCCTGGAGAAACCGGTAACCCACAACATCGAGGAAGGCGACATACTGACCCGAGCAGTTCGTTCCAGCAAACAGATCTTGCAGTGCGGCATGCAGCAGCGTAGTTGGACTCATTTTCGCGATGCCGTTGATTTAATTCAGGCGGGCAGTCTGGGCCGCATTGCCCAAGTACGAACTTACTGGTGGCAGAACTATCAAAGGAACTGGCCAACGAAACCCATCGACCGACAGGCGCTGGATTGGAAGCTTTGGCTTGGGTCGGCTCCCGACCAACCATTCAGCGAAGAAAAGCTTTCCCACTGGCGTTGGTTCTGGAATTTCGGCGGCGGAGCGATGACCGATCTATTCACACATTGGGTTGATGTGGTGCACTGGGCCATGAGATGCGATCAGCCGCGTCGGGCTCAGATGCTTGCGGATAAGTATGTCTTCGACCAATGGGATTGTCCTGACACCATCCAAGCAGCCTTCCGCTATCCCGGCTTTGATGTGGTGTATGAGGGTATGATGAGTTCCTCCATCGATGATGGTGGTCTTGAGTTCCGCGGGACCGATGCAACCCTAAAGATCGATCGGACTGGTTTTGCCGTTTATCGCGAAGGCGTTCCAAGTGGACAGAATCCTGTTCTCACCGAACGCAGTTTCCGCGATGGCACCATTTCACACATGGAGAATTTCTTCGAATGCATCAAAACGCGCAAAGAGCCGAATGCCCCGGTAGAATCTGGAGTCGCGGCCGCGCGTGCGGGTCACATCGGCAATCTCGCCCATCACCACGGTGGCCAGATTGCATGGCCGGCAAAGACCTAAACTTGGGACCGGTTTTGCTGGTTGCCAAGAAGCTTGATGCCAATTCTCTTCAAATTGTCGATGAAGTACTGCGAGCACACGTTTGCCTAATCGCTAATTAAGTTCCCTAACCCAGATGTTCCGGAAACTGATCGGCTCGCTGGGGTCTCCGTGCCCCTGCAGCTTAATGGGCGCTCTCTCGTACTCCTTGTAAAAAGGCTGCCCGATGTACCGTGTTTCGCCTTTCAACTCAAAGTGATTCTGCACCAGCACGCCATTGAAGAAGACGGTGACATATGCTGGTGTTTTGAGCGAGGCATCGGCATTGAAGATTGGAGCTGTCCACACCACGTCGTACGTTTGCCACTCTCCGGGCTTGCGATTTGGGTTGACTAGTGGAATTCCTTGCTTGTAAATACTGCCGGACTGTCCGTTGACGTAGGTCGGGTTGTTATACGAATCGAGGACTTGCAGCTCATATCCTGCGTCGCCAGGGCCGGTGGAAGCGAGAAACACGCCACTGTTACCGCGCGCCTGACCAGTGCCGGTGATGTTTTCGGGGATTCTCCACTCGATGTGAAGCTGGTAGTTCCGAAAGGTCCGTTTGGTTTCAATATTACCAACAACCTTATTCACCGTGAGTACACCTCCGGCAACAATCCATTTGGCGGGAGACTTGTCTCGGGCCGAAGCCCACTCGTCGACGTTCTTTCCGTCGAATAGGACAATCGCGTCAGAGGGAGGCGCCGTGTTGTTGGCACCGGGTGTCACTACTGTGGGCGCCGGCTCCCACACTTCCGTATCTTTAGGTTTTTCCACAGGTGGTGCCGGAGCTGTTTGTTGTTTCATGCTTGCAGGCGTAGCCTCCTGATGAGCAGAAAGGTTAGCGCCCGCAGCAAGAAGAGTCGTGAACGCGAGGAACGTCGACAAATGAATCGGCATAGTCTTCACGAGGATGTCCCCAATTGAGTTCGTATCCGAGCCCGGCGCGCATCGTAAGGCAACCGATGGCGGGTGTCTAGTCGTCGGCAAAAGAACGAGATTTCGGAACATCTGCCTGGCCCAGAGTCGGCGTCGGCGGCGGAAAGAGTTCAACTAAATATTGAAAAGAAGTGAGTTGTGGCAGCCGGACCTGTAAGCCGAATTCTTCTGAACCATCAGCAGTAAAGCACTGTAAAAACAAGAGTTAAGCTTAACTCGTTCGCTCCCTTGCTGAAACAGCCAAGTCTATAAAGTCTCACCAATGCCCACGTGTCTCGCTTGAGCCACACAGACTGGACACTAGATGGACACCACGATTTTGGAGCGCAGTCACATGGAAATCACGCAGCGCTCCAAGTGCATTTAGGCAACCGCGGATTTTGAGTACCCAGGGGTGTTCTGATCGGTTATGAAAATTTTGTACTCTACTTTACTTCTCAACTGCTTACAAGCCGACCGTCCTGATCGGTTGTGACTGGATTTGCATCGTTCTGAGCATGGAACTACTACAGTTTTACTACGGTCGGTTCCAGGTTGCGGCTTCCTTCGTTTATCCACCCGGCGTAGACTAGCGGGGCACAATCAGCGCTGCGCTCCGCAGAGCCCGCGTCAGTTAGGATGCTTCCGTTGGTTGCCTACACACCTGCAGCACGTCGATTGCTTTCCTTAGTTGTCGGCGTTTTCGTGTCGTTATCAACTTTGCGCTCTGTGGAAGCAACTGGGCTAGCCGTGCAGCAAGCGGCCTCGCAGCAGGAGACACCTATCGACTCTGCCGTTCGCCAGTGCAACGACGCCTGGCAGCACGGAAAGTGGAAGGACGCGAAGAAATTGTGTTCCGGTTTGCTTGAGCAGGCCAACCAACTCCCCGCCAACTCAACGTAACTAAATTACAAATACAGAAAACACTTGACATTCGAAGATTGCCCTGTAGACTCCCGAAAACTCGCCGTGTCCGTCGGCCTGTCCCCCCGCAGCCCGGAATGAGTTAGCAAAGTTCCCGGGCCCTCAGCACAAAGCAATTGGAAAACAAACTTCAAAACCGAGGGTGTGCAAACTCACGCTCTCAAGGAGAGAAACTATGCAACCAGCTACTCGACGAACCATAACCCGTTGTTATGTGTTGCTGCTGGCTTTGATTGCGATTGCCATGCTGCCGGCTTCAGCCGCCGCAGCGGTGAATACCTACTTGACTCTGTCAGGGATTTCGGGGCCCTCCACGTCCAAAGCAGGAGCGATCGATCTGTTGTCGTTCTCGGTGTCCGCCACCGCGCCGGGGACTTCCACCGGCACGGAGCAGGCGACCCTTCCATCGTGCCAAGTCGCTGTCACAAAAGTGCTCGATGCAGCTTCACCGCAATTGTGGTCGGCCGCGGTAATTGGACAGCACTTTCCCACGATTGACATAGAGGTGGTGGCACCATTGGGCGGTCAGCCAACCCAGGTATACAAGATTGAGTTGAAAGACGCATATTTCACGAAAATCGCAACCTCCGGCACGGCCGATACGCCGACGGAAACCGTAACGATCAAAGCATCCAAAGTATCTATGGCATTCAATCCGCTAACTCCCACCGGCACGATAGGAACGACGGTATCAGTCGCGTTTACGTGTAACGTGATCTAGGGGTTCAGACAACCTGAATCGGGGCCTTGTGTCACGGGCCCCGTGGCTCTCTCCAGAAGCTCGAAGCGCGATTTCTGGCTCGGACTCGCAAAGTCGTCTGTCACGGCTCATCGCTACCGCATGGCGAATCTTCCGCATACATGCACTCCCGCCGAGTTAGTTGATCCAACTCCGCAGCGGTCTAATGTTTCACAAGCTGATGACTGTTGAAAAATCGCGATTACGTTAATAACCAAATGGTTCTAAGCGTAAACGCCTGATTAAAAGAGCTGAGGCGTGGCATACTCGTTTTGCAATGAACAGGTACGGTAAGGCTCGGTACATTGGTTACGTGATTGGCATCGTCATTGTCGCTCTAATTGCGCTTTGGATGTCCCGCTGACCCGCCCCAGCTGAGGGCTTTGAGCGCAATCGTCTGGTTATGACAGTCAGACGGTCGATGGGCAAACCCGAACGATACAATGTCCCTTAGAGCTTGAACATGCAGCGTCAAGGAAGTCAAGTAGTCGATACGTTGTATCTGATCGGCGCGGCACTACTCGTCTGTGTCCTTGGACTAGGAGCATTCCTGCTGGCCGACATCTATCACATTAACCCTCTGTGGGCATTTGGTGGATTGATCTCTGTCGGAGTCCTTGCTGGGGCCAGAGAGGATTACCGAAAGGAATTTCGATCGCCGCGATTCGTGGCATTCGTTATCGGCTGGCTGGTGATCAATGTCGTAGTGATCATAGTTTTCGTCAGTAGATTTGGCTGGCTCTGGCTGATACCAGCTCTGCTTTTGGAGCAGGCTCTTTTCTACATGACCGCATACTGGTTCTTCGATGTACCGCCGCCTTCCAAGCGGTGGCCCTTCCAACGAATTGAGTCACCCGACAGGGACGAGAGTAGCTCGTCATAGTCGGTTGACGAAATATCGCCCTTTAACTCGTAACCAAACCGTTACAAGTGAAATCGTCTGATTTCGACAGTTACGCAAAAGAGCTGCACACAACTGTAAAATTCTCACATGTCCGATGACCGACAGCCTTCGCGCCCCATTGATGCCTACAAGCAAATCATTGATCAACTCGTTACCGAGACTAGTCACGGAGTGCGGGAGAAGGCGGTCGTCCGAGAAACTGCCTTCCCGGACCTGTCGGACGACCGGGTTTTCAATCCATTCATCAAATCTCTCTCGACGGGACAGCGACAGATGCTGGCGCAGATGCTCCACGCCGAACGTGTCGCCGCGATTCACGATGCTTTGGCCGTCTTGACTTGGTGGGTACTTGCTCGCGGGGTTGGCCTTACCTTCCGTGGAGAACCGATGCCTGTGGAGCTTAGCGGCGCCGGTCTTCACGGCGACTACATTGGTCGCTTGGACGATTGGCAATGGCCCAAAGACGACACTCAACCTGCTTCATAGCGAGTGTAATGGCCTGTTGGCGACAGTTACCGCATCTCGGTGATTGCATTTCGCCCCATCAGTGCGAAAATCAGACCAGAATGGACAGCCCCACCAAGCTGGACGCGCTGCATCTCGCGGTGTTGCAGTGTGACATTGCGGCGATCGGAGAACTCTTGGCGGCAGGTTGCGATCCTAGTGCAGTTGACGCCTACGGGATGACCCCTCTGCACTGGGCTGTTTATGGCGGATACCTCGAAGCTGCTGAACTCCTGCTTAAAGCAGGTGCTGATCCAAACATTCGTTGCAGTGGTACGACGCCGCTTTGGCACGCGGAAGACGATTTCGGGCTAACGGAGATGGCGAGTTTGTTACGCGCTTACGGTGCAGAGAAATAGATCCGCCAGCAGCCCCGTCAAGTTGGCGATAAATCGCGATTACGTTAATAACCAAATGGTTCTGAGCGTAAACGCCTTATAGTTGGTCAGACCGCAGAAATTCCAACATAGGATTTGCACAGCCGCACAGGCTTTTCCGGTGTGTGCAAATCTGCGTTTTCGGGGATGGGGTGCAGGGGAAGGGGCGCCCTTCCCCTGCATCCGCAATAGAGAAGCCCCAAGATGGTCTGATTTCTGTTCTCTTGCAGACAGAGGAAACTCTGCGTCGGCTGTGCGCAGAGATGCGGATGAAGTTTTCTGCCAGCTTCCTACAATGGGAGCCGTCGGAGGCGTCCCGCGGTTACGAGCCTAAACGCCAAACACGCGATGTTTGAAATCAGAATCTCGAGCCGCGGATCGCGCTTTGCTTCCGAAACGAATACTCAGATGAAGTCCGGAACCAGGCAGTCAAGAGGACTCACTATAAGGATTTCGCGGGAAGCAAGGCCAGCCTCAGCGTGAGTTGATGAGCAAGGAGGACGAAGAAACGACTATGTCAGCCAGAGAAACGACGGAGCCGGAGTTTGTAGCCTATGTCGGCATCGACTGGGCCGATCAGAAGCATGTGTGGAGTTTGCAGAAAGCGGATTCGAGGCAGCGCGAAGCCGGAGAACTGGAGCACAGGCCGGAAGCGGTGGAGGCCTGGGTGGGGGAACTGTGTCGACGATTCGGATATGGTCCGATCGCAGTGGCCGTGGAGCAGGTGAAGGGTGCGCTGGTCTACATGTTGCGCAAGTATGAGTGCCTGCACCTGTATCCGGTGCCTTCGACCATGTCGGCGAGCATGCGAGCAGCGTTGTACCCGTCGGGGGCGAAGGATGACCCGCGGGATGCGGATCTGCTGCTGGAACTGCTTGTGCTACACCGGAACAAACTACGCCGTTTGACGCCGGATAATGAAGCGACCCGGCGGGTACAGAATCTGGTGGAGGAGCGGCGCAAGCTGGTGGAAGAAAAGACGGCGCAGCTGAATCGTCTCACCGGATACTTAAAGGTGTATTTTCCGCAGATACTGGAGTGGTTTGCGAAGTTGGACAGCCAGCTGGTGTGCGATTTTTTGGAGCGCTGGCCGTCGTTGGAGGAGTTGCAAAAGGTTCCGTCCGCCGAACTGAAGAAGTTCTTCCGCCATCGGCGCGGCCGGCACGGAGAACTGACCGAGTGGCGGATGCAGGGGATCAGCCAGGCGACGCCGGCGATACGGGACCGGGCGGTGATTGAGGCGAAACAGACCGTGGTGCGAGTGATCGCACAACTGCTGCGCAACTTACTGGAAGGAATCGCGACGCTGGACCGCAAGATCGCCGAGGCAACGGAAGTGCATCCCGATTTTTTCATTTTCCAATCGCTGCCGGGAGCTGGGGCAGCCTTAGCGCCGCGCTTGCTGGCCGCTTTGGGTTCGCAACGCGATCGGTATGGGAGTGCGGCCGAGGTACAGAAATACAGCGGGATTGCGCCGGTAACAGAGAGGAGCGGGAAGAAGAAATGGGTGCACTTCCGCTGGGCGTGTTCCAAATTCTTGCGGCAGAGTTTTCACGAATGGGCGGGACACTCGATCGCACAGTCGGTTTGGGCGCGTGCCTACTACCAGCGACAGCGCGAGCGCGGCAAGGAACACCATGCCGCGGTGAGGGCGTTAGCCTTCAAATGGATTCGCATCGTGTTTCGCTGCTGGCAAGACCGTGTGGCGTATGACGAGACCAGATATCTCGCGGTCCTGGCCAAGCGAGGTTCACACCTGACCTCCGCCTTCGCCTCTGCGGCAGTGAGCGTGTGAAATTACTGTGGATTCTAAGTGAATGTCGAAACTGAGCTAGTCAAAAAATGATTGACAAACATACTCAGACATCTGATTACAACAGTTGGGTCGAGACAGGTCTCTCCGCGATAAACTTCCTGCCATGTTCTGGAGGGCTTGAGTGGAATTGCACGAGCAGATCGCGACTGTAAACTCAAAGCAGCAGCTGGCTGATTTTGTGGCAGAACTCCGCCACAACCTCACAACTCAACGTGATCAGTGGGAAAATCCGACACTCGAAGGGTATCTGGAGGCGATGGAGGCATGGATCAGAGATGCGGGACAGCCACAGATTACAGGTCCTGGATGGCGCACCTTTGCCGACATTCTGTACGCCGCCAGAGTCTACGAATGATCACACTGGCCGTGAAAGCCGCATTTTGAGTGTAGTGGCCTGGTTACGACAGTTGAGCGCCTGTGTCAATGGTACGCCATCCATACGGCTAACAGAATCACGACGACCACACCAATGGCGGTGCCTATGAGACGGAGTTTCCCGTGAGTGGGCTTGCGCAAACGGATCGCGTTAGCCGTAGCACGATCCTCCATTTTCTTGAAGAACCCATCCGTCATTTTGGAAAACGATTTGTGGCTCATTCGCCGTGAGTATACGCTCACCGGCTCGCTGGGACCGTCTGGCCGTTGACGTGGTTTTGAGCGAAATCGCCTGATTACGTTACCTGAAGGAACAGCTCAAGCAAAGAGCCTGACCCACACGAGTGACGGCGATCACTGACAATTGCTTCACTACTTCTAGGATAGCCGACCCAAGATGAAAGAAACCTCACGATAGTCAACGTTTTGACCCTCAGCTACAGCCTCTCTGAGCATTCCAGACAAATTTAGCGCGTCGACCTCATGCTTCAGAGACGCCGCATGCGGAAAGTGACGAGGGCGGAGCGAGTTTATGTTCCCACCACACGATAGAGGGGAGCAGAAAGACTTTCTCGACCTCAATAGTCCCATGGGCTCGTAGCAATCAGGTCCACCGTGCCCGTCTGGTCACAGGTCCCGCCGGTGACCAAGTAGTCTCCGGTAATCTCACCGGTGGCCGGCTTCATCGTTCCCCTGACCGTGACTGTGCCGTTGCCAGTCTGAATTTGGAGGGCCACAGTTGTGCCGACGATGAAGCTGCCAGACAGAAATGTTCCAGAGGCGATCGTCCCAGAAGTGAAGCAGGGTGTCGCGAAAGTTGCGGTGCCGGCGATGGCAAAGCTACCGTCAGGCCCGGCGTTGCCCTGATTCACATCGGCTACCGCGTCGAAGGATAGTTGGCCGGCAGGCGTGAAGGACCCGGTCAAATGTCCGGTTACGGAAGGCATCTTGGTACCGGTAACGTTTCCATGGTCGCCGTCAGAACAGCCCCCGTTGATGGCATACGTCCCTCTGAACGTGGTGTCGGTGACACCTCCGGTGAAAGCAGCAACCTGTCCGTCAATGGATGTGGACTTCAAGGTCATGTTACTGCCCGCAAAGGAACCCGTTACAGCCATAGTGATTAACTGGTCATAACAACTCGAACCTTCGACATGGAACGCGGCGCTTACTGCGCTGCCCGATTGATTAACACTGCCAGCAATCGTCAAGGAGGGTCTCGCCAGATCCGTAGACGCCGTGTTGAATTGCCAGTTACCGGCAAGGTTCAGGGAAAGGGGCGGTGGACCGGGTGAAACTGCGGTTTGGGTTCCTCCACCGCACCCACAGAGTGAAACGACGGCCAAAAGCAGCGATGAAATGCTGAACCAAGATTTCATTGGACTATCTCCAGACGAGAGGGAATCGAGTCTGTCCACCCACGTTGAAATTGTTCGCTGTCTCCGCTCTCCTCCCGTCCGAGCGAACAGTTGTTACCCGGATCCGGCAGGTGGCCATGAAGGCATGTTTCCGGACCGACGACCGCGTTGAAAGTAGTGGGATCACAGGCATCCCGCATGACGGTGGTCTTTGTTGTTTGCGCGGTGGCGTTCGTGACAAACAGTGTTGCCACACAGATTCCCGCAGCGAGCCATTTCATTGATCCTCCTCTTCTAGTTCCGTTTGAAGGGGCCGACTAGCGTGGGGAACGGGAAAACCCGAGAGGATTTTGCGGTCGATTCTGTTCGTGCCAGAGTGCGGTGTCAAGACCGAAACAGATGACTGGCCGAAAGAGATGACTGAAAGAGATGACTTGTCATAACCAGAACTTGACCTTGCATACCAGCTTTTTAGAGAGGGTCGCAGTGTCAGATCTTTTCGTCGCCGAGGGGCGAATAAACGGCGCACACTTG
This sequence comes from Terriglobales bacterium, assembly GCA_035567435.1. Taxonomy (GTDB): domain Bacteria; phylum Acidobacteriota; class Terriglobia; order Terriglobales; family Acidobacteriaceae; genus Gp1-AA133. Next base: position 5,974 of record DATMPS010000048.1, on the reverse strand, counting down.
TGCAATGGCCTGGTTACAACAGTTATCATTGAGAATCGGCTTAGTCCGCAACGCGCCATGCTTCGTTTCCTTGCCATTCTCGCCATGAGTCTCTCGGCGTGCGCCGCGGGCCAAGCACAAAGCACGAACGATGAGATTCACCTCCGAGCGACCGTGCAGGCCGTCGTCCCGCTCACGGGTTTTTCAGGGCAGGTCACACCTGTTGATGTTGACCCGAAATTCGCTTTGACCATGCATATCGAATCAGCCGTTCCCGCCGTCGCCAATTTTACTGAGGGTGCTGTCGTCGCGTTGGCCATCCACAGCCCATCGCTGCTTTTTGAAGGGGAGTCGGCGAATGGCAAGACTTACGACTTTGTGCTGCACCGAAAGATAGAGGATGGGAAGGTGAGATTTGTCGAACTCACCTGCACTGCGGTCGGGCAAGATGTGCTGTTGCCGACGGCCCGTGCTGCTGAAGAACATGCGATCACAATTCGAGATGTGCGCTCTGGCACCGCGATACTCCGGCAGCAAGGACGTTTAACGATCCTTGAAATCAAATCCCGTGCTGGGTCTTCTCAGCGCGTTGCTCTCAGCCATCCAAGCGATTATCGCCAAGGGACCAATGCTCCGTCTGAATCTCATTTGGTTGCGGAGAGTCCCAATCACTTCCTCATCTTCACAGACACATTCGCCTCCAACCCGGGAAATATTCAGGGCCATTGCGGGGCCAGCGAGACCGGCGAGCGTTTCGTTCATGTAGTCACTCTTGAAACTATTCCGCACGAGACTCTGTCCGTCCTTATGGACAGCTGCCTTCTCGATTTGGAACCGACCTCACGAAGCCCCGAGTGGATCGCAAAGCCCGATCCTGCTGGTTTCATCGGGCGAATCATTCTGAGCTTTGAGCGGGGCACGCAGCCAACCGCCGCTTACTATGTCGCACCTGATGGTGCTGTAACCCGCCCAGAGATCGACCCAAATTCTCCGAAACCTCACTGATTTTCTGTCCAGCAGCTGATGTTCTACGCGGCTAGTAGGCGACTCGGAAGCGAAATGTGGCTGCTAGTTGTAATATCGCCGATTACGTTAATAACCGAATGGTTCTAAGCGTAAACGCCTGATTTCAACAACAATCCGCTGTCGGGAACTTGGAGAGCTTGATCGGAGTCTATCTCTCTATGGAAACACTACGACGGATTAGGTCTCAAGTCGGTTTGCTCGTTGTGGCACTGATGTTTGGTGCGCTTTTCGGCTTTCTGGCTGGACGTTCCATTCCCGTGGCCTCGCCTAATGTGTTGGTCTACACGCCACCAATCTTGGAGTCAGCATCTGTTCACGCTGATGGAGTAGTTGTCGAGGCGCATGTAGATTCAAAGGGGCGGGTGTCGAACTATCGCGTCATCTCGAACGGTCGGAACGGCGTGAAGGGTTTGTCGTCTGAGATTAAGAACTCTCTCATCTTCACGACTTTTCGTCCGGCAACGTACATGGGCGCACCCGTTGCGGCCACCGCGGTCTTGTCCTTCCCGACCAGTTCCGCCGAGCGGCCCTGAGCGGCAAACTACGCCACTCCAAAATCAGCGGTGTCGGTTGTTGCAGAAATGTGGCCATTTTCATCAACAGCCTTGGTTGTGAGTGAAATCGCCTGGTTTCGCCAGTTGAGAACGTAGCGCTATGATAGGGTCCAATTCCAGAGAGCATCCGGGTTGAAGTGAGGGCCACAGATGGCTGACGTTCGATACCCAAAGAACTGGAAAGAAATGTCCCTCGATATGAGGCTCATGTTTGGCTATCACATCTCCATGATGGTGATGATGCTCGCTGGCGGTTCTTTGACCGTGCGACAGGAGCTTACAATCGCGGTTACCATCGCAGCACTCATTGTCCTTGTGTCCCGTTACCATCGACAGAAGAAGCACTGGAAATGGCCGGGGATAAAGCCAGTGAATGTGCTCTACGCACTTGGTGGCATATTCTTTATCTCCATCTTCCTATACTCCGCGACTCCGCTTGCCCCGCCAAATAATGGTCATATCGTTCCGTGGTACTTGGCTGGCCTCGGTATAGGCCTGTTCGGCATTCTGCAATCGCTCAAGGTGGTCTATGGCTCCGAAACCGAGTTTGCCTCCGACTGCATGATCATCGACCAATATGGACGAGAGCTTGAACCCGCACATGCCCCGTCCTCAGCAGAGTTATCGGAGCCGAACTGGAAGCGGGTCACAAAAGTGACTTACACGACTGTGTTCATGCTCGCGTGGGTCTGTGGTGTTGCGTCGCTCTACTTTTTCGGAACGGCGTTTAAGAACGGTTCACCTGAACCGACGGCTACTCACACTGAGCCACTCGAAGATCATGGCAAGACCGTATACGTGACCCCGACCGACAAGCAGCGAGTACATGCCCTGCAACTTGTCTCATGGGTGGGTGTTCCTGTAGTGCTCATCAGCGGAGCAATCCTTCATTTCCTAGTAGGGGTGAAATTGTTCCCGAATGCTCCGACTCTCTCTGAATACCTGAACCGAGGCACGAACAGGGCGGCACCATAGTTGACGATAAATCGCGATTTGACTCGTTGGCTCGGCAGAAGGCAGCTGGAGCACATGGTTGAGTTTCGTGAGCCTCCGGTAGACAATGACGGCGTGAATCCGCACAAGCACCGGTTCGCCGATTACCTGCGGCCCAAAACACTTGCGATGTTGTTGCTCGGGTTTTCTTCAGGCCTTCCCTTTCTCCTGGTCGGCAATACGTTCGGCTACTGGCTGCGCGATGAACACACCTCCCTGACGGCGATCGGGTTTCTTTCCTGGGTGGGCATTGCCTATTCGCTGAAGTTTCTGTGGGCGCCCTTAATAGATCGCGTCGATTTGCCGTTGTTTAAGCGGCTTGGACATCGGCGCGGATGGATGATGTTCTCGCAAATTCTCGTCGGGCTGGCGCTGTTCGCGATGGGTGGAGCTGGCACGAAAGCTGGGCTCGGCCGGCTTGGCGCTCTTGCGCTCGTGGTCGCGTTTGCCTCATCGACACAGGACATTGTGGTCGACGCCTGGCGAATTGAATCGGCAGACGACGGAGAAGAACAAGGCCTTCTCGCGTCTGCCTATCAGTTCAGCTACCGTCTTGCGCTCCTGGCTACGGATTCCGTGATCCTTATCGTGGCAGCGACCGCAGGCTGGCGCATGTCCTACGGTATTTACAGTGCATGCATGGTCGTTGGAATGATCGCGACCTGGTTTGCAAAGGAACCGGAGCGCGCCGATGCGGTGATGGATAAAAAAGTTCGCGAAACACCTCTGTGGACGTTGCGCGGTTTATTTGACGCTGTGGTGGGACCGTTCATCGCTTTTTTCCGCGCACATGGCTGGCTCGCGCTTGTGATGTTGGCCGCAATCAGCCTGTACCGGTTGCCGGACTTCATCATGGGTCCGATAGCGAACCCCTACTACCACGACATCGGTCTTTCGAAGGCAACAGTCGGAGCGGTGCGCGGCTCAATCGGACTCATCGCTACGTTTGCAGGCATCGCAGCGGGCGGATTCTGCTCGCTGAAGCTTGGCTACATGCGCGCGCTCGTCATCGGGGGCATTCTGCAGGCTGTTGCGATTGCCGCGTATGCCATCCTCGCGTTCGCGAGCACGACCATTCGTCTCTTCGCGCTGGTCATGGCAGCTGATAACTTCGGCATCAGCTTTGCAGGCGTTGCGCTTGTAGCATACATGTCGAGTCTCACCAACATTGGATACACCGCCACGCAGTATGCGCTTTTGAGTTCAACCTATGCCTGGCTGGGAAAGATCTTGAAGGGGTTTTCGGGCGCTGAGGTCGAAAGTCTGAGCACCACGCACGGCCTCGTTCATGCCTACGGCATTTTCTTTATCGCTTGCGGACTGACCGGCGTGCCTGCCGTCCTTCTTTTTGCTGTATTGGGTTACTGGCACAGGCGGAAGCAACCGGTCGGAGCCGCTGCCTCGCAAAGTCTTCACGCGTAGCCCAAGGCCTCGCGCAAGGGACGCTGAGCGTAAACGCCTGATAGTGTCACTTGACTGTTTCTCTGCGGACGACTGAGGCATAAGCGAAGCACTGCACAGCATCAGAGTTTGGTGAGGAAGTCTACGACTTCGGGCTGGGTCCAATCGACGGGGCCGATGAACTTGCGTCGAACCACTCCATTGCGGTCGATGATATAGGTTTCCGGCCAACCGTGGGTTCCATAAAGAGTGGCGCTCTCTTGTTCCGGATCGCGCACGGTTACAAAGCCAACTTTATACTCCTTCAAGAATCTGTGATAGGCATCGGCATCCACGTCGATGCTAACGCCGAGCACGGCGATGCCCTTGTCCTTCATCCGCTGATCCATTTGCACCAGAGAAGGCGTCTCTTCAACGCAAGGTTGACACCAAGTGGCCCAGAAGTTTAAGACTACGATTTTCCCACGAAAATCACGGAGGCTAACTTTGTGGTCGGAATCTTGGACACTGAAATCGGGGGCCACCTTGCCAAGGTGCGGTGGGCGCGATCCACTATAGCAGCCGCTCAGAATCAGTATGAGGAGCGGAAAGACGCCAATCGGTCGCACAAAAATAGAAAGATGGACTCGGGACATGGCGCTGGCAGATTCAGAGTCGATAATGCGGTAGTGCGGGATGGTCCCGCCCGTCATTGGGCTGAAATCTTAGGACCGGGGCTAGGGGAAGTCAATGAAGATGTGGAAGTTGGCGGCGTCCCTGGGCGTCAGTTGGCGATAAATCGCGGTTACACTCACTGACTCCCAAAAAGGCAGAAGAAAAAGCGCACGCTTGTGCAATGGCCTAATTTCGTCAGTCAACGCTTGTCACTTGCGCTGGTTAGCGGAAAGGAATTGGAGCAATTCTCTCATTACGCGATCTGATTGATTCGTTTGAAATAGGAACTGAGCATGAGCCGAACCCTCAAGCACGAGCAGCTTTTTTGGCTGCGGGGCCTTGTCAAACCAAGCTCGTATTCGGGGTAGCCGGAGTCCCTCATCGTTTGCGTCATCCCGCGCGACTATTACTAGCAAAGGCGCCTTGAGTCGTTCCGCAGGACCATTCCAATCTGCCGCGAGCAGCGCCAATCCGTTGATTTCGCCGGGTTGTGAGGCAATGGAGGCGTCCGCCGCCGCACTGCCGCCGAAACTGCCACCCACTATTGCAACTGTCTTCGCGCCGTTCTTGCGGAGATAACGAACGGCGGCCAGCACATCGAGCTGCATGGGGGCTGTAAACATGTCTGAATCGCCCGGACCATGCGATTGGCCGAAGCCGCGGAAATCAAATGCCAGGACGTGAAAACCCGCCCTCGCTAACTGCTGCGCCTGTGGTTGCCAGCTCTCTTTTGTGAAGCGCCCACCGTGCGCAAGCACTGCGCCCCGATCACCTTCTCCGTACAGGTCGGCATAGATGAGCCCACCATCCTCGGTTGCGAAGGACACGTGTTGTACCTTTACCCCAGGTTTTGCATCCGTAGGCGTAGCCGATAGAGAAGGTGCCCGTGTCTGAGCATCCCCATTGCACAAACAGAGAATCAACAGCACTGTGAGCACGTGTAGCAATCCGCGTATCATCGTCGTCCCGTACACGTGCAGTATAACTGTCGAAATATCTCTATTACTCCAGAACCCATGAAAGCCTGCGAGCAAAGGGACGACCTGCAAAGACGGTTAAGGGCGGCCCGTGAGGAGTGGTACGGGGTCAAGGACGTTCCGGGCAAGAACCGAGAGGCCAAAGCCGCCGAGAGGAAGGTTCACCACATTCAGCGTTCGCTAGGGGATCACGTTGCGAAGCACGGGTGCAACAGGGACTAGCCGGTCCTCAACTGTCGTAACATCGCGTCTCTGACAATGTGGATCCCTGTCAAGCACTTTTTGAGCGTACTGCTCCGTGCACTCCGAAGAGAGCGCGATTTCGCTCTTGTTGAAGCTGTGCCATACCAACCCAAGGCTCGCTCGCAATCCGTTTCAGGTCAGGAACTC
>DATMPS010000047.1:0-2754 GCA_035567435.1 Terriglobales bacterium | reverse complement strand
AGCAGGGACGACGGCCGCTTTGGCCGCTTTCTTTGAGCGCTTCTTCCCCTTGCCCTTGGGTTGCTGGGCCAGCTCGCGAATCATTTTCGACAAAGGCGCGGACGAGGGCAGCTTCCCCTTCCGGCGGTAGGCAGCCAGCATGGATCCGAAGGTGTCAGCGGCGGTGAAAGCGACCTCTGCCAGGCTTCCGTGAGCGGACGCGGATTCCAAGGCCAGTGCATCTTCCAGTTCGTGCGCGGCATTGCTCAACTCGCGAAAGCCGCAAGCCGCGGCGTCGCCCTTGATGGTATGGACGATGCGACGGATACTGCGCACAAGTTCCCCGTCCGCCGGATTCCGTTCCAGCTTCAGCGCCTCTTCGTTCAGCGACTGCAGTAATTCCTGCGCGGTCTCGAAGAAGAGTTCCCGCATTTCAGCGCCGCGCTCATCGGAAAACTGGGTCACGCCGTCACCTCGACCTTCTGGTAGGCAGTCCCACTGTTGCGATGGACCATGGCGAACTTATTGGTCAGCGCCAGCAGGCTTTCAGCGTGTCCGACGAACAGGTAGCCCTGAAGATTGAGACAGCGCGCAAACTTTTCCAGCAAACGCTTCTGTTCAGCTTCGTCGAAATACATCATGACGTTGCGGCAAAAGATCACGTCATTGCGCTGCGGCAGGTATTCGGTCTTTAGATTGTGGAAGTCGAAGTGGACAACTTCTTTCAGTGCCTTCTTGATGGCGTAGCGCTCGCCGACCTTGTCGAAGTAGCGCAAGCGGTAGCTGTAATCCACGGTCGCCATCTGCGTTTCGGAATAGATGCCTTCCTGGGCTGCGCGTAAGACGGAATAGCTGATGTCGCTAGCGATGATCTCGACCTTCCAGGGCGGTGGGATCAGCGGCTTGGGCGACGGCATGGTCACGGACTGCGGATTACGCAGGTAGTAGTAAGCCAGGCTGTCAGCAATGAGCATAGCCAGGGTGTAAGGCTCCTGGCCGGTGGAGCAGCCGGCGCTCCAGATACGCAACGAGTAATCCCGCTGCGCCTGCTTGCGGCGCATCAGGTCGTCAAGGATGTGTTTGTGGAACAAATCCAACTGGGCCTTGTTGCGGAAAAAGCTGGTCTCGTTGACCGTAAGATTTTCCAGCAGGCGCGCCAACTCGGCCTTGCCTTCCTTGCTGATCAGCAGGCGATAGTAGCTGTAGAACGAATCGAGCTGGCACTCCTTCAAACGACGTTGCAGACGGTCCTGAAGGAAATGGGTACGCCGCTCGTCGAAGTGCATGCCGCACTCCTGGTAGACGAGCACCTGCAGAAGCTTCAGCTCAGCTTCGGAAAACTGCGCAGGTATGCTGGATGTGCCCATGAGTTCCGGTTCGTCCCAATCCCTTCATCGAAGGACTTTTACTTGGCTGCAGCAGCGCTGTGTGCGTCACCGTTTGCCGGGTCGATAGCTTCTTTTCGGGCGCTGCTGTCGAGCAGCTTGGCCATATCCAGCAACACAATCAAGCGGCCGCGATACTTGCCCAGCCCGGTCACGCAGTTGAGACCGCCCTCTTGCAATGTCGCCGGAGAGGGCTCGATCTCAGCCGCCGGAATCTTGATGACCTCCGACGCGGAATCGACGATCAGCCCCGAAAGACGTCCGCCGTGTTCCACCACCAGAATGCGATTGCGGCGGTTCAGAGCTCTCTTGGGCTCGCCAAAGCGCTTGCGCAGATCAATAACCGAGACGATTTTGCCCCGTAGATTGATCACCCCTTCCATGTAGTCAGGAGCATCAGGCACAGCCGTGATTTCAGGCACGCGCACGATTTCGTGCAGTGACGTGATAAGAACGCCGTAGGTCTCGCGCCCCACCTGGAATCCGACAATCTGCAATTCAGGGTTCATGGTGGACACTAGGCCCGAGCGCCGGCAGCGGCACGCTTGGCGCCGGATGCCGCCTTTTCTTCGTAGCGCGAGGGAACGCGCTCCGTCTGTTCGAGAGCAAAGCGGTGCATGGCATCCAGCAACTCGCGGGACATCTTCGACATTTGCTCGGCCGAGGCCGCCAGTTCCGTCGAACCGGACGTCGTCTGTTGCACCAGTTCTCGCATGCGCTCCATGGCCTTGACCACAGCCTGGGCGCCGGAAGCCTGTTCCTCAACCGCGGAGTTGATCTCGTGCGTGATTTCGTTCAAGCGAGTGGTAGCGCGTGCGATCTGCGATGAACCATGCGACTGCTCGTTGGTGGCGGCCCCGATCTCCTGGGCGAACTTGTAGACCTCGGTCACCACGTTCGAGATCTTGCGCAGGGCGCCGTTGAGTTCCTGTCCCAGGCCGAGACCGTCGTTGACGATGCCGGTGCTGCGCTCCATGTTCTCGACCGCTTTGCGCGCTTCTTTCTGGATGCTCTGGATGAGCTCGGAAATTTCCTTGGTGGACTGCGCCGATTTTTCCGCCAGCTTGCGGACTTCGTCGGCGACCACGGCGAATCCCAGGCCATGCTCACCGGCTCGGGCCGCTTCGATGGCTGCGTTCAGCGCCAGCAGGTTGGTCTGCTCCGCCAGATCGTCAATGACCTCGATGATCTTGCCGATGTCATCGGCCCGTTGTCCCAGCACATCGATGATTTCGCCGGACGAACGAATGGTGATGTTGATCTTGTTCAGTCCGTCCGTGGCTTTCTCCATGGTGTTGATTCCGCTGTGCACTTCTTCGCGCGAGCGGTTGGAGATGTCGAGCAGAACTTTGGCGGTATCGGCCACGCGTTGAATCGAGGCCACCATCTG
>DATMPS010000046.1:0-69507 GCA_035567435.1 Terriglobales bacterium | reverse complement strand
AAGGTCACCCTCGAGACAGCGACTGAGCATCTTCGGCTGCTAGGCAATGATCCGGACAAACCCATGGGCATCGTGGACACTGTCGCGCCCATCTCGGGCGTGATTACCGATCAGGAAGTGACGAATGCAGCGACCGTCCAGGCCTATTCGTCGCCCAGCCCGTTCACGATTTCGGATATCTCCTCCGTCTGGATCGTCTGTGACGTGTACGAAAACGATCTTGCCAATGTTCAGCTCGGGGACACTGCGCAGATCATCCTGAACGCTTTTCCCGACCGCCCGTTCAAAGGCAGGGTAAGCAACATCGGCGCCATCCTCGATCCGAGCATCCGTACCGCTAAGGTGCGCATAGAAGTTCAGAATCCGGGAAACATGCGGCTTGGCATGTTCGCAAGGGCGACCTTCAGCGGGCAAACGCAGGAGATGCACACTGTCGTGCCCGCGTCCGCTGTCTTACACATGCACGATCGCGATTTTGTTTTCGTTCCAGCACCCGACAGGAAGTTCCGCCGCCTGGAGGTAAGGACGGGCCCTTTCCTACAGGAAAACACGAGTCTGCAGGAGGTCAAGTCGGGCCTCAAGCCGGGGCAGCAAGTGGTCTCGAACGCCCTGGTGCTAGACCACGTTCTGGCGCAGTGAGGTTGGCGAAGACGTCCGCAGCTTTGTTCACCGAGTCACGCGTGCCGTGAAAGACGTCATGGAAAACAAAAAATGATCCGGGCTCTCGTCGATTTTGCGCTGAACAACAAGTTCGTAGTGCTGGCGGTCGCCGTCTTGTTGCTCGGCTGGGGAATCGTCTCGTTTCACAACCTGCCCGTGGAGGCCTATCCCGACATCGGCGACAACTACGTCACCGTCATCACCCAATGGCCGGGGCGCTCCGCGGAAGAGGTGGAACAGCAAGTCACGATTCCCATCGAGATCCAGATGGCCGGGATGCCTCACATGACCTATCTGCGGTCGGAATCGATTTTCGGCCTGTCGTTCGTCATCATGATTTTCGACGACAGTTCCGTAAACGACTGGAATCGGCAGAAGGTGCTGGAAAGGCTCACCCAGGTCAATCTTCCTGCCGGGCAGAACCTGCAGCCGCAGATCGGGACCGACTGGAGCACCACCGGCCAGATCTACTGGTACACCATCAGAAGCACAAATCCGCGCTATGACTTGATGGAGTTGAGGTCTCTCGAAGACTTCGTACTCCTCAAGCAATTCAAGTCCGTTCCCAACGTGGTGGACGTTTCCGACTTTGGCGGCACGGTGCGTGAGTACCAGGTTCGCGTCGATCCCAACAAGCTGGTCTCCTACGGCCTGAGCATCGGACAGGTCGAGCAGCAGCTGGCGAATAACAACATCAATGCGGGCGGCAGTTTCGTCGAAGTGGGCCTGCAGCAGATGAACGTGCGTGCCCTCGGACTCATTGGGGGCGTGCAGGACATTGAGCAAACCGTCCTGAAAACACAGGCCGGCACCGCCCTCCGCATCAAGGACATCGCTGAGGTTACCCAAGGTCCCAAAATCCGCCTGGGCCATATGGCGCGCGCCAACCACATGGAAGACGGGCTGATCGTTGATGAACCCGATGTCATCCAGGGCGTCGCACTCATGCGCAAGGGGGCCGAAGAAGAAACCACCCTCGCGGCCATTCACAAGAAAGTCGAGGAACTCAACAGCGGCATTCTGCCACCCGGCGTCAAGGTCATTCCCATGCTTGATCGCAGCGACCTTCTGCATTTCACCACCCACACGGTGATGCACAATCTCGCGGAAGGGATGATTCTGGTGACCATCGTCCTGTTCCTGTTCCTGGGAAATGCGCGTGCGGCGTTCATCGTGGCCCTGACGATACCGTTCGCTTTGTTGTTTGCTTCCATCTGGCTCGACCTCAGCAAGGTTCCCGCGAATCTTCTGTCGCTGGGCGCGCTCGACTTCGGCATGGTGGTCGACGGCGCGGTCGTGATGGTGGAAAACATCGTGCGCCACATGAGCCGGTTGCAAAACCATTCTGGAGGGACGGGCAGCCGGCGCATCACAATGGTAGTGAAGGCCCCGGCCGCAGCCATCCGCGAAGCTGCCCACGAAGTGCAGCGACCCGTGTTCTACGCGATAGCCATCATCATCACGGCCTACGTGCCAATCTTCAGCTTGCAGCGCGTGGAAGGCCGGCTGTTCCGGCCGATGGCGCTGACCGTTGCTTTCGCGCTGCTGGGCGCGCTGACCTTCTCCATCCTGATCGCGCCCGTTCTGGCCAGCGTGTTGTTCCGCGGTGGAGCCCGCGAGTGGCACAACCCGGCCATGACTTACCTGACCGAACGCTACCGCCGTTGCTTGCGCTGGTGCCTTGGCCACCGCGTGCTTACCGTAGGCGTCGGTGGGGCGACGTTAGTGGCTAGCCTGTTCCTGGCATTTAGCGGCATCATTGGTTCGGAGTTCCTGCCACATCTGGATGAAGGCGCGATCTGGGCGCGCGGCACGCTCGCCAATAGCACCAGCCTCTCCGAAGGCGAGAAGTTCACCACCAACGAGCGCTATGTGTTCGCGTCTTTTCCGGAAGTGACCAAGGTGGTATCGGAAGTCGGCCGCCCCGATGACGGCACCGATACAGGCGGGTTCGGCAACACCGAATACTTTGTCGACCTGAAGCCGCACGACCAGTGGCGTCGGGTTTTTCACGAAAATAAAGACGAGCTGATCGCCGCGATGGAGCGGGCGGTACAGAAGTATCCGGGCGCAATCTGGAACTTTTCGCAGCCCATCGAGGACAACGTCGGTGAAACCCTCACCGGCACGAAGGGAGCGCTCGCGCTCAAGATTTTTGGCGACGACCTGAAGCTGCTGGAGGAAAAGGGTGAGGAGGTAACCACTGTCCTGTCGGCCATCCCGGGTATGCACGACGTCAAGCTCCTACGCGACTTCGGTCAGCCCAACCTCGACATCACCATCGATCGCCGCCAGGCCGCGCGCTTCGGCATCAATGTCTCAGAAATACAAGACGCGCTGCAGACGGCGGTGGGCGGAAATGCCGTCAGCCAAGTGCTGATTGGCGAGCAACGCTACGACGTGGTGGTCCGCTACCAGGAGCCCTACCGCAATACTCAGGAAGCCATCGAGAGAGTGCGCCTGGTATCACCCAGCGGCGAGCGGGTGTCTCTGGCTCAGTTGGCGACGGTCGAGGTGAAGGACGGCGCCTATGACATCTACCGTGAAGGCAATAGCCGCTACGTGGCCATCACGTTCAACGTGCGCGGCCGAGACCTTGGCTCCACGGTCGAGGAAGCGATCAAGCGGATCGCTGATCAAGTGAAACTGCCGCCCGGTTACCACGTCGGTTGGTCGGGCGAATACGAAAGCGAGAAACGAGCGGAAGCGCGTTTGTTGATCGTCGTGCCGCTTACCATCCTGGTGATCTACATCATCCTTTACACGATGTTCAAGTCCTCGAAGTGGGCTCTTCTGATCCTCTCCAACGTTGCCATGGCTCGGATCGGCGGATTGGTGGCCTTGTTGGTCACCGGCACGCACTTCAGCGTGTCCTCCGGCGTCGGTTTCCTGGCGCTGTTCGGCGTGTCGGTTCAGACCGGCGTCATCATGCTCGAATACATCAATCAGCTTCGCGCGCGGGGCTATACCATCGTCGAGGCCGCCGTCGAAGGCGCAGTCCTGAGGCTGCGCCCCATCATGATGACCATGCTGGTGGCGACTCTCGGGTTACTGCCGGCCGCTCTTTCGCATGCCATCGGCTCCGACTCGCAACGGCCGTTCGCGATCGTCATCGTTGGAGGCCTGATTTCTGATCTGGTCATGAGCATCCTCCTTCTGCCCACTCTCTATGTCTGGTTCGCCAGCGATCGCGATGAACTCCCCGAGCCGGAGGCATCTCTTGAGAGCTAAGACTCCGTCGCGATCGAAACAAGGCTGCCTGCGCGGCCTGCTTGGATTCTTGCTGGTCCGAGTCCTGCTGGCGCCCCCGGTGGCCGCTCAGACCCAGGGCCCGGTCCGGATCACTCTGGACGAAGCCATCCAGATGGCGCTGCAGCACAACCACAATATGCTCGCGGCACGAACCACGATTCAGCAGAGCCAGACGGAGGAGATCACGGCGAACCTGCGGCCGAACCCTACACTCTTCGCAGACTGGGAATATTTGCCTCTCGGTTCGCCTTCGCATCAGAACCCGAATCTTTATCCGAATGTGCCCACAAACGACTATCTGAACAACAACACAGAAGGCGATATAGGGCTTAGCTATCTCATCGAGCGTGGCAAAAAGCGTCAGCAGCGCTTGCGGGCAGCCAAAGACATCACCGCGCAGACTCGCTCGCTCGTAGCCGACAACGAACGCGGCCTCACTTTCGGCGTGGCCACGCTGTTCGTCAACGCGCAACTGGCCGAATCGACTCTGGAACTTGCACAACTGGATCTAACAAGTTTCAGGAAAACAGTAGAAATCAGCGCGACCAGCTTCAAGGCGGGCGCCATCAGCGAGGACGATTACCTGAAAATCAAGCTCCAAGTGCTGCAGTTTGAGACCGACCTCGAGCAGGCGCAGCTTGGCAGAGTCCAGGCGCTCTCCGACTTGCGACAGTTGCTGGGATATGAGTCCGTTTCCCCCGACTACGACGTGGCCGGAGCGTTCGACTATCAGCCCCTCACGGGCAACCTTGAAGATTTTCAAATGAAAGCCTTGCAGAACCGACCCGACCTCCGGGCCGCCCAGCAAGGCGTAACGGCTGCCCACAGTCAATATGAGCTGCAGAGATCGATCAGCAAACCAGACGTTACGGTTCAGGGCAATTACTCCCACGTGAACGGAATCAACGCCGCTACGGTCTATGGGAGCATTCCGCTGCCAATCTTTAACCGCAACCAGGGAGAGATCGCACGCGCGCGCTTCGTTATTACGCAAGCGGAGGAGCAAGAGAAGGCGACCCACGGTCAGGCTCTGACTGATGTGCGCGACGCATACGAGGCTCTGCGGTCGAACGACAAGGTGGTCACTCTCTTTCGTTCCGGCTATCTCGATGTGGCGCAGAAGGACCGAGACATCAGTGAGTACGCCTACCGGCACGGAGGTGCCAGCCTGCTGAATTTCCTTGATGCTGAAAGAAGCTATCGCGCGACGCAGTTGGCGTACCGCCAGTCGCTGGCGTCCTATCTGCTCGCGCTCGAGCAATTGCGAGAAGCGATAGGAGTGAGGTCTTTGCCGTGAGTTTCCCAGCTGCGGTTGGCCGCACGGGAGCGCACAAACCGTCAGTTGGATCGGCAACGCCTAAGGAGTTGGCACCGTGAACAAGCAGGAAGTACGCAATCGTATCGAGGAATTCGGGATCATTCCGGCTGTTCGTGCCCGTTCCATGGAGGATGCGCTTTTTACCACTCAGGCCGTGTCCCAAGGTGGAATCCCCATCGTCGAAATTGCGGTGACTGTGCCCGACGCAGCCCTAGTGATTGCCGATCTCGTGAAGAATGCCCCGGACGTGATCGTGGGCGCTGGCAGCGTCTCCGATGTAGAAACCGCGCGCCGCTGCTTTGACGCCGGAGCGACGTTTCTGACCAGCGATGGACTCGATCCCGAAACCGTGAACTTTGCCGTGCAGCAAGGAGTTGTGGCAATCCCGGGGACCCTGACTCCCACCGACGTGATCGCCGCATGGAAGCTGAGCCCGGACTTCATCAAGGTCGTCCCCTGCGGACAGGTGGGCGGACACACCTACATTCAGGCCTTGAAGGCCATGTTCCCTGGCGTTCCCCTGATTGCCGCTGGAGGGGTGACCCAGCAGACGGCGGCGAACTACATCCTGGCCGGTGCGGTCGCGCTCGGCATTGGCGCGGAACTCATCCCGAGAGAAGCAATCTGGCGGCGCCAACCGGATCGGATTTCGGAACTGGCGCGCCGATTCACGGCCTTTGTGAGCGGCGCGCGCAGTCAGCAAGCGCAGCGCTAGAAGATGAGCACGGGACTCATGAGGTGTTCGGCAAGTACGGTTCGCCAGGATAATGAGTCAGCGAACCAAATGAAAAGGAGGCGTTCCATGGAACGATCCGACTACAGCCCGCGCGTCCCAACTACCGCGGGTGCTCTCGAGAGCTCCGTGTTTGAAACCCTGTCACGGATTGAGCGCGATGTGAATGGCTTGGTCGAGGCCCTCGCTCTACTTGGGGTCAAGCGTTGCTCCTGCTGCCGGCATTTCTTTCGCAGCTCTGACCCCGGCGCCCTGTTCGACTACCCCAAACTCGTGTGCTTCACTTGTATACCCGGTTGGTGGTCTTCCCAATCAAGCCAGATCGGGGTTATGGAGCGGGAGAAAATCGAGTCGAAGCTCTCGGCGTGGCTGCGAAAGTATCACGGCGCCGACATCGTCAAGGAAGGTCGGGAAGACCCAGAAGGCGGCGAACACAAATTCCAGATCGTGACCAGCTGCTTTGAGTGCCGGGGCACCGGAAGGCTCATGGAGGGAGAGCGCTGCCGGTTCTGCAACGGGCTCGGAACGGTACGGATCGTGGTGCCCAGGTGACCGCACACCCAGACCGTTCCCTGGGTGTTGCGGGAGGACATTTCGGTTATGCTTTCAAGCCGATCGCCGGGTCAACGCTTGGCCGGCGGGGAGCTGGGTAGCGGCGTTCGCCTGTGTGCAAAACTTCTGTTCTCCGAATGCCGCCCCCGGACTTCCCGGCAAAAGTGACGAATCGTCGGCTTGTCGGTGGATTTGCTAGCGATTGCTCAGCCGGATCACCGGGCATGCGGAAGTTCGGCGCATGAGCAACCCTGAGCTTCTTCGTTCTGGCGGTTGTATGGTCAGCCTCATAAAGGGGCTCGTGCGCCATTCACCACGCGGTTGTTGGCGTGGATCCAGCCAGCATGACTAGGCCGTCGGAAGATATGATCCACGCCCATGGGTTCTGAGGACCATCTTTGTGATCAGCCGACGCAGCAGCACGTTCTTGCTTCGCGCCTTGAAATTCTCAACGGCCCTCGCAACACGCTTACGGACGTTCTCGATATCCGCGAGGTGTTCGACCGAGTCTCGCAAGTTGTACAACGCGTGCTGCCACACGATCTCATGGAAATCAGTGAGGCAGGCAACCGCATTTGTCTCCATGCGGGCGCCGACTAGATGGGTATTGATTCGCGCTGTTAGCGAGTAGTGCGCCGAGACAATCGTGGTTGGCACTTTCGGTCCATGCCGCTACTGCATCGAACTGGCCGCCTGCGAGAAAACGTTGTTCGCGTTGGACCCGATCAGGCGAACCGTGCCGACCACCAACACGAGAATCACAGCAAGCATCACGGCGTACTCTGCGATGTCTTGACCTTGCTCATCGGCCCACAGGCTGGAAAGCCAGAGCTTGGACAGGGGGAGAGACATGTTGAAACCTCGGAAGTGAAATGCGGACCGTGTCACTATGCCGGAATCAAGGTCACTTGGAACAGATTACCAAAGTAACAGAGAGTTCAATTACCCGAATTGCGGATGACAGGATCTTGCAGCAGAAGGCGCGTGAACATCGTCTTTGGATCCTGAATCCGCAAACCTCAATGATCTTTAACTGGCCAGTTTGCGGAGGAACTCACGTTCATCCATGCGGTATTTGAAAGCTTTGCGGCCGTCGATGAAGACGACGGGAACTTCGTCGTTGAACTGGCGGCGGAGTTGGTCGTCGGTGTCGACGTCGACTTCCTGCCAGACGAAACCACCGCGGCGGGCAAGTTTCACGATACTTTCCTTGACGATTTCACACAGGTGACAGCCCTTGCGGGTGTAGACCAGGACTTTGCGGGGGACGTCCATAGGTAGCCGGAGTGTAGCAGTTTTTGGGCGGTTTTCAATTGGGGGAATTGTAAAGAATCCTGTAAAACCGAGGGAAAAACCGGGGAAACCGGGAGGAAAAGGGAATCGGGAGGGGTGGTACGGGCGTACTTATCGGGCGGGCGAGGAACTGGGGGACAATGTGACTGGTTAGTGGGGCTGGGGGTTCCATCCAAATGCCGGAAACGATATTGATTGCGGATGACCACGAGTCGAGCCTGTCGGCACTGGAGGGATTGCTGTCGCTGGAGGGGTTCGAGGTGGTGACAGCGCCGGATGGGGAAGAAGCGCTGAGCGCGTTCCATCGGGGGCAGCCGGACCTGCTCCTGCTGGATGTGAAGATGCCGCGGCTGAGCGGGTTCGAGGTATGCCGGCGTATCAAGAATGACGCGGACACGCGGCTGATTCCGATCATCCTGATTACTGCGATGACGGCGACGGAGGACCGGCTGGCGGGGATTCAGGCCGGGGCGGACGATTTTCTGACCAAGCCGGTGGACCGGGAACAACTGATTGCGCGGGTGAAGTCGCTGCTGAAGCAGAAGGCTTACACGGATGAGCTGGAGCGGGCGGAGGCAGTGCTGTTCGCTTTAGCGCGCAGTATTGAAGGCAAGGATCCGCATACGGAAGGGCACTGCGAGCGGTTAGCGGAGATGTCGGGGAGGCTGGGCGAGTTTATCGGGTTGGATGGCCCGGAGGTACAGGCACTGCGGCGCGCAGGAGTGGTGCATGACATTGGGAAGGTGGCGGTGCCGGATCATGTGCTGCTGAAGCCGGGGCCGCTGACGGCAGAAGAGCGGGCGCTGGTGGAGCGGCATCCGGTGGTGGGTGAGGGGATCTGTGCGCCTCTGAAGTCGTTTCAGCTAGTGCTTCCGATCATCCGGCACCATCACGAGAAGCTGAATGGGACAGGGTATCCGGATGGATTGAAGGGGAACGCGATCCCGATCACGGCGCGCGTGCTGCAGGTTGTAGATGTGTACGATGCGCTGATTGCAGCCCGTCCGTATAAGAGGGCGATGACGCCGGTCGAGGCGCTGGCGCTGATGGAAGAAGAAGTACGGCGCGGATGGTGGGATCCGGAAGTGTTTGCAGTGTTTGTAGAGATGCTGGGATGCGAGAGCGTGAAGGTGCGGGGGATGACGAAGGCCGCGGGGGCGGATTGAGCAAAATGCAACAAAAGTCCTAGTGGGCCTTGGAACTCTCTCTGATCCGCCACAGCGGGCCTCAGCGGTAAGAAGAGCTTTTCCCGCACGTCGGCTCCTCCTTTCGGTAGTTCAAACCCGATACAATCCAAAGCCATGAGAAAGACTCACGAAACGCCGCTGCTGGGGAAGACTGCGCTCATTACGGGCGGGGCAAAGCGACTGGGGCGGGCTTCGGCCCTGGCTCTGGCGCGGGCGGGAGCGGATGTGGCGATTACGTTCCATCATTCGGCGGCCGAGGCGCAGCACACTGTCATTGACCTAGCGAGCTTGGGTGTGCGGGCGTTTGCCTTGCGGTGCGATGTCACCAGCGAGAAAAGTGTGCGGGGTATGATCAAGCAGGCGATAAAGGAACTGGGCGGGATCGACATCCTGGTGAACAACGCCGCGAACTACCAGACAGTAGAGTTCGAGAAGATCACGGTGGCGGAATGGGATGCGATGTTTGCGTCGAACACGCGGGGACCGTTTCTGGTGACGCGCGAGGCGCTGAAAGCGTTACGCGAACGGCGGGGTAAGGTGATCAACATGGGGTCGCTGGGCGGCCTGGTGCCGTGGGCCACGCATGCGCACTATTGCTCGTCGAAGGCGGCGGTGCACATGCTGACGAAGGTGATGGCGAAGGCACTGGCGCCCGAGATCGCGGTGAATGCGGTGGCGCCGGGCATGATTGATCTGGGAGAAAAAGCGGCGAAGGCATTCATGCGGAAAATGGCTCGGGTGACGCCGATGAAGCGGAACGGGACGGGGGAAGAGATCGCGGTCGCGGTTTTGTTTTTTGCGTCTGCTCCGCATTTTATTACGGGACAGATTCTGGCGGTGGATGGTGGATTGGGGTTGGGGTAGAGGTGCGTTGCTGGCTGGGGCCCGTTCCTGTATTGTCCTGTCGATCGGCGAAAAGCATTCCAATATGAACAGACGCGTGGTCAAGCTATTGGTGTTTCTCGCGGTAACGCTGGGCGCGATGTTGGGCGCGGCGCAATCCGGGCCCGAGGATGGAGGACATGAGGTGCAGGTGTGGACGGGCGGCGGATACACCGTGCCCGGCGGAACGAAGAGCACCGGGGTGTGGAACGCCGGGTTGCGGTACGGGTGGGTGTTGACGCGTCCCCATGGGCCGGGTTTCTTGAATGGCCGGTTTGAGTATGCGGTGGACGCGGTGCCGCTCTTTCTGGTGTTTCAGCCGGCCAACACTTCGTATGGCGTGGGATTCAATCCGATCGATCTGAAATGGAACTTCGCCACCCGGAGCCCGGTGGTTCCGTACTTGGAAATCGATGGCGGGACGTTGTTTACGAATCACACGGTGCCGACCGGAACCAACGCCGTGAACTTTACCACCAGCGGCGTGCTGGGGATGCATCTGCTGGGACCGCGATACAACTGGAGCGTCGAAGCCCGCTATATGCATATCTCGAATGCGGGTCTGGCGACGCCGAACCCGGGGATCAATACATTTCAGGTGCGCGTGGGGATCGGGAGATTCTTTCCGAAGAAGTAGAGAGGCGCGGACAGGTGTGTCCGCTCCACACTGAATAAGATGCGACACCTGCCGCCCCTCTTCCAGCGCAAGCACTAATTCGATGCGGCCACTCCGCTTGGTGGTGGATCGGCGTCCTGGAACGAGAAATTGACCGAGACGTTCGAGTATTCCTTTCCGTCGACTTCCACGTAGGGATACACAAAATAGTTGAGCGCTGGTCCGGCCTGCCTGGGGTTGAGGGTGAGGTCTCGGCCCATGGTGAACTGAAAGCGGTTGACGTCGTGCGCGCCGAAGAAGTAATCGCGTTTTTCCTGGTGTTTCGAGGCTTCTGAGATATCGACGGGGATCCAGCCCATGTTGTCGATATAGAACCCGGACCAGCAGTGATAGCCTGGGATCTCGGCGGAATGCTTGTCGGCGGGGAGGGGGAAGCCGATCTCAAAACGCGCCGGGATGTGTTGGGAGCGTGCCATCGACATGAAGACGGAGTGAAAGTCAGTACAGTTGCCGCGCTTGGAGTCACAGGCCCAGAGCGTGTCGCCGTGTCCCCAACCGGTGCCCGACTTGTCGTAGCGCATGGTGGTGAAGACATAGTCGTAGATGGCGCGGGCTTTTTCGAGTTGGGTGGCAGCGGATTTGGTTTGTTCCGCCGCAAGTTGCGCAGGAACACCAGTGACCGGGACGAGTCGGTCAGGTTCGAGGTAGCGGGCAAGCCCAACCTGAGGAACACTCTCGGGATGCGTACCGGGGGCGAGCTTGCCACCGATCAGGGCGACGTGCTCGCGTCGTCGGACCTCGTAGTCGACAGCGAATTGGTAGTCGGAGCGCGCGGACTTCGCCTCTTCGGCATACAGGATCGTGTTGCCGTATTCCGGCTCCTCGGTCTGGCGGAGTTTGAGGTTGGCCTCTTTCTTGAGCACAGTGACGGACTGGTAGGAGTCGGAGTGGGCGAGGGGCATCCAGACGTGAACCTGGCTGCCCGCAGGGATGTTTTTCACGGTGAAGGAATAGTGAAACGTGAAATGACGTTCGCTCTGGGCACATGCAGCAAGAGTGAGCGCGAGGACAACGAAGAGAGTACGCCTTCGGCGCAGCATGAACAGTCCTTTCTCGTAGGGCGATGGTGATGTGGGCGAGGTGGGAAACGACCGACGGGCGTTTTAGTAGGAGCGAATTCAGGTGAAACCGCGGCCAGAGAAACGCGGGCGGGGAGCCGGCATGGGCATTAATCTGCGCCGGGTGCGGACCGGTTGTCAAGCGGGCAAGCCGCCCCCGAAAGGACCCTGTGTCCAGGAACTAGGAGAAAGCCGTAGCCAGGGCCGCTGATCCGAGCGCGAAGACAACATACCAGCTGAACACGACTATCAAGGCGGTCGAAAGCTTGACCTTCTTGTCGATGCTGCTGATGCCAACGGCGGTCAGGATTAGGGTCCATATCATGAAGAGGTCAAGCGAGGAGCCGAGGCTGTAGAGAAAAGGCGAGTCCGCAGGATTGAGAAAGAATCCGGGGTTGGTGGCGACAGGATTCTGCAGGTTAAAGGAATCGGGATTGAGGCCAGCGAAAAGAGAGCCGATGACGACGAGCGATCGTAAGGACTGGGGCAGGCCGGCGTACATGATCCCGGCAAACGTCGCGGCAAAGGAAAGGTCGGCGCTAAGGACTAACCTGAAAGTTCCGAAGAGGACAGCAGAGACGATCAAATTCCACAGCAAAATGAACAAAGCGAAGCCGTAAGAAATGCTACGAGTGATTTTCGCCTGTGTGGCGAGTGCGTTGTTGCGTGCGTCTCGCGGCATTTGGTCCATGCGCTGGGAGGCTCTCGGGGAGCGCTCGATCTGATTCTCTGTAACTTTGCGGAAGCCGATCTTTGTGTCCACGGCGTAGACGAAGACCAGGGAGAGGATCACGGTGATCAGGAATGGTCCCCACCATGCGGCACTGCGGCGAATGTCGGTGAAGGTCTTGCTGGGGGCGATGAAGGTGTCGATGATGCGTGCGGGCTCGGAGAGGGCCGTCGTTTCGGGTGTGGGCGTCACCGGGGCGGAGGTCATGAGCATCTCCCTGCGGATTGCAGTCGCGGATTGTAATTCGGGCGCGAGCCACTGGCAAGTTTGGTGCACGGTAGATGGAATTGGCGCGGGGAATGCTAACATGCGGCCGTGAAGCGCCGGGAACAGTGGCAGCCGGTGCTGGATGCAGAACTGAAGCGATGGGAAGCCGTTTACACAAAACTGTGGACACACCTACTCCTGGAGAATACGGATAGGCATGTTCACATCGGCGTGTCTGTGGATGACGGCAGCCTGCCTCTTTGCATCCCTTGAGTTCCAGTTTCATCCGCAAGAAGACCGGCTCTCTTTGAATTGGCCGGGACACCCCTCGATTGCTGGCGAAGATTACTGGCGAGTTGCCTTGCCCGAACCCCGCCTTATATTCTTCCTCCTTATGTCTACGCTGGTGGAATGCGTACCGAATTTCTCCGAAGGCCGGGACCAGGCGAAGGTCGATGCCATTGTCGAGGCGATGAAGGTCAGCGGCGTGTACCTGCTCGATCGCGAGATGGACGCCGATCACAACCGGTGCGTGATCACGCTCGTCGGCGAGCGGGATGCGATCCAGGAGGCGGCCATTCGCGGCGTAGGGAAGGCGGCGGAACTCATCGACCTCACCAAACACCAGGGGGCGCATCCGCGCATGGGAGCGGCTGACGTGGTGCCGTTTATCCCGATTGATGGCGTCTCGATTGAAGATTGCGTAGCGATGGCGCGGCACGTGGGCGAGGAAATCTGGAAGCGGTTTCAGATTCCGGTCTACCTGTACGAAGCCGCCGCGACGACGCCCGAGCGGACGAACCTGGAGAACATCCGGCGGGGACAGTTCGAGGGGATTCGGGACGAGATCGCGACCAAACCGACGCGCCGGCCGGATTTCGGAGAGCTACGCATCCATCCGACAGCGGGAGCCACCGTAGTGGGGGCGCGCAAGTTTCTGATTGCTTACAACGTCTTCCTGAATACGCGGGATGTCGACATTGCAAAAAAAGTCGCAAAGGCGGTGCGGTTTTCGAGTGGCGGGTTGCGGTTTGTGAAAGGCGCGGGGTTCCTGGTGCGCGGGACGGCGCAGGTTTCGATGAACCTGACAGATTTTGAGCAGACGCCCGTGCATCGGGTGTTCGAGTATGTGAAGCGGGAGGCGGCGCGGTATGGGGTGGCGCCGGTTTCGAGCGAAATCGTTGGGCTGATTCCGAAGAAGGCGCTGGAACAGGCGGCGGAGTGGTTCCTGCAGGTGGAGAGCTTCGATTCGTCCTTGATTCTCGAGAACCGACTGGCGGCCGTGATGGGCGGGAAGGTGGCGGTGGGCGGGTTGCGCGCAGGCGTGGAGCCGTTCGTGGAGCAACTGGCGGCGCCGACGGCGACTCCGGGTGGCGGGAGTGCGGCCGCCGCAGCGGGAGCGATGGCGGCGGGGCTGGCGCACATGGTGGCGGCGATGGCGCGGGGCAAGAAGGCGTATCTGCAGTACGAGAGCGAATTGAGCGCGGCGATTGGGCGGCTGGCGCAGTTGCGGGAGGAACTGAAAGCGGCGGTCGATGCCGATGCCGAGTCCTATAACGCTGTGATGAAGGCATATAAGCAAGCTCGGGAGGCGGCGGACGGTGACGCGGTCATCGAGTCAGCGTTGAAGCAGGCGACAAGGGTTCCCCTGGGCGTGGCGGAGCGGGCTCGGGAAGTGCGGGCGCTGGCCGAGAAACTCGAGCCGATCACGAATCCGAATATGAAGTCGGATCTAACGACGGCGTCAGCTCTGGCGCGCGCGGCCATCGAGGCGGCGCAGGCCAATGTAGAGATCAACCTGGCGTCGATCAAGGACGAAGGGTTCGTGCGGGAGATGCGCGAGAGAGCTGGGGCGGCATCGAGCTAGCGACGGCCAGGAAGCTGAGACTCGGAATCATCGTAGCGGCAGTGTTGGCGATTTACGGAGTCTGGACCCGCGCACTCGAAAGGTAGTGAATCTGGCGGCTTGTCTCGAGGACGTACAGGGGCTTCGGGTCGGAGCGGCCGTTCCGGTTGCAGGAGTCGAGGCTGGGCGAGTCACACGGTGCGGGCACGCCCTGACCGAAAAGACTTGTCCCGCGCAGCTCGCCATGAGATTGAGCACACCGTACGACCTCCAGGTGCCCGATGACGCAAGCGCACAGGTATCGAGTGAAGGCCTGCTCGGACCTGAGTACATTGACATCAACATCCGACAAGCCGCCGGCTCCCTGACCCCGATCATGCAACATCGAAGACCGGCCTAACCGTCAGTCCTTCCGATACATAAGGGCATGGCTGGACGCCATGGCAAGGAAGGCGCCTGAAGAAAACAGACCGCCACCCAAGTCCACCGCAAAACAGAAATAGCTGGTCTCGCCCGGGTCTCCAAGCCGTCAACATCTCGTCTGTACTTTCGTTTCTCCACAGACAGCCTTTCGCGGCATACAATTGATTCGTACCGGGTTAACGCAGTTGCAGGATCTCGCATCTAAAGGCTGTATTCCCCAGAGGTTTTATGAAGCATTTGATGAAGTTGGGAAGTTTTGTGTTGATAGCGGCGGCGGCGTGGGCGATGCCGCTGGGTAGCTCGACACGCGCGGCGGTGCCTGCCGACATTCAACAGCTGATTTCGGTCGATTACCGGGCGCTGCACGATTCCCCGTCGGCCATGGCGCTGAAGGAACAGGTACTGCCGGAAAGCCTGAAGCAGTTTGAGACTGCGCTGAAAGGCGTCGGGATCGATTCCGAGCGAGACGTGGATCAGCTCACGTTCGCGGCTTATCGCCAGGGCAAACAGGGCGTGAAGGTTGTCGGTATGGCGCAGGGGTCGTTCTCGTCCACTGTAGTGCTGAAGCGGATGAAGTTGAAAAAAATCGCGCCGACGAAGTACCGCGATGCCGCCATTTATGGCATGGGCGGCAACGGTATGGTGATGACGTTCCTAGACGAGAACACGCTGTTGTTCGGTGACGACTCGGCGATCAAAGGCGCACTGGACGCGCGTGACGGCTACGCCCAGACCCTGGACTCGAATTCCCAGATGGCCGACATGATGGCGGCGGTAGACAGTTCGCCGGTGTGGAGCCTGCTGGACCAACAAGGGACGCAGAATATGATGCGGTCGGCGCTGGGCGATGCGTCGAAGATGGCCGACTATGACACGGTGAAGAAGCGATTGCTGGGGTCGCGGTACACGATGGATTTCTCCAGCGGCGTGAACTTTAATCTCGATGTGATTACCTCGGATTCGATCACGGCGGCGACCATGTCGTCGCTGGTGAAAGCAGGCATGCTCTATAAGAAGATGAGCGCGTCGCCGGTGGAGAAAGTGGCGATCGACGCCTTGACGGTCGACTCCGACAGCTCGAAGCTGGTGCTGCATTTCAAGACCGACGACAAGCAGTTCCAGGCGCTGATGAAGTCGGATCTGTTTGCGGCGGTTTCGAAGTAGGAGCAAGAACCTACCAGGAGACACTGAGGCACGGAGTTCTCGAAACTTCGTGCCCTTTGCTTTTGTGGATCCCTTCAACCTTTCTTGGGGGCTCGCGCTTCGCGCTTGGCTTTGGCCCAGCCTTCCTTGATCGTCTGGCGGGGGCGGCCGAGAGCGAGCGCATCTTCCGGGACGTCTTCAGTGATGCACGACGCTGCGGCCACGTATGCCCCTTTCCCGATCTTCACCGGGGCGACCAGGGTGCTGTCGCTGCCGACGAAGACGCCGTCGCCGATCTCGGTTTTGTGCTTGTGCACTCCGTCATAGTTGCAGGTGATGGTGCCCGCGCCCACGTTTACGCCCGCGCCGATTTCGGCGTCACCGAGGTAGGTGAGGTGGTTGGCTTTCGATCCCTTGCCCAGCTTGATTTTCTTGGTTTCCACGAAATTGCCTACATGCGCTCCCTCCCCAATATCGCTGCCGGGACGGAGGTGGGAGTAGGGGCCGATAACGGCGCCGCTGGCGACGCGCGCATCGTCGAGGATGGAGCCCGGGCGAATAGTGACGCCGTCTCCGATGTCGGAGTTCGTGATGATGCTGTAGGAACGAATGCGGCAGTCGCTGCCGACCCGGGTCGTTCCGAGAAGTTGAACGAAAGGCTCGATGACAGTGTCGGCGCCGACTTCAACGTCGGCGTCGATGACGCAAGTTTGCGGGAAGAAGATGGTCGCACCGGCGGCCATGACTTGGCGGCATTTCTCCATCCGGAGGAGGGCGTCAATTTCCACCATCTCGGCGCGCGTGTTACTGCCGAGAATCTCGGAGGGAGCTTCAGTCTTAATGGCGATGACCTTCACCTTGGCTTTGGTCAGGACTGCTGCCATGTCTGTGAGGTAGTACTCGTGCTGGGAGTTGTCGGTCTTGAGTTCCCCGATGTGGGCATAAAGAGGCTTCACGGCGAAGGCGTAGAAACCAGAATTGATTTCGCGAAGCTTCTTCTGGGCAGGAGTTGCGGCCTTTTCTTCAACGATTGCTTTAACCTCGTCGCTGTGGGGAGACCTGCACAGGACCCGGCCATAGCCTGTGGGGTTGGCCAGTTCGGCCGAGAGCAAGGTCATGCCAGCTTTCCTGCGCAGGTGGTAGTCGCGGAGACGCTCGATGGTTCCAGAAGTGATCAGCGGCGCGTCGCCGGAGAGGACAACGACGTGATCGTAGGAGGAGAGGGCCTCGCGGGCGACCATGAGGGCGTGGCCGGTTCCGCGCTGGTCTTCCTGCAGGACGAAATTGATGCCCGTATGCTCGACTGCCCGGCGGACGTGGGTGGCCTCATGGCCGATGATGGCGAAAATGTCGCTGGGGGTGACGACCTTGGTGGCCGCGGCGATGACGTGCGCGAGAAGTGGCTTGCCGCCGACTTCGTGCAGAACCTTTGGATGTTTCGATTTGAGGCGCGTGCCTTTACCGGCGGCCATGATGGCGACGGCGATGCGGGGTGGAGTTGGCGTAGGCATTCGTTGTCAAATATACCGCGTAAGAGCGGGTATTACTCCGTGCGGTTGGAAGCAGGTTCCAGGGTGGTTTTACGGGTGGGAGCGGGGGTTTGGCGGGCGAGGTCCAGGAGGTCGCGGGCCACAATATCGGTCGCGTGACGGGCCGCACCGGCTTCTTCGAGGTAGTCGCCCAGCACAGGACAGCAGCCCAGTTGCTCAACGGCGTCGAGGTCGGCGACGATCTGGGCGGCGCCTTCGAGGGCGTATTTGGCGTTAAGTTCGTTGGTGGCGGGGCGGCGGTTGATGAGGGCGTAATCGAAGAGCTGGGCCTGGGCGTGGCGATTCAGCGCGCGGATGTGGTCGGCCGCGGTTAATCCCAGACTTTCGTTCGCCTGCGTCATCAGGTTGCAGACGTAGACTTTGATGGCAGGCGAGTTGACGATGGCTTGCGCTATACCGCGTACAAGCAGGTTGGGAATCAGGCTGGTGAACAGGGAACCGGGGCCGATCGTGATGACGTCGGCGCGCGCGATGGCTTCGAGCGTCTGGGGAAGAGGTAACACGTCGGGCGGGATCAGAAACAGCTCTTTAATTCGTCCCTTGCTCGCCGTGATCTTGGTTTCGCCGCGGACATGCGTGCCATCTTCCATGAGAGCTTCGAGTTCGATGTTGGAGGCGGTGGCCGGATAGATGTGCCCGCGGGTAAGCAGAATTTCGGAAGAGAGGCGGACGGCTTCCGGGAAGTCTTTGGTGATAGAAGTGAGCGCGGCGAGAAACAGATTGCCGAAGCTGTGGCCTTCGAGACCGGAACCTTTGTCGAAGCGGTGGCGGAAGAGCTGAGAGAGCAGGTCTTCGTCTTCCGAAAGGGCGACGATGCAGTTGCGGATGTCCCCGGGCGGGAGCATGTTGAGTTCTTTGCGGAGGCGGCCGCTGGAACCGCCATCGTCGCTGACGGTGACGACGGCGCTGAGTTCGCCGATGACCGGTTGGGCGGTCACAGGGCGGTAAGGCTCGCCGGGCGCGGGCACAAAGCTCTTGAGGCCCTTTAACAAAGTAGAAAGGCCCGTGCCGCCGCCGATGGCAACGACCCGCAGCGGGCCTGAAGCGAACTTATCCCGGGAGAGCGGGTCTGGCCGCTGCTGGGGGTCCATGGAGAGTTCCCTAGTATGTCTCGTCCGGGTTATCGACCTCGGAAACGGAGTCCGCTCCAGGATCCGGATACAGGAGTTCGGTAAAGCGCGGATCCTCGGCGAGGTTCTGGAAGTCGGAATCGTTGCGCGCTTGGAAGCGCAGGGCCGGATTGATGCGGATGGCCGCGTCCAGGTTGCGCAGCGAATCTTCCACGTGGCCGGTCATGCAGTCGAGTGCGGCCAGACCGTAAATGACGTAGTCGGCTTTCGGCGACTGCTTCTGTAATTTCTCCAGGTGTTCTCGGGCCTGCACATAATCGCCGACGTTCATAAGCGAGACCGCGTAGTCGAAATGCTCTTCGGAATTCTTAAACTGGGCGGTCACCCTGTCGAGATGCTGGTTGCAGGTGTTGATGTGGACCGCGGCGCGGTCCGCGAGTTCCTTGCTGGGGCTGCCAATCACCTTCTGCAAGTGGGTCTTGGCCTTATCGAACTTGTGCTCCTGCAGGGCGCGGAGGCCGGTCTCGTAATTCTGAATGGCCTGAGCGATCCGCGGATCGTCGGCAATCGACTTCTTGACGGTAGGTTTCTGAGCCATCTGTAAGACTCTTCCTGTGGGTTTACTTGCTGTACTTTTCGTAACTACTCCTTATTCCCGCCTTAGGTTTGCTGAGTTAAATATTTTACTAGAGCCCTTGGCATGATGCCGCCGCTTTAGCGCATTGGCCGGGCGCAGGGTATACGCGGCTTTGAAAACATGCGTCAAACAAGGCTCGGGGGACGCCCCGTCCACGGGGTACTCTAGCCACAATCAGTTCATCGTGGAGGCGGCTTGCACGTCGACCTGCTTCCACTCCCCGCTGATAATGCCTTTGCGAATCTGAGCCGCGGTCTTGCCTTTTTTCGTCTGCCCATAAGAGTAGTACAGCTCTTTCATGCAGACGTCACACTGTGCGCCGTGCGTGCTCTCGAAGCAGCTATGCAGACTGTTGTGGCCCATGCCGCGGTCGCAGTAGCAGTAACAGGGCTGCTGGTGCAAGACGTTCGGGATCTTGGCGGCGAGCTCGTAGGCCTGCGTCTGGAAGGGATATTGCGCGTTTTCGGCCCACAGGTTCTCCTTCGGCAAGATGGGTGGGAGTTTTTTCCCTTTGGGCGGAGGAGCGGCATTGTAGGCGGGAACACCCTGATCCTCTTGCTGCGACACGGCCCACTGGGCGGACAGGATGAGAATCACGGTAAAGACGGATGCCAAGATCAGCGCACGCTTCCACATAAGCGACGAATCCTCGATTACCATATTGTAACCCGTGCCGGGGTTGGGCGCATCCGCGGCAGGTACCCACTGGTTCACTCGTCGCAAAGGAGTTAGACGAAACAACGTAGGGGTAGAAGTTGTTGTCCTCTGAGGCGCCCAAGCCGGGGTTTCCGGGCCGTTGCCGGCGCGGTTTCCCTTCATCCGGGTCAGCACTTCCATATAGAATGGGAGAATCATGCAAGGGTTGGGGGCCCCCCAAATTGAAGCGGTGAGGGAACCGGGTGCCAGTATGCCGGGGCGTTCCGTGCCGGTGCTGGCGGTGTGGCTCAGAGACCTGATCATTTCGCTCGCCATCTCGGCGTTCATCATCATTTTTCTGTACCAGCCGGTGAAGGTGGAAGGCACCAGCATGATGCCGTCGCTCGACGACCAAGAACGGATTTTCGTCAACAAGTTTGTGTACCGGTGGGAGCCGATTGAACGCGGGGACATCGTTGTCTTCCGTTATCCGCGGGATCCGTCGAAGAGTTATATCAAGCGGGTGATCGGAGTACCGGGGGATCAGGTCCGCATCGATGGCGGCCGGGTTTACGTGAATGGGGAGGCGGTGGAAGAGGACTATGTGCCGCCGGCGTATGCCGACGAGCGGTCCTATCCAGAGATCATGGTGCCGCCGCACGCCTACTTCATGCTGGGGGACCACCGTAGCATGTCGCAAGACAGCCGAGATTTTGGGCCGGTGAAAGAGGGCTATATTTTTGGCAAGGCAGTCTTTGGCTACTGGCCGATGGACAAGCTTGGACGGCTGCGCTAAGGGTATTTCGGTCTTACCGCTTAGTTTTCCACCGAATTTGCGCAGAAATCTGTGCTGCCAAGCGTCGGAACGCTTGGTGCGGCGCAGCTTCCTTGCTAAAATCTCTAAAATCCACACGCGGGAGCAGGAATGCAAGCTATCCTTGCACTCGAAGATGGGCGCATCTTCCGAGGCAAAGGCTACGGCGCCAAAGGCGAATGCTACGGGGAAGTCGTTTTTAACACTTCCATCACCGGTTACCAGGAAATCTTCACCGATCCATCGTATTCAGGACAGATTGTTGTCCTCACCAACCCCGAGATCGGCAATTACGGAACCAACCCGGAAGACAACGAGGCGACGCACCCTTACATTGAGGGGCTGATCGTTCGCGAGTTCTCGAAAGTGAGCTCGAACTGGCGCTCACAGCAGGTAGCCGACGAGTACCTGGAACAATTCAAGATTCCGGTTCTGGCGGACATCGACACCCGTGCCTTGGTGCGGCACCTACGCGACCACGGCGTGATGCGCGGCGTGGTTTCGACCATCGAACCGGACGCCGAGAAGCTGGTCGCGAAGGCAAGGTCGATCCCAAAGATGGATGGCACGGACTTGGCCAAAGTGGTCTCGACCACGCGACCCTACGTCTGGGAAGTGGGTGAGCGGTCGCACGAGCCGGTGGCTGTGGTCGGCGTGAAGGACGAGCCCGCGCGCTTTCACGTGGTGGCCTACGACTACGGGATCAAGCAGAACATCCTGCGCAAGCTTCGAGGAGAGGCCTGCAAAGTGACGGTGATTCCTGCGCAAACGCCTGCGGAAGATGTGTTGTCGCTCAAACCGGACGGGGTATTCCTCTCGAATGGTCCTGGCGATCCGGAGCCGTGCACGTACGCGGTGGACAACATAAGGCGGCTGATGGGCCGCCAGCCAATCTTCGGAATCTGCCTGGGCCACCAACTCACCGGGATTGCTCTTGGCGGCAAGACCTACAAGCTGAAATTCGGGCATCACGGCGGAAACCATCCGGTGAAGCAGATGGCGACCGGCAAGATCGAGATCACCGCGCACAACCACAACTTCGCCGTGGACCCGGATTCCCTGCCGCAGAACGAGGTCGAGTTGACGCACATCGATCTGAACGACAATACCCTCGAGGGCTTGCGGCACCGGAACTTGCCGCTATTCAGCGTGCAGTACCACCCGGAAGCGGCGCCGGGTCCGCATGACTCGCATTATCTGTTCAAGGATTTCGTGCGCATGATGGAGGAGTGGAAGGGGTGAGGGCTTGTCTGACATTGATCGCCCTCGCAATGATGGCGGCAACGACCGTTGCTTCGGCGCAAGAACCATTGCCGGAATTTGGGTTCCCGGTTGCGAACCCAAAACAGGAAAAAGCTGTTGAAGTAAGACGCATTCGCGGAATCGTGGTTGACGAAAATGGTGCCGTCATTCCCAAAGCAAAGGTGGTTTTGCGGAAGGGGAAGCCCGAAAGGATCGTTGCGATGGCTCATCATCAGACAGATTCTGTCGGTCGATTCCAATTCAATGCGCCTAAAGGAAGGTACGAAGCAGTCGTAGACAAGATGGGACTTAAGCAGCAGTTCGTGCCTGTCGCGATTTCAAGCAAGGGTGCGCCCGGTTTCAAAGTCGTGATGACGGTTCAAGGGATGGTCGATTACATTCGAACGCCAGAATCATCCCCATGAAATAACGACTTTTGACGTTGAAAGAGTGCAGCGCTTTGAAGGGGGCGCGCTTTCAGGTGCGCTGTAAAAGTCACGCACGTTTACGGCTTTAGCCCCTGGGGCACGAGCGATGAGGTCAACCCGAGAACCGGCGACGCACAACCAGCACTACGGCGCGCCTGAAGGCGCGCTTTTTCAAAGCCAAGTGCCAAAGCATCCGAGTCCGGCGGTAGTTCGAACAAGCAGCGAACCGAGGACCTCTTAGCTTTGGAGGGCCAACGACCAACGACTGATTCTTCATGCCTAGACGCAACGACATCTCCAAGATTCTGATCCTCGGCTCCGGCCCGATTGTCATCGGTCAATCGGCGGAGTTCGACTACTCGGGCACGCAGGCTTGCAAAGCGCTCAAGGCGGAGGGCTTTGAGGTGGTGCTGGCCAATTCGAACCCGGCCACTATCATGACCGACCCGGAAGTCGCCGACCGTACCTACATCGAGCCCCTTACCCGCGAGTATCTCGAAGAGATCATCCGTATCGAGCGCGAGATGTCTCCGGGTGCGGGCTTTGCCATTCTGCCGACTGTGGGCGGACAGACGGCGTTGAACCTGGCCGTCGAACTTTCCGACGGCGGCGTGCTCGACAAATACAACGCGCAGTTGATCGGCGCGAACATCGCGGCCATCAAGAAGGCCGAGGATCGTCTGTTCTTCAAAGACGCGATGCAGAAGATCGGCCTTGACGTTCCCAAATCGGCGCTGGTCAACAATCTCAAAGACGGGCTGGAGTTCGCGGGCAAGATCGGCTTTCCCGTTATTATTCGGCCCTCGTTCACCCTCGGCGGAACGGGTGGCGGCATCGCCTTCAACCGCGAAGAACTGATGGAAGTGCTGGCCCGCGGACTGGATCTCTCGCCCGTTCATGAAGCGCTGATCGAAGAATCGGTGCTGGGTTGGAAAGAGTACGAGCTCGAGGTGATGCGCGATCTCAAGGACAACGTAATCATCATCTGCTCGATCGAAAACTTCGACCCGATGGGAGTGCACACCGGTGACTCGATCACGGTGGCTCCGGCGCAGACGTTGACCGACCGCGAATACCAGGCGATGCGGGATGCCTCGATCGCGGTCATCCGCGAGATCGGCGTAGAGACGGGCGGATCCAACATCCAGTTCGGCGTGAACCCGGAAACCGGGCGCATGGTGGTGATCGAGATGAACCCGCGCGTGTCGCGCTCGTCGGCCCTTGCGTCGAAAGCCACCGGGTTCCCGATCGCCAAGATTGCGGCGAAGCTGGCGGTGGGTTACACGCTCGATGAGATTCCGAACGACATCACGCGCAAGACGCCGGCGTCGTTCGAGCCGACACTCGACTACGTGGTGGTGAAAATTCCCAAGTGGCAGTTCGAGAAGTTTCCGGGCGCGGACGAGAGCTTGGGCCCCCAGATGAAATCAGTGGGCGAAGTAATGGCCATCGGACGCACCTTTAAGGAAGCTCTGCTCAAGGGCGTTCGTGCCCTCGATACGGGACGAAAAGTTGGCTCGGAGAAGATCGAGCCGAAAATCCTCACTCAACGCCTCGTCACTCCTCATCCTGAACGGCTTACGTACGTCCGCTATGCGATCCGTCAGGGGTACACCGTCAAGCAGCTTGCCAAAGTGACGTCCATCGACCCGTGGTTCCTTTACCAGCTTAAAGAAATTAACGACATGCAGCTCGAACTGGAGAAGCACCCGATGGAATCGATTCCCACCGAGGTGCTACGCGATGCCAAGCGCACGGGATTCTCGGATGGGCGGCTGGCTGCGGTTTGGCGGTTGAATGACAAGGGCGGGCAGGAGAAAGTCCGGCACCTGCGCAGGAAACATGGGGTGATGCCTGTGTACAAACGCGTGGACACCTGCGCTGCGGAGTTTGAAAGCTACACACCGTATCTCTACTCGACTTACGAAGAAGAGGACGAAGCTGCGCCAACCAAGACGAAGAAAGTCATTATCCTGGGCAGCGGACCGAACCGGATCGGGCAGGGAATTGAGTTCGATTACTGCTGCTGCCACGCTTCGTTCGCGCTGCACGAAGACGGGTTCGAGACGGTGATGATCAACTGCAATCCGGAGACGGTCTCCACCGACTACGATACCAGCGATCGGCTGTACTTCGAACCGCTCACTTTGGAAGACGTATTCGCGGTGTATGAGCACGAGGCGTCAGGCGGTGCGTCGGTCGGCGTGATTGTGCAATTCGGCGGGCAGACGCCACTGAACTTGTCTCTACCCCTCAAGGCTGCGGGTGTGCCGATCATCGGGACCTCGCCCGAGTCGATTGACTTGGCCGAGGACCGTAAGCGCTTCGGCAAGTTGCTGGATGAACTTCAGATTCCCCAGTCTCCCGGTGCGATGGCGACTTCTCTCGAAGAGGCCGTCGAGGGGGCCAAGCGCGTGGGGTATCCCGTGCTGGTGCGGCCTTCTTACGTGCTGGGCGGACGCGCCATGGTGATCGCCTACGACGAGGACACGGTCATCCGCTACATGAAGGAGGCGGTCGAGTATTCGCAGGACCGGCCGGTGCTGATCGACCACTTCCTGGAAGACGCGATCGAGGTCGACGTCGATGCGCTCTCGGACGGCGAAGACGTGGTAATCGCCGGCATCATGCAGCACATCGAAGAGGCGGGCATCCATTCGGGCGATTCATCGTGCGTGTTGCCGGCCGTAGATATCCCCGAGGCCTTGCTGCAGCGCATGCGCGAATACACTTTCAAGCTGGCGCGTGCCTTGAAGGTCATCGGGCTGATGAATATTCAGTTTGCGATCCCGCGCACGTCGGCCAGCGGATCGAAAGGGAATGGGGCGGAGGGCGGTAAGGTGTATGTGCTCGAAGTGAATCCGCGAGCGTCGCGCACGGTGCCTTACGTTTCGAAGGCAACTGGAGTGCCGATGGCGAAGATCGCTTCCCGGCTTATGACCGGGCGCAAGCTGCGCGAGTTCCTCCCGGAGAATGTGGAACGGGGCACCGACCTGGATACGGGGCGGTGTTACTACGTGAAATCACCGGTGTTTCCGTGGAACAAGTTCCCGGGTGTGGATACAGTATTGGGCCCGGAGATGCGGTCGACGGGCGAGGTGATGGGCGTCGCCGATAACTTCGGCGAGGCTTTTGCCAAAGCGCAAATCGCAGCGGGACAGCGGCTGCCAACTGAGGGGTCGATTTTCATCAGCGTGACCGATCATGACAAGTCACAGGTGGCCGACGTTGCGCGGCGCTTCGTGGATATGGGTTTCAAGCTGGTGGCGACGGCCGGGACGGCGGATGTTCTGGAAGACGCGGGGCTGAGCGTCGAGCGCGTGTACAAAGTGAAGGAAGGCCGCCCCAACGTGGTTGACCTGATCAAGGGCGAGCGGATTCACCTGATCATTAACACCCCGCACGGGGCGGAGCCCTGGTTTGACGAGAAGGCAATCCGGCGCGCGGCCGTGACGGCGCGGATTACGACAATCACCACGCTCTCAGCAGCCCGGGCGGCGGCAGAAGGGATCGCGGCGCTGCAGCGCGGAGAAGTGCGGGTGCAGGCGCTCCAGCTTCTGCACGCGGAACGGGTGGCGGGGAAACGAGTGCTGTCGTCGTAGACAGTAACCTTGTGCGCAATCGCTTGAGGAGACTCCGCATTTTCGCAACCTTGAGCGTATTCGGCCGCAGGTACTTTGTGTGCACAGAGGATCGAAGACTCTGTGCTATCGGAAAGGGTTCGCTCCAGCACTGGGGGTACTTCTCAGAAAGGTGCGATTGAGATTGTGTCCGTTCGAAAGCAACCTCTGCCCTTTCCAGTTTTGGATGCAAACTGCATTACGAGTTTCCTCGCAAAGCAACAAAGCAAACCAAGGCAGCCATTGACAATTCCTGTCGATTTGCCTGAATGGCAGTCTCTTCCAGGGGTCGATCTGCTATGTCACGAAGATCACATCATCCGCATGGTCCCAGCGCACCAGGGCAAGAATGCCTATGTTTGCGTGATGGAAGGCATGGGTGTGCTGCCAGAGCCGTTTTGTGCGTCCGAATGAAAATGAAGAGGTGATGCGAGAAGATCGAGTGAGTCAGGTCCGCGGGGGAACAATTGCGTTGTTTGTAGTAAGCCTGCCCGTGCTGGTGGGCATTTTTGTTTATGGGCCGTTTGTGCTGGATCTCTTTGTGCACCGGCGCCCGCCTTCGCGCTTTCTGATTCCTTCCGGGTATGTGGGCTGGGTCCGGGTAGATTATCGCGTTCCGAACGCGCCGCCGTTAGGGCGTGAAGGGAAGTACCTGCTGGTGCTGATCGACCGGGCTGGCAAGAACAAGACGTCCTCCGATCTCCCCGAGGGATGGGGAAAAGACCAGTTCTTCTACTACTCGGAGAGCGGGCGGAAGCCGCTATCAAACGCGGGCTGGTGCAAGGGCGGCATGATCTGGGACGAGTCAGGCGGCAAGAATGAGCAGTCGGCTCGGTGCCTAAGGTTTTTTGTGGGGACCGAGGATCAGTTTCGGGCGGAGGTCGATCCGCGGGGCAACACATTTAGCCCGTGCGGATAGAGCAAGGTGGAATGCGCTACCGCCGTCTTCTTCGCACCGGCGCCCCGGTAAAGGCGCCGTGCTGGCTGCGGCCGTCGGTAAACATCCAGTGACCGCGAATTGTAAACGCGAGGTAAGTATTTTCAGAAGTGACAGAGTAGGTGTATATCCTGATAGGCTACCTATCACAATTAGGAGCCGAACGCCGGCATCTGAGAGCTGACCCTATGCTTCTATCTGGAATTTTCCCTCCGATCACGACCCCGTTCTATCCCGACGGGAACGTCTACTACAAGAAACTCGAAGCGAACGTCGAGCGGTATTCGCGTACCCCGGTTGCCGGAGTTGTGGTGCTGGGGTCGACGGGCGAGGCCATTTTGCTTTCCGACGACGAGCGGCGGCAGGTACTCAAGACGGCGCGCGATGCCGCCGCCGACCATAAGGTGCTGATTGCGGGAACAGGCATCGAGTCGGCGACGGAGACATTGCGCTTGACCGAGTATGCAGGTGCCCTCGGCTACGACGTTGCCATGGTCCGCACGCCACACTACTACAAGTCGCAGATGAAGCCAGCCAACATGTTGGCCTTCTACCGCATGGTGGCCGATAGGTCGCCGCTTCCCGTTATCATCTACAATTTTCCGCAAGCGACCGGCTACGACATGCCGGCGGAGATCATCGTCGAGCTGGCGGATCATCCGAATCTGATCGGGATCAAGGAGTCCAGCGGAGACGTGGAGAAGGTCCGCAAAATTGTGGAAGGCACGCGGCACGTGCGGCACAGCGCAGCCGTCACGGAGACCTTCGAGGCGATTACGCCACGGATGCTCAAAGCTCCCACGGACAGGCCCGGGCAGGGCGGAGAACTGGTGCCGGTGACGGCACTGGTGGGAAATGCGAAGCCCTTGTCGGCAGCGCTGACGACCGGTTTGAAGACGCGGCAGAAGGAGGTTGGCTTTCAGGTGCTAGTGGGCGCGGCTCACAAACTTGAGCCGTCCCTGCAGGCGGGAGCGGTGGGGGCGATCCTGGCGTTTGCCAATCCCGCACCGACCGCTTGCTATGAGGTGTACGCGGCCTGGAAGGAGGGTGACTTCGAACTGGCGCGCCTCAAGCAGGAGCGAATCGGCAAGGTGGCGGAACGGATCGGCGCCGGTCTGAGCATCCCGGGGCTGAAGTACGCCATGGACTTCAATGGATATTATGGGGGCTCCGTGCGTCTGCCGTTGCTGCCACTAACGGCGGCTCTAAAGGCGGAGGTGGAACAGTTGATGGCAGATATTCGGAACTAGACCCCAGCCACGAGCATGAAGAAGCCACGGCCGAAATTGCTGCCGGTTTCCGAACAGCTGAAAGCCTGGTCCGCAGCGCTGGCGGCTGAGGCCGAGACCTGGCCTGGCGTCACCTCTCGGCCGATGTTTGGACTCATGGCGCTCTACCACGGGAAGCGCATCTTTGCCGCGCTGCCCCGCAGCCGGGGCTTGGGGACACCGAATTCCTTGGCTTTCAAGCTCCCCGCTCCAAGCCCCAGCACGCGCAAGCGATTAGAGGCGGAATCTCGCATCCACACTACCGTTATGCACGCGAGCCGCTGGTTTAGCTTTGAACTCTCTTCCGACAGTGATCTGCGGGACGCGCTGGCATGGCTAAATCGGGCCTACCAAGCGGCAAAGTGAAGCCCGCCGGAGGAACTAATCACACCCTCTTGTGACTAGGGTCACATTGTTCTATAATTCGAACGAACGTTCGATAAACCATGCCTCTTCCTGTTCCAGCGCGTCCCGGACCCCGCCCCCGGCGGCTACGGGCTCCCCGTCCCGAGACTCGCTTCGACCGCCGGCTCTCCGAAATTCTCATACACGCGACCAACGTCTTCGACGAGAAGGGCTACGAAGGCGCTTCTATGCGCGACCTATCGCGCGCCAGCGGCATGTCTCTGGCCGGGCTCTACTACTACTTCGAGTCCAAGGAAAAGCTGCTTTACCTGATCCAACGCCATGCCTTCACGACCATTTTGGAGCAGTTGCGGAAGCGGTTAGAGGGGATTAGCGATCCGGAGGAAGGTATTCGGGTGTTCATCCTCAATCACCTCGACTACTTCCTCGCGAATCAAAAGGCCATGAAGGTGTTGTCGCACGAAGATGAGGTGTTGAAGAACGGAAACGGCGCGGAAATCGCGGGCATCAAGCGAGAATACGTCCGGATCTGCGTGGAGTTGATGGAGCAGTTAAAGCGCGCTAAGGACCTGGACTTCTCAAGCCGAACCGCGGCATTGAGCCTATTCGGCATGATGAACTGGATATACACCTGGTACAAGGCGCGGGTGGATGGAGGCGCCGAAGAACTCGCGCAAGAGATGGGTGACATTTTCCTGCGGGGAGTTTGCACCGCATCGGCGAAATCGTCGAAGAGGAAACCCGCGGGTAGGCATTGATTTCGATTTTCTGATACGACACAAAAAGGAGTCTGACATGGCGACGACAACTCAGCCCACCACGGCCGATGCAACCAAGAAGTTGATCAACTACCGCAAGGACGCCGGCGTGGCCGTGATCGAGATGTTCGATCCCCCCGCCAACACCTACACCTACGAGATGAACCGGCAGTTGGATGACGCAATTCTCCAGGCTCGCATGGACACTGATGTGCACGTGATCGTGCTGTCGGGGTCGGGAGACAAGTTCTTTTCGGCGGGCGCAAACATAAAGATGCTGGCCAGTGTGGATCCGACGTTCAAGTACTACTTCTGCCTGCATGCCAATGAGACGCTGTTGCGTCTGGAGCACACGCCGAAGCTCGTGATCGCAGCCATCAACGGGCATTGCGTCGGCGGCGGGTTGGAAATCGCGATGGCGGCCGACATTCGCATCGCGCGCAAAGACGCCGGCAAGATCGGCTTACCCGAAGTCAACCTGGGCGTGTTGCCGGGAACGGGCGGGACGCAGCGGTTGTCGCGCTTGGTGGGGAAGAGCAAGGCGATTGAACTGATGGTGACCGGCAACACTTTCTCCTTTGAGGAGGCGAAGGAGTTGGGGATTGTCAACGACATCTACGAGCGCGACGGCTTTATGGACAACGTGATGGAATACGCCCACCAGTTTTGTCCGCCAAACAAAGCGGCGAAAGCCGTCGGTCGGATCAAGCGCGCAGTCCAGACGGGGTGGGAGATTCCGATGGAGTCGGCGCTGGCAGTCGAGCGGGAGAACCAGCAGATTCTGTTCCAGAGCGACGATGCGAAGGAAGGGCTAGCGGCGTATGTGGAGAAGCGGCCGGCGACGTTTACGGCGAAGTAGCTCGCGTGGGGACAGCCGCCTGCGGCCGTCCTTCGGAGCATAACTCAGCAGAGAGTGCGGAGGCATGGAGCGAATGGAACATGGAAGCATGAATTTGTTCCTCTGTGCTCTCTGTGGTTGAGAGGTTTCTATGCCAGGCAAAATAGCGAAAATCGGCACCTTCAGCGACTGGGTCGGATTGTTCGACGAGTGGAGAAAAGAGATCGGCGTCGACCACGACGAGATCGCGAGCTTCAAGTTCGATACGCTGTATGGGGCGATTGAGACCGAGGAGATCCAGTTTGGGTCGTTCAAAGGTCGTCGCAAGTGGGAGAACCTCCGGCAGGTGCCGACCCAGCAGATGCGGGACGCTCTGCTGAATATGATCGTTTACCAGGGCGACACTGAATTCGCCAGCGTCGAGCAGCAGCGTCACTTGTTCGAGACCGCCCCGACCGATTGGGACCGGCGCGCGCTCACCCGGGTCATGATCGAAGAAATGCGGCACGGGTGGCAGATGTGCGCCTTGCTGCTCGATCACTTCGGCTATTCGGGCAAGGTCGAAGCCCAGAAGATGCTGGAACGGCGAGCGTTCGAAAACGAGCGACTCCTGGGCGCGTTCAACGTCGATGTCGACAACTGGATGGATTTCTTTACCTATACCGACTTCGTCGACCGTGATGGCAAGTTCCAGTTGCAAATGCTGAAGCATTCGGCGTTCGCCCCACTGGGGCGGTCGATGTCGTACATGCTCCGCGAAGAGGCGTTCCACATGGGAACCGGGAACGACGGCTTGCGGCGGATTGTGCAGGCGGGCGTCATTCCGGGATGGTTGACCCAGAAGTATCTGAACAAGTGGATTTCGTGTTCGTACGATCTGTTCGGGACGGATCATTCCTCATCGGCGCATTGGGCGTATGTCTGGGGCATCAAGGGGCGGTACGACGAACCGCAAAATCAGGAATCGGCCAAACTGGACGAGTTGAACGACTACAACCGGCACTTGTACCGGGACGAAGTGGCCGGGCTGGTGGAGCGATTGAATGGGTTCCGCAAGGCGGGCGAGGCGGAGTTGTATGCTCCGGACATTCGATTCAACCGGGCGATCGGACAGTTTGCCGGGCAGAAGTTCCACGCAAAGACCGGGGAGATGATAAGCGACGGGGAGTACGCCGCGCATTTTCAGGAAGTGATGCCGACGGCCGAAGACAAGAAGCTGCTGTTGGACATCATCGCCAACGAGAAGAAGTGGATCGCGGAGAAGGCAGGGGCACGGGATCCGTTTGCGACAATTGGGGAGCCGCGGAAGTCGGCGATTAATTTATAGGTTTCGGAGATTTTTCAGTGATGGGGCTGGCCAGACGGCGCACGACAGCCGGCCGGATAGCGTCGCTACTCAGCATCGACGCTTGCGGTATCCTTCCTGTGTGACTACTGGCGCCTTGGTCCGCAGCTCCTACCATGTCCACCCACCGGTTGTGCGCATTCAACTGCAACATCCTCCTCTGAACGTGATCGATATTCCGATGATGGAAGAACTGGCAGCCGCGCTGTCTGACGCGGAGGCGCGTGCCGACGTGGTGGCGATCGTGCTGGCAGGGTCGGAGAAGGTGTTTTCGGCGGGGGTTGATGTGGCCGCGCACACGGAGGAAATGATTGCCGAGATGCTGACGAAGTTTCATGGAGTGGTGCGAGCGCTGGTGGCGTCGCGCAAGGTTACGGTCGCAATGGTGCATGGGCATTGCCTGGGTGGCGGAGCCGAACTGGCGATGGTCTGCGACGTGGTAATTACGTCGGAGACCGCGACGTGGGGGTTCCCTGAGATTGCGCTGGGCGCGTTTCCTCCGGTCGCGGCGACAGCCCTGGCCGCGCTGGCGGGGCAGAAGCAGGCTGCGGAACTGATACTGACGGGGCGGAAGTTTGACGGCCTGGAAGCAAGGTTCCTGGGTTTGGCGAATGCGGCGGTGCCAGATCAACAGGTGAAGGAGAAGGTTGACGAGGTGGTGGCCCGCTTGGGAGGGTTGAGTCCGGCTGCACTCCAGGTGGCCAAGAAAGCGCTGTACGGATGGGAGTCGATTCATTTCGACAAGGGGCTGGCACGGGCGGAGAAGATTTATCTGGAGGAGTTGATGACTACCGAGGATGCGCGCGAGGGGGTGCAGGCGTTTCTGGAGAGGCGCGAGCCGCGGTGGAAGGGAAAGTGACGCCGGGGGTTTCGCGAAGAATGTTTTTCCCTTCTGAGATCGCGAAGGGTTCACCAAGGGTGCAAAGCCGACCGCCTTGATTACGGACTGCCATATCCATATTTCGCCGTTGAACATGTTTAAGTCGGCTGCGCTCGAGTTGATGCGGGCGAAGCGGGAGAACTTCGCGCAGATCGAGGAGTATTGCCGCTCGCCGAAGGCGTTCTTGAAATACTTGGACTCTGCTGGGATTGAGCGGGCGGTCTTGATCAATTACGTGGCACCCGAGGTCATTGGGTTCACGTCTGGTGTCAACCAGTTCGTTGCGGAATATGCGAGCCAGGATCCGAAGAGATTGATCTCGTGCGGAAGCCTGCATCCACGACATACGGCGAACATTCTGGCGGACGTGGAACAGCTCTTGCGGCTGCAGATTGGGATGATCAAGATTCATCCGCCGCATCAACTTCTGTTTCCCAACGACTATTTAAATGGTGTGACCGAGCTCGAAATCATTTATCGTGCCGCCGAGGCCAACGGAATTCCGGTGATGTTTCACACAGGAACGTCGATTTTCCCCGGGGCACGGAACAAGTATGGCGATCCGATGTACGTGGATGACGTCGCAGTAGATTTTCCGAAGCTGAAGATCCTGCTGGCGCACGGAGGACGGCCGCTGTGGATGGATACGGCATTCTTCCTGGTGCGGCGGCATGCCAATGTCCATCTCGACATCAGCGGAATTCCGCCGAAGAGTTTGTTGCAATACTTTCCGCGGCTCGAAGAGATCGCGCATAAGACGGTGTTTGGGACAGACTGGCCAGGGCCAGGAGTGCCGGATGTGGGGAAGAATTTGGAGGATTTCCGGGCGCTGCCGCTCACGCCGGAGGTGCGCGAGCAGATTCTGAGCGGCACGGCCTTGGCGATCTGGCCGGGGTGAAGGAACGCCGGCGACGGTTGAGCAGACGAGAGATCTGCCTCTGCGCAGGCTGGGAAACGTCGTCGCGCATTAGTGTCCGCCGGCCACGCCTTTTTTCGCTTGGTGTCTTCCTGCGGCGCTTTGTCCGCCGGTGAGCTCGTCAGCCAGGGCGCTGGCCCGGTAGATGGTCCGCAAGGCTTCCTGAATGCCACGCGAGTCCACGTGAACAGCGCGGGCAAGTTTGTCGTCGTAGACAAAATTCCAGGCCAGGGACTCGATGTTGCCATCGAAGACGATGCCGACGACCTCACCGTTCTTGTTAATGGTGGGGCTGCCGGAGTTCCCGCCGATGATGTCGGCTGTCGAGATGTAGTTCAACGGCGTTGAGAGCTTGAGCTTCGACTTTGCGTCTATCCAGCTTTTGGGCAATTGATATGGCGGCTGGTTCTCGTGTTGGGCTGCATGTTCAAAGGCGCCCCCCATGGTCGTAAAGTAGGGGGTCTTCTTGCCGTTTTTCTCATAACCTTTCACGGTACCGTAACTCAAGCGTAGCGTGAAGGTGGCGTCGGGGGGCCGGGTATAGCCGGTCTTGGCGAAATAGGCGTGGGCGATGGCAGCACCGGCGCGACGCTCCACGGAGTCGACCTGATCGTCATACTCTTTGCGCAAAGTGCGAGCCGCGGGATCGATGGCGCGCATCAAGGCGATCAGCGGATCGGCGGAAGCCTGCACGGCGGCTGCTCCACCCTCATATAACTGCTTCCGCACGGCGACGTCATCAAGCCTGCTGTTGGCGATGAGGTCTTTCGCCGCGTCTTCGGGAGTCTTCCCGTCCAGGGCTTTCTGAACCACTGGGTCGTCCGCGCCCAAGGCATCGCGCATCTGGGCGAGCGAGTCGGCCAAGGTCACGGTTTCGAGCGATTTGTAGATGGGTGCTGTCGAGAACAGCTCCTGCTCAAGCGAAGACAGCGCCGAGTCGCGATATTCTCGCAGACGCTGATCGCTGGGCTTGGTCTTCTCTTGGGTGACGCGCACGATCCAGCGGGCAAAATACGCCAGCTCCGAGTTAAACCCACGCGTTCTCTCCACGTAGTTGAGTGGCAGGTAAATATCGCGCTGCAGCTTAACGGCAGCCGCGATTTCTTCCCAAGGACTGCCGTTGGCGTTCTCTGCCCGATGAGCTGCTTCCAGCCTGTTTTCGTGCTCCTGTTTGCTGGCCATCACTTCCGTGTCGTTGAGTCCCGCAAGATAGCCAGTAATTCCCTTGAACGCGTTCTGGTAGCTGAAAAGGTGCTCGTTCGCGATGCGTGCATTTTCTTCCGACTGGGCACTGAAATTCTGTAGCAGGGTGACGCGGCGTTTGTAGGTGTCAAGCCGCGAAGGGTAGTCGACGTCCCGCAAAAACACGAGCTGTGCCATCGTCCGCAGGCGGCCCGTCGAACCCGGGTTGCCGGAGACAAAAGCCAGTTCGTTCTCCTTGAAGCCCTGCGCCGACCAACGCAGAAAGTTGCCGGTGTGAACAGGCTTGCCATTCTCGTAGACGCGGAAGAAAGTGATGTCGAGGTCGTAGCGCGGGTACGTGAAGTTGTCGGGATCGCCTCCGAAAAACGCGATGTCGAACTCGGGAGCGAACACCAAACGCACGTCGGTGTATTTCTTATATCGGTAGAGGTTGTAGACCTCCCCCGAGTAGAACGTAACCACGTCGCAGCGGAGGCCGGTGGAAGCGACACACCCTTTCTCGATCTGTGACATGGCAACCCGTTGGGCGCGGCCGGCCTCGGCCGTTGACATTTCCGGCTTCACGCCTGCGTTTACCTGACGGGTGACGTCCTCGATACTCAGCAGGACGTTCAGTTCGAGATCCGGGCATTTCGCCTCATCAGCGCGGGTTTTGGCGTAGAAACCTTCCTTGATGTAATCGTGGCCGGAGGTGGAAAGCTGTTGAACGCAGACTGCGCCGACGTGATGGTTGGTGAAGGTGAGGCCGTCGGCCGAAACGAATGATCCGGAACCGCCATTGTTGAACCGGACGGAGGAAAGCTGCACGTGGTCGAGCCATTGCTGCGTGGGCTCAAAACCGTATTTTGCTTTGACTCTGGCATTCGGGAAGGCGTTATACAGCCACATGCCCTCGTCGGCCCGAGCCAGTGTGCTCAGCATGAAGCAAGGGAACAGAATCAGAGGAAAAAGGACACGTTTCATGAACAACTCCGGACGAAAAATCGGGCTGGAGACAGGCAGTCCCGGGGCTATGAAGAAACATTTCAGTATACGCCGCAGGTCGCTCCCGGGGCGGGGAGTGGTTGGAAACTGGGTCGCTTTGGCGTATAACAATGAGTTGCGGATTCCCGCGTCAATTCCCCGTGGGCCAAGCAACAGATTTCATCCCAGTGCTTTGCGAGGGAGTATGTCCAGCGTAACCACCACCCACGCTCCAAAGGGACTTGAAGGTGTTGTTGCGACCACCTCGGGCATCTGCTACATCGACGGCGAAAAGGGTGTTTTAGCGTATCGCGGGATCGATATTCACGATCTGGCTGACAATTCCAACTTTGAAGAGACCTGCTACCTGCTGTGGTTTGGACGCTTGCCCCAGCGCAACGAGTTGCGGGAATTGCGCGAGCGGATGGCGGAGGAGCGGAAGCTGGATGCGGCCATCCTCAATCTGCTGCGGGTTGCACCGAAGCATGCACTGCCCATGGACGTGCTGCGCACCGCGGTTTCGGCGCTGTCGTTTTACGACCCTGAATTCCAGAAGAACGATCACGACGCTAATGTGCACAAGGCGATCCGGTTGACCTCGCAGATCGCCATGATCGTGGCGGCGTACGACCGCATCCGCAAGGGGAAAGACGTGGTTGAGCCGGACCGGAGCCTTTCGCATTCCGCCAACTTCCTGCTCATGCTGAATGGGACCGAGCCTTCGCACACAGCGGAACGGGCGCTCGATATCGCTCTGATTCTGCACGCCGACCACGAGT
Organism: Terriglobales bacterium; assembly: GCA_035567435.1. GTDB lineage: Bacteria > Acidobacteriota > Terriglobia > Terriglobales > Acidobacteriaceae > Gp1-AA133. The sequence goes on along the minus strand of DATMPS010000046.1, from coordinate 33,297 downwards.
TGAACGCGTCCACGTTTGCGGCCCGCGTGACCGCAGCCACACTGTCGGACATGCATTCGGCGGTAACATCCGCCATTGGTGCGCTTAAGGGCCCTCTGCACGGCGGGGCCAACGAGTCGGTCTTCCACATACTGATCGCGATTGATCGCGACGGCGCAGATCCGGTCGAGTACATAAAAGGAATGTTGGCGCAGAAGAAGAAAGTGCCAGGATTCGGACATCGGGTCTATCACACCGAGGATCCGCGAGCCACCCACCTGCGAAAGATGTCGCAAGACTTGGGTCATTCCAGTGGCGAGCCAAAGTGGTTCGAGATCTCGAACAAGATTGAGAAGTTTGTCAGAGCAGAGAAAAAGCTCAATGCGAACGTGGATTTCTATTCCGCTTCCACCTACCACACTTTAGGCATCGAGGTGGACTTGTTCACGCCAGTCTTTGCGGTTTCGCGGATCAGCGGTTGGTCGGCGCATGTGATCGAGCAACTGGATGACAATCGGTTAATCCGCCCGCGAGCTGACTATATCGGGCCAGTGTACCCGTCGAAGTACACTCCCATGGAAAAACGATAGGACAAAGCGATCGACTGAAAACTAAACGGGTTTGAGAATGGCGCCCCCCGGCGCCATTTGTTTTTCTCGGACAAGTCGTAACACGATATTTCGTGACCAAGGTAATGGAAGCGAGCGAAAGCGCCAAAGTGCTCCTAAGTTGTTGTATTTCCGAGCACTTCCCGGCTCGCCGGGGCAACTGCCCCGCAGGTAACCAGACCTTTGGTACTTGAGCCGTAGCGCTGGGATTAATAGGCTGCGCTTAATGGCAATTGCGTTGTTGTGAGGGGGAGCGTCCTGGAGGGGTCCGGGATCCGAAGAAGCATCCGAAGACACGACAAATCGCCGCCAGAAGCGAGGGGCGTTGAGGGGCGCTCTTGGCTGACTCCGAGTTTCATGTCCGGTGAGAGAACGGTCTTGAACTCTCTGAGAGGTGCGGAAATGCTGAAGTTGCAGAACGTATGCTGCATAGTGCTGCTGGGGGTGAGTGCGTCCTGGAGTGCGGCGCAATCTAGTTACCAGGTAGTTAACGTGGATGATGGCGGCACGATAACAGGCACAGTGAAGTGGACCGGGCCAGTGCCGAAAATGACTCCGCTCGCTATTAACAAGGATCCCGACGTCTGTGATCCGCAGGCTGTGAAGAAGCGAGACCTGGAACGGTTGTTGGTCAGTGCCAACGGCGGCGTGGCGAATACCATCGTATTCTTAAAGAACGTCAACAAGGGTAAGCCGATGGACTTGCCGGAAACACGCCAGTCCCTGAACCAAAAGAATTGTCGTTATGAGCCCCACATCCTGCTGGTGCCGAAGGATGCAACGGTGCATCTGAAGAGCAGCGACCCGATTCTGCATACGGTGCACATGTCGGGGGCATCCGACTACAACCTGCCATTTCCTTTCGCCAATCAAACCATCAGCCGTTCCATGAACCGCGAAGGCCTCGTCGATCTGCGCTGTAACGCGGGGCATGTTTGGATGAACGGAGAGATGATGGTCGTGTCGCACCCGTACTACGCGGTGACAGACGAGGATGGTAATTTCCGACTCACCAACGTACCGCCGGGCGAATACGAGATTGAAGCTTGGCACGAGGGCTGGAAGGTCGTGGGGCAAGGTTCGCTCTACGACGTCATGACGCAGGTGCGGGTGCAGCGGCCGATCTTTTCCGATCCAGTGGAATGGACCAAGAAGGTGACTGTGCCGGCCAACGGAACCTCGAGCGTCAATTTTGTGATCTCCGACAAGCGACCTGAGATGGCTTCGAACCAGTAGATTTGCGGGCAGAGGCCTCCGATCATTTCTGCGAGGCCTCATCGACCCAACCCTGGGAGGATGCCGCCTGGGGTCCATCCAGCGTAAAATGGGATTGCGGTCTGTGATTCCATGCGCCGGGTCTATCTCGACAATAACGCGACTACTCCGGTGCTGCCGGAAGTGTTTGAGGCCATGCGGCCTTACTTCGCTGAGCACTTTGGGAATGCCTCGTCGATCCACCACCATGGGCAGGAGACCCGGGCGGCGGTGGAGGGCGCACGGGAGTCGGTGGCGAAGTTGCTCGGCTGCCGCGCGTCGGAGATCGTGCTTACCAGTGGTGGCACGGAAGCGAACAACCTTGCCATCTTTGGGGTGGTTGGCGGTGCGGTTGGTCCTGGGGATCACGTAATCACATCGACGGTGGAGCACCACGCGGTGCTGAATGCCTGCAAGCACCTGGAGTCGCGAGGGTGCGAGGTCACCTACGTTCCGGTGGATGGCCGGGGAGTGGTGGATCCCGAGGACATTCGCCGCGCTTTGCGGAGGGAAACCAAGCTCGTGACCATCATGATGGCCAACAACGAAACGGGGGTGCTGCAGCCCGTAGAGGAGATCGGAGAGGTTGCAGCTGACGCCAATGCCTACTTTCATACCGATGGCGTGCAAGCGGCGGGGAAAGCTCCCGTTGCTGTGAACCGGATCGGCTGTGACCTGCTGGCGATTTCAGGACACAAGATTCATGGACCGCAGGGAGTTGGGGCGTTGTACGTTCGCAAGGGGACTGCGCTGGAACCGATGCTGTTTGGCGGCCGGCATGAGCGGTCTCGCCGGGCTGGAACCGAGAACGTGCCGGGGATTGTGGGTCTAGGAAAGGCGGCAGAACTAGCCCGTGCCGGGCTCGATCGCGGAGGCGCGGAACAGTTGTCGAGGAAACGGGACAGGTTGGAGCGGGCGTTGCTGCAACTGGAGTCAGCTGGGGTGAACGGCGGGGGAGCGCCGCGGGTGCCCAGCACGACCAGCATTTACTTCGATTTCATCGAAGGCGAGGCGCTGGTCATCGCCCTTGATCTGAAGGGGCTGGCGGTGTCCACCGGCGCCGCGTGTTCGTCAGGAGCGATCGAACCGTCCCATGTTCTCACGGCGATGGGGATGCCGGCGGACCGAGCGCGGGCGAGCGTCCGGTTGAGCCTGGGGAAGCAGAATACCGAGGACGACGTCGATTTTGCGATCGGGCTATTGACCGAGACGGTAGCGAGGCTGCGGGAATTGTCGCCGTTGGGGAGGCAGTCATCAGTCGCTCGTCGTTAGGAACTGGTACGAGCCGCAAGCCAAGGTGTTATTGAGGCTGCGCCCTTTGGAGCTATGGCTCGCCGCGCAGGGACTTGGGGTTTCGCGTTTGGGTGGTAAAGTCAGGATTTACCGGCCAGCTAGCTGAGAGCTTCGGAACTCGCGTTCAGCATTTGTATGGAGAATTCAAAGACGATCGCGGTAGCCATGTCCGGTGGGGTCGATTCCTCGACCGTCGCGGCCATGCTGCGCGCGGAAGGGCATGCCGTTGTCGGGCTGACCATGCAGTTGTGGAACCAGCGCCGTCTCGCCGGGCACGAAGGCATGCCGGAGGCCGTCCAGGGCCGGTGCTGTTCTCTGGATGACGTCTATGACGCGCGACGAGTGGCCGAGACAATCGGCATCCCGTACTACGTGGTGAATCACGAAGAGCGGTTTGAGCGGGACGTGGTGCAGCCGTTTGTACAGGACTACCTGTCAGGGCGCACGCCGATTCCGTGCAGCTTGTGCAACAACCACCTGAAGTTTGACCAGCTGCTGATCGTAGCTCGGCAGATCGGCGCGGACACGCTGGCCACCGGACACTACGCCCGCGTGGAATTCGACGAAGGGCGGGGCCGCTGGTTGTTGAAGCGTCCGGCGGACCTGGCCAAGGATCAGACCTACTTCTTGTTTGGGCTTACCCAAGAGCAGCTCAGCCGGACGATCTTTCCTCTGGGCGGGATGACCAAGCCCGGTGTGCGCGAACTCGCGCGCAGCCACGGGCTCGCGTTGGCCGAGAAGCCGGATTCCCAGGAGATCTGTTTTGTCCCCGGGGGAGACTACAAGCGCTTTCTGGATGCGTATCTGGCCGAGCGCGGAGAAGCACTGCCGGATACTTCCGGAGAACTGGTCACCAGCGACGGTCGCGTGATCGGCGAGCACCACGGGATTCACAACTTCACGGTCGGGCAGCGCAAGGGGCTGGGAGTGGCGACCGGGTATCCTCTGTACGTGATTCAGATCAAAGGGGACGCCGGGCAGGTTGTCGTAGGAAATAGCGAAGAGCTCTATTCGAAGACCCTGCGGGTGCGGCGAGCGAATCTTATTGCGGTCGAGGACTTGAACGAACCGATGCGGGTTGCGGCGAAGATTCGGCACCGTCACGAGCCTGCATCGGCCTCGCTGGAGAAGTCCGGCGACGAAGAGCTGGTTCTGACCTTCGATCAGCCCCAACGGGCAATCACCCCGGGCCAAGCCGCGGTTTTCTACGATGGAGATGTAGTGGTAGGCGGAGGCTGGATCGTTTGAAACAGCTGCCACAGCCGGCTCATGACGCTGCGGTCTAAATTCCTGCTCTAGATTCTCAGATGAACAACTCGTCCTGAGGCACGCCCATCCCGTCGCGGGACTGGCGGCGCTTGCGTCCGAGAAAGAACTCCAGGCCTGCACTGAGACCCTGCATCACACCGGCCACCTGCCGTATCGGAGATACCACGGTGCGATGCACCATGTCGCTGGTTTCCTCGACTCGATCGAGGGTGCGGTTGACGAGTTCATCGGCACGAATCACTTGCAGACGGGCGCGGTCCACCACATCACTGACCGTCGCGTCCAACCGTTCCATCTGCGCCCGCGCCATCCGAGCCGACTGGTCGACGTTGGTCACAATCTCGTTGACCTTGGGGCGCAACTCGACCAGCATGGCCTGTGCGGTTTCCATGGTGGGCAAGGCCTTGGTCTTGACTTCAGTAGCCAGGGCTTCCACCCGGTCCGTGGTCTTCCGAACCACGACGAAGAGCGCCACCAGGATTCCCGCCTGAATGATGACTGCGACGGCGGTGGCGATGATGAACAGAGGTACGAGGTTTCCCATAGATTTGACCTCCGCTGCCGGGCTGGACCGGTTCCGATGCTGCGGAGAACCGTCGCGACTACAGGTTCTTGGCGGCTGCGTCTTCCGCCGTGGCTTCATGGTACGCCTGGCGACCGGCGTCATAGGCGGCGCGGAACTGGTCTTTCTGCTGGTTCAGAACGCCGCGGCCCTTATCCACCCACTCTGTGGCCTGGGAGCGCGCATCGCGGGCGCGGGTGCGAACGTAATCGCGTCCTTCTTCGGCTCTGGACCGCAGCGCTTCGCGGGTTTCGTTCCCGGAACGCGGAGCATAAAGTACACCGACCACCGCGCCCACGCCCAAACCAGCCAAAAACCAGAGGAAACTGTTGCTATTGCTGTCCGACATGATCATCCTCCTGCATTTATCCCGTTACTCGGATGTTAGCACCCGTGATCGGGAAAGACAATTCGGTGACCCTGCGGGTGCCGCTGGTTTGACGCAGGTGAACTGCTGGTCGAGCCGCCAATGCAGACGGATTCGCGCGGCTGGGGCGCGATCGTCGTCAAAATTCAGGCCTACCGACTGACGCCGCGAGTGGGGTTGGTACGAGCGTTTTTTGACGGACTTGTAGCGAAGGCCGAGTAGCGAGACAATGTGACGCCGGAAAGAGAGGTTTCCTGTGTCGGACCGGAAATACCGCCAGCACGGTTATCAGGACAGCGGTGACAAGCCCCAGAAGTCCGGGGACAAGCCGGGCGACAAGCCCGCGAGAAAAGATACGTTTGGACCGCGTCCGCTCCAGATGCCGGGCAAGCGAACCGTTTCGCGTTGCTCGCAATGCGGCACCGTCCTGCCGACGGCGGGAGACATCCCGGAAAAGTGCCCGAAGTGCGGCTTCGAGCTGCATTCCTGCAAGCAGTGCACGTATTTCGATCCGTCGAAGCGGTTTGAATGCATGCAGCCGATCCCGGAGCGCATTCCGCGCAAGGACGTGAAGAACAACTGCACGTTCTACTCGATCCGCGTCACAACCGAGAAGGAAACCACGACTCCCGTGACCGCCAAGCCCGCCGATGCCCGCCAGGCATTTGAAAACCTGTTCAAGAAATAGGGTCCGAAACTGGCCGCTGAAACGCATTCCACAACGCACGTAAAGGGTAGAGTCCGCGCCGCCTGAGACACTGAAACGATTCATAGTAGGCTGGGTCTCGCGGCCTCATGAACCGCCGCTTACGCTCGTGATTCCTATCCGGGGCATCGCTTTAGCGATGCCGAAAAACTGCGATTTCTGCCGCCTTTTCCGGGGTTGGGGGGCACTTCGTGTCTAGGGCTTCATCGTCGGGCGGAGAATCACTTCGCTGGCAAACGACTGCGGCGCCTGCGTCACGAGCATTGCGACTATGTGGGCGATGTCGTCGGGTTGCAACATGCGGGAGAAGTCCTTGCCTTCATGAGGTGAGAGGTCGGTGTGAGTCGAGCCTGGGCAGATCACCGATACCCGAAGGTTGTGGGCTCGCAGTTCTTCTGCCACGGAATAGGTCAAACCATTCAATCCCCATTTGGAGGCGGCGTAAGCCGCCCCGTTGGGCAGCGCATTTTTTCCCGCGATCGAAGAGATGTTGATGATGTGGCCGCTGCGTGCACGGATCATGGCCGGGGCAAAAGCTCGTATGGCGTAGAACACGCCGCGCAGATTGGTGTCCAGGATGCGATCCCACGCATCGGGAGCGAGCTGGTGCAATGGCGCACCAAAGCCACCAATGCCGGCATTGTTGACCAGAATGTCGACCCGGCCGAACTTTTCGGTGATGGTGCGGGCAAGCGCTTCAACCGAGGCCAGGAGGGTGACATCGCATTCGACGACTTCGGCATGGTTGCCGTCCTGCGCGATGGTGTTGGCCGTCTCAATCAGTCGCGCCGGAGTGCGTCCGCAGAGTACGGTCTGGGCGCCTCGGCGCGCGAGTTCGCGGGCGATGGCCGCGCCAATGCCGCGTCCCGCACCGGTTACAACCGCCACTTGGCCTGCCAGGGGTGTAAGAGCGCTCGCCATTTGATTGCCTTTCAAAGCGAAATGTTGTTGCGCGTAAAACCATCCCGCGCCGCCGATTTCGGCATCTTAACAAGAAAGGAGCGCGCGCGAACGTTAGCAGCTTGCCAATGGGCAAGCGTGTACTTATAATCCGCTCACCGGAAACGGCGCCTTGGCTGCCTTCACGTTACAGGCGAAGCGTAGGCAGTTCCGGATCCTGTGTCAGGGGCGCGGAAGAGGACCCCGAAAGCTGGCGTGAAGGGATGCCGCGCAGGACGACGTCGCTGATTTTCCCGAGAACTTAAGGAGCCATTCGAATGAATAAGATTCTAGTCACGATTGTGCTTGGATGGGCTGTGGTGGGGGCCGCCCAGGATGCCGCCCAGCCGCAAGCACAACCGGCCGCACCCCAACAACAGAAGAAAGAGATCAAAGATCCAGCAGAGTACAACGCCTACGTGGGTGCGGTGCAGCAGACAGATCCAGCAGCCAAGATCAGCGGATTGGAAGCGTTCCTCACGCAGTATCCCAACAGCGTAATGAAAGAAGACGCGCTGGAGATCCTGATGGGAACCTACCAGCAAAAGGGCGATGTGGCCAAAATGGGGGACACGGCCAAGCGTTTGTTGCAGGTAAACCCCAACAACGTCCGGGCGCTGGCCCTGATCACCTTCAGCAGTACCCAGACCCAGAATTTTGCCGACGCCAAGCAGTACGGTCAGAAGGGAATAGCGGCCCTCGCCACCTTTCCCAAGCCCGACAATATGAACGATCAGCAGTTCGCTGAATTTAAGCAATCGTTGACCGGTATTTTCAACCGGGGAGTGGGTCTGGCCGCCCTTAACGACAAAGATTACGCTTCGTCGGTCACCGCGCTCCGCGCAGCCGTCGAGGCATCGCCCAACGACGTCACCCTGGTTTATCCCCTATCCTCCGCTTATTTGAAGTCGACCCCACCCGATTACGTCAACGGGCTCTGGTTTACCGCGCGCGCGGCCAACCTGGCGCCGACGCCACAGGGACAACAGCAGATCGCGAAGTACGGGGCGTCGGTGTATCGGAAATATCACGGTCAGGAAGGTGCCGACCAAGGTTGGGCGGATCTGATGACGCAAACCAAGACCACCCCGTTGCCGTCGGCGGGTTTTACCATCGCGGCCTACGTACCACCGACTCCAGCCCAGCAGGCAGCCGAAATCGTAAAGACCAAGAAGGTCGAGGAGATGAGTTTCGCCGAGTGGGAACTGGTCCTGTCGGAAGGGGCTCCCGAGGATGTTGATAAAGTGTGGAACGTGCTCAAGGGCAAGCCCCTGCAGATGGTGGCACAGGTGATGAGCATCGATTCTTCGACCAGCCTGAAGCTGGCGGGTAGCTCGGACGATATCGACGCGAAGCGCGCCGATATCGACCTCACCATGACCGCCGCGATCCCCGCCAAGCTGATGCCGAAAGAAGGAGCAGACTTCCAGTTTGAAGGGACGCCCGTCTCCTACGAACCGAAGCCGTTCGTCATGACCATGAAAGACGGTGCCATCCTGACCGCGAAGGCGCCGCCGACGGCCAAGAAACCACCGGTACATAAGAAGCCCGCGCAATAGATTGCTGAAATCCCGGTAGAAGGAAAGAGGCAGCCCACGTGGCTGCCTCTTCCCTTTGCGGAATAATTTGGAATCTGCTTGCTCCAGATGCTCCCCGGGGTGGGCAGAGTTAGCGAACGGCTTTCTTCTCCAGCGTAACCGGGCGGGCGCTGCGAGGCGGGCGCTTGACGCCGTCGCGCAACTGGCGGACGTCGATCTTCAGTTCGCTCAGGGTGCGGCTGAGTGTATTCCGGTGCATGCCCAGCTCGCGCGCCGCGCGGCACTGGTTGCCTTTGTTTTCTTGCAGAACAGTGAGGATAAAGCGCTTCTTGAACTCACGCACGGCCTCTGAGTAGAGGATGTTGCTCTTGTACATTTGCATGATGAGCGCTTCCAGTTGATCTTTCACGGGCTCTCTCTTTCTCTGAAAAAAGCGTCAGTATAAAAGTCTATGTACGCCTTGGCTACTGCGCTGGCCTAGCAGTAGGCGCCACTCCCGGTGCAGGCGCTATCTCGGGAAACCGGCTGTGATGAAGTATGCCGAGTCCCTCGTAGAATTTCGCCCGCAACTGGGACGGCCCCAACCAAATGGCGGCTCGTCCAACTACCAGAAAATACGGCGCCAACTCCGATCCTTCCAACCACTTCGATGTGGGTGTGAACGCCGTCATTCCCATCAAGATCACGGCAACAAACAACGCGCCTTTCAAAAAGCCCAGTAGTCCACCCAGGAGACGATCGAACAGACTCATGCCCGCTTCCTTCATCGCCCAGCGCACAATGCGGCCGGCGATGCCTGCGACAATCACCACTGCCAGAAAAATAATGACGAAAGCAGCAATCTCGCCCAACCAAGGCGACTTCAGATGCGGACCGAACCAATCCGCAAGGCGATGGTACTGCCAGGCGGCCAACAGATAGCCGACAATCAAGCCCGCGAGGCCAAAGGCCTGGTGAAAAAAGCCTTCCGCCGCAGCCCCTGCTACCGATATCACGATGACGGCCAGGATCAACCAATCCGCGATGTTCATGGGTGATTCCGGCCCATCGCCGATGGATCAGACATCCAGCTTGCGTCCTGTGAGCTGCTGGTAAGCCTCCAGGTATTTCTCACTGGTCTTGCGCACAACCTCCACCGGAAGGGCAGGAGCGGGCGGCTGCTTGTTCCAGCGGATCTCTTCTAAATAGTTTCGAACATACTGCTTGTCGTACGAATCCTGAGCGCGGCCGGGCTGGTACAAGTTGGCCGGCCAGAACCGTGAGGAGTCGGGAGTCAGGACTTCGTCGGCTAAAGTGACGCCCCGTGGAGTGCTTCCGAATTCGAATTTCGTGTCGGCGATGATGATGCCTCGCTGCCGGGCGTAGTCGCTGGCTTTGTTGTACACCTTGAGCGTCAAGTCGCGCAGGGTCTCGCTCAATTCGCCGCCCACGATCCGAACCATTTCGTCGAAAGCAATGTTCTCGTCGTGGCCGCTGACAGCCTTCGTGGCCGGCGTGAAGATCGGCTCGGGCAACTGATCCGACTCCCGCAGCCCCTTCGGTAGCTCGATCCCGCAAACCTTCCCGCTGGCTTTGTACTCCTTCCAGGCCGATCCCGAGATGTAGCCGCGCACAACGCACTCCACCGGAACCATGTCGGCTTGGATAACCTCCATGGAACGGCCGCGGAGCTGGTCGGCGTACTTACGGAGCTCGGGCGGATACTGGCTCACGTCGGCGGTGATCAGATGGTTGGGTACGACATCTTTGAGGAAATCGAACCAGAACAACGAGATCTGAGTCAGAACCCGGCCCTTGTGCGGGATGCCGGTGGCCAAAATGTAGTCGAAGGCGGAGATACGATCGGTAGCGACGAACAGCAGACGGTCGTTGCCCAGCCGGTAAACGTCGCGAACCTTGCCGGTGGCGTGAAGCTGGAGCTCGGGAAATTCACTATGAAGCAGGACGGTATCGAGGAGTTCAGGGCTCATGGACAGAAATTCTACAGGTAAAAAACGTCGCGTATTCTAGCTGGCCAGAAATTTTTGTCAACGATTTACGTCATGCATCAACGTGATGGTTCCATCGTGCTGAGCGCAAAAACGTTGACACCGTGCCGGTGACCGTGGAAACGCCCGTCCCATCGGCCATTTGTAGGAGACGCGCATGTGGAAAACCTGAGGAAGGAGGTGGATAAATCGGGCGCAAAAAGATCCGCGGGAGGGTCGCGGCTCCCTCACACAATGCCGTTTGCGGGCAAGTGTTTTATGCAGTGGCTCCCAGGCGCACGGACACGAGTTTGGAGACGCCGGGTTCCTGCATGGTGACGCCGTAAAGCACGGGGGCGATGCTCATCGTCTTCTTGCTGTGGGTGATGAGCACGAACTGGGTCTGGACGCTCATCTCCTTCACCAGTTCAGTGAAGCGCCCTATGTTGGCTTCGTCGAGCGGGGCGTCGACTTCGTCCAGGATGCAGAACGGGCTAGGCGCGTACTGGAAAATTCCGACCAGCAGCGATAGGGCGGTCAGCGCTTTTTCACCGCCGGAGAGCAGCAGCACGTTCTGCAGCTTCTTGCCCGGAGGCGAGGCGACCACGTCGATGCCGCTTTCGGCGCTATTCTCTTCATCCGTGAGCCGCATGAAAGCGTGCCCGCCACCGAACAGCTTGCGGAAGGTCAGCTGGAAGTTCTCGTTGATACGATGGAACGCCTCCTCGAACTTCTGCCGCGACACGGTGTCAATCTCCTTGATGGTAGCGATGGTGTTCTGGATGGAATCGAGCAGATCCTGCCGCTGGGTTTCAAGGAAGGTGTGCCGTTCGGCGATTTCCTTGTACTCCTCGAGGGCCATCATATTGACTGGACCCATGTTGTCGAGGCGCGTGCGCATTTCGCGGTAAGCCTGATCTTCGATCGCAAGCTCTTCGCCGGCCACGATCGGAATGGTGGTGTCGGCCATGAGTTCGTGGCGCTGCACCCCTAGGTCGTTCAGGCAACCTTCTGCCATGTACTGAGCGTCGGACTGGAGCTTGGCGGCCGCAGCGGCAAGTTCGCCGCGCCGGTCGCGAGCCTGGTCGAGCAGTTGGCGGGCGGAGCGAAGGGCCTCATCGATTTCGAGCAGGCGGGCGCGAATTTGCTCCGACTCGAACTGCAGCAGGCCCTCGCGGGCTTCCCCCGCATTTTGTTCAGCTTCCAGCTCGACCCGCTGGTTGGCAAGCAGCTGGTTCTCGTTCTCGCGCTGGACCTTCTCGGCGGCGGATGCGTCAATCTGCGTGCGCAGGGTGTAGACCCGCTCGCGCATCTCGCTGACGAGCGATGCAATGCGCTCAAGGACCGCGGAGGCAGAACGATGCCGCTCCTCAAGTCCAGCGACGCGGGCTACGTGCTGCGAAGTGTTCTGAGCAGCCAGGTCGCGCCGGCTTTTCAGGGCGACCAATCGCTCCTGGCTGACCGCCACGTGGCGCTCGACTCCAACCCGCTGTTCCTCCAACACGGTGATCTCGCTGCTGCGGGCGTGGATGACGGTTTCCTGTTCCGCGCGCTCCGTGGCCAGGCGTTGGAGTTCGGAGCGGCTCACCCCTAGCCGTTCTCCCACCCGGCCCATCTCGCTATCCAGTTGCTGCAGCATGTGGCCGGAGGTCATGGCCTGCTTCTCGGCTTCGCGCTTCTCCTCTTCGAGCCTGTCGAGCAGGGAAGTGAGTTCCTTGATCTGGCGGCCCAGCATCAGAACGCTTGTTTCTCCGTCTTGCAGCGTGCGCTCCAACTCTTCGAGCGTACGGAGGACGTCGCGCAGTTCGCGCTTCATCGAGAGTGGCCCCTCGGCGCGCTGCTTGCCGCCAGTTACGGTCACGTTGTGAAAGCATTCTCCCGAGGGCGAAAGGAAGAAGGCGTCCGGGTTTTCGAGGGCCAGTTCGCGGCCTAACCCAGAGTCGGGCACGATGTAGCCGTCGCGCAACTTGGGCAGGATCACCTCGAGCGACTTTCCGAAGCCATTGAGAACCCGGATCGTGCTTTTCAACGGAACGATCGGCCGCCCCGGAGGCGCCGAATGCGCCGCCTCGTCCACCACAAACGAGAATTTCGCCTGCGAATCTTCCGGGTGGACCAGAAAAGTCGCCCGGCCGTCAACATCGCTGCGCAGGAGGCGCAGGCCCTCGTCGGCCGCATCCCACGATTTCACGACGATGTAGTTCAATTCGTCCCGGAGGAAGTCTTCCACTACGCGCTCGTGCTGCGGTTCGACCTCCAGAAAGTCGGCCAGCACGCCCGCCGGGGCGAAGCCGCCCCGCAGCGATCCTGACTGGAACAACCGGCGCACGGACTCGGTCGAGTAGCCGTGTTCGGCAATGACAGCTTCGAGCGATCCTTTCTTCCCCAATGCGGAGGCGAACTCGGCCCGCAGCAGGTCGAGCCGCTGCTTGGAGTCGCTTTCTTCGCGTCGCTTCGTTTCCAGGGACTGCCGCACCTGGGCGATTTCGCCAGTTAGGCCGCTCACCCGCTGCGAGACAGTCTCGAACTCAAGGGCGAGCTGACCGCGTTGCCCGCCGAAGGCTTCCACCTGTGCCGAAGCGCTAGATATCTCATTTTGGAGCCGCTGGGTTTCGCGATCGACCGCCGCCAGTCGCTCTTCTGCTTGGGTGAGTTGGTTGCGCAGGTGTGATGTGGCGGCTACCGCTTCCATGATGGCCGCCCGGCCTTCTTCAATTTCGCGCTCGAGCGCCGCCAGATCGGTGGTGGCCGACGCGGCCTCTTGCTGACACAGCGACAGTTCATTCTGGGCGGTAGCAAGGTCAGCGGCGGCCGATTCGAGCACCTGACGATTCGAATGCAGTTCCGCCTCAAGGGCGCCCAACCGGCTGCGAGCCTGGCCCAGTTCCGCCTCCGAAGATGCGGAACGGATCACCAGGTCCGCGCAGCGTTCTTCGTTGCTCCGCCGGCGGGCCTGTCCCCGGTCAATCTCGAGCGCGACCTGGTTCAGCCGTTCGCGGTTCTGGCGAAGTTCTCCGTCGATCGCATATCCGCGCTGTGTGCGCTCCGCGTGCTCGATTTCAAACTGGTGCACGGCTTGCGTGCGCTGCTGCATTTCCTCTGCCAGCGCGTTCAGTTGCCCGTCGATTTCGGCGCTCTCGTTATCGAGCTGGATAAACTTGCTGGCCAGCACCACGCGCAGCTTGGCACGCATCTCGTCGCGTAGTTTCGCGTAGCGTTCGGCTTTGGCGGCCTGGCGCTTCAGTGAGTTCATCTGGCGGGTGACTTCCTCGAAAATGTCGTTGACCCGGTTCAGGTTGAGCTTGGCGTCTTCGAGGCGAGCCTCGGCGAGCCGTTTCTTGGTCTTGAACTTCGTGACCCCTGCCGCCTCCTCGATAATGGCGCGGCGGTCGGTGGGGCGGCTCGACAGGATTTGTCCGATTCGCCCTTGTTCGATCAGAGCGTAGGACTCCGGTCCCAAGCCGGTTCCCATAAACAGCTCCTGGATATCACGCAGCCGGCAGAGCTTGCCATTAAGCAAATACTCGCTGTCGCCCGAGCGGAACAGACGCCGCGTGACCACAATCTCGCCAGTGTGATACTGCTGCTGGTTGAACTTACGCCGACGGATCTTCAGCACCACTTGAGGCCCAGCGGCGACTGCAGCCTCTGTATTCACAGCCGGATCCGCACTCTCAGGCCCGGGCGCTCCTTCTACAACTGCAATTCCCGCAGGCGATGCCCCAGCCTGCGTTACTGCCGGGGCCTCCAGGAGTCTTCCAGGCTGGGCATCCTCGGTGGCCACGGCGGTGTCCTCGGCGGCGCGGGCCCGAAGTTCGGCCTCATCCCAATCCTCGGTTCCCGGGATGTCATCGCGTACTTCGACCTCGGTGGGATCGTTCCTGTCCGGGCCGTCGTACTGTTCGGGGTCGATCAGCGTCAGCGACACTTCGGCCATGCCGGTGGGCTGACGGTCGCGCGTCCCTGCAAAGATCACGTCTTCCATGCGAGACCCACGCAGGGTCTTTGCCGACTGCTCGCCGAGCACCCACGAGATGGCGTCAGCAATGTTCGACTTGCCGCAGCCGTTGGGACCGATGATGGCGGCAATCCCGTCACCGGGGAACTTCAGTTCGGTCCGGTCGCAAAACGACTTGAACCCGAGGATCTGGAGCTTCTTCAGTTTGAGCAACTTCGACTCCTTCAACGCTCCATCATGCGGATGCCGCGCCGACGGGTGGACCCGTTGTTCATGCGCTGGCTGGGGCGCGGTTCGACATGATCTGGCTGTCTTGAGCGGCCCGTTCGACCCCCGTAACCACTTGGATGCCCACAGGCCGAGCCCGGACATAAGCCTCCCCGGCATGCGCAGGAAAGGCATGGATTGCAGCTACTGTAACGGCGAATTCGGGCGCGGGTCAAGAAATAAAACCCCATATGTTGTGGGTATCTCACCCCGACCACGTTCCATTGCACATCCAATGCAGCAACCGCCTGGAATTTGGGTGAGCTAGACGAAGGAGGGGAGAATCGCGAGAGCGAAACGATGCTACTCCGGAGGGGAAAACGGGGCAAGACGGAAAATGACAGGAAAATGGGAGGATCGCCGCAATTGCCTGCCTCCAGCACTTTGACGAGGTCGTGGGCGGATCGCTCAGTGTCGTTCAGAATGGCAGCCGCAAGTCCACCCCTCCGCGGTGGCGCTCACAAAAAGAGGGAGCGGGCATCGCGCCCCGCGTCGGCTGACCTTCGTCAAGCCCTGAGCTTAGGAACCTGAAACCTGAAACCTGCCTTCACTTCCCCAACTTCTCGAAGAACAAGCAAATCGATTCAATCCCCCGGTGGAAGTTCGGGATGTGAAACTTCTCGTTGGGGGCATGCAGATTGTCATCGGGCAGGCCGAAGCCCATCATGACCGAGGGAATCTTCAGCACGTCCTGAAAGTCGGTGACAATTGGAATCGATCCGCCCGAGCGGATGAAAACTGTGTCTTTCTTGAAGATGTCGTGCATGGCTTCCGTCGACGCCTTCACGTACCTGTTGTCGGTCGAGACGACGCAGGCCGGGCCCTTGCTCCACACCTTGATCTTCGTCTCGATCCCTTTGGGCGTGAGCTTTTTCACGAACCCGGTGTAGCGCTTCAGGATGTCGTCTGGGTCCTGGTCGGGCACCATGCGCATGGAGACCTTGGCCGCCGCCTTGGCCGGAATGACCGTCTTGGCCCCGGGAGCGGTGAACCCGCCCGGCATGCCGTGGACTTCGAGGGTAGGCCGTGCCCAGGTGCGATACAGCACCGAATAGCCGGGCTCACCGGTCAAGACCTTCGAGCCGACCTCGGTCTTGCGGTAATGCTCTTCGTTGAAAGGCAGGCGCTTCCAGGCCTTGAGTTCGTCCTTGGTAGGAGCCTTCACTTTGGAATAAAAGCCCGGAATCAGAACTTTGCCCTTCGCGTCCTTCAATTTGCTAATGATTTCAATCAAAGCAAAGAACGGGTTGGGAGCCGCACCCCCGTACATGCCCGAGTGCAGGTCGGTCTTGGCGCCGAAAGCCTCAATCTCGGTGTAAACCAGGCCACGCAGGCCGACGCACAGCGTGGGCAGGTTGGGTGCGAACAGTTCCGTATCGCAGACCAGGGCGAAGTCGGCTTTCAGCTTGGCTTTCTGTTTGCGGACGTATTCCGCGATCGACTCGCCGCCAACTTCTTCCTCACCCTCAAAGATGATCTTCACGTTGATGGGTAGCTTGCCGTTGTGCGCCTTCATCAGCGATTCAAGGGCTTTCACTTCCATCCAGAGCTGGCCCTTATCGTCGACCGCGCCGCGGGCATAGATGTTGTTGTTGCGCTCCGTCGGCTCGAAGGGCGGCGAGAGCCACTCCTCGAGCGGGTCGGGCGGTTGTACATCGAAGTGCGCGTACATCAGCACCGTGGGCGTGCCCTCGGCGTGCAGCCAGTCGGCGTAGAGCAGAGGATGCCCCTTGGTGGGAATGATTTCGACGTTCTCCATACCGATACGCCGCAATTCGTTGGCGACAAATTCGGCGGCCTTCTGCACATCGGACGTGTGCTCTTCAAGCGTGCTGACGCTGGGAATGCGGAGAAGATCTTTCAATTCGTTTACGAAGCGCTGCTGATTCTGGCGGGCGAAATCGAGTGCTGGCGAAGCCATGAGGAGTCCTTTCTCGTATCGAGACGCAGAAGGAAATCAACGGAAATGGATTGCGAAACGCTCAAGTATAACCGAGTTGGACAGCAAGGGCGGGTCGGTGACCTCTTGAGCTATCCTCTGGGGCGGAGTGAGGCGTCAGCCGCTCGCACTCGAAAGACCCCTAGTTGTTGGCAGTACCACCAAAACCGACGATTTTTCGATCACTCAGACGGCCAACCCGGCGCCAGGCGGACAGCGAATCGATCCTTGCGCAAACGCCTCACACCGCTCTCGGCACAAACCGCTCCATCGAAAACGGCGTCAAGTCATGCTCGGGCTGCTCGCCCGACAGAACCCTTGCCATCAGTTGCGCCGTAACCGGCGCCAGCAGAATTCCGTCTCGGAAATGTCCCGTGGCTACGTAGTAGCCGGGCGTCAGCGTCGCCCCCAGGATGGGCAAGTTGTCCGGTGTCCCCGGCCGCAGACCGGCCCATGCCTCGAGTAGGCGAGCGTTTTCCAAAGCAGGCAGCAGCGCAAGCGCCGCATGATGCAGTCGCTGAATGGTCTCAGGCACGGTGCGCTTGTCGTAGCCTGCCTCTTCCACGCTGGCCCCCGCCAGCAGTCGACCGTCGCTGCGTGGAATCAGGTAGATCTCCGACGAGCGAACGACGTGGCGCAAAAGTTCGCGCGACGGCATCGCAAAGCACAGCATCTGACCCTTCACCGGGCGGACGGGGAAATTATCCGGCGGAATCTGACCGGCCCAGGCCCCAGCACAATTGACAACGGTCGGAGCCCGGTAGGAAGCCTTGTTGGTAGTGACTCCGACTGCATGTCCATCAGAAACATCGACCGAAACCACCGTCGTGCCGGAAGAAGTGTCCACACTGCGATGCTTCGCAGCCTTCAGAGCCGCATCCGTCAGTGCGCGAGGACATACACTGCGTTCGTTCAGGAAGACCACATCGCGTTGCTGGGACGCGAGGCCCGGCTCCAGTTCGGCGATCGGGAGCGGCAACGGATGTGCGCCGGGAATCTCCTCAGCAACGTGTCCGGGCTCCACCAACAACAGGGTTCCATTGGCCCGCAGGTCGACGTTTACGCCGGTCTCGTCCTGCAGTTCATGTACGAACTCCGGATACATCTTGGCACTGGCATTGGCGAGAGCCTGCAGCGCAACCGGAGTCTCGTTTCCGCAGTTAGCCAGCATGCCTCCGGCCGCCCGAGAGGCCTCGTGCCCGGGCTCACCCCTCTCAACCATCAGCACGGAAGCGCCGCGCTTGCGTAATTCAATCGAAAGCGAAAGCCCGATGATGCCTCCGCCGACGATGATGACGTCCCAGGTTTTCACACGAGCATTGTAAAAGATGAGTTAGCAGGGCAAGGGCTTAGGACGGTTCGGGGGAGGGGTTCGACTTTTGAGTTGAATCGGTGATGTGCCCGAGATCCTGTTCCGAATTGCTTGCGTCGATTAGCGTCGGAGGGTGCCTGGTTACTTTCGGCACGTTCCGGCCCCCCCCGATCCGTTCCTATAATCCGTTCATAGCCGGGATCGGATCGCGCAGGTCGATCTCCTCTAGAGCCGCGATGGCAAAATCCAGCCCAAAACCAAAGCAGGGCATCGCCCTGGACGCCGGGCCGTGGGTCCACAACTCCTGGCTCGACACGATCATCGGCTGCGGGGCGTGGTCGGTTCCCCTCTTGCTGCTGGCCTCGTTTTCTATTGCTTCACGCGCGCTGAAATGGTCGATCGCCTTCTACGTGCTGGCACTCTTCATCAACTACCCGCATTACGCCGCGACCATTCAAAACGCGCTGCATCGCACTGACCAGTCCGACAAGTTCCGCCGGTTCGCGCTCTACCTGACGCTGCTGGCGGCCGCGATGCTGGTGGTGGCGCATTCCTGGACTCGCGCCCTGCCTTGGGTTTTCACGCTCTATCTCACCTGGAGTCCGTGGCACTACAGCGGCCAGAACTACGCTGTCTTCACGAAGTTCGCGCGCCGCGCGGGGGTAGAACTGGCCAACCGCCAAAGCCAGGCCATCCACCTGGCATTCCTGATTTCCTGCGCGATCCTGTTCTTGAACTTTCACACCGGACCCTCCACCGACCCGCTCTTCATCTCGCTGAACATCCCTTCCGCGCTCAGTGCGAAGCTGCAAATCTTGCTGGGGATCGCATTCGCTGTCTCAAGTGCCTACGGCCTGTCTCGGATGCTCGACCAAGCGCCTGGGCGCCGGATGCTGCCCGCGCTGACTCTGTTCAGCACGCAGCTAGTCTGGTTTTTTCTGCCCACAATGTTGTCGCGCCTGCAGGGCCTGCGCGTGCTGCCGAGTTACTACGGCACCGGCATGCTGGCAGCGCTGCACGCCGCGCAGTATCTATGGGTCGCCAGTGACCGCGCACGGCGCGAGGCGCAAGAAGAAGGACGCTCGAAGTGGCACCCGTTTGCCTATTTCGCCGTGCTGGTCCTGGGTGGCATCGCCCTGTTTGTGCCCGGTCCGTGGATCGCCAGCCGCGTCTTCCACGCCGACTTCACGCGCAGCCTGCTGATCTTCACCGCCGTGGTGAATCTGCACCACTGCATCCTGGATGCAGTTCTCAGAGCCCGTGGCGAGGGACGCGTGGCGAATCTGCTCTTCCCCTCGCCAGAGCGAATTCTCCATGCAACTGGTGAGGCCGGCAGCTGGATCGCCGCGAGCGTCCGTTGGCTGGTTGGCTCGTCGCCGATAGCGCGCACCGTACGAATTGGAAGCGCGGTCGCACTGCTAGCCTGGGGCACGGTCGACCAAGCTCGTTACTACTGGGCACTGCACGACGACAACTTGTCCGACCTACGCCGCGCCGCCGCTCTCAATTCCTACGACGCTCCTCTCGAAATGCGACTGGCGCGCAAAGAACTCGCCTCCGGCAAGCCGGAAGCGGCCCTGTTAGCGTGGAAGCGGGCGATGCAGGCCAACCCCGCCGATCCCGCGCCCCGCGACGCCATGCTGCAGTATCTGACCGACCAGCAGCGTTACGACGAAGCCTACGAACTCACACGCATCAGCTTGCAGCGCTCTCCCCGTGATGCGCAATTGCTGGTGAACCACGGACTGCTGGCGATGCAGATGGGCAATGTGGATGAAGCGCTCAAGAGCTGGCGGAAGGCCATCGCGACCGATCCGTCGCAGATCGACGCGCATCTCTATCTCGCCGCCGAACTCGACCGCGAGGGAACCAGCGGGGACGCGATGAAAGAGTACGAAACCTACATGGAGTCGGTGGCGCGCGAATCGGAGGCGACCCGTCCACCCGCCGCGAAGGTGATCGGTGCCGCCCTCAAACTGGCCGACTGCCAGGTGCGCGCCAACCAGCCCGATCAGGCTCTCCGCTCCTATGCCCTTGCGCGCCAGATCGCCACCCAGTCCGGAGAAGGCAAACTCGAGAGTTTTGCCAGCATCGGCGAAGCCACCCTGCGCGCGAAAACGGGCAGGATCGACGACGCCCTGCGCCTCTACCAGCACGCGCTCCAACTCGATGCCAGCCTGAGCGATCGGCATAACGAAGCCGTCGACTGGTACAACTACGCCCTGTTCCTGCGCGACGCCGGCTTCCCGGCCCGCTTGTCCTATGCGAGCCTGCTCAAGTCCAAAACCTTGCTGCAGTTTGTCCCAGACGCGCCGGACGCGAAATCCATTGCCAAAGCCCTTCTGGAATTGGAGAAGCCACTTGGGCCCGAAGCGGTCGCGATTCGGCGTCACCCCGAACCGGTGCAACAGCAGGCGCTGGCACTCACCCGCTCGCCGAACAAAATCCAGATCGACTTCTAGCACGCTCCACGAATGCTCGAATGCCTCGGCGTCCTCGATTGCCGCCCTTCGCGCAACCGCCGAAAAATCTCTTGCACGAGAAAGAAACACCTCAGTGGCTGGATTCCTGAAGCAACACCACATCCGAATCCGTGTGGCCCCGCAGGATTCCCAGCTTCTTGCCATCCGGCGACCAATGAAAGGAGACAATCTGCTCAGCCGCGAAGTGCGTGATCTGGTGGCCCGCCGAGCCGTCGATGGGCTGAACCCAGACATTATCCACCCCATTCTCTTTGACAGGGTAGGCGACCGACTTCCCGTCGAAGGTGAACTGCACGCCTTTGGAAATTCGCGGATTGGCGTCGAACATGCGCGGCGAACTAAGCGTGGCGATATCCAGCAGGGCGATCTTATCGATACTCGTTGGACCCCCCGGATTCACCAGTGCGACCACGTACGCCAGGGTCTTTCCATCGGGCGATAGCCCGATGCCCCGGCCTGCCAGAAACGCGCCTTCCACGCCGCTGCCCGGAATCGGTTCGGGCTTCCCCGAACCATCGAGAGGAACGCGCCACAACTGCTTCACTCCAGGCCAGTAGTACACCCAGTTTGAGTTGGCGGAACATACCGGAAAGGTGTCGAATCTCTCGTCCGCCAGCTTTATAGGATTGGCGCCATCCGCATTCACACGCCAGATGCCCACCGAGTTCGTGTTGTCATGGAATGCCCATGGGAACACGACCGATTGGGTGCCACACGGAGAAAGGCTGAGAATGGCTGCTCCGGTGTCGCTGACGAGCTGAACGGGATTCTGCCCGTTAGCCTCTCTGCGCATGAGTTCGGTCAGATCGGATGTGAGCAAGGCACCGTCGGCGGTCCAGTTGAAAAACTGAATGTGTTCGCCACCCGAGCCAAACGGAGCGATGCTTGTCAATGCGCTACCCTCGCCCGGCAAGACGTAGAAATTGCTCACCGCTTTCTGCTGAACCGTTGCCATGGTCTTGCCGTCTGCGGAGAGACTCAAAGTCGCATAGCTATTGGTGTCCCGGGAAATCGGGCGCAACTGTCCGTCCGCCAGGACCACGTACCCGATCTGCCGTCGGCTGAAATTGGGCCCCTTCTGTTGATAGGTGACAAACAGGCCATCCCCGCTCGAGGACCACGCTATTTCCCAGATGGCCTTATCGGCGAAGATGAGGGTTTGTTGCTTTCCCGTATCCAAATCGAACAGATTGATTCCACCGATCGCGTTGGCCGGTTGTTGCTCAGGGTAGGCGATCCGTTTGCCGTCGGGGGACCAGGCCACCCAGCGGGCGAGAGAACCCATGGGTGCGATGTGCAGTACTTTTTCGTCGCCGCCGTCCAGGTTCGCATCGAGCAACCGATACTTGCCCGTCTCCGGGTTGTTGGCGCGAATGTAGGCCATCCGGTGGCCATCAGGAGAGAACGTGAAAGAGCTGTCCACATCGTGGACCACAAGCTTGGGCGTTCCGCCTAGAACCGGGGCGCGATAAACGTTGAAATCGCTGGCCATGGCATTCTCAGCTTTGCGGAAAAAGATGTAATTGCCGTCGGGAGAGAAAGCGACGTTTGGAATTGTGGCAGAGGGCGAAATCACTTGCGTGTCACTCCCGGTGGCCACATTGCGCAGCCACAGGCTGTTCAATCCCATCTCGTCCAGCACCGTCAACACGTATCTCCCATCGGGAGAGATCGCGGTGACAACCGCCCGGTCGGAGTTGGTGACCTGGGTGATGGCGAAGTTCTGAAACGGCGAAGGGGCGGCGCGATGAAGCAGCCAGTACAAACCCACCGCACCGGTTGCCAGGATGAAGAGCGCCGCCGTGGCGGCTGCCCCGTGCCACCATGGCCGCTGCGGCGCGACCGCGACGAGGGTTGTGCTGCTTGTAGTATGCGTGGGCTGCCCTGTCTCTGGGGCTGCGGCTGCCACCTCTCCGCTAGCGGCTGAAAGGTGGCGGCTTGAATCCGTATCGCGCTTGAGTCGTTGCAGTTCTGCCCGCATGTCGGAGGCATGCTGGTAACGCAAATCCCGGTCCTTCTCGAGGGCCCGGTTGATGATCCGTTCGAGCTCCGCCGGCACATCCGGATTGAGGCGTATTGCAGGCACCGGAGCGCGGTTCAACACCGCCTCGAAGATCATCCCCGAGGTCTCTCCTCGGAACGGCAATGCTCCCGTCGCCATCTCGTACAGCAACACCCCGAAAGAGAACAGATCCGTGCGGGCATCAAGTTCCTTGCCGCGCACCTGCTCCGGGGACATATAGGCAACCGTGCCGAGCGCCGTTCCCGGGCTGGTGAGATGCGGCCCGTCCATCGTTCCGGTCTGGGTGTAGGCCGCTACCATCTGGCTGGAAGAAGTGGTGGCGGAGGTGACCTTCGCCAAACCGAAATCAAGAATCTTGGCGTGCCCGCGCCTGGTCACGAAAATGTTGGCGGGCTTGATGTCGCGATGGACAATGCCTTCGCTGTGGGCGGCATCCAGCGCATCGGCAATCTCGATCGCCAAACCGAGCAGAACATCGGTCTCGAGGGGCTTTCCGGCGATCCGATGTTTGAGCGTCAGCCCCTCCAGAAACTCCATCACAATGAACGGCTTGCCATCCTGCTGCCCGATTTCGTAGATGGTGCAGATATTGGGATGGTTAAGGGCCGAGGCCGCTTGTGCCTCCCGCTGGAAGCGGGCCAATGCCTGGGAATCTTGGGCGACATTATCCGGCAGAAACTTCAGAGCGACAAACCGGTGCAGGGTTATGTCTTCGGCCTTGTAGACGACACCCATCCCGCCGCCGCCGACCTTCTCAACAACGCGGTAATGCGAAATGGTTTGACCGAGCACTGGAAGGGTCTGTTTCCTGGCGCCCATGGTATGGGGCGCGTTGCGAGCAAGTCAACGTTGGCTAATTCAAATACCCTTACAACCACCCCTTAGTCCGCGCGATGCGCGCCGCCTCCACGCGATTCCCGGCCCCCAGCTTGCTGATCGCTTCGGAAAGGTAATTCCGCACCGTGCCCTCGGAGAGCCCGAGTTCACCGGCAATGTCGCCGCTGGCCTTGCCGTCTCCCGCCAGCCGCAGCACCTGCCGTTCGCGGTCGGTCAACGGATCAAGCTCCCCCCACGCCTCTGTCGCCAACTCAGGATCGATCACACGCAGTCCCTTGTGCACCCGCCGCACCGCGTCGGCCAACTCCTCCGCGGGACGATCCTTCAGCAAGTATCCCGACGCACCCGCCTCCAGGGCCCGACGTAGATACCCGGACCGCGCGAAGGTCGTCACGATGACCACCCGTGTCCCGGTGCGCAGCCGCTTGAGTTCTGCGGCCACTTCCAGGCCCGTCATCTTGGGCATTTCAATGTCAGTGATGAAAACGTCAGGCTTATTCGCGAGAACAGCGTCGAGAGCTTCCCGCCCGTCAAGCGCGCGGGCGACCACCGAGATGTCACCTTCCATTTCCAGTAATGCCGCCAGCGCCCCGAGCACCATCCCCTGATCTTCTGCGATGACGACTTGAATCGTCTTCCGCCCGCTCTTGGGATTCGGCGTCAAGCCGGCGCTGTCTCCGATGGAACCGGCAACGTGATCTCGAGCCGCGTGCCTTTGGTCGTATCACGATATACTGTACCGCCTAAGGCTTCCACACGCTCCCGCATCCCGCGCAGCCCGTTGCCTTCAACCAGGTATCCGCCGCGCCCGTCATCCAATATTTCCAGGCGGCAATGCCCGTTGACTCGTTCTAGCCGCAAGCGGCAGTGACGGGCATCGGCATGGCGGACCACATTGGTGACCGCCTCGCGCAACGCAAGCGCTAGCACGCTCTCTTGCGTGGCCGGTAAAGCTCCAGGGTACGATTGCAATTCGACCTCCACCCCGGCAGTTTCGAGGGTGTGACGGGCCTGCTTGATCTCGGCCGCCAGTCCTTTCGAACGGTAGCCACCAATCGCCTGGCGGACATCGGCCAGGGCCTGCCGCGCGGTTTGCTCGATGTCACGAATCTCGGCCTTGGCCTGCGCCGGGTCACGATCGAAAAGTTTCCCGGCCAGCTCTGACTTCAGCGTAATCAGCGAGAGCGTATGTCCAAGCACGTCGTGCAGGTCGCGGGCGATGCGTTCGCGCTCGGCCACCTTCGCGAGGTGCTCGATCTCTTCATGGGCTCGACGCAGTTTTTCGACGTGGCGGCTACGCTGGGCAAAGAAGATGTTGCCTGCGCCGATGAAGGTGGAAAGAAAAGTCGCCGGAAACAGGAACCCGCGCGGGATGTGAAGCAGCCAGGATTCCAGCGCCGCCGCGGCCACGAGGGCCGCGATAGCAAGGGCCGCGGCCAATTCCGTCTCCATGGCAAACGGCACCATCGAGGCGGCGTAAATAAAGAAGCAGGCTGACCCGCCGTTGAAGGGAGCGTAGATCACACCGAGAGCTGCGATGCCCGCGATACAGACCTGGTTCCAGGGTCGGCGAGTGTGAAAAAAAGCGAAATAGAAACTCAAGAACGCGACGAGTCCGGCGCCGACGTTCGCCCATTGCCGCACGCTCGCGTGGTAAACAATCGGGTCCCACAGGAAAAAAATCAGATAGCCGAGCCAGATGTATGGCACCCACCCGGGAACCCAGTTCGCCTCCTGCCTTTTGAAACCGAGCTGCATGCGCTTAGTGTAGGCCACTCCGGCCCTGTTTTCGTACCGCAATTGCTCGCCCAGTTCCCGCACTCACCAGCCCATACCAGACCAGCACAGCCCCGGGAATAACCAGGCTCAGCCACTGCAGCCTGCCGTAGATCGCGCACCCGAGGAACAGGACCAGGGCGAGCGTCCAAGCCCTGTTCTTGGTTCGAGTATTCATCGGCAGCATCTCTCGATCATGAAGTGGCATGCTCAACCCGAGGTGCGTTCGTCGCGTTGAAATCCGACGCGTGCGATGCCCAGGCAAAGCAGGGCGAAACCGATGAGGGCTTCCCAGTGCTGGCCGTTCGCTCCGCGCCCGGCGCCCACTACACCCAACGCCAGTTGTCCCAGGTGAAACGGCGGAAGCAGGGGAGCAACACGCTGCAGAAACCTCGGCAGCATCTCGATGGGAATCCACAGTCCCGAGGCGAACGACATCGGCAGATAAAGCAAGTTCACAATCGCTGGAGCGGAGTTGGGTCCAGCAAAGGATCCGATGGCCAAGCCCATGGCGCAGAAACACACGGATCCCACCACCAGCGTGGCCAGAAGCTTGAGGGCTTCGGCTGCGCCGAAGTGAACGCCTCCGAAGAGCATGCCGAGGGTCATCAGCAGCAGCACGATGATGGCGCTGAATGCCATGCAGGTCACTACCTTAGCGGCGAAGTAGGCGAACGGCGGCATGGGACTGGCGCGCTTCACCTGCAGCCACCCAAGTCCTCGCTCCATCGCCACCCCTACGCCGAATCCGAACAGCGAAGCGCCCATCACGCCGAACGTCCCATAGGTCGCGATCATGTAGGCCGCAACATTGACTCCACCGACTTCGTGGCCGCGGTTCAGCAGCAGTCCGAACAAGATGTAAAACATCACCGGGAACATCACGGTGGAGATCGAATACACCGGCAGCCGCAGGCGACCGAGGAAGTCGTACTTGGCTTCCTTGGCGTAGATGGCGAGGGTTTGTCTCAGGGGGCGCTGGATGGCCGCACTGGGCAACGTCGTGACGACTGCACTCATGAGATCCTCCGGCTGGCTTCCGGTTGGGCGTTGTTCTGGGTCAAGGCGAGGAAGGCTTCCTCGAGGCCGGCGCTGGTCACTTCGAGTCCCGAGACGTAGGGGTCGCGAGTCAAGAGTTCGCGGACCACGCGCTCGGCGTCGCAGGCGCTGATTACAAACGCGTCACGGTCCGATCGTACTTCGAGCACTCCGGGAATGCTGCAGATGGCGGCGATGGGCAGGCTGGAACCGCATCGAATCTGGCGGCCCGCGGTGCCCGCCTTGATGTCGCTCGGAGTGCCTTCCGCGATGATCGCGCCCTGGTTGATGACAACAATGCGGTCGGCGAGGGCATCGGCTTCCTGCAGGTAGTGGGTGGTCAGCAGCACGGTCTTGCCGCGCCCTACCAGCCTGCGAATTTCATCCCACAGGACGCGGCGGGCTTCCACGTCGAGACCGACGGTGGGCTCGTCCAAAAAAAGCAAGTCGGGATTCCCGCAGATTGCCAGCGCAAACAGCAGCCGCTGTTTCTGGCCGGCCGAGAGCTCTCCGAAAGGCCGCTTGTCGAGGCCCTGCAAGCCTGCCGCCCGCAAGGCATCCGCCAGCGGCAGCGGACTAGGGTAGTAGCTCGAGAACAGATCGATGTGTTCGCGAACTCGTAACGTTTCTGGGACGCGCCCCACCTGCAGCATGGCGCCCGTGCGCATGCGGTTCTCTGGGTTACGCGGGTCGCCGCCGAAGACGGACACCCTGCCCCAGTTGGCCGCGGCGAGCCCGAGGAGCAGCTTTACCGCCGTGGTCTTTCCGGCACCGTTCGGCCCCAGGACCGCGACTACCTCTCCTGCGTGTACGTCGAGATCCACGCTGCGCAGGGCCCGGACTTCGCCGTAATTCTTGCTCACGTTGGTCAGACGGGCGACCACCGTCCCACTCCGGCGCTTGCTGGGCCGGCTCTGCGCGATGTCGATTTCAGCGATCATGACTAGCGTACCTCGTGGTGGCCCGCTCGAAACGCAGGCCGCCAGCAAAGACATCTTCGGGGAAGCCCTTTCGGCCTGCCAGTGCAGATCATCACGACTCCCGGATGACAAATGTCATTTGTAAAGGCAATGCTTGATCGCACCTAGCGAAGCAATTGACAGCATGGGAGTTCTGCTCAACAATGAAAGGCATCCCTTACCAGCGTTGCGGAGGAAATCTATGTCCGAGCAGGACGATCAGGTTACAGTTGTGCACGACGGTGGCGGCAGCAACACCGGCAAGTGGCTTTTGCTTTTGTTGGCGGCGATCTACGTGGCGGCCTCGCTGTATCTCCTGATCGACCAACGCGGACGTCTCGCCAAGCTGACCCAGGACCAGGCGTCCACCCAGACCGAGGTGGCCGACCTCACCAAGCGCATGCAGTCGGCCGAGGCCGAGGCGGAGACACTGGGCCAGCAAGTCGGCATCACCAAGAAAGAACTAGCCGCCCGTGCCGCGCAGTTGCAGCAGTCCCAGCGCGCTGCCGAGGAACGCTTGGCGAAGGAACAGAAAGAACAGATCAGCGCGGTCAGCGGGGAAGTGGCCGGGGTGAAGACCGATGTGGGCGGAGTGAAGACGGACGTCGCTGAGACCAAGAGCGAACTCGCCGCCACCAAGGCCAAACTCGAGAGCACAGTCGGCGACCTTGGGCTGCAGAGCGGTTTGATCGCCAAGACGCGCGACGACCTCGAAACTCTCAAGCACCGCGGCGACCGCAACTACTACGAGTTCACACTATTGAAGGGCGCGAAGCCGCAGCCGGTGTCAACCGTGAGCCTGCAGTTGAAGAAACTTGATGCCAAGCGGGGCAAGTTCACGCTCAACGTGACCTCTGACGACAAGACCATCGAGAAAAAAGATCGCAACGTGAACGAGCCCATCCAGTTCTACACCGGCCGCGACCACCTGCTCTACGAGATGGTCGTGTGGACGCTCGACAAGAACAAGGCCACGGGCTACGTGAGCACGCCGAAGAACGCCCCCGTGCCGGTGACCGCCTCGCCCACTGCGGCCAACCAGTAGTCGACCGATGTTTCCCGCGACGGGGCACGTCCTGCTGAACATCGCGCTGCGGACGGGGGTGATTTACTTCCTCGTCCTCGCTGGGGTACGACTCAGCGGCAAACGCGAAGTGGGGCAGATGACGCCCTTCGACCTGACGCTTCTTCTGCTGCTGAGCAACTCTGTCCAGAATGCGATGACCGGTCCCGACACCTCGCTGTTGGGTGGCGCGGTGGCCGCTACCGTTCTTCTCGTGCTGAACTACCTGATCGCCAATCTTGCCGGCGCGAACCGGCGCTTCCGCAAGTTCATCCAGGGGCAACCTTCGCTGCTGATTCATGATGGGCAGGTCATCGAGGCGCACATGGCGAGAGAGCACGTGACCATGGACGCATTGGAGTGCGCCATGCGTGAGCACGGGATCGCGAGCTATCATCAGGTTGCAATCGGTGTACTCGAGATCGACGGCTCGTTCAGCTTCCTGAAGTACGACGATATCAATCCCACCGCCAACACCCACCTGATCCGCCGCAAAGGAATTCAGAGAAAAAACTAGGCCCGT
Source organism: Terriglobales bacterium (assembly GCA_035567435.1). GTDB lineage: Bacteria > Acidobacteriota > Terriglobia > Terriglobales > Acidobacteriaceae > Gp1-AA133. The sequence goes on along the minus strand of DATMPS010000046.1, from coordinate 4,637 downwards.
ACACATCGGCGCTATGTTCCACCTGGAACATTCCCGACGTCTCACGATAGCTGCTAGATAAGTTGCCAAAATTGCAAATGGATAAGCCGCTGAGAATTCCTGACGTTCACCGCGGCTGTCGGTCTTCTGGTTGACGCTATTTCGTCAGCGTCACGGGCAGTGGCTGATCGTAGGGCTGGACGACAACGCTTAGCGATTGCCGCTTGTCGAATTCGATCTGAGTGACCGGGAAGCTGACGATCACCGTTCCACGCGTTTCGTTCCCGGGCATGATCTTGGTCTCAGGTAACAGAGCAGCGATGGCACCTTGCTTCAACGGTGGGAACGCCTGGAAATAGCGGTCGAAATCGACTGCCGACGCGGCATCGTCGGAGTATTCATTGGTTGCCGTCTTCAGCTTGCCCTGGATATTGTGAATCCAGAGAGGTTTCTCGCCGCTGTTATGCAGCGTCACCGTAATCGCCACCAGCATTGAATTCTGGTTGGGAACTTCGATCGCCGCAATGTCGTCGACCGAACCTGCGCCCTGAGGCTTGGCCCGGCCGAGAAAGCCGTAGATAGCCAGCACCACGGCGAGCGCGCCCAGAGTGATCAGGACGATTTTGGCCGGCGGCAGCTTGCGCTCAGCCGTGGCCATGTCTTCGGTGACGTGGATGCCAACTCCTGGACCGAGGTCGAGCGCCGGCGGTCGGCTGGCTTCGGCCGGTTGAGATTTCGGCCGTTCTATCGGTGCGGGCGGAGTTGGTCGCGGCGTCTGGGTCTCGTCTGTCATGGGGGGCTCGTCTGCAGATTTTACGCGCTTCTTGGAGAAAAATCTTAAACCGCAGAGCGCGCAGAGAAAGGTCGCAAGGACACACAGAAACGCGACGTCGGGTCAGGCCGTGCTTGCGATGACAGCAACCGCAGGCGATGAACTGCGGATGTCCGGCGTGGTGGGCGCGTAGGCGGGAGCGAAAAACCCCAGCCTTCGGAAAAAACGCGAAAGGCTGGCCCGCGACCTACCAGGCATGCTTCATTGCCTTGGCAAACCTAGTGGCGGGTAGCGTGTTGAGTACATCGTCCTTCGTCAGCCATGCTCTGCGGGCCTGCAGAATGCCGTAGCGGATCTTGTCGAGATGCGAGGTGTGGTGGGAGTCGGTGTTGATAACTATCTTCACCCCGTGCTGCTTCGCCTGGCGCAGATGCACGTCGTTCAAGTCGAGGCGTTCGGGGTAGGAATTCAGTTCCATTGCAACTTTGTGCTTGGTCGCCGATTTCAGAATGGCGTCCATGTCGACCGGGTAGGCGTCGCGGCGGAGAAGTTGCCGGCCGGTGGGGTGGCCGAGGATCGAAGTATTCGGATTCTCGATGGCTTTCAGCAGGCGCTCAGTCATCTGGGTCCGGTCCTGGTTGAACTGGGAGTGGACGCTGGCGATAACCACGTCCATCTGGCTGAGCACTTCGTCGGAGAGGTCGAGTTCGCCGTCGCCCAGGATGTCCACCTCGATGCCGGCGAAGATCTGGATGCCGTTCATGCGCTCGCTTACCTCGCGGATACGCTTGCTATGGGCGAGCGCGCGCTGCTCGTCGAGGCCGTTGGCGAAGGCCAGGTTCTTGGAATGGTCGGTGATGGCGATGTACTTGTAGCCATGGGTCCGGGCTGCTTCGGCCATCTCTTCGATGCTGTTCTTGCCGTCGGTTTCGACGGTGTGCATGTGCACATCGCCGCGCAGGTCAGCGGCGGTGATCAGGTCGGGGAGCTTGTGCGCGGCCGCCAGGTCGATTTCCCCGAGGTTTTCGCGCATCTCGGGCGGGATGTAGTCGAGCTTGAGCTTGGCGTAAATCTCCTCCTCGGTCTTGCCGGCAACCGCTTCCTCGGTGTCGAGCCGCGCCAAGCTGTATTCGCTCAGGGTGTAACCCATCTTCAACGCGCGCTGGCGGAGGGCGACGTTGTGGGCTTTGGCGCCGGTGAAGTACTGCATGGCGGCTCCGAAGGACGCAGGCGGCAGCAGGCGCACATCGACTTGCATCCCGCTGCGCACTCGAAAGCTGATCTTGTTATCGCCGCTGGCGATGACGTCCATCAGGGGCGGGTACTTGGCGATGTGCTGGATTGCGGCGGCGCGCAGGTCGTCGTCGACACAGGCTTGGCCCGTGACCAGGATGTCGAGATCGCCGACGGTTTCGCGACCCCGACGCAACGAGCCCGCGGGCGTGATCTTGTCGATGCCCGCCAGGGTCGCGATGTGTTGGCTGAGTTTTTCGGCTTCGATCTCGGCGGTGTCGATGAGGTAGCGGCCGCCGATGCGGCGGTAGTCTTCGATCGCCTTGATCAGCTTCAGCTCGTGCTTTTCTCCCATGCGCGGGAGCTCGCGGATCTTGCCCGTACGCGCCAGCTTCTCGACACCATCCACGTCGGAAACCTTGTACGCACTCCAGATCAGAGCAATGGTCTTGGGGCCGAGGCCCTGAATCTTCAGCAGCTGCAGCATCGACGGGTGATATTTTTCGAGGAGCTCGACGTGTGTCGAAAGACGGCCATCCTTGAAGAGTTCCTGCAAGTTCGCCAGCATGCCCTTTCCAATACCGGCAATGTCTAGAACCTTCTTCGGTTCGGCGATCAGGTCCGCAATACGTTGCGGGTGATTCTCGATGGCCTGGGCAGCGTTGCGATAGGAGCGGATGCGGAAGGAATCCTGGCCGTCGATTTCAAGCAAATCGGCGGTCTCGTAGAGCAAGTTGGCGATGGCCTTGTTGTCCATGGAAGAGAACAGATTAAACAACTTCGAGCCGAAGAGGAAGGTGGCCTTGAGGACGGGATTTCCCAGAGACGCTAGGCACGTATGAAACCGGCCTGAACTGCAGCGGGCGTCCTCAGGCCAGGTTGGGGGAGACTCGGTTGAACTAAAGCGTTACCTCAGGCGGCCTTCGTAACATTCGCCGCCTGCGGCCCTTTTGGGCCTTGCGTGATCTCAAACTCGACGGAATCGCCTTCCTGCAGACTTTTGTAGCCTTCGGTCGTGATCGCGCTGTAATGCACAAAAACATCGGCTCCATCGTCCCGACCGATGAAACCGTATCCCTTCGCGTTGTTAAACCATTTCACCGTACCTTTCAGACGTTCCACGTTCGCCCCCTCCGGCAAGCTGCCTTTCACTCCAAAACTCCGCACAGGGCTCCAATATGTCCACTTGCCGAATTCTGCGACACATTGTGCGGCGGAGGGGTGGGGCTGTCAAGGCGCTAAGTCACAGAAGATCGTTATATTAGCGGGATTTTACGCCCTTTCTGTGGAGCGCCAGCCAAAGCACCGAGGAGATGGTTTTGGCGTCGCGGATGGTGCCGCGTTGAATCATACCCACCGCTTTGGAGAGAGCCACAAGGTGCTGCTCGATGACCTCGTCGGGTTCGGGCTGCGCCGGTCCCGGGGTGAGGCCGCGCGCCCAAAAGACGGTCATGGGCTCGGCGACGAAACCGGGGCTGGCAAAGAAGTTGAGGATGCGTTTCCAGCGCTTGGCGGTGTATCCGGTCTCCTCCAGCAGTTCGCGCTTGGCGGCGGCCAGAGCCTTTTCCCCCTTGTCGATGCGGCCAGCAGGTAATTCCCACAGATAGCTTTCGGCGGCGTGACGGTATTGGTGCTCGAGCAGCACTTGCGGCTCGCGACGATCCTCGCTGGTAGCAAGAATGACCACCGATCCGGTATGGCGTACAACTTCGCGGAGCACACGGACACCCGAAGGCTCCTGCACGCGCTCCGACGTGACCCAGAACACGGGACCTTTATAAACCAGCCGGGAAGAGAGAACGCGGGCAGACTTTTTTTTCGGGCGGGCGGATTTTGGCATGTCAACAATATAAGTTAAGGAGAACGAATTTTCATTTGGGGACGGTGCTAGTCAAGGGCGAACGGCGGGTAAACCTTTCCGGCCCGGCCTGTGCGCTGCTATGCTGGGCCGCCGTGAGAGGCAAGGCAAGAGTAACGCGAGGCGCACGAACGCCGCGACCCAAGATCGCGATCGTTGGCGCGGGCAACCTGGGAACGGCTCTGGCGACCTCCTTGCGGGCGGCGCAATTCATGGTGAGCGAGATCGTGTCGCGGGAAGGGAAGTTGTCGGCGCAGCGGGCGCGCGCGCTCGCGCGAAAAAGTGGCGCACGCGCCATCGTCCTGGGGAAATCAAAAATCTCCGCCGACGCGGTCTGGCTCTGCGTACCCGACCGCGAGATTGCTGAGTGCGCGCGCCAACTCGCAACCCAGGCATCGTGGCGGGGAAAGGTGGTCGTTCACTCCAGCGGAGCGCTCAGCAGCGACGAACTGAGGGTGCTAGGGCAGCGGGGAGCGAGCGTGGCTTCCGCTCATCCGCTGATGACCTTCGTTCCGGGAGTGATTCCCTCTCTGACGGGCGTCGGATTCGCGCTAGAGGGTGACGCGACCGCCCGGCGCGTCGTGCGGCGGATCATTGTAGCCATGGGCGGAAAGACGTTTCCCATCCGGAAACAGGACAAGGCGTTGTATCACGCTTGGGGGACGTTCGTGTCTCCGCTGCTTACGACGCTCTTGGCGATGGGCGAGCGCGTCGCAGAGGCGGCAGGAGTGGGTCGCGAGCAGGCCCGACAGCGGATGCTACCCATCGTTCGACAGACCGTTGAAAACTATGCAT
>DATMPS010000045.1:0-3602 GCA_035567435.1 Terriglobales bacterium | reverse complement strand
AGCGGGTCCACATGCAACATCGATTGCACGTATTGCTTTTTCCTGTCCAAGGAAGCTTTGTATCCAAACGACCGAAACCGGATGTCAGAGGCTACGCTCGAAACTTACATCCGGCAATTGCTTGAATCACATCGCACACCTGAAGTTACGGTCGCATGGCAGGGTGGCGAACCTACCCTCATGAAACTCGACTTCTTCAGAAAATCCGTGGAACTGGTGGAGAAGTACCGCCGAACTGATCAAACCGTACGGCACACATTTCAGACCAATGGGATGCTTCTCAATGACGAGTGGTGCGCCTTTTTCAAGAAAAACAATTTTCTTGTGGGCCTGAGTGTCGACGGGCCGCGTGAGCTTCACGATCAGTATCGCGTGGATCGTAGCAAGCGGGGCACGTTTGACCGTGTGATGCAGGGATGGAGATTCCTGCGTCAGCACGGAGTTGAGTTCAACATCCTGTGCACGGTCAACGCCGCCAATGAGAGGCACGGCCGGACCCTGTATCGCTTTTTCCGGGACGAGATGAAAGCAAAGTGGCTGCAGTTCATCCCCATCGTGGAGCGCGCTAACCCTGAAACGCTCGAGATCGCCAACCTGGGCTGGAGTGAGCAGCCGGGCCACAAGCGCCTGTTATATACGCAGACGGGAAATCTCGTTACAAAGCGCTCGGTCGGTGGCGAACAGTACGGCCGATTCCTAATCGACATATTCGAGGAGTGGGTCCGGCACGACGTGGGCGAAGTTTTTGTGCAGATGTTCGATGTGACACTGGAAGCCTATTTTGGGCGCCACCTGCTGTGCATCCACGCGCCTACGTGTGGATATGGTCCGGCGCTGGAATACAACGGTGATGTTTACGCCTGCGATCATTTCGTCGAACCGGGTTACAAGCTTGGCAATATTCATCAGACGCACCTGTTGCAGCTCATGACTTCCAAAGAGCAACGCCGGTTCGGGGATGACAAGCGCGACATGCTGACCGCGCAATGCCGGAGTTGCGATGTGCGGCCGTTGTGTAACGGAGGTTGTCCCAAAGACCGGTTTGTAATGTCGCGCGACGGAGAGCCCGGACACAACTACATGTGTGAGGGGCTGTATCTCTTTTTCAACCACACGAAGCCTGCGATGCAAACAATGGCGCAACTCCTGCAGCGAGGGCGGGCACCATCCGAAGTAATGTCCTTGCTCGCTGCCGTAGACGCGAGGCGCGGGCCGTATGCTCCGTGCCCTTGTGGTAGCGGTCAAAAGTTCCGTTTCTGTCATGGTAACCGTGCGCCTCTCTCACCCTTCAGCAGGGTCAGCGCGGCGGCGGCGACGCCGCAGGATGGAAGAATCGGTTCGAGCTGACAGCTTCACTCTTCAAATCAACCTAAAGGAAAAGAAAGGAACGATATGGCAGCGAAAAAACCCAATATTCTGATTCTCTGGGGGGATGACATCGGCATGTGGAACATCAGCCACTTCAGCCGCGGCATGATGGGTTACCAAACGCCGAACATCGACAGAGTGGCCAAAGAGGGAGTGACACTCACGGACTGGTACGGTCAACAGAGTTGCACTGCGGGACGCGCCGCCTTCATCACTGGCCAGAACCCGCTCCGCACAGGCTTGACGAAAGTCGGAATGCCCGGCGCCACCCTCGGACTTCAACCGGAGGACCCGACGATCGCCGAACTGTTAAAGCCACTTGGCTACGCCACCGGTCAATTCGGCAAGAACCATCTTGGTGATCGGAATGAATTTTTGCCGACCGTGCACGGATTTGACGAGTTCTTCGGCAACCTCTATCACTTGAACGCCGAAGAAGAACCGGAGCTGCCCGATTATCCCAAGGATCCCGCGTTCCTTGCGAGATTTGGGCCTAGAGGCGTGCTGCACTGCTTCGCGACTGATAAGGATGACTCCACGACAGATCCCCGCTGGGGCCGCATAGGCAAGCAGACGGTGAAGGACACCGGCCCCCTCACCAAGAAGCGCATGGAAACCATCGACGAGGAGATCACTTCCGGCGCTATCGGCTGGATGGAGAAGCAGGCCAAGGCGCAGAAGCCCTTCTTCCTCTGGTACAACTCGACGGCCATGCACTTTAGGACCCACCTCGCTGCCAAGAACCGTGGGAAGAGCGGGCAGGACGACTACAGCGATCGCATGGTCACTCACGACGAGCAAATCGGCCAGGTCCTCGACAAGCTCGATGAGCTGGGTATCGCTGACAACACCATCGTCATGTATTCAACCGACAATGGCCCCGAGAACGACACTTGGCCGGATGGAGCCAATACACCGTTCCGCAGCCAGAAGGATACCAACTGGGAGGGTGCATGGCGCGTGCCATGCTTTATCCGCTGGCCGGGCAAGATCCAGCCAGGCTCAGTACTGAATGGCATCGGCTCCCACCAGGACATGCTGCCGACGTTGCTGGCCGCAGCGGGCGATCCGGACGTGAGTAGGAAGCTGTTAAGCGGCTACCAGGTCGGGAGCAAGACCTTCAAAGTGCATATTGACGGGCTCAACCTGCTGCCCTACCTGACAGGCGAGGTGAAGGAAAGCCCCAGAACCGCCTTCTTCTACGTCAGCGATGACGGGGGCGTCATGGCGATCCGGGACGGCGACTGGAAGTTGGTGTTTGAAGAACAGCGTGCACTGACAACAAACGTTTGGGCAGAACCCTTCGTGAAGCTGCGCCTTCCCCATATTTTTAGTCTGCGGCGCGATCCGTTCGAGCGCGCCGATTTCAACTCCAACGTCTATTGGGATTGGGTGATGAATCATGTCCCCCTGCTCTACGGAGCGCAGGCACTCGTGGCGGCTCAGATCGAGAACTTTGTGAAGTACCCGCCCCGCCAGAAAGCGGCTTCATTCAACCTTGACTCGGTGATGGCGCAATTGGGACCGGCCATCACGGCAGAAAAGGCGAGAGAAGCGGCGGCTGAAAGGCAACAGCCAGGAGTCGCCAGGAAATCGGCAGGCGGTTAGGAATAAGGCGAAGTTTCTCTTCTTCAGAAACCCTGGTAGGGATCCCCGGCAGATAGTACATCTGCCGGGGAATTTCTTGAGTCTAGCACTGTGATGAGCCATCTAGCAGAGCGCCTCTCGCCATTATTAAATGTCGCCGATGAAGTGCGCGAGTTCTATGAGCGTTATCCGTATCCTCCGCCAATCGATGACCTGGAGAAGTACCGGCGGGACTGGCAGGATCCGCAACGGCGACGCGCCGAGTTTCATCTGTACTGGCCCGGGCGTGCTTATCGGGAAAATCAATCGATCCTCATCGCAGGCTGCGGAACATCCCAAGCGGCGAAACACGCGTTGCGCTGGCCGGCGGCGCAAGTCACCGGGATCGACTGCAGCGCAACCAGCGTGAGACATACCGAGCTACTTAAGAAAAAGTACGAAATGAGGAATCTGCAGGTTCACCAATTGGATGTCACGAGTGTGCGCGACTTGGGCATGAGCTTTGATCAGATCGTGTGCACTGGGGTGTTGCATCACGTTTCAGATCCGGTTAGGGCGCTAAATGCGCTGCGTACAGTGTTAAAACCGGGCGGAGCGATGCAGCTGATGGTTTATGCGCCGTACGGGCGGGCCGGGATTTATATGCT
>DATMPS010000044.1:0-40757 GCA_035567435.1 Terriglobales bacterium | reverse complement strand
GAGGCGTACCTCAACTCCATCGGAGCCAGCCGGGTTATCGATTATCGAGAGGAGCAGTTCGAGAAGGTTCTGCGAGAGAAGGTCGATGTGGTCTTCGACTTGGTCGGTGGCGAGACACAGAAGCGGTCGTTCCTCGTCTTGCAGGAAGGTGGCCATCTCGTATCCGTCGTTCAGCCCGTATCGCAGGAAGAGGCAGCGATGCACCATGTGTCGGGCGTAATGATGCGGCTCGCGCCGTCAGGGACGTGCTCGGCAGAGTCGGGCGACTGCTGGAAGAGGGGACAATACGACCAGACGTTGCGACCGTGTACGCACTCCAAGACGCAGCCCAGGCCTGGAAGGACATCGCTGAGAAACTGCCAAGGGTTCATGGGATGTCGCCCAGTGAGCCGGGAGCGCCAAGACAAAAGAAACACGGCAAGATCGTGCTTCGTGTGGCCTAGCTGGGTAATGGAGGAAATTGAGTCATGGTCGGCATTGCAGTCGTAACGCGAGCGGGCCTGTTGATCGCTCGGCGCGCTTCCACCTGGACGATCGACGAACACTTGGGCGCACTATCGCCCGAATGTGTCGCGGTCGACCTGAGCAGCCCGGCTCAAGTGTACTGCGGAACTGCGCGTGACGGTCTCTTCCGAAGCCGCGACAGCGGCCGGAATTGGGAACCAGTCGGACCGGGAATCGACCACCCGATGATCACTGCGGTTGATGTGGGTTACGCGGGACTAGCTGACGGGCTCGGTATCGTCTATGCCGGTACCGAACCAAGTGCGGTGTTTCGCTCCGACAATGGCGGCGATAGCTGGGTGAACCTCGCCGGATTGCGTGCGCTCCCTTCTGCTGACACCTGGAGTTTTCCCCCACGCCCCCTCACGCATCATGTTCGGTGGATCGAAGCCGATGTGAGTGTCGTGGATCGCGTTTTCGTCGCGATCGAGGCTGGCGCCCTGGTGCGCACGTTCGACGGCGGGCGGACCTGGCGTGATCGCGTGCGCGGGGGTCCGTACGACACGCACACGGCGGTGACGCACCCACTTGCACCCGGGCGGATCTACTCGGCCGCCGGCGACGGGTACTTTGAGAGCAGTGATGCTGCGGACTCGTGGAGTTCGCCCGAGGATGGATTGCAGCACCGCTACCTCGTGGGCGTTGCCGTGGATCCTGCGGATCCAGACACTGTGATCGTGTCCGCAACACACGGCCCCGGGTCTGCATATTCGCCGCGGCTGGCCGAGTCCTACGTCTATCGTAAGACTGGGCTCAAGCGATGGGAGCAGGCAATGAGTGGTCTGCCCGAGGTGAAGGGCACAACGGCGAGCCGGTTTGCCACCCCTGGCGAACCAGGCGTCATCTACGCCGCCAACAATCGCGGCCTCTTCAGATCAGATAATGCAGGACGGAGCTGGAACCCTCTGGACCTCCCTTGGCCAGAGCCCGGGCTTACGGATGGTGTGGAGGCGCTTGCCTGTCTTCCGGAGTGATATGTAAACGCGAATAATCTCCGCCACGAGATCGACGATCTCCGGCCATTTGGTGACGATCTCGGACGGAAGCCGCAGGGCCGTGGCTGGCATGTTCATTCCCCCACAGAATGAATAAGTCCTCTTCTACTTTAATCCGCTTCGCGAGGAAGGCGGCGGTCGCGAAGTGAGGCTACGGCGAGCCGGGGAGATGGCTCCCGCGCTACTTCGCGGTCGCCCGCTGCCGAAGCAGCTTTGGCTTCTTTTGGCAGTGCCGGGACCCGCCGAAGGTACGAGAATAATGTGAAAACGATAGCGGAGTCGAGCATGTCAATCGGATTTTGTGAAACGAATGAATAGGAGGAAACCGTGACAATGATGGAGAGGATCGACAAAATGAAAGTGAGTGATGACGCACTTGATCTCGTGTTTCGGAAAGGCCGTACCTACAACGCATGGCTTCCCAAGCCAGTGCCCGACGAGCTGCTACGGCAACTCTACGACACACTGAAATGGGGACCCACGAGCGCAAATATCAGTCCTGCGAGGTTTGTATTCATTCGTTCCAGGGCTGCAAAGGAGCGCCTCCGTCCATCGCTCGCGCCTGGGAACGTCGAGAAGACGATGGCGGCTCCGGTCACGGTCATCGTCGCCTATGATCTGAAGTTCTACGATAAGTTGCCCCGGCTGTTTCCACACTACCCCGCCATGCGCGATATGTTTGTGAACAACCCCCAGCTGATCCAGGAAACTGCGCTGCGGAACTCTACCTTGCAAGGAGCCTACATGATGCTTGCGGCGCGGGCTCTGGGACTGGACTGCGGGCCGATGTCAGGCTTTGATAACGCAAGACTCGATGAGGAGTTCTTTGCGGCTGGCCAATGTGAGTCCTGCGAGCAGGAGTTTTTCCCCGAAGGGCATGTGAAATCGAATTTTCTATGCAACATCGGCTATGGCGACCCTGCGACGCTCAAGTCGAGGGGCCCCCGGCTCGACTTCAGCGAGGCATGCACCCTGTTGTGATCGCATTTACTTGCAGTCGCAGACTCAGCAGCATAGCGACAATAGCCTCGGGGGTTCGCGCCATGAATGTGATTTGAGACACGCAAACGTGAGGACCACGGCCACGTACTACATCAAAACTGCCGCCGATGACCTTCGGGAAGCGATGGGCAAACTGGAAAACCGCATCGCGGAAGCGCGCCAGATTCAATCGCACACCGATGGCACACTAGAAGGCTATTCGGGCGGGATCAGTCCGTGATTCGATAGGCGGTAAGTGATTGGGATTGAAAAATCTGGCGGAGAGGGAGGGATCGGGGTCGGAGATTCCGATTCGAGAACCGATCGTTTGGATCTCAGGTCGGTTTAGCCGGGAGATTGCTCGACTCAAAATGGAACGGCTTCTGAACCCTAAGACCCTGCCAGCTCTCCTCTGCAATCAGCCTTTGCACTTGAGTAAGACGTTCAGAAGGGAGAGGATGCGAGCGAAAGTAGCCCATCAAGTTCTCGATCGCCAGTTGTGACAATTCTTCTTGCGGAGTCTGAGCATGGATCACGTATTCGCGGTGCAGCTCGCCTAACTTCTTGAACATCGCAACTGCGCCATACGGAGAATACGCGGCCCTCACTGCCAAACGCATGCCTTCGCGATCTGCCTCTAACTCCTCGTCCTTGCTGTAGCCTGCCTCCCAGATCTCCAGCGGCAACTGAACGAGAGTACCGACCACGCCGAGTTTCAGATTCCTCAGTTGGGCTTGGACCTGAACCCGTTCAGCACAATGATAGTGATCGATGTGCTCCACTTCGTGACCGAGAATATTTGCTAACTGATCTTCACTCGTCATGAGATCAATCAAGCCATACCCGATAAACACATGGCCTCCAGGAAGAGAGAAGGCGTTGATCATCGCGCGATTCGGGACAAGGTGGAACGTGTAGGGCAATTGTCGGTGCGCATGTAACGCGAGAGTCTTGCCGACTCGGCGAACGTAATCTTCCAGTGCTTGGTCTTCGTCGCTCAATGCCCCATTCTGGAGATAGTTTGCTGCAAGCTCGTTGCCGACGCGAACCCCTCCTCATCAGACAGCCGCGTTAGCCGCATGGGTGCTCTCGTGAGGTCCCGTTGTACGTCAGCAGCAACGTTCAGCACGGCATTAGCGGAAACATGCGTGTTCTGCTCCCGGCGCTCGCTAACTAAAATCGCACCGACGCCGGCCAGCAGAACGAGTAGAAATGCGACGTTTCGCTTCATAGGAATTGCCGCATCGTATCCCTGTACTTGGTGTAGAGGAACGAAACCAGAAGCAGCGCAGCCCCAAGGATAATGAAGGTTACGTAACGGTCCCTGGGAGCCAGTCCCCATGCATCCCTGAGCATGATCTTTGCCACACATGCCAACAAAATGAACAGGCCCGTTAGACGGTAGCTGCGTTCTCCTGCAAGCAGCGCCAGCAATACGATCAGGACACCTTCGATTCCCCAGGAAACCGTCACCATCCCTGCCCGCATCTTTAGCGCGAGCATCAGCGTCAGCAGAATCGTGGGGACGAAGAATATGAGCTGCTCTGGCCGACGAGCGACGATTTCGGCTACCTTGCGCCAGGACAGCGTTGATGTTAATGGGTTCCTCGCCTCGCGGTTTCGAAGGCCAAACGCAAACGGCAGTGTCAGGAACAAGATGACGACCGCCGACGCGAGTACGACGTATCGGCCTGTCCAGTCGCTGCCCGTAAAATAACTCGCGCCAAAGAGGTTGTGGATCAGTCCTCGTGATAGGACACCGACGGAGAGCAACAGTCCCTGGTAGAGAAAGAGGACTCTGCCTGTTAGTTGCGCTGCAGCCAGCAATGAGAAGACAACCACCGCCCAAGCGGTCACAACCCAGTCCATCGGAAACTGGAAATAGGCGAGGGCAACGATCGTGCTGGTTCCCAGGTAAGCAACAACGGTATCGAAGTGCAGACGCCGGTCATCGGCGGCGGCTTGCTTCTGGGTTGCAAGCTGGCTGTATACGAAGAAGAAAATCAAAGCAAGCGGAAGTACGGTGTAGATGCGAAGGCCCCAGAACTGCTCAGCAGAGATCAGTCGTATGTGGCATTTGTCGCTGCTTTCATTCGAATACGATCGCGACCCTCGGTTTCCCGAGTGACACGGCTGGCCCCTGGAAAAATCGCATCGCGGAAGCACGACAGATTCGATCGGACACCGATGGGACACTAGAAGGCAATTCGGGCGTGGATCCGGCCGTGATTCAGCAGGCGGTAAGTGATTGGGATTGAAGATTCTGGCGGAGAGGGAGGGATTCGAACCCTCGATACAGGTTTTGGCCCGTATAACGGTTTAGCAAACCGCCGCCTTCAGCCTCTCGGCCACCTCTCCGGCGTTTATTTACATCAAGTTACATTTGTCATCTATCCCACCGCATCCCACATTCTGCCAAGATGTTGTTTAAGGAGAAACCAGCATGGGCAGATACCAGTCGGCGGATGGCATGTCCGCTATTATGTCACGGAGAACGGCACCCGCAAGCAAAAATCTCAACGGTTCTGGACGATCAAGAGAAGAAATCTTACGTCGAACAACTCCGCGATGAATACATGCGTGACCGTGTAAACGTTGGGGTTGAGAACAGCGGGCCGATGGGGGTGGTTGAGTTTTGGGACAACGTTTATCTGCCCTTCATCGAATCAAACAACCACCTCGAGCATGCCACGGTGCATGGTTACAAGCAGGTCTGGAATCAGCACCGCAGAGGCACTCCGGCACACCGCAATTGACCGACTACAAGACGCACATCACGTCAAACTTCTCAACGGGTTTGGCAGACTCTCAGGCCGCGCACATTGAACTGCATCAAATGGCTCGCCAGTGCGATTTGCTCATGTCGTTGCAACCGGCAACTGCGAAACGAACCCCATCAGGGATGCAATGGTGCTTGGCAAGACGTTGGGCCATGGGGATACCAAATCGTACACGCTCGAGGAAATGGAAAACGTCATCAGCACGTTGGTAATAACGTTGCTGCACAGTTGGTGATGGCTCTGTCCTTCTTCATAAGCATGCGGGAAGGCGAGATTCAAGGTCTTCAGTGGAATGACCTTGACGCTGATTTCATCCACTTCAGCCGTGGCGTTGTGGGTACACCAAAGAGCAAGAAGTCTCGCCGGCCCTCTTCCCGAACTGTGGATTGGGGCCGGAGCCAAGGCGGTCCCCTTCGAGGGAAGGAATTGGTGCGCGCAGGAACAGGAATAGGAGGAGCAAGGCCCGCACAGGAGAAACCGCGATTTCATGGCTGGCTCATTTCTTCAGGCCTCCGAAGCAGACGCTCCGCCCGATCCACGCGCATTGCTCCAACCTGTGGGCAAAGCGGTGGATTCCCTGCGCGAGCGCAATCTACGCGACATAGTTCTCGAGCGTGCCGATTCCATCGATAGCAATGCCTATAATATCGCCGCTCGCCAGCGTGAAGTCACTTCCGGGAACGATGCCGGTCCCGGTCATCAGAAACACGCCTTGGGGGAAGCTGTTGTCGCGGAACAGGAATTTGACTAACTCCTTTGGGTCGCGCTTGAGTCCCGCGAGGGTGGTGCTCCCAGCGAAAACGGTCGTGCCTTGTCGGGTGATGGCCAAATGGATGGCGGTCTGGCTGGGCGGTTCAGCCGAGAGCAGAACACAAGGACCCAGCGCACAACTGCCGTCGTATACCTTCGCCTGCGGTAGGTAAAGCGGGTTCTCCCCCTCGATATCGCGCGAACTCATGTCGTTGCCAATCGTGCAACCCACAATCGCGCCGGATGGATTCACCAACAGAGCCAGTTCGGGTTCCGGCACAGACCACTTGGCGTCAGAGCGGATCCGTACAGCGGCCCTGGGTCCGACCACGCGTCGCCCAGTCGCCTTGAAAAAGAGTTCCGGTCGTTCGGCTGCGTAGACTCGGTCGTAGAAGTCGCCTCCTCCACTGCCCTTGCTCTCCTCCATGCGGGCACTACGGCTGCGATAGTAGGTCACGCCCGCGGCCCACACCTCCTGGCCGACAACCGGTGCGAGCATTGTGGCGGGATCGAGGACGGTCAAGGCATCCTTTGAGATGGCCGCTCGAGCCCGCTCCTGCAGGTGGGTGTCGCAGACAAGATCGTCCCAGGCCGTCCCTGAGACGCGGTAGTAGTTGTGGTTCTCCTCGACGAACACACCTTTGGTTGTGCGATAGAGCTTCAGGTGGTAACCCCTCCTGTCTCAAGTGCGCATCCCCGGGATCCGCTCGGCCAAGAGCCAACATGAAAATCGCAGGGGGCAAGCATCTGAAAACAATCCGAACGTTTCGAGGCTCCGGCTGCCAGATCCCTACCCCTTGAGCTTCGGCTTTGGTGGGATTTCGGCATAGCCGGGCGCGGCTTGCATCAGATTCTGATCCATTGAGGCTTTGGCATCACCAATGGCCCAGCGAATTCCTCCGCCGAGAAGATTCAGGAAAAACGAATTCGACCAATTCTCGGTACGGTCGCCGATGGCGGTGTAAAACACTCGGCCCTTGCCCTCCATTCGCGCCCAGGTCATGGGGTAGGGCGCACGCTGGTACGGTTCTCCCGTCATACCTTTCGTGTCGAGCGTGAGGATCACGTGCAGGTCAGTTCTGAAGTCCTTCAGGGAATACCACTCGTCGTTGAAGCTGATGGGAGAAGCGACTCCCTCCAAACCGGGGAACTTCGGGTCGTTGACCTTGAGATTCGTCGCCTGCAACCGAGGCGTGCGGCCGTGTGTGATGAACTCACCACCCAGCATGCGCAAATAAGGATCCGATTTCTCTCCATGGGCGACATAGCGGTTCGCGTTGTCTTGGGTGTCGGGCGGGGTATGGAAGGTGTCGCTCGCGGCGTGGATACCCACAAAACCAAGTCCGCCATGGATGGCATCGAGCAATGATTGTTTCCCTTGCGACGACATCGGCGGGTTCAAGTCTGTTCCGGTCGTGGTCAAGTCTCCGGTGGTGAAGAAGAGTACCGCTGCGTGCGTCCTGAAATCGCCGGAGTCGAAGACCCTGCCGTCCTTGGTCGCGGTTACGTCGAAGCTGTGTTTCTTCCCAAGGGCAGAGACAGTCTGCTCCAAGATGCTGGGCTTGGCGCCGGTGGTCTTCACCACATCGTGTTCGAAGCCTGAGGATTTGGTGAAGACAAGGACTGATCTCTTCTCTGCAGCAAATAGGCCCTGGGGTAACGCAAAGCCTGCACCGGCCCCTGCTCCGGCCCGCAAGAATTGGCGGCGGTTGAAAGTGCTTCTCATAGGTATTCCTTCGTCTACGTTCCGGTTCACTCTAGACTTCGTGGCGCCGAAAACGTGCGACTAGATGATCGCATGCCCGGACGGTGATCGCCATCATGGTGAGAGTTGGATTCTGGCACGCTGAGGAAACAAAGCACGACCCATCCGTCACCAATAAATTTTTAACGTCGTGCGACTGGCAGAAAGCGTTGAGCACCGATTTCTTCGCATCGTTGCCCATGCGCGCCGTCCCGACTTCGTGGATGGCCATGCCCGGCATTTCAACCCCGGTCGTCACGTGGATATTCGTTGCCCCGGCGGCTTCGAGCATTTCCGCGGCCGTGACGCCCGCGTCGCGCATCAGAGCGGCCTCATTCTTTCCATGGGCCATGCTTATGCGCAGCGCAGGAATGCCCCAGGCGTCTTTGAGATCGGGGTCGATCTCGCAGAAATTGTCGAAGTTGGCCAGGGACTCGCCAAACGCGCCCAGTGAAACCTGGTAGGTGCCAAGCTTTACCGCTTTCTTGTAGTCCGTGCCGATGCCGGGCGCGTCCATATTGAACGAAGGCGACGAGCCTCCCTGAAATCCGTAGCCGCGAATAAAGTGAGGGTGCGCGCCCGTCGCGGGCGTGTTGCGGAAGCGTACCACGTAAATTCCATTCGGCCGGTGCGGAGGACTGGCGCTGGGAGGAATTTTCAGGTCCTCGAAGGTTCCGAGAGCGCCGCCGCCCACCACATGGTCCATCAGATAGTGGCCCAGGAGGCCGCTGGAATTGGCCAGTCCCTTGGGGTACTCGCGGGTCGAAGAGTTAAGCAGAATGCGCGTTGACTCGAGCGCCTGCGCGCACAGGATTACCGATTTCCCACGAATCTGTTTGGTCTCCTTCGTCGTACGGTGCACGAAAGTGACGCCCTGTGCCTGGTTGCTGCTAGCGTCCATGTCGACATGGCTAACGGTGGCATCCGTAATCAGGGTGCAGTTGCCGGTCTGCAGCGCATCTTTCACCGTGGTGAACGGGCTACTGAAGTAGGAAAACGTCATACAACCACGCTCGCAAGGTCCACAGTAGTGACAAGCCGCCCGGCCATTGTGGGGCTGTGTCAACACGGCGGCACGACCGATGGTGAGAGTTCGTCCGAACGTCTTCTTGATGCTGTTGCGCAGCCTTATCTCCCCGCACGTCATTTTCATTGGCGGCAGAAACTGTCCGTCGGGCAACATCTCGTTTTGCTCGGCGGCCCCAGTGATGCCAACGTAGCGCTCGACAGTGTCGTAAAAAGGCGCCAGGTCCGCGTACGAGAAGGGCCAGTCCACGTCGTAGCCGTCACGGCTGGCGGCTTTGAAATCGGCGTCGCTCAGCCGATAGCTCTGACGCCCCCAGACTAACGATCTGCCGCCCAGAACCCGGAGGCGCTGCCAGGTGAAAGGCCGGTCTGGCGGAGTGCTGTATGGATTCTCGAGATCATTCACGAACCACTCGTAGTTGTATTCCATGCACGCGTAGCACTGCCGTTGAATCGGGCGAGTCCGCATGACTTCCGGCGAGTGGTTGCGGTACTTCAACTGGAAGGAGGGCATGTGTTCGGTGAACTCTTCCGGAGTCACCGCCCGGCCTGCTTCGAGCAGCGCAACTTTCAAGCCTGCTTCGGACAGGCGCTTTGCCGCCCAACCGCCGGTTGCGCCCGAGCCGACCACAATGGCGTCGTATGTCTGTTGCAGAACGTCTTGTGCCATGGGATGTCTAGGTGTGGGCCGTTGTAGAGTGCTCGCAGCCTTGGTAGGGACCGTGGGTAACGCTGCCGTCCCAGCCAAGTTCCTTCTGACCGATTTCTGAGCCATAATAGGCGGCTGCGATCAGGCCCTTGAGCCTTTCGAAATGCGGTTGCGGGAGATCGGGTTTTTCTTCCTGCTCCATCCAGTGACTGGGTTGCCGCGGATATGCCCACGGGGTCAACAACCAGATCTGATCGTTGCCAGCGAGCGAGCGAAAATCTTTGCCAAACTGCTTTTGGCTCTCGCTGTCGATGAAGGCGAGAGCATCGACAAACTGACGCTGAAACTCGACCGGCTGAACCGAAAGCAGCAGGTCAAGATAGCGATTGACCATGGCTTCCTTCGCCCCGGGGGTGCCAGTGGCAGGGATGATCACGTCACTCAGCCCGATCAAGGTCTCATTCTGCTGGTCGCTGAGAAAGGCGGCTTTCCAGTTCGGGTCAGTCAGGAACGCAGACCCGTCTTCGCCTAGCGCGGCTGGGGTCAGGCCTGATGAAACCGCCTGGGCGAACGAAAATGCGGGGCCCAGTGCCGAGGCGGCGCTGGCGAATAGTGCTGCGCGAACCAGGTCACGCCGGTTGATCAGAGGAGATGGGGGGCCCGGTTTTGCGACTGGAACGGTGGCGTCTGGGCTGCGAGATTTCATGGGTCGCAATCATAACGCCGGGTCGAGCGATTCTCAAATTGAGCCAGGCCCCAGGAGATCCATTTACCGCGTTCAACTCCGCTCTTCACTACGAACCGGAAATTGCAGTCCAAGCTGAGCCGCGGCGGGAGGACTCCAGCACTGCTTTGATGAACCTGACGCCCTCGACGCCGTCCGAAACGCTGGGCACGAGAAGCGAATCCGTGTCCGCAGGGCGGTTTTCTTGCCTTGCAGTGATTTGTTCAGCAAGGTCGCGGTAAAGTTGAGCGAATGCCTCCAAATATCCTTCCGGGTGTCCGCTCGGTATACGGGTTGCATGGGCAGCAGCGCGCCCCGTGCCGGCGCCGCCGCGTCGAATTGCGCGTCGTGGTTGCCCTAAAGGCGTGAAACTGAGCTCGTTCGGATCTTCCTGGTGCCATTCGAGACCGGCCTTTTCGCCATACACGCGCAACCGCAAATTGTTCTCATTCCCGGGTGCAACCTGGCTCGCCCAGAGCCCTCCTTTTACTCCCTTCGAGAAACGCAGCATCACCTGAATGTTGTCGTCGACACGCCTGCCGGGCACAAATGTGGTTACATCGGCGGCGACTTGCTCGCACGCCAGTCCAGTTACGAAGCACGCGAGATTGTAAGCGTGAGTGCCGATATCGCCGAGCGAGCCGCCTGGCCCGCTGCGTGTAGGATCGGTACGCCACTCCGCCTGCTTTTGGCCGGTCTTTTCCAGGGGAGTGGCCAGCCAATCCTGCGCATACTCAACTTGGACTACTCTGATCGCGCCAAGCTCACCTGCTGCCACCATTTCGCGCGCCTGCCGAACCATCGGGTGACCCGTGTAATTGTGGGTCAAACCGAAGACCAGACCGGTTCGCTTCACGATCTCAGCCAAGTCCAACGCGTCTTCGAGCGTCGTAGTGAGGGGTTTGTCGCAGATCACGTGAATGCCGGCTTCGAGGAATGCCTTCGCTGGGGCGTGATGCAAATGGTTGGGGGTAACGATCGAGACCACATCGATGCCATCAGGCCGCAACGACTCGGCCGAGGCCATTTCGTTAAAACCCGGATAGGCGCGCGGAATACGCAATTCTTCGGCGGCGGCCAAGCTTCGTTGCGCATCCGAACTCAAGGCCGCCGCGACCAACTCATAACGGTCGTCGAGGCGCGCGGCGATTCGATGCACAGCGCCGATGAATGCTCCGGGTCCGCCGCCGACCATTCCGAGGCGCAGCCGTCGGTTGTGGGTCAGTTTCGAGGGGTCAACGGCCATCAGCAACCTCGCTTTCCACTTCCTACACCGAGCACTCTGCGGTTCGCCTCAGCATCGACCCCCGATTTTGCAAAATCGTCGAATGCGTGCTCCGCAGTGTGGATGATATGGCGCGCGATGAACGGGGCGCCCTCCTGGGCACCTTGCTCACTGCTCTTCAGACAACATTCCCATTCAAGCACCGCCCATCCGTCGAATTTGTACTGCGCAAGTTTCGAGAAGATGGCGCGAAAATCGACCTGACCGTCTCCTAGTGACCGGAAGCGGCCCGCGCGTGAAATCCAGGGCTGATATCCACCATAAACTCCCTGCCGGCCGCTCGGCCGAAACTCGGCGTCCTTCACATGGAACATCTTGATTCTTGTGTGATAGATGTCAATGAAGTCCAGGTAATCGAGTTGCTGCAGGACGAAGTGACTCGGGTCGAACAGGATATGACACCTCTTGTGTCCCCCGAGGCGCTCCAGGAATGTTTCAAAGGTGACGCCATCATGCAGGTCTTCGCCGGGATGCAACTCGAAACAGAGATCCACGCCAACCGTGTCAAATGCGTCCAGGATTGGTCTCCAGCGCTGGGCCAGTTCATCGAAGGCGGCCTCAACCAGGCCAGGCGAACGCTGAGGCCAGGGATAGACGTACGGCCATGCCAAAGCTCCCGAGAACGTCACATGTGCTGTGAGCCCCAGGTTGGCGGAAGCCTTTGCTGCCAACCGGAGTTGTTCGACAGCCCATTGCTGGCGAGCGGGAGGATTACCCCGAATTGAATCTGGCGCAAAACCGTCGAACAACTGGTCATAGGCGGGATGAACCGCAACCAGCTGTCCTTGCAGGTGGGTAGAGAGTTCTGTAAGTTCAACTTGGTTCGAGGCGAGAATGCCGCGCATCTCATCACAGTAGGCGCGGCTTTCGGCAGCGCGCCTTAAATCGAAAAGCCGGTCGTCCCAAGTGGGAATCTGCACTCCCTTATAGCCAAGTGCCGCAGCCCAACGTGAAATCTCATCCAGTCGGTTAAACGGTGCGGCATCGCCGGCAAACTGGGCTAGGAAAATGGCTGGGCCCTTGATTGTCTTCATCAATCAACTCCCCCGTTACGCACATTGGCACAGCGACATCGTCTTGCCCTACCGCGTCGGCGCGGAAGCTTGCTTCTCGTTCGATAGCAAATCCGCTGGACCCTCCTCAAGAACTTCGTAGTCAGCAAGTGAGCCAAGAATTGCTGGTGTTGTCAAGGAGTGCGTTGCCTTGCTTGCCGCACCATCTCAACCAGAACCTTTCTCGTTTCCTCCGGGCTCCTCACCTCCCCCAAGAACGCAATCCGAGCCCCGCGCACGCCGTCCGGTGTTTTCACGCTTAGGTGAAACCCCAGTCGGTCCACTGATGTCATCGCAGCTTCCTGAGATTCGATTCCAGCAAAGACGCGGGCCAGCAGAATCAGGCCATCCTGGTGGTCGGTGTTCATGTGTTCGAGGATAGCGCTCGCGGTGTCGGCTAGCGGGTCCGGGTGCGCTTGCGAATAGTCTGAGGCGGAAACCCAGCCCATCACGCCGAAGCCGCCTACGTAGTACACGTCGACCAGGTCCATCCGGTAAAAGGAAAAATCGTCGAAGTCGACCCAGTACTGGCTGTTTGCGTAACGCGACAGATAGAGCTGGCGCGCCTCGGGTACGTCCGCGTGCAGGATGGTCGCGGTGGGACCGATCAGCGTGACCCGGGATGCGCCCAGCGCATCACCGCTGGCGTCCGGTTGAGTGACCAGGAGGCTGGCCCGCGGGTCCGCCTGCAAGTTTTGGGTGTGCATGGCCATCGTGCTGATGAGGAAGATGGGACGCCCGCGCTCGTCCAGGGCGTAGGGCATCACGGACCCGAAAGGGAAGCCCGGCTGCTTGCGCGACCAGGTGGAGAGACTTCCGATTCGCCCCAGGTATGCCAGAGTGCGAGCGCGCTCGGCGTAGGAAGGCTCGGGGACCATCGGCTGAGTACTTGGCGGACCAGTGGCAGCGTGTTTTTGAGGAGGGGTAGAAGGCATGGGAAACCGTGTGCAGGCAACTGTTGCACGTTCGACGCAATCATACGCTGAATGAATCACCGCGTGCGCTCGGTGCAAGCGTTGACAATCGTACTGCTTGTTGGAAGCCAGCCGCTACGGAGCCAGGGACCCACCATTTCGGTTGACGTCAAAGTCGTCAACGTGCTGGCCACGGTTCGCGACAAGCATGGCGAAGTCGTTCGCAACTTGACCAAGGACGACTTCACCCTGGAGGAAGATGGCCGTCCGCAAGCCATCCGATATTTCACCCAGGAATCGAATCTTCCTCTCACGCTCGGCCTGCTGGTGGACACGAGCATGAGCCAGAGGCGCGTTCTGGACCAGGAACGCACCGCCAGCTACAGCTTTCTGGACAGGATGCTGCAACCGAAAGATGTGGCATTCCTGATTCACTTCGACCGGGAAGTCGTGCTTCTGCAGGACCTCACGTCTTCCCATGAGAAGCTGGAATCGGGGCTCCGTTCGCTGCAAACCCCGTTGTTTACAAGGGATCAGGGCGACCAGTCGCCGGACGCCTCGCCGGGCTCCCATCGTCGCAGCATGGGTGGCGGAGGCGGGACGCTGCTTTATGACGCCATCTTCCTTGCCTCCGACGAACTCATGAACAAACAGCAAGGCCGGAAAGCGCTGGTTGTCCTCTCGGACGGTGTCGACCGGGGCAGTAAGGAGACGCTGGAGAAGGCCATCGAGTCGGCGCAACGAGCCGACACGGTGGTCTACTCGATCCTTTTTGCCGACCCTGAGCCACGCGGTGACGGGGGAGGGTTTGGCGGAAGAAGTGGAGGTGGCGGGATGGGACGGCATGGTGGTGGACATCGCTACCCACAAGAGTCCCGCCCCGATGGCAAGAAGATTCTGGAGCGAATCTCAAAGGAAACCGGCGGACGCCTTTTTGAAGTTTCCAAGAAACAGTCCATCGAACAAATCTACGATCAGGTCCAGGACGCGCTGCGCAGCCAGTACAACCTTGGCTACGCTCCCGATAAAACCGACCTGGGACCGGGTTATCGCAGGATCCATCTGACAACCAAGCAGAAAAATCTGGTGGTGCAGGCAAGAGACGGATACTACGCGGAGAGGTGATCCCTGTACTCAGCGAAGGAACGTGTTTGTCCGAGGATCCCGAGATATCCTTAGGCGAGTCCAAGGGCCCACATGAAGAAACTCAATTTCCTGGTTTCTCTGACCACCAACGACAACGACTACCAAATCGAACAGGCGGCAGCGGCGGAGGAGGCCGCGCGTAAGCTTGGTGCGGAAGTTCGGATCGTGTACGCCGACAACGACGCCATCACTCAAAGCCAGCAATTGTTGAAGATCATTCAGTCAGCAGGAGCGCGGCCGGACGCGATCGTGTTCGAGCCCGTAGGTTCGACCGGGCTGCCCCAGGTTGCCAGAGCAGCCGCCGCGGCGGGAATCGCCTGGGTCATCCTGAACCGCGAAGCCGACTACGTCTCCCAATTGCGCCGCGCACATCGAGTTCCGGTGTTCTCGATCACCTCCGATCACCGGGAGATCGGACGCATTCAGGGACGGCAGATCGCAGCGCTCATCCCAGGCGGCGGTTCGGTCTTATATATACAGGGTCCAGCGGGCAGCGATGCGGCTCAGCACCGGACCGAGGGGATGCAGGAGACCAAGCCCGCGAACGTCCAGGTCAGAATGCTCCGGGCCCAGTGGACCGAGGGGAGCGCACACCAGGCGGTGGATGGCTGGCTGCGCTTGTCGACGTCGCGTGCTTTGCAGATGGACGGGATCATCGCCCAGGATGATTCCATGGCGATGGGCGCGAGGAAAGCCTTTCAGGAGATCGCCGATCCGGCGCAGCGGGACCGCTGGTTAGGACTTCCTTTTACCGGCTGCGATGGAATGCCGCAGACGGGCCAGGCCTGGGTTCGCAGCGGGATGCTGGCCGCGACCGTGGTCGTGCCGGCCAACACGGGGCTCGCGCTCGAGATGCTGGCCAAAGCCATTGCGTCAGGAATCATGCCTGCGGAACAGACCTTCACCGACGTGCGCTCTTGCCCAACCTTCGAAGAATTAACTTCGCCGACTTTCAGGCAGCGTCGCGGTTGAAGTGACGCCACCGGGAGAGCATTCGGTGTTCTTAGGCGATAGTCTCCGCCGTCCCTTTTCTCGTCCGGGTGCGGGCGGGGGATGACATCTCGGTGCGGTTCCTCCCAGCGTTCTTGGCACGATAGAGAGCCTTGTCGGCCAGCTTGATCACTTCCTCGAAGCCGGGGTGTTTTGCGCTCGGCTCAGCCACTCCAATGCTGACGGTTACCGAGAGATCGCGAGCGGCAGAGCGATACGACCCCTCGGCGGTCCGGCGCGAGGTCTTCCGTTTCTGAGCCCCACTTTTCCGTCGATCCCGACCCCGTGGAGCTGTTCTGCGATCCGTTCCGCGCACCCGGAACACCGAACTCTCGATCGTCACACGCAAACGTTCGAGGTGCACGATCACATCCTTGGCTGGTTTTCCGGGAAATAGAATTGTGAATTCCTCTCCGCCGATGCGAAACGACTGACCACCCCCCGTTACGTTGGCCAGGTTGCCGGCGACCATGCAGAGCACATCGTCTCCGGTGTCGTGTCCATAGGTATCGTTGAATTTCTTGAAATGATCGATATCCACCACGGCGAGCGTGTACGGAGCTTCCAGACGGCCGGTCGCCTCGTTGAATGCCCGGCGCGAAGGCAGCCCGGTGAGTTCGTCGTGGTAGGCCATGGCATACGACGTTTCAATGATGGAAGCCACGAGAACAGCGGCAGCCGTCGCGACATAAGCGCTGGCGGTGCGACCAACGCCCCCAACGTTCAGCCCCAGGAAGAAGCTCAAAAGAGACCACGCGAAGCCACTCTCCGTGACTTTGTGATGCTTGACGTAGCGCGCAACTAGAACCCCGATCGCAACCACAAATGCCAGCCAGGATATTTGCGGAATCGGGGTCCAGGCGAACCACGTTCGGTTCAAGGGGGCCCCATGAAAAAGGCCGGACCCAGCCGCGGGCTCGGGGCCACAGATCGCGGCGACGAATACCGATTCGACGAACAAGACCAAAAGCCGGGGAGCGGCTGCAGCGAGCGTAAAGCCGCGCTCCCGCGTAAACGCAAGCAGAACGAAGTTCAAGGGAATGAGGAAAGAGACGGCCTCCATGGCGGTGAGTCCCGGCCCCGCAGCGGGGAGTCGCCCGGCTAGAAAAAACTGGACCGCTCGATGGGCAAGCAAAAACAGTAGGAGGGCGGAAAAGACACGGCTGGAATGAAAGCGCCAGGCCAGCACAAGACCAGAGGCGAACGCGGCGTAGTAATAGAAGTCCAGAACGGACGCGGGAATCTTCGCCAGGCCCGCCTGGAACAGCAGAGCCGCGACCCCCAGCACCAAGCCGCCCGGCAACACCAGCGACTTGAGCACGCGCTTATACCCGAACACCACGTGCCGATTCCTTTCAGGAAGAATGAATACCTAAGTCTTTCATTATCCACGCCCATTTATCCACCGAATGTGGCGCGATCGTGATCTTCCGGGTTCCCGATTCAAGCCGCCCGCCAATCCGTCACGCCTCTCTATGACCACGGTCACAGCCCGGTCGGCATGCCTATTCCTACACTGGATTGTGCCGCTGGTCTCCGTGCCTGTGGTTCATTCCAATGCGAATTCTTATCGCGAAGACGAGGCCGCTCTGGCGCGATCCGTCCGCCAAGCCCTGGAAGCGGAACACAACGCCGGCGACGTGTCAGCGGACGGCGAGCAGGCGCGCGCCCTGGCTTCCGAGCTGGACTACGACCTGATCGTTCTCGATCTCAATCATCCGAGGCTGGCGCCCCTGGCAGTCTAAGCCCGGTACACGACCCGACCACTCACGATGGTCGCGACCACCTTTCCCGTCAGCTGCCATCCGTCGAACGGCGTGTTGCGCGACAGGGAGCGTGACTGCGTGCTTTCAAACGTCCAGCGCTTCTTCACATCAAAGATGGTGACATCCGCATAATTGCCACGGGCCAGCGACCCGCGCCCGCGCAGGTCAAAAACTCGCGCCGGACCAGCCGTGAATAGCTCCACAATTCGCGTCAAAGGGATCTTGTGCTCGCGATGCAGCCGGGAGATCGCCAGGCCCAGCGCCGTTTCGAGGCCGGTAATGCCGAACGCGGCACGTTCGAACTCCACCTGTTTCTCGTGGCTGGCATGAGGTGCGTGATCGGTGGCGATTGCATCGACGGTGCCGTCCGCCAGCGCCACCAGGATCGACTCCAAATCGGCCGCCGAGCGCAGCGGCGGGTTCATCTTGCACCGGGTATCGAATTCGCCCACCGCTTGGTCGGCAAGGGTAAAGTGATGCGGCGTGACCTCGCAGGTAACCCGCGCCCGGCTCCGCTTCCCGCGCCGGACGGCCTTGAGCGAATCCGCAGCCGAGAGATGGGCCACGTGCAGACGGGCGTTCGGGATTTGCTGTGCCAACTGGACGTCCCGGTCGACAATCGTTGCTTCGGCGGATACGTTATATCCGCGCAGACCCAGTCGGAACGATGTCGGGCCGTCGTTCATGGGGCAGCCTTCGGTCCGGCGTGTGTCCTCAGCGTGCTGGACCACGGGAAAATTCACTTCTCCGCTCAAGCGCAGGCATTCGCGCATCACGTCGTTGTCGAGGATGG
The DNA here is from genome assembly GCA_035567435.1 of Terriglobales bacterium. Classification (GTDB taxonomy): domain Bacteria; phylum Acidobacteriota; class Terriglobia; order Terriglobales; family Acidobacteriaceae; genus Gp1-AA133. The sequence goes on along the minus strand of DATMPS010000044.1, from coordinate 22,658 downwards.
GCCTGCCGTCATCGGTGACGGCCACGGCTCCTGCGCGTTGCAGCCCACGAAAATCCGTAAGCACCGCGCCTTTGCTTGCGTGAGTCGCAGCCGCCACCGGGAACACGTTCACCACTGCGCCGCGCTCCGGCTGGCGTAACCACGCGACCCACTCCTGCGAGTCGATGACCGGGATCGTGTTGGGCATGCAGCAAACCGAGGTGAACCCACCCGCGGCCGCCGCGGCCGTGCCGGACGCGATCGTCTCCTTGTAGCTCTGTCCCGGCTCGCGCAAATGCACGTGCAGATCGATGAATCCGGGCGCCACCGTCAGCCCCCGCGCGTCAAATTTTTCCTCGGCGCCGCCCCGCACTTTGTTCGGCGGCGTCACCTCGGCGACGCGGCCGTCGCGCAGCAAGACGTCCATCGGACCGTCGATCCGATTGGCCGGATCAATGACGTGCCCGCCTTTGATCAGCAACGACCCCGGTTTGGATTTGTCGTGTGCCATCGGAAATCAAGCCCTAGAACCGGCCTTCCCCACCGCCCGCGCCAAAATCGCCATGCGCGTCGACACTCCGTTCCGCACCTCATCGACGATGACCGACTGCGCACAATCCGCCACGTCCGCGGTCAACTCCAGGCCCCGGATGATCGGGCCCGGGTGCATCACGATGGCGTCGCGCCTGGCCATCTGCAACCGGTGCGTCGTCATCTGGTAGCGGGCGACGTAGTCGTCGAGCCGCAGCTTCATACCGGCGAGACGCTCCTTCTGAACCCGCAACAGCATCAGGACGTCCGCGCCGTGCACCGCATCTTCAATATGCCGGGTGACGAGCAGTCCGGGCGCCAGGGTTGCCGCCACGTCCGGAACAAATTCCGGCGGGCCGCATAAGATAACTTTCGCGCCGAACCTGGTTAGAAGATGACAGGCCGAACGAGCCACGCGGCTGTGCAGGATGTCGCCCACGATCGAGACGTGCAGGTCCTTCAAAGTCTTCTTGTGCTTCAGAATGGTGAGGGCATCCAGCAACGCCTGAGAGGGATGCTCGTGCATGCCATCCCCGGCATTGATCACGGGAACGTCGAGGTGCTGTGCCATCAAGTGCGGCGCGCCCGCGGATGGGTGGCGGACAACAATTACGTCTGCGCCTACTCCGCACAGGGTGTATCCCGTGTCGAGCAGCGACTCACCCTTCTCGATACTCGATCCGCTCGATTGCACCAGGGTGGTGATCGCCCCCATGGATTTCGCTGCGATCTCAAAAGAGGAGCGGGTGCGGGTGGAAGGTTCGTAGAAAAGAAGAACGACGCGCTTGCCGCGCAGAAGGGGCCGCGGCTTCTGCGGACGCATGCGCCGAGCCAGCTTCAGAATCTTCAGGATCTCCGGCGCTGCCAGATGTTCGATGCCTAGTAGTGAGCCGCGCGCGACCTTATTCATCGGTTGCCTGGGACACTGCACCAACCGGCCTCAGAGCTGTCTCGAATTTCGCCAATTACGACTTCTCCATCAGCATGACCTGCTCGGCATCGTCCACTTCCCGCAGCCGCACTTCGATGATCTCATTCGAACTGGTTTGCACCTTGCGCCCCACGTAAGTGGCTTCCACCGGCAATTCCCGGTGTCCGCGATCAATCAGGGTGCAGAGCTGCAACTGGCGCGGCCGGCCCTGGCGGAAGAGCGCATCCATGGCGGCACGGACGGTGCGTCCGGTGTACAGCACATCGTCCACCAGGATGATCGTCTTGCCGGTGATCGCGATCCCGATCTCGGTTTTCTGCACCACCGGCTTCGAGCCCAAGGTGGACAGGTCGTCGCGATACAGAGTGATGTCGAGGGTGCCGACCGGCACGGACTTTTTCTCAATCCGCCCGATTGTCTGCGCCAGCCGCTCAGCGAGAGGTACCCCGCGCCGGCGAATTCCCACCAGTCCCAGGTCAGTGCTCCCATTGCTTTTCTCGATAATTTCGTGCGCCAGGCGCACCAGGGTGCGCTCGATCTCCGAAGCTGACATTAACTGCGTCTTTTCACGCACATTAGGATCGCGAGCCGCCTTGGAAGTCATAAACGCAGCATCATACCCGCCCGAAGCGTTGCCCGGCAAGTTACGGGGAAGGCTGGATTTTGCAAGGAAAAAACAGATCTCTTGGTCGCGGTCCACTCGTGTGCGCGCCCTGAGCGGTGGTCTTAAGCGTTTGGTCCTTTAGCTTTCCCCGCCTGAGAAGACTCGCCCGCCTTCTCGTAGCCTTCACAAGTTACTACCGGTAAACGCGGGTACTTCTGGAATCGCGGGTCGGTGAGCGCCCGTTCACACAGGAAGAACACCGCACCCCGATCCGACTCGATGCGACGAGCATGCTGGCAGTCGGCGCACAGTCCGACCTTCCGCGGATTTGTGTGGATGTCACGAGCGGGCATGCCGCAGCATAGCAGCACTTCCTCGCGTCGCCGGCTCCCAAGCCCGGACCTCCGACAAGATCCGACATCCCTCCCTGAACGCCTGTTGTCGCTTGCTACGCACACCGAGTTCCTTCGCGATGCAGCAACGCTACGGTCGATTATGCTCTCCGGAGAGGACCGAACCCGACGCAAGGAGTTGGACGGATGAAATCGATAGGTTGCTGTGCCAGTCGGTCCGGCTCTTGGTTTCAGACAGAGTGAAATAGGCGTTCCGGGAGGCCGATTCGCCACTAGATTCCGTTGGTCGACGCCGGCCTAGCCTCATATCCTCGTTCCGTGGCCATCCGCAAATCCCACACATTCTTCATTGACCTGCGGACCCGCCGGGTCCAATATGGCGTCATGCGACATGTCGGAGGAGGACATATGGAGTCTCTGTCCGTCACCGAGCCCGTCCTCTTGATCCTGCTAAGCTTGGCGGACCGACCTCGGCACGGCTATGCGATTCTCCAGGACGTGCAGGACATGAGCGACAGCCGCGTTGTGCTGAGCACGGGCACGCTCTACGGCGCGCTGCGCCGCCTGCTCGATGGCGCCTGGATCGAGCGTGTCGAAGAAGAAGACACACCTCGGGGCCGCCAGTCCTACCGTCTCACCGCACGGGGACGCCGCAACCTGCAACTGGAAGTCAGCCGGCTGAAGCACCTCACCCGCGTCGCCACCCTGCGCGTGGCGCGGAAAGAGACGTAGCCCATGTTCACCGTCTACCGGTTTCTTCTCTACCTCTATCCTCCCGCGTACCGCTCCGAATTTGGCGAAGAGATGTTGGCGGTGTTCTGCGCTGCGCAAACCGAGGCTTGGAAGAATGACACTCTCGTGCGCAGCCGGTTCTGTGCTCGCGAAATCAAGGGTCTGGTCGTTGGCGCGTTGTCGGAGCACGTTCGAACCGTTGCCGGTTTCGATCGCCCACCTGTTTTCTTTTCAAGGAGAATCGCCATGCGTTCCGAGTTCCGCTTCCCCAAGGTCACCGTAACCCTGATGACCATCATCCTGGCGGGGGTTGTCCTGGCTATCGAGAAGGCGACGGCCATCCAGGCCTCGGTGCCGGATTCCTACCAGCACGTTGGTCCAATCCAGCCCGCTCGCTTCACGTTCTTGCCCACCATGCTCGTAATCATGGGGGGCGCGTGCCTGGCGGGCGCGATCGGCTGGGCGATTCTTTTCGCCCTGCACCGATCTGGGCTCCACAGACTTGCGGAATTCGATCCTGCATCCCATCAGGGGAGTGGCGGCCGCACCCACGCATAACGGCCCTTCCCCATGAGCCTGCGATTTGGCAAAATAGTTGTGCTCATGCCTGGGAGGGAGCCATGCGTATCGTCACCCTCGGCAGCCTCTGCCTGTTCGCCGCACTAGTTCCCGCCCCTGCTCGCGCGCAGATGCCGTCGACCTCCGCAAGGCGCCCGCCCCTTCAGCAAATGCACGATGAGGATGGCGGTATTCGGGAAACACTCGAAAGCATTGTGATCACCCCGATGGCGCATTCGCCTTTCACGGCGACTCTGCAGACCGAGTGGGTTCGCGCCTTGGCCAATGGGGGCACCATCACCGTCGTAAACCAGCGCCGCATCGCGCGCGACAGCAGCGGCCGCGTCTACCAGGAGCGCTGGTTGCTGGTTCCCAAGGGCGGCAAGCAGGAATCGCAGATGTCCGCGATTCAAATCAGCGATCCGAACCGACACGTGCTCTTCACCTGCATGATGCTCGATGGCCAGCACGTTTGCCACGAAACCTTCTACGCTCCGTCAACGTCTACGTTAGTCAAGTTCGACGGCCCGCCCACCGGGCCGCTGCCCAATGACGCCGGCGATGCTGTCCATGAAGAACTCGGCAAACAACAGATTGCGGGCATGGAGACGGTCGGTACTCGCGACAGCACCACCTACAATGCGGGCGTTTTCGGGAACGACAGCGCGGTCACGGTGGAGCGCGAATACTGGTGCTCCCCGCAGCTGGGAATCGACCTACTCTCCAAACGTAGCGATCCCCGTTTCGGCACACAGACGTTTACCATTACCGAGGTCAGCATTTCCGAACCCGAGGCTCAGCTTTTCGACCTGCCCAAAGGCTTCACGGTGGTCGATCATCGAGGCAAAGCTCCGGGTGCGGGCCACTAGGCATCGCGTCTCTCGCTGTGAAAACATAAAGTGTCGATCGGGTCCTGCCCGCGCGTCATGGCCGTTTCTCGTCTCGCCCGTAGCGCTCTCGCGCTCTTGCTTTCCACTCCCTGCATCGCCTCCCGAACTGCGATCCCCGAGAAGAGCTCACTCGAAACAGGAACTTCAGACTGCCGAAGCCGCGATTCACGCGGGTGTGGAGAAAATTCATCGCCCGGCAGAGATGGATTGGGCGGAGGTCTGGGACAAGAACGCGGCGATCTATCAGAGCTTCCACCTCGCCCCGTCGGCCGACCTGAGCCTTCCGCGATATTGTGGTGTTGGGCAGGGACGGCGCCGTGCTTCGCGTCTATGACAGGCTCGACCGTCTGGGGCTAGTAGTAGCCAAATCGTGAGAACGGTGGCGGCCGCGTCCAAGACTCCCGAAGCTTCTAGTTCCGCGTTCGTTTGCGCAGCCATGCGCCGTACCACGCACCTCCAATACTCGCTCCGATCACGAAGATCAACGCGGTTACGAACAATCCGAATGAAACAAAGAACACCAATCCTTCGCGAGTCTTCAGCAGTTCGACGAACTGCCGGACCTTCTCGGGATCGTAGCCGCGGTTGGCTAGGGGGGCACCCGCGTCGGCCAGCGGCTTACGAAATTCGTCAGGCAGATAGACGAAGATGGCGACTACCACAACTGCGAAGAACAAAAAGCCAAACCCACCGGCGGCTGCTCCCACTTGCGCGCCCGTACCAGGCCTAACCGGCGCATCCTTCGCTTTCCGGTAATAGAGTCTCGCGGACCAGGCTCCGCCCACCATGAAAGCCGCGCCTAGGGCAAACGCTCCAATCGAAGACCCCGCCAGGCCCGCCATGCCCGGCGCGAACACCATGATCAGCAACAGCGAAAACACTCCGCCTATCGCCGCGCACGGTAGAGCTTGCGCCCACTGGATCCGGGAAGATTGGGCTGGCGTCGTGAGGGGCGGTGGTAACGCGGATTCATGTTCCGCGGCGCCGTGAATTTCAGGGAGCACCACGGATTGGCTGGGTTCGAACCCGGGCACGCGGATCTGGGGAGCGCGGCAGGCTTTGCAGAAGGGCACACCGTCCTCGACGGGCTCACCACACTTGGGACAAGGATGTTCCACGGGAGTTCAAGGTACCGCAGCGCGGAGAGCCGAGGCAAGGAAGGCGCGACCTGAGTAGCGCCGCCATCCTGCCGGCTGTCCTGAGGTTCGTTGACAACAGCTAGATCGTGTCCTTGTCGCCGCCGTGGGTCTGCACGAAGACCAGTGCGAAGTCCGTGCCCTTGCCCTGCGGCGAGATGGAAACGAGGTGCTGGTTGTCCTTGGTGCCGACTTTCAACTCGATCGTGGTCCCGCTGTTGTGCTCACAGGTGAGCTGTTGCGAGTCCTTTTTGTCATGGTCCTTGCCGAGATTCACGTCCACGTCGCCCGCGTCCCCGTGACGGTCGGTCGTATGGCACTCGAGGATCGCGCCGTATTTCTTAAGCTGGTCTTTGTAGTAGGCGGTGATTTTCTCGGGCGGATCGTCCGACAGAAACTCGATGGCTACCACCTTCACGCCGAAAAAGCCGGTGGAGATGTTGACGTTCGCGCTCTTCTCTTCCCCGTCCTTCGCGGTGTCCTTCTCCCGAGCCCCGGGGTAGACGGGCAGTCCCGTATCCCGCGCGTTGGCTTCCTTGTTTACATGGATTCCGCCGAGGGGGGTTTCGATGTCGACCTTCTTGTCTTCGCCGTTGTCGCTCTTCTTAACGTTAATCTTGCAGGCGGGCAAGGCGACCAGGACCGTAAGCGCGGACAGCAACATCAATGCGCAACTACTGTGCCGGAATTTTTGCATGTTGTGACTCTCCCTCTCCCATCTGGGCGCGCCGCTCGATGCCCGCGCCGCGCGGGGCAACCTTCGGAATGCCAACTGGCAGATGCCCGCGTATAGGGATCTCTCCGAACAGCGCCTTCACCGCGCTTACTTCCGAAACCGTCGCATTCGAAAAGGTACAAAGATAATTCTGAATCCCTGGAAAATCCGCCACCACGTAAGGATTCCCCATGGCGACCACCGCCATCTTGCTTCCAGCGTGCTCGACGAGCCGGTTGAGCAGCACCCCGGTCGCATCCGCGACGGCCACGGAATTCTTCAACCCACCGGGGGTTGGAATCAAGTAGACGCCCGCAACCACAGCTTGTGCCTCGTCCACCGCCTTGAGCACTTCCTCCGTCATCGCGCCCGCAGTCCGCGGATCCACATAAATCACGTTCGCATCGGGCACTCGGCTTCCTACCTGGCGGGCCAGCGCGCGGCCGACGTCGGTGCGCACATCCTCGGAGAGAACAACCACCACAAGGTGGTTGTGTACCTCCTCTGTGGTCATATACGGCAGACCACCCTTGGAGGTTCCCACGGCTTTCAGAGGTAACAGCTTCCCGTTGTCGCGAACCAGCGTGACAGCATCGTCGGCAATTTGCTGCCCGGTGGCCATGTTCTCCGGTTTGCCGACGGTTTTGGCGATCGCCGCAATATCCACCAGCCGGGCCTGCTCCAGCCCGAGTGAGGCTTTTGTCTTCAGTATCTTAAGGACCGACTCGTCCAGCCGCGCGGAGGAAATCTCCCGGCTCTCGACGGCTTTGACCATGGCTTTGTACGAGGCCTCGAGGTCGGCGGGTATCAACAGCAGGTCGTTGCCTGCCTTGAACGCCTCGACCGCTGCCCGACCGACATCGGAGGCGAACAGCCGCGTCAGCCCCGCCATGTCGAGGGCGTCGGTCGTGACGATACCCTTGAACTTCATTTGCTTCTTGAGGAGGTCGGTCACGACCGCTGAGGAGATCGTCGCCACTCGATTCGGATCGGGTTCAAGCGCCGGAACGCTGACATGCGCCACCATGATCGAGTCCACTCCGGAGTCGATCGCTTTCTGAAAGGGTGGTAGTTCAATTGCCTTCAGGTGCGCCATATCGCCATTTACGCGAGCGACTCCAAGATGCGAATCCGTAGCGGTGTCACCGTGCCCGGGGAAATGCTTGGCCGTGGCCAGCATCCCACCCTCGTGGGCCCCCTTGATGTAGGCCGCCACCAGGTCTCCGACTTGCTGCGGCTCTTCCCCGAACGAACGTGTGTTGATGACCGGGTTCACCGGGTTCGAGTTCACGTCGGCGACCGGGAAAAAATTCCAGTGAATACCCACGGCGCGCGCTTCCTCTGCGGTAATGCGCCCGAACGCCTCGGCGTACTCGGATTTGCCCGCCGCGCCAAACGCCATGGCATGTGGAAAAATTGTAGGCCCGTTCAGGCGCATGGTGAGGCCACGTTCGAAGTCAGCTGCGAAGAGCAGTGGCAGTTTCGAATCTTGCTGCAGCCGGTTGAGCAGCATAGCCGCTTCGTATGGCTCGCTCTTGATCAAGAACGGTCCGTCCACCGGCACCGTCATGGCGAACGAACCGACGTGGTACTTGTCGATGGCTTCTCGCAACTGCGCGTAGGTCTCGCTGTCCTGGTTCAGGAACTGTGCCCGCACCCATACCATGAAGAGCTGCCCGACTTTTTCCTGCGTGGAGAGTTTGCGCAGCGTCTTCTCCGCCCACTTTTCCCCGGCTCGATCGAGATGGATGCGGCCGCCCCGCTGGTAGTGATCCGTGGCGAATGAAGTTGTCAGCGCAAACATAAGAAAGAGAGCTGTGGCGGAACGCATACGCAGACGATAACAGGAAATCAGGTGTTGGGTGTTAGGTCAGGGAACTCAGAGCGCAGCGCCCCGTCCCATATCCCGAGGGGAGAGACTTGACACTGGACACCTAAGACCTAAGACCTAAGACCTGCCCCCCGAACTTTCTCCGCCGCTTCCCCCTGCACTTGCGCCTCATCGCCGAATCCCGCCAGCCACGTCACATCCGGCTCGCGGCGGAACCAGGTCATCTGGCGCTTGGCGTAGTTGCGGTGTGCCTGTTGGGCGGCCGCGATCGCGGCCTCGCGGGTGAGTTCACCGCGCAGTAGTTGTACCGCTTGCTTGTAGCCCAGAGAAGTCAGTGGCCGAGCAATGTCGCCATAGCGTTCGAGCAGGCCCTGGGTCTCTTCGACCAGGCCGCTTCCGAACATGCATTGTGCTCTTTGATTGATGCGCGCGTAGAGAGCGTCGCGGTCCGGGTTCAAGCCCAGGCGAAGAATCCGGAATCCCCGCAACGGATCGCGTCCTTGCTGCCACATCTCCGACATGCGTGCGCGGCTGGCCAGGCAGATTTCAATCGCGCGAATCAGTTTTGCCGCGTCGTTCGCGTGAATCTTTTCAGCCGCGGCGGGATCGAGACGGCGAAGGATTTGGTGCAAATAGTCAGAGCCATTCCGGTCAACACGTTCGCGCAGCCGCTCGCGCAGTTCTTCGGAACGTTGTGGCCCGGGGAACAGGCCCTCGAGCAGCGCACGCAGATAGAGGCCCGTACCGCCCACCACGATCGGCAGGCGGCCGCGCGCTTTGGTCTCGTCAAGCACTTGTCTCGCCTGCCGAGCATATTCGCCAGCGGTGATGAAAGCGGTGGGTCCAACGGTATCGAGAAGACGATGGGGAACGCGGGATCGTTCTTCGGCGCTGGGCTTGGCGGTGCCGATCTCGAATTCGCGGTACATCGCGACCGAGTCGCAGTTAACAATTTCACCTTGAAAGCGCTCGGCGAGCGCGAGCGACAGCGCCGTCTTGCCGCTGGCAGTGGGGCCGAGAATAACGACCAGCAGCGGATCGGGCAACCCCGTCAGCGCAGGCTCCACTGGATCGCGTGCCAGTAACGCACCAGCGTGATCGCGAGCAGAGTCGCTGCGATGATGAGTACGCCTGTGGTCTCCATCGCATAGACGTGTTGCCGGTGTGGACCAGATTGGGAGTGTGGATTGCCTTGCATGGGGGAGGTCATGCCCACATTCTATCGCCGCCGGGGGCGCGGGTGTATAGAGAGTTGTGCAAGAGGCTGTTAGGTCTAAAGTCTTGGGCTTTTGGTCACCGGTGACCAGGTGACTGTCCCACGCCAGAACCTGTCACCTGTCACCTAAGACCTGACACTAAGGCGCAAGACCCGGTGTTAAACTACCGCGTCGTTGCCATGCCTATGCCGGAAGCCAGTTCGGCGGGAAAGATTGTGCGTTTTGGGCTCTTCGAAGCGGACCTGCTCTCCGGGGAACTGCGCAAGAACGGCAGCCGTATCCGCTTGCAGGAGCAGCCCTTCCAGGTTCTGACCCTACTTCTCGAACGACCTGGCGAGATGGTTACCCGGGAAGACCTGCGCACGAAACTCTGGCCGGCCGATACCTTCGTCGACTTCGACCACAGCCTGAACACGGCCGTAAACAAGTTGCGCGAGGCTTTGGGCGACACAGCCTCGAATCCGCGTTTTGTGCAGACCGTGGCACGGCGGGGTTACCGCTTCATCGCGCCGGTGCACGATGACGGCGGCAGCCTGATCGCAACCCCATCGGCGCAGGCCGCGACCGCTAACGCAACGGAGAAAGCCGCAGACACCGCGATTCCCTCAGAGACCGTCCTCCACCCCGATCTCGAGGTTCCAGTCCCCCGCCGCGGCCTTACCCGCCGCCTGTTCCTCTTGGTCCAGGTCATGTACTTGGCCTTCTATCTCGCCGCCCTGTTTCGCTGGCAGGAAGTTCGCCAGGTTGCCGACTCGTTTTTGCCCGGTTGGGGTGCGGTGGCGATTGTCACCGCGGTTCTGGTGACGGCGGGTATCGGGATCCCGCTGCGCTGTTACCTGATTTCGGCCGTGAGCTTTGATCATCGGCGGCTGGGCGAGAAGTTTCGGAGTCTGTTCCCTGCCATCCTGGCCCTCGACCAGTTGTGGGCGGTTGCGCCATTCCTTCTGGCCCAGAATATTGGATTCGGTGCCGCTTTCGCGGCCACTGCCGCCCTGTTGTATCTGCCCTTTTCCGAGCGGACCCTGGTGCGGATGGCTTACCCGGATTTGCCTTAATAAGGTGAAATATTCGGAACTGTGAGGCCCCGCGCCTCGTATCAAAGCTCAGACCGAGCAGACGTGTGTAACGTCCACCTCCGCGAGGAGTAACTTATGCGACGCTCTCTTTGGATCACAATCAGTCTTTGGACTTCGCTCTCGCTGCCCTCGTTGGCACACGCCCAGGAATGGACGAAGACCTTCCCCATCACAGGGCAACCCGAGTTGCGGGTCGAAACCTCCGACGCCGACATCCGAGTCGACACCTGGGACCAGAAAAGTATCGAAGCCCGCGTGACCTCGGAGAAATGGGGCGTCGGGCAGGGCAAAGTTGACGTTTACGACCACCAGACCGGCGACTCGGTCGAGATCGAAGTGCGCTTTCCTCACGGTATTCACGTCTTCCAGATGGGAAACCGGCGGACGATCGTTGAAATTCACATGCCGCGCGAGGGCAAGGTCCGGCTGCACACCGGCGACGGCTCCATCCGCCTGCGCGATCTGAAGGGGAACCTCGACCTGGAAAGCGGCGATGGGCGAGTCGAAGTCGAAGGCGTCGACGGCATTCTCCGGGCTCATTCCGGCGACGGCCACATCAGCGCCCGCGGTCGCTTCGACAATCTCGATGTCAGCACCAGCGACGGCCGCATCGAAGCCGAGGCCGTCAGGGGCTCGACCATCGGGAAAGGCTGGACCTTGAAGACCGGGGACGGCAGCGTTTCGCTTGCAGTTCCGGAGACCTTTGCGGCAGATGTTGTTCTGCACACCGGCGACGGGCACATCAACCTGGAAATGCCAGTCACAGTCGAAGGCCGCTACGACGGCAGCAACGTTCACGGAAAGATGAATGGCGGTGGCGGGCTTTTGAGTATCCACACCGGCGACGGTTCGATCCGGTTGGGAAAATCGTGAAGCGGTGTTTCTGCCCGTTGTCATTCCGACGCGCGAGCACAGCGAGGCAGGAGAAAGCTGCTTTAGGTCGCCGGATGCCACCCTCTCGAGGCGGAAATCTTCCCGGGAAGGGCACACCGCTTCAGCCGTGCCGCGAAGGCCCGCCAGGGATTGGGGGCTTTAGCCCTGAGGGTCGCTTTTTCCGGAGCCAACTGCTTCCATGAAGCGTCCTCTAGTCAGCCCCTTCAATCTACGGCATATTTTGAGACACACCGGACCAAAAGCGCGGCATTTCTCTGCATCGTGGCGACCGCCCCGTGCGCGACGCCTTAGTGCACCTCGGACCCATCAATATTCAAGTTGTAGAAGTACTTGAAGCGCAACTCAAGATACTGTCCAGGGAACTCGCTTGGCAGCGGCGGAAATGGTGTGGAATTCGTAATGCTTCCCCAGGCCGCGCGCACCAACGCCACGTCGGCCGGAGGACCAACCACCTTCAAGCCCTGCACCGTTCCGTCCTTCATAATCGAAAACTCGATGAACACCATGCCCTTTTTCAGGATCGGCGGGTAGACCGATTCCGGCATGAGGATTCGCCAGTTGCGGTCGACGGTGTGGAAAATTCGTTGCAGGTAGGGATTGAAGTCGAACCCCATCGTGTCGCTGAGGATGTCGACCTGCCCCAAGGCTCCGCCGCTCTTGCCCTGGTTGAGACCGTAGTCGCCGCCGTCCCCGTAGCCGCCGCCGCGATTCTCCGCTGCCGCTCGGGCCGCCTGTTCAATCGCCGAACCCGCCGACATGGTCCCGCCAAACTTGATCTGGGGTGAGGGTACTGACGTCGCCGGCGATTGCAGTTGCGGCAGCTGATTTGCCGGTGCCTGGGCCTGCTCGCCTGGGTGCTGCGCCTGGATATCCTGATTGGCTTGTGGCATCGGCTGCGCCGCTGTCTGACCCGGTTGCGGCGCGGGATTATTCGATCCCGGCAGCCCAGGGCGGGCGCTCGCCATCAGCTTCCGTAGCTCTTTGGGGTCAATCTGGGGCGTGCGCGTGGTCGCGAGGCGGTCCTTGTCGGACCTTATATCTGTATTCGGCCGCTTGATGAGCTTCTGCGCGTCGGGCGGCAACTCCAGCACCGTCAGCTCTCGCTTCTGCACCAGGTCCGGGATCGTCAGCGCCATCACCGGCTGTTGATGCAGGAACACCCGCCGGTAAAATCCTTCGATCTTCGGCTGGTTTACAAACAGGATGATCACCAGGAGGTGGACGATTACCGACAGCCACGCGGCTTCGCGGCGCCGCGCACGCGTGAGGTCGTCCTGCAGATGAAGCAGCAGTTGCGGAACTGCATCTTCATCGAAGTGCCGGTACGCGCTCTCCCAGTTGCTTGCGTCGTAGAGCTCGCGGGACTCCACGGCCCGAGTGGCAGGCGGTGGCAACGGATCTCTCGGCGTTGTGGGCGTGATCGACATCTACCAGGTTCTGCCGTTAGACACCGCAAGGAATCCGGTTTGCTGGAAAAGGGACTCCGGCAGGCGTCCAGGCAGATTTCCCCTATTTTCGCATCTTTTGGGGAAAACCGCTAAACATCAGGGGTCGTACAACTTAGGGGATGCATCCCTGTGATCAAGACTAAATCGGGCTTGGGGGGAGGCCAAGTAGAGATTTGTAAAGGTTTGTAACTCGTGCGGCTGCCGCGCGGGATGGCTATCGCTCACGCCCCGCGAGCTTCTCGAGGTTGATCTTGTCTCCGTGCCGGTGAATGTGGTCCACGATTTCCAGGGCAAGTGCGAGGGCCAGGCGCCCGTCCTCAAGCGGGACGACCGGGACAGAACGGTCACGTACGGCCGCGAGGAACGACTTCAGTTCCGCGTGTAAGGGCTCTTCGCTGGTGACCGGCGGTTTGACCATGCCGATTTGAGGATTGACCGAAGGTATCGCGCCCGCGCCCGGGTCGTCCCCGACCGTGAAGGCGAGAACATCCTGCCGTCCATAGTCGACCGAGATGTATTGGCGGGGCTGAAAGAAGCGCAGCTTGCGGATGCGCTCGGTGGAAACGCGGCTGGCGGTGAAGTTGGCTACGCAACCGGAAGCGAACTCCACGCGCACATTCGCGATATCCGTTTTTCCCGACAGAATCGCCAGGCCGACGGCGCGTACTTCCTTCACTGGAGACTTGACGAACGAGAGCACGATGTCGAGATCGTGGATCATGAGGTCGAGTACGACGTCGACATCCAGGGCGCGGGGCGTGAAAACGCTCAGCCGGTGCACTTCGAAAAACATGGGCTGCGTCAGCAGCGGAATTGTGGCCCGCACCGCCGGGTTGAAGCGTTCCAGGTGGCCCACTTGCGCGACGCGGCGGTTGGCCTGGGCAAGGGCGATCAGATCATCGGCCTCCGCCAGTGTGGTCGCGAGCGGTTTTTCGATCAGTACGTCCACCCCCACGGACATCAGGGCCCGGGCAGCCTCGAGGTGATGAACCGTGGGAACGGTAACCGAGGCGGCCTGCACCTCGCTGTGGGTAGTGACAAGCTGCTCGAGGGAACCAAACGCCCGGCACCCGAATTCGCGCGCCACCGAGTCGGCACGGGTGACGTCACGGTCCACAACTCCGAGCAGGCGGACCGGTTCGCCCTGTTGTTCCAATTGTTGGTAGACGCGCGCGTGGTTGCGACCGAAAGCGCCCACACCGATTACGGCCACGTTCACGATGCTGTCAGAACTCAGAAAAGATTCTCAAACGGCTGGTTGCCGCCGAGTGCCGATTGTATCCGTGAACAGACGCGCGGGTATATCTGGGATTCTCTGACCCGCCTTTTTTTTTACAAACGCGTCTTCTTCAGTAGGGCGATCTGGCCAGCGTGATAAAGCTCGTGCTGTGCGACTCCGTGCAGCATGAAGTAGACGTTGTAGTTCTTGCCGGGAACTCGATCCTGAAGACGTGAATCGGGCAAGGCGGCCACCGTCTTGATGAGTGCCGCGTGCGTCGTTTTGAGATGTACGATCGCCTTCTTCCACGCTGCTTGGCTCTCGTCCCTGACTGGTGGAAAATTCTTGTCGCCCTTCCGGCTGACGGGTTTGTTGGCTACGATCCGGAGATTCACCGCTTCGTCCCAGGCGGCGATATGCAACACCAGTTCCCAGATGCTGTGCACGTCGGGCAGAGGATGCGCGGCCGCAGTCGCGGCATCCACCTCGGAGAGGAGTTCGAGCACCGATGGCCCATGCCATGCTTGCCCATGGAAGGCGTAGCGGAGCTGATCAGCGATGCGCGCGGATTCCGACATCTTCATTATTCGGCCACGACAGATATTTTAGCGCCGTTCGCCCCTTGCACGATGGCGTCTCCGTCCAGCAGCAGGCACTTTCCCGCATCGAGAGCGAGACACGTAGCTCCGGCCGCGCGCATGACCTCAATCGTCTTCACGCCAATGACCGGAACGTCGAAACGCATGTCCTGATCGGGCTTCGCGATTTTTACCACTGTCAGCCCGCGGCTCAAGGTCGAAACATCGCCTTCAAGAGAACGCATCAGTTGCCCGGCCCGCTCGATGGTAGCGTCGGTGCCTTCCATGGCCTCGACCGCGACGCAGGCCGTTTGGGCGACGACCACGGTCTGGCCGATATCGAACCGCGCCAGGTGGCGGGCAACGGCGCGCCCGTAGGTGATGTCTTTCTGCTCCTCGTCCGTGGGAGCGCGCTCGCTCAGCACACCGGTTCGAGCCAGGAGCGGCTCCAGAAACGACGTCGAGTTCTCAAGCACGATGCCCTCGTCGCCCAGGACTTTGGCCACCGCACCCAGCAAGGCGTCGGTGTTGCGCGTGCGCAGAGAAAGCAGCAGCTTGGCCAGCCGCCAGTCGGGCTTAATGCTCGAAAAGATCTGCTTGTGCTTGACCTGCCCCGCCATGATGGCGCGGTGGACCCCGGCGTCCTTAAACGTCTCAATCAGCTTCGACAGCTCCCCGAGCGAGAGCCAGTGCACCGAAGCTGCGCCACGCCATTCAATTTCAGGCGCAGTCTCTTCTTTGATCGCAGCCACTACAACTTCAAGTCCTTGGGCGCGCGCCGCGTCGAGAATCAGAAAAGGGAACTTGCCGTTGCCAGCGATCAGCCCGAGTTTTTCTCTAGGAGACATGGTGGTCTGTATTGGCACGATGTTCCGCTGCACGCCCGATGAACAGCTTCAGAATACTGCTATTTAATTACCCCCCGCTCCGACGCCTCAACGAACCGGATCAGAAGCTCGACATCCTCCCCCAGATCTCTCTCAGACTTCAACTTCTCCAGCGCTTGCGAAGTGTTTAACTTCGACGCCAGCAGCACCTTGTAAGCGTGATGAATCTTCGCAATCCGTTCCTTGCTGAAGCCCCGCCGCTCCAGGCCCACGGAGTTCATCCCGAACGCATGCGTGTTGCGCTCCGCGGACGTTTTCGAGAAGGGCAGCACGTCCTGCGTGATCGTCGTCCCGCCCCCAACGAACGCGTGCGTTCCGATGCGCACGAAGTGATGCACCGGGCACAATGCCCCCACCTGCGCCCAGTCCTCCACGATGACATGTCCGCCTAAGGTCGCTGCATTCGCCAAAATCACGTGGTTGCCCACCTTGCAATCATGGGCAATGTGCGTGTAGGCCATAACCAGCACGTGGCTGCCAACGCGGGTCAGCCCACCACCCTTAACCGTCCCGCGGTTGATCGTGACGAACTCGCGAATCTCGTTGTGATCGCCGATCTCCAACCGCGTGGGCTCCCCGGCATAGCTCAGATCCTGCGGTGCCAGTCCAATCGAGCTGAAGGGAAAGAAGCCGTTGCCGGCTCCGATCTTTGCGGGACCCTCGAGGGCTACATGCGAAACCAGTCCGCAGCCCTCGCCGAGTTCTACCCCCGCGCCAATCACGCAGTAGGGACCGATCTTGCAGGAGGGATGAATCTTGGCGCCGGGATCGACGATGGCAGTGGGATGAATGCTCATCAGGACTGAGCACCGGGTGCCATGGGACGAGTTCTAAGCGCCCTACCCATCGTCGCGCGCATGAACGAGTTAGCCTTCCGTGGACGGCGACGTATCGTTCGTGTCAGGTCCCGCCTGCGTGCCGGCTCTTGTGATCAGTTGGCAGGTGACCGTCGCTTCCGCCACACGCTTCTCGCCAACAAAGACCTTCCCTTCCATGCGAACCGCGTTCATGCGCCAGGATTTCACTTCCACTTCGATCCGCAGTTGATCCCCGGGCAGTACCGGACGGCGAAAGCGGGCGCGCTCGATTCCCGTGAAAACCATCAGCTTCTGATCGCGGTCTTCGACTTCGGTGAGTAATAGTGCTCCTCCGGCTTGCGCGATCGCTTCAACAATCAGCACGCCGGGCATGATCGGCAGGTTGGGAAAGTGCCCCGCGAAGAAGGGTTCGTTTATGGTGACGTTTTTGAGCGCCACGATGCGCTCGCGTCGCGTTAGATCGACCACCCGGTCGATCAGCAGAAACGGGTAGCGATGGGGCAGGATCCGTTGGATCTCATTGATGTCCAAGGTGGTTTTGGTTGCCTCCAGGGCTTCGGTTTCAGGCTGAGTGGTGTCGGTCATGCAGGGGACTCGAACAGCCCGAAGATTATACTGTACCGCGGCTTGAAAACTGGTGGTTCCGCGCCCTGCTGGAGCGACGCATCGCCTGACCCGAACGAGCCAGAAGGATCCCAGCCCGTCGGTGCGGCTTCATAGCCACGCTACCCCCAGAGGGACTCAATACGACCTCATCCATGACAAAGAAAAAGATCGCACAAAGCCCTTCACACTCAGCCAACAACCGGCCCGCCCAACCCCGCCTCCACTACTTCGAAGAACACCGCGACCAGATCGTTGACACGATCCGCCGCCTGGTGGAAATCGAATCCCCCAGCGACCACAAGCAGGCGGTTGACCGCTGCAGTGCCTTCGTAGCCGAGGAATTCGCCGCCCTCGGCGGACGCGCCGAGTTCCACCGCGTCAGCGACTTCGGCAATCACCTACAGGTCGACTTTGAGGGCGAGACGCAACAAAAGCCCGTTTTGCTGTTAGGCCATTATGACACCGTGTATCCGCTCGGCACCCTCACCACCATGCCGTGTCGCGCCGGCAATGGACGACTTCTGGGTCCAGGTGTGCTCGACATGAAGTCGGGCATCGCACTCATGCTGTATGCAATCCGGGGCTTGCAAGCGTGGCAAGGACGGCTTCCTCGTCCGGTGACCGTATTGCTAGTCTCCGACGAGGAAGTCGGAAGCGATTCGTCTCGGCAAATCACCGAGGCACTCGCCCGGCAGTCTTCCGCCGTGCTCGTCCTGGAACCTTCCTACGGTCCGAAAGGTGCGGTCAAGACCGCGAGGAAGGGAGTGGGCGAGTACACGCTGAAGGTGACCGGAGTCGCCTCGCACTCTGGGCTTGACTTTGAGAAAGGTCAGAGTGCGATCCTCGAATTGGCGCGGCAGATTCTCGCCGTCTCCAGGCTGGTTGACCTGAAACGAGGACTCACCCTGAATCCAGGCCTGGTGCAAGGCGGAACCCGGGTGAACGTGGTTGCGGCCGAGGCCATAGCCACGCTCGATGTCAGAATCGCCCGCATGAAAGATGCCGCCGGAATCGACAAGAGTCTGCGCTCGCTCCGTCCTTTCAACCGCAGATGCAGGATTGAAGTCACCGGCGGCGTGAATCGTCCGCCCATGGAGCGCAACCCTGGCGTCGCCGCCCTCTACAAACAGGCGACGCTGATTGCGAAGGAACTCGGCTGGAAGCTCACGGAAGCAGCCGTCGGTGGCGGCTCCGACGGAAATTTCACCGCCGGCCTCGGCATCCCCACCCTCGATGGCCTCGGCGGAGTCGGCGACGGCGCCCATGCCATGCATGAATTCATCACCATTTCGGAACTGCCTCGGAGAGCGGCATTGCTGGCGGGGTTGATCGAGAGCGTATAGCAAGCTCTGGGATGTCCAGTCTATTCCGGCGTCCGCGTGTAGTTGGGGCCAAATGCGGACATTTCGCCGACATCCCAACCGCCCCGTTTCGTTGACTTGCCTGTTCCACCCACGTAAGATTTGGCGCGCCCCGGATCGGCCAGACGATCTCTTACTACCGCATTGTCGAGAAACTCGGTGGCGGCGGGATGGGCGTGGTCCAGAAAGCTGAAGACACTCGCCTGCACCGCGTCGTCGCGTTGAAGGTCCTGCCCGATCAGTTGGCCCGCGATCCCCAGGCCCTCAACCGGTTCCAGCGTGAGGCTGAAGCCGCTTCCGCTTGGTTGGGAACGGCTTGCTCGGCTCGCTGGCCCATCTGCAACTCGCCTGCGCTGATGTCCTCTCGGGCGACCGCGCCAAAGCCAAGGCCGCTTATCAAGAGTTCTTTACCCTCTGGAAGGACGCCGACCCCGACGTTCCCATCCTGAAGGAAGCTAAGGCGGAGTCCGCAAAATTACAGTGGCTTCTTCGGAACTTGCGATACTCACCGCTTTCCCGTCGCGGAGTGAAACGGGTCGTGTTGGGGAGTGTTGGGAACATCCTCCGGACTGGGGATGTCCAAATTGACGACCACAGGCTCCTGGCCGCTGCGCACGATCACCGCCTCCACGGGCTCGTCCTTACGCGCGTTCAGTTCTTGATGGGGAACGTAGGGAGGAACGTAGACGAAGTCACCCGGACCCGCTTCATCGACGAACTCCAATTGATCTCCCCAGCGAAAGCGCGCGCGGCCCCGAACGACGTAGATCACGGTTTCCAGTTCCCCATGATGATGAGGCCCGGTCTTGGCATTGGGTTGTACCACCACGGTTCCCGCCCACAGTTTTTGTGCGCCGACGCGGGCGCGCGAGATGGCTTCGGCGCGGGACATCCCGGGCGTCTGAGGCGTGTTGCTGTCCAACTCGCCGCTGCGAATGATGCGCAAGCCGTTACTCACAGCGCAGCGACGATTTTGCGGTATTCTGCTTCAGTGAAGGCTTTCAGGGTTTGCGTGGTCACGTTGCCCAGCGCGCCCGTGGTGAGCATGAATTTCGCGCTCGCTTCATCATCCGGAAATTCCGAGATGATCACCGCGTCATACTTGCCCATGGTCAGGTACCAGGCCTGGACCTTTCCGCCCGCTTTCTCTGCCGCCTTCTTGGCAGCGTCGAGCCGCGCCGGGCTTTCCTTGATCTTTGCAGCTCCCTGTTGGGTGTAGCGGATCAGCGTAATGTAATGCGGCATGCGGTTCCCTCCTGGTTCGAGACCCGGACCCTTAACCGAGGTCTTCTTCTCGGTCTCGAAAACGGCGCGATTGTACACCCAATTCCTCGGTCGCTTGCTCGAAACCAGCGCCGGTTCTTTGACTGCGCGCCCCCCGTAGCCTAAACTTTAGCCAGGGGAATTTGCGGGAGGGCGCTGCCGCGAAACGCGCCGGGTGAACTCCCGCCGGAGAGATCACATGCCTGGAAAATTGGGTTTGCCAGAAATCCTGCTGATTCTTGCGGTTGCCCTGCTCATTTTTGGTCCCAGCAAGCTGGCCGATCTCGGCAAGGGCTTGGGTGAGGGGATTAAGAACTTCAAGGCGGCCGTCAAAGAGGGCGAGGACCAGGGAACCGACAAGAAGTCCTGATCACTTGTTTGCCGACCTGCCCGCAACGAACCCATCCTCAGACGACCTTGTGCTCACGCAACATCCGGTATACCAGCGCCACCGGTAGCCCAACCACGTTCGAATAATCCCCTTCGATGCGCGGAATCCAGCGCGACGCCATGCCCTGGATCGCGTATGCCCCCGCTTTGTCCATGGGTTCACCGGTTGCAATGTAAGCCTGGATTTCCTCGTCGCTGAACGCGCTCATCGTGACCCGCGTCGTCTCCGAGCGGGTATCCCCGAGCGAGGACTCATGCTTCGCTGTACCCGCACCGCCTCCATCGGGCGATGTAGCCGGTCGCGGACCCATCAGGCATACTCCAGTTGTCACTTCGTGCGTGCGCCCGGAGAGCAGGCGCAGCATGCGGGCCGCGTCGGCCGCATTCGTAGGCTTGCCGAGAATCTGCCTGTCCACCACGACAATCGTGTCGGCTCCGAGCACGAACTCATTAGGCCGCTGTTTGAAAATCGCCCAGGCCTTCTCCCGCGCCAGCCGTTCCGCGAATGCCTTGGGATGCTCTCCGTCAAGTGGAGTCTCGGGAATGTTGGTCGGCTGCACCGTGATGGCAATCCCCGCCGAGCGCAGTAATTCCTGGCGACGCGGCGATGCGGAGGCGAGCACGAGAGCCATCAGCGGAATTCTAACGGAAACCGGACCCTTCAGTCCGCTATCAGTTCGATGCGGTTCCCGAATGGATCGCTGATGTGACTGCGGCGCACGCCTGGGATGTCGCTGGCTTCGACTACCGCAACCCCGTTTTCGGTGAGCTGTGCGAGCAGCTGCGGGTAGTCGGAGCAACGCAAAGCTGGGTGGGCCTTCTTCACCGGACGAAAATCGTCTTCCACTCCCAGGTGAATTTGCACGTCTCCACTCGCAAACCAGCAACCTCCCCGCTTGGCTAACTCGGGCGGCTTCGGAATCTCGGTCATCCCGAGCACATCCACAAAAAAGCGGCGTGCCCGATCTTCCTCGCCCCGCGGCAGCGCAAGCTGAACGTGATCGATCCGAACAAAAGGCAAATCAGTCATCTTTTCATCATAGATGTCGAGCCTGACGTTCTGGCACTGGCAACCAACCTGGCCACCAGAAGAAATGACTCTGAGACCTGACACCCGGGACCTGACACCTAAGACCTGCACCAGATTCCCCCTGTTAGAATCAAAGATCAGCCGTATCTCCATGGACGCAGCCTACATCCGCAACTTCGCCATCATCGCCCACATCGACCACGGCAAATCAACCCTGGCCGACCGCCTGCTTGAGCTGACCGGCTCGCTTGCGATGCGCGAGATGCAGGAGCAAGTGCTTGATTCCATGGACCTCGAGCGTGAACGCGGCATCACCATCAAAGCCCACGCCGTGCGCATGATTTACCCCGCCCAGGACGGCAAAACCTACCAGCTCAACCTCATCGACACGCCCGGGCACGTCGATTTTTCCTACGAAGTCTCGCGTTCCCTGGCTTCCTGCGAAGGCGCCTTGCTGGTCGTCGACGCGTCCCAAGGCGTCGAAGCCCAGACCCTGGCCAACGCCTACCTCGCCATTAATCACGGTCTTGAGATCATTCCTGTCATCAACAAAATCGACTTGCCCAGCGCCGACGTCGCCCGGGCCAAGGAGATGATCGAAGGCGCCGTCGGCCTCGACACATCTGACGCCTGCCTCATCAGCGCCAAGACCGGCCAGGGCGTGCCCGATGTTCTCGAAGCGATTGTAAAACGCGTCCCGCCGCCGAAAGGGTCCCCCCAGCGCCATCTGCAGGCTCTGATCTTTGATTCGTGGTTCGACCCGTATCGCGGCGTTGTAGTTCTGACGCGCGTATTTGAAGGTACCCTCAAGAAGGGTCAGAAGATCCGCCTGTGGTGGAACGGACGCGTCCTGCAAGTCGAAACTCTCGGCGTGCTCACGCCCAAACCGGTCGAAGTCGAAGAGTTGGTCGCCGGTGAGGTCGGCTTCCTGATCGCCAACATCAAGAACGTGGCCGACACCAAAATCGGCGACACCATCACCGACGACGACCGTCCCGCCATCGAACCTCTCCCCGGCTTCGAAGAAATCAAGCCCATGGTCTTCGCGGGTCTCTACACCGTCGATGCCCACGAGCATACCCAACTTCGCGAAGCCCTTGAGAAACTACGCCTGAACGACTCCTCATTTTTCTTCGAGCCCGAAAGTTCCGTGGCACTGGGCTTCGGCTTCCGTTGCGGCTTCCTCGGCCTGCTCCACATGGAGATCATTCAGGAACGCCTCGAGCGCGAGTACAACCTCGAACTCATCACTACCGCGCCCGGAGTGCGCTACAAAGTCACCAAGACCGACGGTGGATTAATCGAAGTCGACAACCCTTCCCGCTGGCCCGATCAGAGCGAGATCGCCAAGGTCGAAGAGCCGGTCATCCTCGCCGTCATCCTGACCAACGAGGAATTCGTCGGCGGCATCCTGAAGCTCGTCGAAGAGAAGCGCGGCCGCCAGAAAAGTTTCGAGTACGTCTCTGGCTCCCGCGTCATGCTGCAATACGAGCTGCCGCTGAATGAAATCGTCCTCGACTTCTACGACCGCCTGAAGTCAGTCTCGCGCGGCTACGCGTCTCTCGACTACCACCTGGCCGGCTACTGGGAATCGCCCATGGTGAAACTCGA
>DATMPS010000043.1:0-2722 GCA_035567435.1 Terriglobales bacterium | reverse complement strand
TGCCTGCGGGCTGCGTGGTCGCCCTGGTTGTCAGCTCGGCCAACCACGACGAAGCGGTCTTCGAGAATCCGGAAGTATTCGACATCCACCGCACCATCCCGCGGGTCTTGAGCATGAGCAGCGGGAATCACCAGTGCATCGGCCAGCCGCTCGCCCGTCTTGAGGCCCGCGTCGCCTTCGAGGAGTGGTTCGCACGCGTCGGGTCCTTCGCACGCAAGGGCCGGCCTGAACTGACCAAGCAGATGGGTCTCCGGGGGTTCGACCAGCTACCGGTGGTCCTGGAACGGCGGCCTGTGAAAGTCGCGGCGACGGCACCGGATGACAGCGTCGCCAAGCAGGCGGCGACGGCGGAGAAACTCGCCGGCATGTCCGACCAGCAGCTGGGGCTGGACAAACGCCAGATCATGACGGTGAAAGTCGCGGGGGTCTGGGACGTGAGCACCACGAGCAAACTCTTCTTGCTGGTCCACCCGACCGGGGGCCTCCTGCCGCGGTTCACACCGGGAAGCCACATCGTCATCCACATGCGCGACGGCGGCAAGGTCCACCGCAACAGCTACTCGCTCATCAATGGCGGTTATGGCGAAGGCCTGGCTTACTTCATCGCGGTGCAGCTCGCGCCGAACTCCAAAGGCGGCTCGAAGTACATGCACGAGAAAGTCGGGCGCGGCACCGAACTCACGATCTCCGTGCCAGCGAACTACTTTCCGACGGCCGAGCACGCGGTCAAGCACCTACTGGTCGCGGGCGGTATCGGCATTACGCCGTTGCTCGCCCACCGCTCCCATCTCAGACTGCTCGAAGAGCGGGTCGAGCTGCACTACACCTTCCGCAGCGCCGAGACAGCGGCGTTCGTCCCCTTCCTTGGGTTCCAGGCCGACCCGAATGTCCACCTCTATGACGATAGCCAGGGACACAGGCTCGACATCCCCGCGCTCATCCGGCGCCAGCCGGAGGGGACGCATGTCTATACCTGCGGTCCTGCGGGACTGATGGACGCGGTGGTCAACGCGGCGGAAGCGCTCGGATGGCCTGCTGAGTCGATTCACGTCGAGCGCTTCGGTGCGGGTCCCAGGAAGGGCGATGCGCCGTTCGTAGCCGTTTGCCAACTCTCCGGGAAGACAGTCAACGTCGGGGCAACCGAACACCTGCTGGATTGTCTCGAGCACGCCGGCATCGAGGTTCCGTTCGGGTGTCGCGCTGGAAGCTGCGGGACCTGCGAAGTTGGGGTCCTGGCTGGGAAGATCATCCATCGCGATACGATTCTATCTGCTGTCGAGCGGGCGGAAGGCAAGAAGATGCTGGTCTGCGTCTCGCGCGGAGAGGGCAGTTTGACCCTGGAGCTCTGATGCCCAAAGCAGCTCGAAAAGCATTTCTTTCCGAGATACTCCTGCTTGCAACAATACCCTTTACTGAACGGTCCGGTACGAGCTTACCTTCGGAACATTAAGTTTAGTTTAGGCCGACGTTAGAGCCAGCGAGGCCCGAAGCCCACATCTCTGCGAAAACATACACTAAGGAGCGCGGGACTCCGCTGTCGGTGTCGTCGGCTTCATTTCCGATGAACGCCTGGTGAAGAAGATCTTTATGAGCTTGCCCTCAAAGAACCGCGCATTCAGTTCAGCGACCGAGGTGTAGATCAGAAACAGAACGAAGATCCAGATCTGGATAGCGGCAAAGCGGTGCCAGCTGAAGTGAGTCGCCACGTACTCCGGAATCTCGCTGAGTCTTCCTCCGGCAAAAAGGTATTCGATTAGCTTTTCCAGGAACCGCACCAGGAAAACGACTGCCCAATAGACGATAGTCTTGAATAGGACCGGTTGGATCATGGGGGCCGTGTCAAAACGGCGCAAAAATGGCGTTACATTCGCCACCAGCACCGCCTTTCCCACAACCAGCGCCGCCATGGTTGCGACCATGAAGTTCCCAACGCTACGGCGGTAGTCAGCGAGAATGAGGTCGGTGGTCAGGATGATGAGATTGAAGCTGACTGCGAAGAACAAGATCGGCGGCCAGACTTCTTGGAGCTCTTTGATTACGAATGTGAGGAGACGCGGCTTGGGCATGAACGGATTCCTACGCACCCGCGGCAGGATGTCGCCGGCGCAACTCGAGCTTAACCAACCCAATCCCAAAAGTCTTGAGACATTTTCCATGGACTCCTCTTCAGCAAAGGAGTCCAATCAGCGGACTCCTTACTTCTCAGCTGGACCAGATCCTGGCTTCCGAACTACCTACCAAATTCCCGGAAGAGAACTTCGGATTCAATCGCGTAGCGAGCGCATGAACTTGCCGGTGTTGCAGCGGGCAGAGCGCCACGCATGCGCCGAGCAACTAGGCGAAGATGTAGCCTATCACAATCCGCGTCTTGAGCTTGCCCATCATCCAGAAGCCCATGGTGACGACCGGTTGATATGCGCCCACTCTCTTTTCCGAGACAACGCGTGGGTTAGTTGTTCCTGCTCCGACCCCAGAGGTCGCCTGCTCTGCCAACTTGAGCGACTTGTTTTTCGTTTTCATTGGTGGTATGTCAGACATGCGTGCTGGGGGTTTCAGACAGCGTAAAAACGTGGCAGCTCCAGGCAGAAGAGAGGAGTTTAATCTACTCTCGGCTCCAGGCAAGTTGGCAGCCTCGACACCCAGGCAACAACAAACCGAATCAACCTGAGCTCCTGATCACGGAGAGCTTGGCTTGGTCGCCCCTTGTTCCTTTCTTGGTTCC
>DATMPS010000042.1:0-5078 GCA_035567435.1 Terriglobales bacterium | reverse complement strand
CGGCTGAAGTTTGTGCGCCCGCCAGATGCGCTGCACCGAACCCACCGAGATGCCGATGGCTTTGGCCATCGCCCGGCCGGTCCAGTGGGTCGCCTGGTGCGGCGGCGCGGTGCAAGTTAATGCCACCACCCGCGCCGTCGTTTCCGCCGCGATCGGCGCCTTGCCAGGCTTGCGAGGCTTGTCGCGCAACAGACCCTCGACCCCGCTCTCGGCGAAGCGTTGTTGCCACCGCCATACCGTCGGCCGGCTGACTCCGATGCGTTGCGCCACCTGCTGCGCTGAGTGCCGATCAGCAGAGGCAAGCACGATCCGCGCCCGCTCCACATGTTTGCGCGGCCGGTTGCGGTCGGCCACGATCGCCGCCAACTGCTCGCGTTCCGCAGCGCTCAAAACCACGCATACTTGTTGTCCCATGGCCCATCCCCCCAAGCCATGGCCCAGTATCGCATATCCCAATGCCTTTGTGACTCTTCTGAATGACTCTAAGCACTAGATCACGCGTGGCCTGGTAACGTGCGGGAGCTGCGAAACTGCGTGGAGCGGGGAGTGGCGCTTTCGGAAGGGTCATGGATCGGCGTGGAAGCGCTTTTCCCCTTGGAGGGAGCGGAGCCGGTCGGATCTCCGAGCTCATTCCGAACACTCGCAGAAGTCCGCTGCCGCGCTGAGCAGCGTCACATCCGCACGGCTCTAATGGGCGCCGGAGGCGGCGTCGAGGTGGCCGCCAAGCTGCTTGGTATAGCGCGTTCGACGCTGTTCGAGAAAATGCGGAAACTCGACATACGGTCCGACATTTAGCACCCGCGCAGTCCGGAAAATCGGACTCGGCGCCCCCGAGCGTCCGATCCGCCAGACTCCAAGTTTGGCAGCTGCAATACAAGCCATTGAAACCACTGCAATTTTTGGTGGCAATATGGCATGACGGTCGGACATGCGTCAGTCCGGGAAATCGGACTCGGCGCCCCCCGAGCGTCCGATCCGCCGGACTGATATTTGGCAGCCGCCATACAAGTCATTGAAACCGCTGCAATTTATTTGTGGCGGCAATATGGCATATCACTTGCAAGTACCGCCTGGCCCCTCGACGAGGGCGCAAATAGGAGGAGACACAATGCACTGGATAATAAAGTGTGCGCGTTCTTTGTTACTGATGATGCCGGCCCTCGCGCTGGCAATGCCGGCACTTGCGCAGGATCGGGACCCGAGGCTGAGCGACTCCCAAGAGCCGGGAAGCGTTATTGTGTTCCCCAAGTTTATCGCGGGAACGGTAAGACTCCCTGAGGGCGGGACGGCCCCGGCAACCGAACTCGAGGTTGGCGTCGTGTGCCCGGTGGGTGCCACTTGCCTCGAGCATCAGTTGATAAAGATCAGGTTTCACTGGGTCTGCCCCGGCGATCAATCCTTCCCGGATAAGCTGATCTGCAAAGAGGTCGACTTCGATGTCACTGCTTCGGTGAACGAGAAGCTGGTGTTGGTCCCCAACGGCGTCGGCACCGCGGACGGAGTGGGGACCAGATCCGTTCCCGCGGCCCCATGCCCCAAGGGGTTTCTGGTCGGCTGGGTGGTCGGTCCTGGCTCTACCGGTGATCGGCCGATCAAGTTTGATGGGCTGATCGGCGATGCCGTCCTCCGGACAGCTGGCACGGCGCTCGGCTCGTATAACGCGATCCCGATCCAGGCAGACCCCGCGTTGAAGCATCAAGACTTCATCGCGCTGGTCGATAGCAAGTTCCCCGACTCTCTCGCCTTCGACGGCGGCAAGGGCCATTACCAGGCGGTCACCGGAAGGATTTTTGGAGACGTCCGGTATTCCAACGTGACGGGCCCCACGACCCTCGCGGCCACTTCGATCACTCTGCTCACTCTGGACACGATATCCAACCGTCCAAACTTCCCGACCTTCGTCGACCTGTTCTTCTACGCTGGCTTCGGCAGCGCCCTCGGTGTGGAGAACGTGATATCAACCTCCACGGAGTTCGTCTGTTGGACAGAGCAGCGGATTGATACCGACATCAGCACAAACTTGAGAACCAACCTTATGGGCAGGAAGGGGGTCGTCATTTCTGGCCCGGCCGAGAAGATTCAGTGGGCCGGCATCGATGACGATCAGGGCCCTGTCACGCTGCTGGGGCTCATTGAGACCAGCGAAAGCTCCCCCGCAACGTTCCCGGTCCCGGACCGGACGTACTTTACCTCGGTGTATAATGACAGTGTACCGGTGCCGACGGAATTCGAGCCCTAATCGCTCTGTTTGACACCGGTTTGAGGGGCGGCGAGTGCCGCCCCTCAGCTTTCTGCGAACGGCTGTGTTTGGCCAGTGCTGAGAGCCGTTGGGGTTGCCGGCATCCGATTGGGCCAGCGGAGAGATACCCCTTGTCGGCGGATAAATGAGCCGCTTTGTGCGATTACTGATCCGAGCACCCTGCTTATGGGCGAACTGCCGCCTACCGACACCAAGAGATGGGCAGTCCGCCGCAAAAGCCGCTGTGGTGACCGCAGTGCGCAGGGGCGAAATCACGCTAGAGGAAGCGCTACGCCGCTACCAGCTTTCCGAGGAGGAGTTCTTCTCTTGGCAACGCGCGTTCGAGACCCATGGCCTTCCTGGTTTGCGCGCGTCTCGGGTTCAGCAATATCGTAATCCTCGTTATCGACGGCAACAACCGTACTCTCGCGGCAATGATCGCGAGCGGATTACCAATGCGCGCCAAGTGGCCGAAGCGCCGTTCACATCGAAACGGCCAATCAGCGAGCCATCTAGTTAAGGCTCGCCATCTGAAGGTGTGAGGTATCTCACTTTACGATCGCCGCAGGCTGATCCCCTGTTCAAAATTGAAAAACAGCGACGGAAGCCTGAAGACCGGACTCACTTCGCCAGCGGGTCCGCGATGCTGCTTGTGCTGCCTGAGCGCAGCCCCTGTGGAAGCTCAGTTGCTGGTTTCCGATTGAGCAGCGGCGCTGAACCTGGAGGCGCCATGCGACCGCCCAGCAGCTCGATTGCGATGACGAAATCGGTTCAGGACCGGCGACTGCTTGCGCCTTGGGCGTGGCACGGCGCTTGCGCCGGTTACCTTAAGGGTCGGAGAGCTAATGCATCCGGGAAATCCGGAAATTAAGCCCACGGGCTTGTCCGGGCAGGCGGGTCTCACTGGCGGCATAGGCTCCGATCGCGTGGCGCGAAGCACCTGTTCCCGATGCGGAATGCTGCGAAGCAGGGATGTCTCGAGTTTGTGAGTCCGGCTGTGCCAGCCTGGGTCTCCAACAGCCGATCGAGCGGGTCTTGTGATTGCTGTGATACTGAATTCGCCGGTGACGAAGCCTTGTCAATCCAGCAGGGATTCGCGGCCAAGCCGAAATAAGCGCACCAAGTCCGCTAGACCCCTTCAACTCATTTTTGCTTGAAGCGGAAAATTGAAGTGCAATCGACTGACAAAAACCGCAGGTCCCACGGGGGGCGTCAAGAGCAGGCCGAAACGAAAAAAGATGACGCGGAGCACGGCCGGTCAGGCCGTTTTGCTGCAAGACTTGGGGCAAATCGTCGCCAGACAACGGCTCCGGCCCACTCTCAGAGACTATGGCTGGCTCTATTGTTGCTGATAGCGCTTGGGCTGTGGGCATTGACCTCGGGGTTAATCGCCTTATCAGGCTACGTCCTGGATTAAGCTCTATCCTGGTGTTTAGAGGCCGCTCGAAAGCCGAAAGCCTCAGCTCTTCCAGACATATCGCGCCGACCCCATCGCTGGTCGGCGTGCGGTAGAGCGACAGGCGACAGTCCGGAAATCCGGACTCAGCTCGCCAGCGAGTCCGGATTTTTGCACTCGCGGCGCAACAATTGTCGCCAATTTGGGAGCTTTCGCGGCCGCGATTGTAGCGTGCGAATGGCATGGCGGTGGGCTCTTGAAGCTTGCCCGTTGAAGGGCATTAACATGAGGTGTAGCAGGTGTAGCGGCTGGCAGGGGTCGAAAAAAGCGACGATGGAGGAGAGCCTTGTCTTGACCGCCTCCACGCTCGTGCGGCGGAAGTCGCTTGTCCGGTGTGCTCAGACCTTTGGCTCGTGGGGCTGGACCCGCGATGGGGAGGACGAGCCGCACGCCACAATAGGCTACGAGGCGAACCTGACGGACCTCGGCCGGCACGGCAAAAAGCGCGATCCTCGGCAGCTGCTCCTCGCCGGCCGATATCCGCAGGTTCCGGCGGGTTTTTGACCAAAGTCCACTCGGAATGGCGACTGCCGATCTTGAGGGACGCTTCCGCCAGGCAAATCCGGCGCTCTCCTGTATGCTCGGGTACTCCGCTGAGGAACTGACGCAGCTCTGCTATCTCGACATTGTACATGTAGATGATCGGGAAGAATGCGAGCGCCAGAGCCGCGCCGCCGCAGCAGGAGAGATCTCAGACCTTCAATTGGAGGGACGTTTCTTACGGAAATCCGGTGATCCTATTTGGCTCAGACTCAATATCAGTCCGATGCGCGGTCGTGATGGCCGCGTACTCTATACCTTGGGCATAATCGAAAAAATCGACGAACGCAGGCACGCCGAGGAAGCGCTGCAGCAAGTCAACGAACATCTTGAGCAGCGGATAGAGGAACGGACGCTCCGGCTCTCTGCAAGCGAGGCGCGCTTGCAAGCCCATTTCCAAAATTCTCCTGATTGGTTGACATTGTTCCGGGCGACCAAAGATGGCGCGTTCATCTACGAAGATCTAAATCCAGCTACTGAACTCGCCTATGGCTTGACGCGGGATCAGGTAATCGGGCGCAGGCTCGAAGAGGTGCTGGGCCTTGAGCAGGCTCAACTGCCACTCCGGCATATGTGGGCCTGTTTGCGGACCGGTGAGAATCAGCGCTACATCGCACGGCGCACCATGGCCGGCGTCACGCGGACGATCGACGTACTGTTTGTTCTCGTTCCGGAGCGGCACGACGGCGAGACATTTATAATCGCCTATCTGGCCGGAACCAATACGCGTCGGGTGCGCCGGGCGCTTTCGGCCGTGTTTGGCGGTGCGATCAGTAAGGATACGGTGAGCCGGGTGTGGCGGAAGGTCAAAGCTGACTGGGATGCCTGGAGTTCCCGCTCGCT
>DATMPS010000041.1:0-6026 GCA_035567435.1 Terriglobales bacterium | reverse complement strand
GGGCGTGTACATGGGATCGCCGGTGTTCGACGGATCACGCGAAGGCGAGATCAAGGCACTGCTCAAGCAGTCGGGCTTGCCGGAATCGGGCAAGACGTACTTGTACGACGGCATGACCGGCGACAAGTTCGAACAGCCCGTCACTGTCGGCTACATTTACATGCTGAAGCTGTCGCACCTGGTGGATGACAAGATCCACGCCCGTTCAATCGGGCCGTACTCGCTGATCACCCAGCAACCTTTGGGCGGCAAGGCGCAGTTCGGCGGTCAGCGCTTCGGAGAAATGGAAGTGTGGGCTCTCGAAGCGTACGGTGCAGCTTTCATCCTTCAGGAGTTGTTGACCGCGAAGTCCGACGACGTCTACGGCCGTACCAAGATTTACGAGGCCATCGTCAAGGGCGAGGCGGCCATGGAGCCGGGCGTGCCGGAATCGTTCAACGTGCTGATCCGCGAGTTGCAGTCGCTCTGTCTGGATGTGGAACTGATCAAGGCCGGAGAGAAGAAGCCGGTGTTGAGCGCGGCAGCGGATTAAGAAAAGCGGTCGCTAGTCGTTGGTCGCTAGTCGTTGGCGACCTCGACTGACCTCCCAACGGGATTGAAGTAGACGGATTTAGAAATTGAGAAAACGGATCGACGGTCGCGCTCCTGGGCCGTCGAATCCTAAAAAGTTTCGCTAGCGACTAACGACCAACGACTAGCGACCGGTTTCAGGAGCCGCGTAGCGGCGGCGCACGACCGCGGGAAAGCGGAGGACCACCTTGTATCGTTCTAGCCCTTTTGACATGGCAAACCCCATCGCTGACTTCGACGCCATTCGCATCAGCCTGGCCTCTCCGGAAAAAATCCGGAGCTGGTCGCATGGCGAAGTGACCAAGCCCGAGACCATCAACTACCGGACCTTCAAGCCGGAGCGTGATGGCCTGTTTTGCGCGCGCATTTTCGGTCCAGTAACCGACTGGGAGTGTCTGTGCGGCAAGTACAAACGGATGAAGCATCGCGGAGTGATCTGCGACAAGTGCGGCGTGGAAGTGACGCTCTCGAAAGTACGGCGTGAGCGCCTGGGCCACATCGAGCTGGCTTCTCCCTGCTCGCATGTGTGGTTCTTCAAGGGACTGCCCAGCCGTATCGGGCATCTGCTGGACATCTCGCTGCGCGATCTGGAATCCGTTCTGTATTTCGAGGCTTACGTGGTGGTTGAGCCTGGGGATGCGCCGGTAAAAGATCACGAAGTCATCAAGGATGAAGCCAAGTACCGCGAACTGGACCAGCAATATCGTCCCGCCGGCTTCAAGGCTATGATGGGCGCCGAGGCCATCAAGGAACTGCTGAAGCGCGTCGAAGTAGAAAGCTTGTCCGGCGAACTGCGCGAGAAGATGAAGCATGAGAGCTCGCTGCAGAAGCGGCTCAAGTATGCCAAGCGCCTGAAAGTGGTCGAGGCGTTCCGCAAGAGTGGCAACAAGCCGAACTGGATGATTCTGGATGTGATTCCGGTGATTCCGCCGGAATTGCGCCCCTTGGTTCCATTGGACGGCGGCCGTTTTGCTACCTCCGATCTGAACGATCTCTATCGCCGGGTGATCAACCGCAACAACCGGTTGAAGAAGCTGATGGACCTGCACGCGCCCGAAGTCATCGTGCGGAACGAAAAACGCATGCTGCAGGAAGCCGTCGACGCCCTCTTTGACAATGGACGCCGTGGCCGCGTGCTGCGTGGCGCCAACAACCGCCCACTGAAGTCGCTCTCCGACACGCTCAAGGGCAAGCAGGGACGCTTCCGCCAGAACCTGCTGGGCAAGCGCGTGGACTACTCCGGGCGTTCCGTCATTGTTGTCGGTCCCGAGCTCAAGCTGCACCAGTGCGGTCTGCCCAAGAAGATGGCTCTGGAATTGTTCAAGCCGTTCATCTATCACCGGCTGGAACAGACCGGGCACTGCACCACCATCAAGCAAGCCAAGGAAATGGTGGAGCAGCAGGAACCGATCGTTTGGGACATCCTGGAAGAGGTCATCAAAGACCATCCGGTGATGTTGAATCGCGCTCCTACTCTTCACCGTCTGGGCATTCAGGCATTCGAGCCGGTGCTCGTGGAAGGCAAAGCCATTAAGATCCATCCGCTGGTTTGCACGGCGTTTAACGCCGACTTCGACGGTGACCAGATGGCGGTGCACATTCCGCTGTCGCCGGAAGCCCAGGTTGAAGCCAGCGTGCTGATGCTGTCATCGCACAACATTCTGTCTCCCGCTTCTGGCCAGCCGATTACGGTGCCGACGCAGGACATGGTGTTGGGCCTGTACTACCTGACCAAGGGCAAGCCGGGCGCCAAGGGCGAAGGCCGGGCGTTTGCGAATATCGAAGAGGTTCTGCTGGCGCTCGAAGCGGGCGCGGTGGAGACGCTCAGCCCGATTCGTCTGCGCTACACCGGCGAAGTCATAGACCTGATGACTGCCTACGACGATCAGGAGATCATCCACACCGAGCCAGTGAACTCGGACCGCGGCTTCCTGAATACGACCGTCGGCCGCGCCATCCTGAACGATCATCTTCCCGAGGGTATGCCGTTCATCAATGGGCTGCTCAAGAAGAAGGGTATCGGACAGCTGGTCACGTACTGCTACCTGCGGTTTGGTCTGGAAGTCACAGTCAAGATGCTGGACGAGGTGAAGGACCTCGGGTTCCGCTATGCCACCAAAGCGGGACTGTCGATCGGCATCGACGACATGGTCATTCCGGACAACAAGAAAACGCTGGTGAAGGACGCCGAAAAACTGGGCGTGGCGGTCCAGCAACAATACCTGGACGGAGCCATCACCAACGGCGAACGCTACAACAAGGTGATCGAAATCTGGTCGGCGATTACGGAAAAGGTCGCGGACGAGATGTTCGGACAGATGCAGCAGCGCGATAAAGAAGGCGCGCTGAATCCGATTTACGTCATGGCGGATTCCGGCGCTCGCGGATCGAAACAGCAGATTCGCCAGCTCTCCGGAATGCGCGGACTGATGGCCAAGCCGTCGGGCGAAATTATCGAGACCCCGATCACGGCCAACTTCCGTGAAGGGCTCACCGTGCTCGAGTACTTCATCTCGACTCACGGCGCCCGCAAGGGTCTGGCCGATACGGCGCTGAAGACGGCCGATTCGGGCTATCTGACGCGGCGTCTGGTTGACGTTGCCCAGGACGTAATCATCAGCGAATACGATTGTGGCACCGTGGACGGCATCTACGTGGCCGGTATCGTCGAAGCCGGCGAGATCATCGAGCCCTTGCGCGACCGCATTGTGGGCCGGGTATCGCTCGAGAAGATCAAGGACTACGACGGCGGCGTGATCGTCGACATCAACAACGAAATCACCGAAGACCTGGCCAGCGCGATTCAAGCTGCCGGTATCGAGAGGGTGAAAATCCGCTCGGTGCTGACTTGCGAATCGAAACGCGGGGTTTGCGTGATGTGTTACGGACGCAACCTGGCGTCGGGCCGGCTGGTCGAATTGGGCGAGGCCACGGGAGTGATCGCGGCGCAGTCCATCGGCGAACCGGGAACCCAGCTCACGATGCGTACCTTCCACATCGGCGGTACGGCGTCGCGAGTGTCGGAACAATCGCGGCTGGACGCCAAGACCAACGGTGCAGTTCGCTTCATCGGACTGCAGACGGTCAAGGCCAAGTCGGGCGACCTGGTAGTCATGAATCGCCAGGGCTCGATTGCGGTAGTCGACGACAAGGGCCGGGAACGCGAGCGCTATGCGGTCGTGTACGGTGCCAAGTTGAAGGTCAACGAAGGCGATCAGGTCACACTCGGACAAGTCATGGTCGAGTGGGATCCTTATACCTTCTCGATCCTGACCGAAATCGGCGGCACCATCCAGTTCAAGGACCTGCAGGAAGGGGTCACGCTGCACGAGGAAGTGGACGAAGTGACTGGATTGTCGCGACACGTGGTGGCGGATTCGCCCGACGAGAAGCGCCAGCCGGCCATCGTGATCAAGGGCAAGGCCAGCAAGCGCTACCTGATGCCCTCACGCGCTCACCTCATGGTGCAGGACGGCGACACTGCCCATCCGGGCGATGTGCTGGCCAAGATTCCGCGCGAGACTACCAAAACGAAAGACATCACGGGTGGTCTGCCGCGCGTGGTCGAATTGTTCGAGGCGCGCAAGCCGCATGAAACCGCGGTCATCAGCGAAATCGATGGCACGGTCAAATTCGGCGAAGTCTCGAAGGGCCAGCGCAAGATGTACGTGGTCGCTGACAACGGCACCGAGAAGGAATACTCGGTACCACGCGGCGTTCACATCAACGTGCAGGAAGGCGAACGGGTCAAGGCGGGCGAACCGCTGATGGATGGCCCGCTCAACCCGCACGACATCCTGGCCGTGCTCGGAGAAAAGGAACTGCAGTCTTACCTGGTGAACGAAATCCAGGAAGTGTATCGGTTGCAGGGCGTGAATATCAGCGACAAGCACATCGAAGTGATCGTTCGCCAGATGATGCGCTGGCGTAAGGTGGAAGACGTGGGCGATACGCAGTTCCTGCTGGAACAGCAGATCGACAAGTTCCGCTTTGCCGAAGAGAACGAGCGCGTGATCGCACAGGGAGGACGTCCGGCGACGGGCCGGCCATTGCTGCTGGGCATTACCAAGGCTTCGCTCTCGACGGACTCGTTCATTTCGGCGGCGTCGTTCCAGGAGACAACGCGCGTGCTGACCGAAGCATCCATTCAGGGCGCGGTCGACCACCTGCGTGGACTGAAGGAAAACGTCATTGTCGGACGGCTCATCCCCGCCGGCACTGGCATGGAGTACTATCGCAACGTGCGGCTCTCGCCCGAGATGGAAGAGGCCGCCGCCAAGGTGCAAGAAGAGGTTTCGCAGGCCTACGAAGAAGCCGAGCGCGCGCTCGAGCTGATGCGCACGGAAGGCGAAACCGAGGAACTGACGGCCGAGTAATTTCAGGAAGAGCGAGGGGCGGATGGTCCGATTCGTCCGCCCTCCACGCTTCCCGGTTTGGTTCTCTAGTTCTGCGGCCTTGAGTCATCCCCATGCACGCTAACCCACAGCGATTGCACGATCAGGAACGTAGCGGCAGTTCTCAGTTGCATACCGTGCCCCCGCGCAATACTCTGGGGCCATTCATGTCGCGTTTCCTGCGCCTGCTTCGCCTCGCCTTTTGGCGCGCGTTTCAGCATGACGCGTTCGCCACCGCCAAAGCCGCGGCCTATTCTTCCATCCTCACTTTTTTCCCCACTCTGCTGCTAATCGGAACCGTGCTCGCCACTTCGCGCCAGACCGAGGCCTACCTGCGCGAAATTTCGGACGCCGTAGGCAAGATTCTTCCCGCGGGGGCCGCCACTGCGCTGGCCTATCTGCGAGGCACAACGCAGCGTTCAGTGGGAGTCCTCATCACGGCTTCGCTGATCACGCTGTGGACCGGGTCAGGCGTCATGATCTCCTGGATGGAAGGGTTTCGCCGCTGCTACGAGCTGCCCAAGAGCTGGGGGCTGGTAAAGGAGCGGCTGATCGCGTTCTCGCTGGTCATTCTTGCCGGTATCCCGCTGACTTTTTCCACCGTGCTTGTGGCCTTCGGCAATCGCATTGAAACTCAAATCCTGTTTCAGCTCGGACACGAGTTTGGTTTTTTTATCCTGCTGATGTGGACAGCCATCCGCTGGCTGATTGCCGGACTCACCAGCATCGCGGTGATGGCGCTCATCTATCACAACGCGGTGCCGCGCACCCAGCCCTGGCATAGCGTGTTGCCCGGAGCCACGCTGGCGTCGGCGCTGTGGTTTTTCGCCACCACCTTGTTTAGCTGGTACCTGCAGCGCTATGCCGACTACAGCATCCTCTACGGCTCGCTGGGCGTGGGCATTGCGTTGCTGGTGTGGATGTACATGATCTCGCTGGTGGTGCTGGTGGGGGCGGAGTTCAATGCCATGCTCTTTCCCCGGGCCCGGCTGGGAATCGAACTGATCGAGTCGAACGCCCATTTGAGAAAACCTTAACCCGTCAATGTAGGCGCGAGCGTCC
>DATMPS010000040.1:0-76351 GCA_035567435.1 Terriglobales bacterium | reverse complement strand
GGAGCACCCGACGAACCCAACGCGCCGGCACAGGCAGTCACGTTCACCCAGAAGGGTTGTCAGTACATACCGCACGTGCTGGCCATGCACACCGGTCAGGAATTAAAAGTCGTGAACGACGATCAGACTTCCCACAACATTCACCCGCTCGCGAAAATCAATCGCGAGTGGAACAAATCCCAGCCCCCGGGTACTCCTCCTTTGTCAGAAAAGTTCGACAAAGAAGAGTTTGTCCCCGTCAAGTGCAACGTTCATCCCTGGATGCATGGCTATTTCGCAGTGCTGAAGACGACGCACTACGCGATCTCTAGCGACAATGGAGGGTTTACGCTGCCCAATCTGCCAGCCGGGAAGTACACCATCACGGCCTGGCAGGAAGACTACGGCACGCAAACCCAGGACGTAACCATCTCCGGCAACGAAACCAAGACTGTTGACTTCACCTTCAAGGCGAAGCCGTACTAGATGTTTCAATTCGCTCGAAGGCGATGCCATTTCGAAAGCTGTTCCGGCAGTTTCGTCCGGGAAGACGCGAGGCAGAATGGGCAAGCTATTCGCAGTGATCGTGACCGTGATTGCACTACTATCGGCAATTCCGATCGTCACTCACCGGTGGTACGGCTCTGGGATCTCTCTTGCGCCGCCTGAGGACATATCGACCCACGGGCATGCCATCGACGAACAGTTGTCCGAAACCATGATGGAGGCCGGGCTTTCGTTTCTTGCCGCCCAGCTGGTGCTCGCGTTTTTTGTATGGAAGTCGGCCGAGCGCAAGGGCGAGATCAAGACCTTTCCTGGTGGCGCCAAAGGGCTGGTGATCGCTGCCCTGGTGCTGGTCGGCACCGAAATGCTGGCTCTGGGAGTGTTGGGTCAGAAGGCTTGGGCCAATGTCTATTTCAAGCCAGCGGCTCCCGATGCGCTGCAGGTTCAGGCACAAGCTGGTCAGTTTGCGTTTTACTTCCGCTACCCAGGTGCTGACGGCAAGTTCGGCGCGCTCCACCCCGATAAAATCGACGAGGGCAACTCGAACTTTTTCGGGCTTGACCCCGCCAATGACGTGGATTCCAGAGACGACATTGTCACGGGCGAACTCGCCATCCCCGTCAATCGGGAAGTCCATCTGCTGATGCATGCCAAGGACGTCGGTCACTCCTTCTACGTACGCGAATTGCGCATCCAGCAGGATTTTGTGCCGGGCCTGGACTTGTCGGTCCATTTCACGGCGACCAAGGTCGGCAGGTACGAGATCGTTTGCACGCAGCTCTGCGGTCTTGGTCACTACAACATGAAGGCGTACCTGAACGTCCTGTCACAACCAGATTTTGACGCTTGGTTGAAACAGAAGGCGTCGGAACAGTAGTTCAGTCCGGCCCGCTCCCGCTTGGATGTGGTGGAGCGGCGAGTGCCACTTTCTCAAGGGGTGAACAGAATGTCAGACGGCCCGGCACACGCAGTACAACACCACACGCCACCAACCGGGTTCATCCGGAAATACGTCTTCAGTCTCGATCACAAGGTCATCGGACTGCAGTACTACGGTCTGGCCCTGGTGGCCGTGTTCATCGGGATGGCGCTTTCCTGGCTGATGCGCATCCACCTGGTATGGCCGAACGCGCCCATCCCTGGACTCCAGTTGCTCTCGAAGACGGGTGCTCCGGGGGGTGTCATGACTCCTGAGTACTACCTATCGCTGCTGACCATGCACGGGACGCTGATGGTATTCTTCGTTCTTACCAATGCGCCCTTCGCGGCCTTCGGCAACTACTTCCTGCCCATCCAGATCGGCGCCGAAGACATGGCTTTCCCGCGCTTCAACATGATGTCGTTCTGGACCACATTCCTGGCCTTCTGCATCCTGGTCTTGGCGTTCTTCGTGCCCGATGGACCGCCGATCGCGGGTTGGACCGCCTACGCCCCCCTGAGCGCCGTCGGTTCGGATGCGGGACCGGGCGAAGGACTGGGCCAGACGCTCTGGGGCCTTTCCATCTTCGTTTTTTGCATCGCCTCCTTGCTCGGTTCACTGAACTTCATCGCAACCACCCTCGACCTTCGCACCAAGGGTATGACGTTATCCCGGATGCCCATCTCCACCTGGGCCTGGTTCATTACCTCCTGCATCAGCCTCCTGGCCTTCGCCGTTCTGCTGCCCGCCTGCTTGTTACTGATCCTCGATCGCCTCGCTGGGACCAGCTTCTTTATTCCGGCGGGCCTGGTAGTCAGTGATCATCTGCAGCCGCACTCCGGCGGGTCACCACTCCTATGGCAGCACTTGTTCTGGTTCTTCGGTCATCCGGAGGTCTACATCGCGATTTTGCCGGCGATGGGCATCGTTTCTCACGTTCTGATCAACAGCATGCGCAGGCCGCTCCTCAGCCACAAGGTAATCATCTATTGCATGATGGGGATCGGCTTCCTTAGCTACATGGTGTGGGGACACCACATGTTCGTGAGCGGCATGAATCCGTTCTCGTCACTGGTCTTTTCGTTCCCCACCCTGATGATCACAATTCCAGCGACCATCATGACCTTGATCTGGATGGGTAGCTTGTATGGCTCCAAGCTGAGGATTACCGCGGCGTCTCTCTTCGCCCTAGGCTTTCTCTCCATGTTTGTCAGCGGCGGAGTCAGCGGCTTCTTCCTCGCACAGCCGTCCATCGACATCTACCTGCACGCCACCTACTTCGTGGTTGGCCATTTCCATATGGTGATGGGGGTTGCGGCGATATTCGGAGTCTTCGCGGGCACCTATTTCTGGTTCCCGAAGATGACAGGGCACATGATGAACCAGAGTCTTGGTCGGCTCCACTTCTGGCTCACATTCATCGGCACGTATTGCATCTTCATGCCGTTCCACTACCTGGGGCTGGCAGGGAACGTGCGTCGCTATTCCGCGTTTGTCGACGATTTTCTTGTTCCCCTGATTCCGGTCCACCGTTTCATCACGATTGCCGCCCTCCTTACCGGAGCGGCGCAGCTCATTTTCCTGTACAACCTGATCCATAGCCGCTTCCGCGGGGCGCCGGCGCCCGCGAATCCTTGGGAATGTACTTCGCTGGAGTGGACCATGCCTTCTCCTCCTCCGTTTGACAATTTTGGCGGTAAGCACCCAGTTGTTTACCACGATCCTTATCAATATGGCGTGAAGAGTTCGACCGGGGACTACCTGATGCAGGATTCGCCCGAGCAGGCGGGAGCATAAAACGGAAGAGCGCGACGGCGGGCGCAAAGAATAATAAGGAGTAGTCAAAAGGGCCATGGCGACAACCATCCAACCCCCGGAGATCGAACAGACGGAGACGCCTCTCGACGGCGGCAAGTCGGGAGGAGGTGGCCTGCCCGGCTCGGGCCCCATGGACCCTAAGCTCAGGGCTGTGGACGACCCGTCTCCGGAACCATCTCGAACCGGAATCTGGGTTGGACTTGCGGCCATCACCATGTCCTTCGCCGCGTTTACCAGCGCGTTGGTGGTCCGCCAATCGACCGCCAACGACTGGCGCCACCTGCGAATTCCTTCCATCGTCTTCGTGAACACGTTGGTTCTCCTGGCCAGCGGCGCGACACTCGAGGTGGCACGCCGCAGAGTGGCGGCTTTCGTCCGAAGCAAAGTCGGAAGG
This sequence comes from Terriglobales bacterium, assembly GCA_035567435.1. Taxonomy (GTDB): domain Bacteria; phylum Acidobacteriota; class Terriglobia; order Terriglobales; family Acidobacteriaceae; genus Gp1-AA133. The sequence goes on along the minus strand of DATMPS010000040.1, from coordinate 72,737 downwards.
CGATCTGTACCTTTGTTCTGGCTGTGGGCGACGTTGTTGCTGGGTTTGGTGTTTGTCGCCGGTCAGTATGGGGCGTGGTTCGAGCTACGCGCGCAGGGGTTATACCTGGCGACCAATCCCAACAGTTCTTTCTTTTACGTCCTCACCGCTATGCACGCGCTTCATGTGCTGGGCGGACTGGGTGGGCTCGCACGCGTCATCTACAAACTCAGTACGCCGGTACTTACTTTGCGTCGAAGCACGATGGATGCGACCTCCTATTACTGGCATTTCATGGGCATTCTTTGGTTGTACCTGTTGTGGGTGGTTTGGATGAAGCTTTAAACGACTGTGTCGGGAGGTTTTGTGAGTGAAGCCGGCTTGGCGGTGGAAGTGCACGCGCCCGCGATCATGGAAGAATCGCCGTTTGCGATCCCATCCAAAAAACTGGTGATGTGGTTGTTCATCATCTCCGACGCCGTGACCTTCGGGGCAATGTTGTTTGCCTACGGATACGTGAAGAATGCGAGCCCGGATTGGCCGGAGCCATTCAGGTTCTCACCCAGCATCCTCAACGCAATGCTGATGACGTTCATCCTGGTGAGCAGCAGTTTGACCATGTTGATGGCCACGCGGGCTGCCAAGTCGGGTGACAAAGCCGGGGGGATTCGCTGGACCTTCATTACGGTCGCTGGTGGCGTCCTGTTCGCCTTGCTGCACCTCAACGAATGGCGCGGCTTGATCGGCGAGGGCGTCCGGTTGTTTCAGAATCCCTGGGGTTCGCCGATGTTCGGTGCCACTTTCTTCGCGATCACCGGATTGCACCTCACCCACGTTGTCGGCGGCGTGATTGCGCTGACGGTAGTCGCACTGGGCTACAAACGGGGTCGCTACAATTCGGACGACATCGAGATCTGGTCGTTGTACTGGCACTTCGTTGATCTGGTCTGGATGTTCGTCGTTCCCATGGTGTACCTGCTGAACGTTGCACGCTGACGAACCCAGTGAGCTGGAGGGAGAGCGCATGAGCACGGCAGAGAGAGCGAACGGCTCTTTAAAAAAAGAAATCATCGTCTATGTCTGCATTCTGGCCCTGTCGGGACTGCAGATCGTTTTTGCTTACCAGCATGCTCACGGCGCTCAGCTCCTGGTTCGCATGCTGGCCGTGGCCCTGATCCAGGCGGGCCTCGGTGTGATGTACTTCATGCACCTGCTCGACGAGCGCAAGAACTTGCGGCTGGCCCTGATTCCGGCCACCATCTTCGTGCTGCTCATGATGAACATGATCTGGTCCGACAGCTTCCGCCTTCTGCACATGCGCCCGTTTGTGAAGTAGGGAGGGTGTGGTGATGCGAGACACAAGTGTTCCCCGGTTTTTGTCCTTCGCTCGGTGCGCGCTCGCCGCGGTTGCGGTGCTTGCGTTCAGTACGGTCTGCCTCGCGCAAAACTGCGCGCTCTGCTACACCCAGGCCGCCTCCGCTGGTTCCCGTGTCATACAAGGGCTGCGCAGCGGCATTCTTGTACTTGTCATCCCACCCATGTTTATGTCCGTGGGTATCACGGTGCTGGCTTATCGCAAGCGCAATCAGTTCAGTAGCCCCCGTTCGTCCGATTCGTCACGGGATGACTGGTGATCTCGAACCACTTCAGGAATCTGCTCGACTCTCCCGATTGTTCCAAGCGTCCGTGAGCGCGCCCCCCCTCTTCCTCCTCGAATCCAGGGTACTTGCAGGATTCTGTGAACTTTATCGTGTCGTCGCGTTCGTCCACCAAAGTGGCTAAAATGGGGCACCCTCAGGCGGGCTTAGTCGGAGGACACTGATGCATTCACCTCGCCAGGCTACGATCAAAATCGCGCAAGTCGTATGCGTGGGGCCTCTGGTGTCGGGCCTCAGTGCTCAGATCGCCGACCCTCCCGGGCCAAAAACCATCAACCTAAATTCGGTACAGAGTAGCCCGGTTCTCGATGTCACCAGCGGGAACGCTTTCCTGGGCGCGGGCAACGGACGCCGGCGCAGCATCCAGTATTTATTTCACTACAGAACAGAATCTTCTCAATTCTGTCAAACTCACGCCGCAGGGGCTCAACTGAGGCTGGCGCACCGATCAACAAAACGTTTGCTACTGGTTGATGAGTTCCTAACCACGGGCAGCTCGTCCGCCTGTTTGAACAAACTCTATTCCCATCTCGGACCCGCGTGACTGTCCCGCCGCTGACCAGAAGAGGCTTCGTGAAGGCTGCGGTAGCGACCGGCATATTGGCGGTCGCTGCCGACGCGGTCTTGATCGAACCCAATCGTCCGCGCCTGGTTCGGGCGGACGTTGTTCTCCCTCGTCTTCCCCCTAGCTTCGACGCTCTGAGCATCGTTCATCTGAGCGATTTCCACTTCGATCCTTATTTCTCCGTGACGCCAATCCAGGCCGCTACACGCATCGTCAATGAAGTTAAGCCGGATCTTGTCGTTCTTACCGGAGACTTCGTGACTCTGCCTTTGCTCAAGACGCGCGCCATCGTGATGGAGGCGGCTCGGCAGGTTGAGCCGTGCGCGGATCTCCTGCGCCAACTTCCCGCCCCCTTAGGAATTTGGGCGGTCTTAGGCAACCACGATGTCTTCACGCACGCCCTTCATGTCGAGATGACTCTGCGGCAGGCCGGAATTCAGGTCTTGCGGAACCGGGCGGTCCCGCTTGAGCGCGACGGCAAGAGGATCTGGCTGGCCGGCGTGGACGACGTGCTCGCCGGTGGGGACGATCTGGAAAGAACCTTACGCGGCGTGCCGGCGGCGGAGGCGGTTGTCCTGCTCGCGCATGAACCCGATTTCGCCGATCAGGTCACGAACTATCCCATCGACCTTCAACTTTCCGGTCACTCTCACGGCGGTCAGGTTCGTTTCCCCTTCCTCGGTGCCCTCTACCTTCCAAAACTGGCTCGGAAGTATCCGCTCGGCCTGCGGCAGGTCGGCCAGTTGCAACTCTACACCAACCCCGGCGTGGGGACACTCCGCATTCCTGTGCGCTGGAACTGTCCCCCGGAAGTGACCCTCATCCGGCTGCGTTCACTGCCCGCGTGAAGTCGCGCGACGACTCGAGCCCGGGCCGCGCGGCCTTCTGAGCAAACGTCCGCTGCTCACTAACGACGTGCCACTCCTTACCCTCTCTGACAAATGACATTGTGGCCTTGGTCGGTTGTCCGTGATAGAACTTGGCGCCGTAGTTGTCGATCAACGTAGCCCGGTCCCACGCGTTAAAGCTCTTCACGGGCGGTCCGGACGCTGCAAAGAACTCACCAACCTTATTGGGCTGCCATTCCCAAAAATTCTCTGCGACCTGCTCATAGAAATGGTGGGATCTAGCTCATCGATTTCGGGCCGTGGGTCATAACGGCCGGAGGACCAGACGGGCGCAGAGATGGCGCCCGGATCAGGAGCGAAAAGGAGTGGTGCCTGCCCTGCCCGTCCGCACCCGCTTGCGGCTTGGCCTGGGTGCGGCGTGGGCCAAGTCAGCCAGGATCGTCCCCCGCATCATGTCATCGATCTCTCCCCGCACGCTTTTCCAAAGATCGTGAAGCGGGCAGGGATCCCGGTCACCAGATTGCGACAGCCGAGGACGCAACTGGTCGCCAGATGACTGTCCGGTGAATCTGACCAAGCGTAATCTTCTCGGCCGATCTGGCCAGTTCGTAACCACCTCGTACTCCCTTGAAGGACCGGACCAGCTTTTCCTGGCTGAGTTGTCGGATGATCTTCCACAGAACGGCATGGGAACCCCTACTCGCAGCGCCGATCTCTCGGGCTCGCGTCAGTTTTCCTGACGGTTGTGCAGCATAGGTCTCGTGTTTCATGTTCCGCCGGGACCCCGTGCCGAGGATTCGACAAGGCGTACCGAATCGGGACCGCCTGCGCGTCGTCTTGAGCGAAGTTGCAACGTTTTTCACTCACGGCCGCCATTCCGGGCTCAGTCTTCGAGTAAGTGATTGATAACAATATAGTTATTTTGGCAAAGCCGCTGGCAATCAGATTGCCCCTTGCCAAGATATGCAGGTCGAGCGTAAAAACGCAGATCTTGAGTCTTACAAGGTGGCGGATATGATCCCGCGGAAGCTCTGGCCTTTATTCCTTCCGATGTTCATCACGGTTCTGTCGATGGCTTCAAATCCGACCCCAACTCTGCGAGTTTCACGCCTAGAACCTCTTGTCGGCCGGGAACAACAGATTTGGAAAGCACCGGTGCACAACTCGGAATTCGCCGATGTGCCACGTACCAGCGCGCGTTCGCAGTGTGAACAGGCCGAGCCGCCCGAAGCGCTGGCCACACCCAATCCTGTTCTCGGAACCGTGGACCCGAGCATCAAAGTTAAAGTGAGCTTCATCGTCGGAACTGACGGACGCGTGCATAGTCCTCTGATCCTCGAGAGCGCGGGTAGCACCGAGGACCACGCCATCCTCGAGACCGTGCGCGCCTGGCGTTACCGCCCCGGAATGTGCAATGGGGTACCCACCGAGACAGAGGGGAAGATCGAGTTTTCGAGTCGCTAGGCCGCAGTTTTACACTAGAATAACCCTGCGGACGCTGAATGGTGGACCCCAAGAAACAACCTGGACCGGCGGGCACTCCGCTGTCGGGTTCCGGCAACGAACTCGAATTTAACTCTACCGTCGACGAATTCTTCAAACGCCTCCAGGCTGATATGCGTCGCCCCCAGCCCAGCCAGGAGGCAGTGACCGGGGCCTTTCAAACTATGCAGCGCCTGGCCGCGGATTCCTCCGCTTCCGCAGTGACTGGCCCCGAGGAGACTTCACTGACTATCAAGTGCGGAACCTGCGGTCACCAGAACCGTCCCGGCAATCACTTTTGTGGGATGTGCGGATTGTCCTTGAGTTTCGCAGCAGAGTCCCAGGCGCAGGACCCCCCGATCCTCGGCCAGGCTGACCCGATTCTTTCTCCAACCCAATCCGGGGGTCCCCACCATTTCCACCATCATTACCACCACCACTATTTTCCCCAGGGAAGCGAACTATCGCAGTTCGGCGGTGGAGCGGGCGTTAGGGCCTCGGCGACAGACTCCGCCATGCGAGACGCCAAACTCCGCCCCCCCGGAACCGCGCCGATGAGTCGTGCCGAGACTGCGGTGCGTAAGGTCACACTCGACTGGGCCCTGGCCTGCAATAACAAACAGCTGGACGATCTGGTGAGTACTTACGCGACCGATGCCATAGTTCTTCGCCCCAACCATCCCGCCATCCGTGGAACGGCAGCTATTCGGGAGTATTTTGTCGGAGTCCTCGACGCCGGCCTCGGAGAAGTTGAGCTCGATCCCCTCAGAGTGGATGTGATTGGCGACGTAGCTTACGAAGCGGGTCGCTGCAAGATGCTGGTCCCTGTGGTGGTCGGGAAGCGGCGCGAGGAACGTGGAAAGTACATGACCCTTCTGGTGAAGCAGGCAAACGGGGAGTGGAGAATCGCCGCCGATTGCTGGTCCAGCGACCTGAGCCTGACTTCCAGCGCTGAAGTCGAAGGTCCTCGGCCGGGCTCTCCCTCAACCGCAATGTCAAAACCGCCCCTGCCCCGCAAGAACCCTTAGCGCCGAACCGCGCCGGTGTCCGACCACTACACACACAGCTTCTGCAACTCCACGCGCAACAGCCCTGCGCTTTCCATTTTGATGGTGTGCATGCCCAACCGCTTTGCAACCTCGAGATTGAGAGCGCGGTCGTCAATGAAGCAGCATTCCTCCGGACGCTTCTGGGTCGTCTCCAGAGCGAGCCGGTAGATGTCCCGTTCCGGTTTTCGAAATCCGACAAAGCAAGAGCTGATAAACAGGCTGAAGATGGAGCGCAGTCCAAACTTCTCGATGCGGTATAGGTTCAGTTCGCGCGACTCGTTGTTGATGGTGCCCATCAAGTACTTTCCGGATCCAGCGATCGTCTTTGCCAGCGACAGCACTGCATCATTCGGCTGCGACAACGCGAGCATGTAGTCCTTGAACTCCTCTTTGCCGAAAGGGCGGGCCCGGTAGAAGACGGTGCGATCCAGATATTCATCAATACCAATCTGCCCACGCTCGAACGATGATGCCACCAGCTCATGCCGGTCGGCGAACTCTTCTTCGTCGAGCTTGAAATGTTCAAGCGCAGCTTCCCGTTGGCTCCGGTCCCAGGCATTGCTGAGGAGCACTCCGCCGACGTCCCAGAAGATCGCGCTGATCTGTGACAAAGGCCCCCCGTCCTTCTCCCCGAAAACTATCCCACTCTCAGTGACGGTATACCGTTGTATCCTGGTGGTAGTTTCGCCAGTCGAACCAGTAGTCCTTGATCGCCGGCAGCGGCGCCAGGCAGTTTCCCGTGGCCGGCCCCGCCACTGCGCAGCCCTTGAAATTCCACTCACTGGCGTTCGCGGAATCCACCAGCACAAAGTCAGATGTGCCACTCTTGCGGAAAAATTCCAGATCGGAGCCGTCGATCCGGCTCACAAATGCGCGCACCGACTTTCCGTCGGTGCCAGCAACTACAAGGATCGGACTACCCCCCAGATGATCCTGAATGGGGCTCTGTTTCACGATCGTGTCCTGCGGATATGCTCTGGCTTGTCCGGCAACCTCCAAGCCCACCACCACGTCCCGGGACTTGAGCTCGGTGCCCGGGAAACTGATCACGACGGGCAGCTTCGCGACTTCCGCTTCCCACTTGCTGTCATACTCCTTCTGGTCCCGTGCAACCGGGGCCAGCACCTCGCCATCCGGACATTCCGCCTTCCAAAGGCCGTAACTCAACTCGTCGCTCGCCGCCAGTTCCAGCGCCGCTCCCCGCAAGGGCCCATAAACCGCTTTCCCAGTGATCTGCTGCCACCAGGAGCCCGTTTCCCGGTCTCGCATCAGGAAGTTCTGATTGTTGATTCCGGCGAGGTAAAAGCTCAGCACCCTGCCTGCCAATTTTCTCTTCCACACCAGACCGGTGTGACAGAGCGTTCAATAGGTGACCGCCACTGGCACACCCCCCACCAGGTCGTTCACGATGTGATGGTAGGCCATCTCGCGAATCGGGTAGGCGCGCGCGTCGTGGTTGAAGTCAAGGGCGAGGACCATCTCGCTGGAATCCAACTTGGTCTTGGCGATCGATTCGAACCCCGGTTGTCGCACCGGATGGAACATCCATTCGAAGTAGTTCAATCGCGCCATCGTGGCTGAGAAGGCCACCATCAGCATGCCTGCGCCGAGGCCGAATCGACGCCACCGGGTGGCCGTTCCCCAGAGTGCGACCCCCAGCAGCAGACAAAGGAGAGCCGCGACCAGCGACGGCAGCGGCGCGTGCTGCTTGATCGCCATGGCCAGCCAGAGAGCTCGCGGCGATTGATAACGAAAGGGACGGATTACGAAAGCGGGAATGAAGAACAGCGCGACGCCGATCAGCCCAAAGAGCCAAAACGCCCGATGCAACCACCGCGAGACGCGGTCCGATCCAGCTTGCATGTTGCTGGTGTTCCCCCCACTTGTTCCGATTTCCCCAGAGGCGATTTTAACCTATGAAAGTCAACCGTGTGGATGCGGCATTACAAACAAAAACCCCGGTCCTTTTGGAACCGGGGCTTGAGGTTGCACCGCGCCGAACGCTAGTTGGTCCGGGCGATGAAGTTCTGGCGGTACGTCAGGTTGTCCACGTTGCGGAACAAAGGCGTTCCGGGTGGCAGATTCTGCGGCTGAGCGAACAACGGGTCAAACACATAATCACGGATTGGTGGGTGATACACGAGGTTGCAGCACTTGAACGTGCCGGTAGCGTACGTGTTCCAGTAAAGGCTGACCATGGACCCCTTGTAGTAAAGGTCCTGGCCGGTCCAGTCTTCCAGGAAGCGCAGGAAGTTGTGGACGCCGCCATCGATCCCGAACGCCCAAGTGGGGTTGCTGTTCAGGTTGATGAAGGCCATGGGTTTGCCGGCTGCGATGGCGACGCGGTAGTAGGTGGTGGTCGCCGACTGTCCTGTTACGCCGGCGTTGGTTACGAGGGGGCTGACCAAGCTGCCGAAGACTGAAACGTTGTTGCAGATTCCAGCTGCGGTCACGTTGCCGGCAACACAGGCCCCCTCATCCTGCCAGGTATTCGAGAGCAGAGTCACCGCATCGGCAATCACCGCAGAGGCCGCATGCACTGGTTCGGCGGCGGCTGCGTTGGTCCAGGTCGGATCGGTCGGCGGCGCCGCGCTGTTGTAGTTCCCAAGAATGTATACCGGATTCTCCGAGGCAACCGTGAAGCCGCCGCAACCGGTGGGGTTCGCAGCGCTCTGCGTGCATCCGCTGGCGGCTGGCATGGTAGGTAAGTTCCCCAACGCACCGTCCACCAGTTTGAGCGCATGGCGGGCACCCGTGACTCGATTGGCGCGTCCGTAGGTGAACAACGGTACCCGGTGGCCCGGAGCGTATGGTGTTGGCGGATTTGCGGCGTCGGTATCGTTCTGGGTCTGCGAGCCAAACGCGTCGCCGACCCCCACCACACCATAGTTGTCGAGCTTGGCATTTCCGTTTACGTCTTCCGGAGAGATCTTCTTCCCGGGCTGGATCGGCTCCAGCGCGCCGTTGGGAACGAAGTTGTTCCCTGCGTTCACGTAGTTGATGGTGTCTTCAAAGCCGTATTCTCCCCACTGCAATTGCGTTGGATCGGCGGCAAACTTCATACCGCGGCGGTCGGAGAAAAACAAAATGTACCCGTTGTATATGCTCCAGTTGACGTTGGCTCCGGTTAGGCCGGTCGTGCCCGCCAACCAGCGCTTCAAGTTGCCTACGTCCAGCTCCACAGCGTTCATGATGCCGTTCGGCGTACCCGTACCTTGCGTAAAGGTGGTGGGCGGAGCGTCCCAGACTTCGCCTTCACGGGAATCATAGAAGTTGATCGGATACCAGTTGTACTGCGAACCGGCACCGGTCGTGTTGATGTTGTTTCCCACTGCGTCCAGGGCCGCGGTAACCGAGCCGTCCCCGTTGCGATCGGCCTGTTGTTGGAAGTACAGGATGGCGTTCTTGTGATCGGTGTTTCCGTTGGTAAACACGTTGGTCCCCGGAGCGACGGGTACGTTCAGGCCGCGGGCAAAGCCCAGGCCCAACCATTCCTTGGTGACGCCGTGCCAGGCTCCGTCATTCCATTTGACTTCTACCAGCAGCCAGCCGTCGACGATTGGCCATTCCGCTACGTTCGCGGTGCCAGGCGCTCCGTTAAACGTCGTATTCGCCGGAAAAGCGACGCCATGGAAGAACGGCGGCTGCAGGTAATTAACGTCTTTGTTGCACACCCGGCTCGCGTTCGGAACACCGCACCAGGATTCCCCGAAGTAGTATGTATTGGCGCCGACGACGATTCCGTTCTGCGCCCATCCGCTGCCACCCGCGAGCAGGGTTGTCGGAACCAGGCTGGCCAATTCAATATCCTGGCTTGGGTCGCCGTTCCAGTCGGAAAGATGGAGCGCGTTCTGCGTGTCGCTCAGCATCACGCGAATCTGCGCCATGTTCCCCTCCCGCGAGGCCCCCAGGATCGTGCCCGACGCCTCAATCGGCGGAGGCCGGCGGATGATCTGGTACGGCTGCGTGGTCCCGTTGACGAAGGGCAGCGCCAGGTTCGTCGCGCCCGTACCGTTGGCGTTGCCGTAGTTCCCGTCGATGAGATAAGAGTTAAAAAGGCTCTTGGAGGTGGTTTGCCAGGTGTTGTTCTGCCCGGAGGTCGGACCGTTCACTACACTGCCCTGGTTCATTGCGATCGGCAGGCAGGCCGCCGCCGCTGGCGGCGTGCATCCGTTACTCGCCGTGGGGATGTCCACGGTTCCGGCGTCATTGTTCGCAGCCGCGGTGGCATCCAGTCCATTTTGGGTGATATTGCGGACCACATTGCCCCACGCCGACAGCTTGTCGTAGAACGTCAGCGTAGAACCGGTCGCGACGCCCAGGTAGAGATCTCCGTTGGTGTGCACGCGGCCCGCAAAAGTAAGGTTCGGGCTGCTGCCGAAATAAAGATCGGCGTCAGAGAACACGCCGAACTGGAACACCGGGATCAGCGCTACTTCTACCGTGCGCGTCATGCTGACCGTTTCCCCGGTCCCCATCTGCGCGGCCGTGTTGAGCGTCACCGGAATAATTTGGGCGTACAGTCCGGCGTTCGGCCCCGCTTGAATCGGGCCATAGACGGCCGTGAGCGCGGACGAGCAACCAGAGATCGGTGCCACGTTGTACAGCGTGTACGTCACGCTGGTGTCCCAGGTCGGATATTGCCCGCTCAACGCGCAGATCTGCGACGCCTGGGGTGCCTGGATGGTTTTGAACATGGCTCCCAGGTCCGAGGTCATCTTCTCGATGGCGCCTTCGGCAGCGCGGGAGGCATAGTTGTTCTGCAAGTCATTGCCGCCAACCCGCTGCTCCGTATTCACCATCATGAGCAGGCCGAGCGCAAACCCTGACAGCAACGTCAACAACAGCAGGGATGCGACCAGCGTGAATCCTCGCGAACCGTGTTTGGCCCTATGCATCTTCGTTCTCCTCATTCCTGTCCCACTCCCTCATCCCTCCAGCCAGCCTCAATAGGCCGAACCCGAAATCGGGTACTCCTGCTGGAAGGTCATATTTCGTGCCGCAATCGAAGTCTGCAGGTCCAGTCCCTGGTAGCCGGTGGCACCGGGGGCCTGGCTGCGCATCGTCAAATGGGCGATGTTGACTTTGGTGATCATGGTGGGGGCGGTCCCGGCGGGGAGTGAATTCTGACTGGCTACCACCGCGCCGGCGTTGAACAAGTCATAGCTGAACTTCAAATAGCCGACGTTCTCGGCCACCGGCGTGGGGGTCTGTCCAGCCACGGCCCGCATCAGCCGCGGCGTAACGCCGTCGTTCGGAGAAACATCCAGATAGTAGGTGATGTAGCGCAGCCGGGTCGCGCTACCGGAGGTGTTGCCCGCCAGTTGCCTCAAACTTCCGCCGGCGGCGGCCGGTTGGTTGATGTGGCCCACGTCGCCCCCCGCGAACCCGATTGTGAAGCTGTTCGGTCCTGCCCCCGGGGCTACCGAGGAGACCGAGCCAATCGCGCTCGCGGTGGTTGCGTTCGCGCCCACGCCGATGGTCACTTGGAAGTACAGCAGGTCACCCTGCTTCAGACCCACCACCCCATCATTCAGAGCCTGCGGTGCCGCCAGACCGGACGGCAGAACACAAGTGGCCGGAAGAGGCACGGGCAGCGTGAACGTCCCCACCGTGCCGGTCGCGTCCATCGACACCTGGTAGCAGTTGATGGCGAAATTCACGTCCGTGTAAGCGATCGAAATGATGTCAGTCGGTCCCTGGGCGGCATTGACCGTGATGCCCAGGTTGTTGCCCGGCACGATGCCATACAGGTACGGCACTCCGGTCTGCGTCGGATATGCTGCCGATCCACCGTTGACGTAGTTGCAGGCGGTTGCGCTGCAGGGATATACCGGCAACGTGCCGGTTCCCGAAGGCAGCGCGATCCCAATGTCGCCGATACCCGATCCGGCCAGACTGATGTCCCGTGTCATGATGTTGGCGGCTGCGCGAAAGTCCTGCTGCAACTCCGCCTTTTGCGAAGTGATCCAGTGCGCGCGCATCGCCTGGCTGAACATCTGCACCGCTCCCCCGACCACGATCGACCCGATCGCCATGGAGACCAACAGCTCGGTCAAACTGAAACCACGGGTTGTTCGCTTGCGTTGCATAGTTTCCTCTTTACCGGTAAGACGAGATGTACTCGTTAAGCACGTATGTCTTGTTCGTAGCGTACTGGGGGGTTGAATAAGTGATGGTGATGGTCACGGCGTTCAGCGTGGGGATAGGGTTACCCGCCGCGTCCGACATCTGCACGATCTTGACCTGGCGTGTGAAGTTGCTCAGGGGGACGATGATATCGTCGGCGGTCCCCAGGATGCCGTCCGGCCCAGGCTCCGTCAGGCATTCAACCCCGCCCGGGCAGGGCGCGCCCGAAGAGGTCGTGCACGCCACGTCATCTCCCGTTCCCACCATCCCGTCCGGTCCAGGGCAGAGCAGGTTCTGCGGATTATCCAGGAAGATTCCGCCGTTGCTCACATTCTGAATCTGGGCCCAGGTCAGCTGCGAAGTGCTGCGCGCGGTGAAGATGCTCTCCATCGCCTCCGAAGCCAGTTGGCGCGCGATCATGTCCTGCTGGGAAGTCTGGTTGGCTTTGATCGCCAGCCCGAACAGTCCCAGGACCCCAAGCAGCCCGATCATCAGGATGAAGGTCGAGATCATGACCTCCATGATCGAAAAGCCCGCCGCGCCGCGCCTTCGTACCGCTGTGATTCGATTTTCGTTCACTGCTGCCTCCAGATCACTCCGGCGCCGTTCGGCTGCAGCCTCCAGCCCCGTATCCGGCCAGTCGTGCCCCACAAGGTAATGGCCCGCGAACTCTTCAGGTCTCCAACCCGGGCCATGTACACGATGCCGTTGTTGATGTTCCCGTTGATATCCACCGCTGTGCCGTCAGGCTGAAAATAGACGCTGGTCGCGCCGCCCGCTCCGACACCTTGATCAAAATCAATGGCATTGGAAGCCGTTCCAAAACCGTCAGGTGTGGTGGGGGCGACGGTGGGAGAATTGGGTACACCCGCTTCCACGTGGAAGGTGACGTCCTGAGGCAGAACGGTTGTCAGCAACACGGGCCCGTTGGGCGAGTTCTGCGTTACCGTGACCGTGCCCGGTTGCGTAAAGGTGACCACGTAAACTCGCATGTCAGCCGCCGCCTGGTCTCGTGCCCGCCGCATCGTCATCAGCGTTTCGTTGTAAGCCGTGGTGACGTGTTGCGCCTTCAGCACAGGCTGCAGGCTCAAATAGCTCCCGCTGGTGATCATGAGGATGATTGCCGAAACCACCACCATCTCGGTGAGGGAGAAGCCGGCATCGCCGCGAGACGCAGGGAAGCTTCTCCCTGGAGAGTGCGAACCACGAATCGTTCCTGCTGCAAATGTCATTCTGCTCTCCAAAATGCACGTATCGCGTGTCCGTCCGGGGGCGGAAATGACACAGAAGGCACGTCCCCACCGCCTGAAACCGGCCGCGGGTCGCTGCCTCTCAAGTCATCGTAGGAAGGGTGGCTGGAAGCGTCAAAGCACTGGGGTACAGGAAGAGGTGAATGGCCTTACGTAACGTAATGCGGCCCCGGTAACGACCGTGACTAGATGGGCCCGGGCAAGCTCGATCAACACCTTTCACAGACGTCCGCAAATCTCTTCTAAGTCCTGCCCGTACAAAAGCTTGCCTGAACAAGACAAAGTCGCCCGAGATCGCCGGCGCAATCGGCCAGTGAGCGCCGGGACTCGCCGCCGCTCGGCCCTCAATTACCCGAGTAACTTGTCGCTGCGCAGCCGTAACTTTAGGATGCGGAAGGTATGGCGCTCACCAGCCTCGTAGTGTGTTCAGACGAATCTACCGCCCAGGTGTTGCGCCGCATCCTGGAGGACCTCGGCATCGCTGTCGAGCACTGCCAGGAGGCCTCCGAAGCCGAGGCCAAACTGGCCCAAACCCGCTTTGACTCGGTCGTGGTCGACTGCGAGAACGAACCCGTCGCCACCGAAATCCTGCGCCAGGCGCGCCTCTCTCCTGCCAACGCCTCTACTCTGGCCGTCGCCATTGCGGGCAAAGAAAACGACGTGCGCCAGATGTTTGCCTTGGGGATCAATTTTGTTCTCTACAAACCGGTCTCCGAAGAGCGCGCTGCCAGCAGTTTCCGCGCCGCGCACTCGCTGATGAACCGGGAGAGACGGCGCAGCGGCCGGGTTGCCGCTCATGCCAAGGTTGCCCTCGACTTCGCCAATGTCGAGAATGTTCCCGCTACCCTTGTCGATCTCAGTGAGGAAGGTACCGCGGTCCAGAGCGAACGGAAGCTTCCTCCCGATTGCCGCGTCTACTTCCAGTTCGCCTTGCCCGGCCACACTTCCCTGATCCGGCTCTCGGGAGAAGTTGTTTGGCAGGACTCCGCGGGTCGTGTTGGTATGAGGTTCGTCAACGTTCCCACTTCGTCGCGTCGCGTTCTGAGAAGCTGGCTTCAGACCAATATCTCTTCCGCCAAGAATCAGACCCCGCTGGTGCCGCGTTCGGCGTCGCCCATCACCAAGACCACACCTGCTTCCGGCGCAAGTGGCCATGCAGACAAGGGTATTGCCCGTTTGCGCTCTACCCCCGGCAACCGCCGCGGACAGTCACGTCACGCCTGCCGCCTGAGTGCCGACGTATTTCGCACGGGAGTGGCGGTCCCCAACCGCTGTAGCCTGACCGATATCAGTGTCGGGGGTTGTTACGTGGAGATGCCAACTCCGTTTTCATCCGGCACGCGGGTGGAGATCATCGTACGCACTCAGGCTCTGAAGTTGAGGACCCAGGGCGTGGTCCAATCCGTGCACCCGGGCTTTGGCATGGGGGTCCAGTTGACTCTTTCGACCCAAGAGGACCGTGAGCAGGTGCAGTCTCTAATTCGTCTTCTGGCGCAGTCGGGCGAGGAAGCGGAAATGGGCCCGATCACCGATCCCTGGACCCGTTAGAGACTTCCGGAGTTCCCCGACCACGCCCGCGAAGGTGTTTCTTCCGCCACTGCCTGCCGGAAATATTCCAACGACATCTTCAGCCCGGTCTCCAGATCGATCGTAGGCTCCCAGCCGAGTAGTCTCTTCGCCTTGCTGATGTCCGGCCGGCGCTGCTTCGGATCGTCCTGCGGCAGGGGCTCGTGTCGGATCCGGCTCTTCGATCGCGTGATGGCCAGCACCCGCTTCGCGCATTCCAGGATCGTGAATTCCATCGGGTTCCCGATGTTGACCGGCAGGTGTTCGGTCGATTTCGAAAGGCGCAGGATGCCCTCGATTTCGTCGCTTACATGGCAGAAGCTGCGCGTCTGGTTGCCCTCGCCGTATACCGTCAAATCTTCGCCCCGCATGGCCTGCCGCATGAAATTTGGAATCACCCGCCCGTCGTTAATCTGCATCCGGGGACCGTAGGTGTTAAAGATCCGCACGATATGCGTATCGACGGCGTGATAGCGCAAGTACGCCATGGTCGCGGCTTCGGCGAACCGCTTGGCCTCATCGTAGACCGAGCGCGGTCCCACCGGGTTTACGTGTCCCCAGTAAGTTTCTCTCTGGGGATGTTCGAGGGGATCGCCATAACACTCTGAAGTCGAAGCGAGCAGGTATCGTGCCCGGTATTTCCGCGCCACGTCCAACGAGTGGAAGGTACCGAGCGAACCCACCTTCAGGGTCGGAATTCCGTGGACGCTGTAGTCCACCGGACTCGCTGGACTCGCCAGGTGGAACACGGCGTCTACCGGGCCGCAGTCGAAGGGCTCGCACACGTCCAGTTGCCGGAACTCGAAGCGGGCATCGTGCCGCAGATGATTCAGATTCTCCAGGCGGCCGGTGAGCAAATTGTCCACCGCAATCACCGAATCACCGTCGCCCAGCAGAAGGTCGCAGAGGTGTGACCCCACGAACCCGGCTCCCCCCGTCACCAGGGCGCGTTGCCTACTCATATTCTTTTTTGACCCTGGCCGCGGCCATCTCCGGTGGTCGGCGAACCCTCGGGCAGAGCCGGTGCGCGCCCCACGCTGTAATAGCTGAAGCCGTTCGCCGCCATTGCTTCCGGATCGTAAAGATTGCGCCCGTCGATCACGATCGGGTAGCGCAGCTTGCGGTTGAGTTGCGCGAGGTCCAGAGCCGAGAACTCTTCCCACTCCGTCAGAATCAGCAGCGCATCCGCCCCCGCCGCTGCGTCATACGGGTTCGAAGCAAACTCGACATTGGAACGCAGCACTTCCCGCGCGCGTTCCGTAGCCGCCGGATCGTATGCCACCACTACGCAGCCTTCCTGTACCAGCGACTGAATCAGCAGGATGGCAGGCGATTCGCGAATGTCGTCCGTGCCACCCTTGAAGGCCAGACCCAGCACCGCCAGGCGTTTTCCGCGCAGCGTCCATAGCGCGTTCCGCACCTTGCGCAGGAAGCGCTGGCGCTGCTCCTCGTTGATCCGCATGACTTCGTCCAGCAGGCGGAACTCGTAGCCGCATTCGCGCGCCACCGAGCGAAACGCCATCAGGTCCTTCGGAAAACACGACCCCCCGTATCCGATTCCCGGATTCAGGAACCGCGGCCCAATACGCGAGTCTGTCCCGATCCCCCGGCACACCTGCTGCACGTTCGCGCCCACCGATTCGCAGATCGACGCGACGGCATTGATGAAGGAAATCTTCATCGCCAGAAATGCGTTCGAGGCATGCTTGATCAGTTCCGCGCTCTTCGTGCTGGTCACTATCAAGGGTGGCGGAACCTGGGCCCGATCGGGATGCGGAATGGAATCCGGGCGTTGGTAGTACGAACCATCGCTAAGCGGAGCGTAAATCTCGCGCAGGACCCCGGCGCATCGCTCCGAATCAGCGCCTACCACGATGCGGTCGGGAAACAGAAAGTCGGTGACGGCCGTCCCCTCACGCAGAAACTCGGGGTTCGAAGCTACGTCGAACAACTCTGCATCCGTCCCGTTGCGCAAGATGATCTTCCGCACCCACTCGCTGGTGTAAACCGGGACCGTGCTCTTTTCGACGACGATTTTGTAGTCGTCAATCCCTCCGGAGATTTCGCGCGCCACCGACTCCACGTAGGACAGATCCGCGTCCCCGCTGTCGGTCGGCGGAGTCCCCACCGCGACAAAGATCGCAGCGCTCGCCCGGACCGCCTCATGCAGGTCATCGGAAAACTTGAGCCGCTGGCCGCGGTGCCGCTGCAGTAACTCGGGCAGGAATTTCTCGTGAATCGGAACCTCGCCGCGGGTCAGGGCAGCCAGTTTTTGCTGGTCATTGTCGACCACCATGACGTCGTGCCCCAGATCCGCAAAACATGCCCCGGCTACCAGGCCCACGTAGCCCGAACCCACGACTGCAATCCGCATGAATGGCTCCAAGAAAAAACGTGCGGGTCGACGGCAACCCAGTGCGATGAAGAGACCGGAAATGGCACCGGCCTCGAAGTATTAATCTAGCAGGTTTCCCGCACCCGGCAGCCTTGCAAAATCGCCGGATTCGAAGATAGTTGTGGAGGCGCCACCTATGCCGATCCTCATGATCGCGCTGTTCGCGCTCGCCGTATTTGGCATCATCGGAGTTCTCCTGACTGCGGCCGTCATCTTTAGAAAGCAAGAACGCGAACGCCCCCAAACCACCCGACACGCCCGCCCACAAGCGCGCTGCCTGAGCGCCCGGGAGAAAACTTCGCCGGGCTTTGCGGGGAACCACTGTACTCATCCCCGGAACCGTCCCTCGGATGCCCCACGAAGCTCCTCCCCTTGTGCTCCGATCCCAACGCCACTACCGTCGCCAGCAGTGCGATGTTTGCGATCTCAAATGCGGCCAGCGCCCACGCGTATCCCAGCCAGTCCCGGAGTGCGTACTCGATGTTGTTGGTCGCCGCTGCGAACAGAATTCCCAGCTGATACGCAAATCCCGGCATCAGCCCGCGCACCGCATCGGGTGAGAGTTCGTTCAGATGTGCCGGAATGATTCCCCAAGCCCCTTGCACCCCTGACTGCAGCAGAAATGCCCCGGCCACGAGCGTCCATAGCGATCTCCCGAACGCCCACGCCGGAATCACTGCCAGACAAAGCGTCAGCGCCAGCAGGATGGTCCGCCTCCGTCCGAAGTGCTCCGACAAAAAGCCGAACGAAAATGATCCCAGCACCGTCCCAATGCTGTACAGAATCGCGATCGTCGAGATCGTTGCGCTCGGGAACTGATGCACTTCCCACAAAAAATGCGGATACAGATCCTGTGTCCCGTGCGAGAGGACCATCATCAACGTCATCAGCAGCACGAGATAAGAGAATGTCTTCCAGTGCGCGCTCGCTGTGCGCAGGATTGCGCCCTCCGTTCGGCGCTCGGCGCTGCTTCCATGCATCCGATTCCTTGACCCGAAAGCGGATGTAAAACGCCAGCAGCGCCGCAATCCCGCCCCCAGAACATCGCCCGCCCGCCCCACCCCGGAAGGACCAAGCGTGCCGCTACCGCGGCCAGCAGGTAGCCCACCGGATACCCGCTCCTGCACGATGCCCGACAACACTCCCCGCCACCGCCTGGGCGCACTCTGCATCGCGAGCGATGCGCCCACTCCCCACTCCCCTCCCGATCCCATAAATCGCCCGCAGAATCAGGAAGACGGTGTAGTTCGGCGCGAAGCCGCACAGCAACTCCAACACGGAAAAGAAGACCACGTTCGCCATCAGGGGCCGCCGCCGCTCGTAGCGGTCGGCCAGCACGCCGAACACCAGCGCTCCCAAGGGTGGTCGCTAGCGTCGCCGTCATGGTCAGGATGATCTTCGACGCCGGCACCCCGAACTGCATCGCCAGCGTGTCCACCAAAAACACCAGCACGAAGTAAGTCAAAGGCATCCAGGGTCCAGCCCAGAAAACTGGCGGTGACGGCATGCCATTGATTTGAACGAAGATCAGAACGAGAAAGGCCGGCCCAAAGCGAAGCGTCGCCGGCGTCGCGGTGGTGTGCGGTCATTGCGGGGATGGCTGGGGGCTTCGGACCTTAGACGGCCTTCCCCGGCCTCTCTGCGCCCGGCCGGGCACACCAGGAGAACCATGAACCGCCCCCCCGACGCAATCCGCGGTCCCGGAAGTGCACCTCATTGTATGTCCCTGAATCAGCCCCCTTCGCCCTCCGGAAAGGGGCCGAAAGCCTTGCTCACGATGGATTTACCGTTGACAACCCCGCCGTTTGGCGCGAAACTTCGTACAGAGCTACGTGAGTAGATCCCCCGGTACTCACCCCAGGTTCAAGACCCATGTCGTGCCCCGACCCGTACCGGCCCTACGATCCTTCAGAGACCCCGGCTTCCGCGCAGGCCGACCTCAAGGTCGATAGCCATCTGCCCACCGAGGCCGAAGTTCGTGGCCTCACCCGCACCTTGGCCGCTAGCGGCGGTGGGGACCTTTCCCAAGATCTTGCCCTGGACTTGGTTCTCAACCAGATCGTCGAGCAGGCGTGTCTGACGACCGGAGCCACCGGGGCCGCCATCGCTCTGACCCGCGACGGCGAAATGGTCTGCCGCGCCACCACTGGACGCAATGCGCCTGACCTCGGCGTCCGCCTCGACAATGCCGGCTTCTCTTCGGAGTGCCTCCGCATCGGCACCCTGCAGCGCTGTGACGACACCGAGACCGATCCCCGCGTCGATGCCACCGCCTGCCGCCTCCTCGGAGTGCGCTCGATCCTCGTGGTGCCCCTCTGGTACTGGGGCGAATTCATGGGGATCTTCGAGATTTTCTCACCTCGTCCCAGCGCGTTCGGCGAGCGGGATGAGCAGACTCTCCAGGCCCTTGCGTATCGGATCGTCCGCCACGCCAAGCAGGCCACCGGAACGATCACCGGATTTACCGCCAACCCCGACAAGGTCGCCGTCCTGACCCCGAAGGCGCCTGAGCCCAAGCCTCAGCCCGAGATCCGCCTCGAGCCCGTGCCCACACCCGTGTTCGAGTTGACTCCCGCCGCGCCCGCTCCCCGGGAACCGCGCGATGTTTGGACGATCGCCCTGGCCTCCGTCGCTGTGCTCATCGCCGCTGCCATCGTGACCTTGATGGTTTGGCGCGTGGGCTGGGCCAGTACCGACGCGAAACCCGCCGTCGCTCCGCCCCGGGTCGTGCAGGCAAACTCGCTGCCCCCTGCTCCCGAGGAAGAGATCCTGACGCTTGATCCCTCAGCGCTGCAGCCCAAAGCATCCCCACCGTCGGCGCAAGCTGTCGAACCCGCGAAGAAGAAAGAAACGAGCGCGTCTGCCAACAGTTCCGCCCCGCTGGGCGGTCTTGCCATCTACGATAAAGACAAGCTCGTCTACGGCTCGCCCATCCCGGACGGCGACGACTCACTCACCGTCAAACCCCAGACCGCGAACCCGGCGAAGCCGCGAGCTCTGCAGGCCAAAGTTACAATGCCGCTCCCCGCTGGGGCGGATTCCTTCAGCACCCACGCCGTGCAGTTGAAGCCCGAAGTCGCCGACGACCTCCTCACCACCCGCGTCGAGCCCGAGTACCCTGACGCCGCTCGCCGCGCACACGTGCAGGGCATGGTGACCCTAGACACGCTTATCGGCGCTGACGGCAAGGTCCAGCATGTGAACCCCGTCAATGGGAATGCTCAACTAGCGGAAGCCGCTGTCACCGCGGTCCGACAATGGCGCTACAAGCCATACGTCCTCAAAGGCAGGCCCGTCCCTGTGCGCACCCAGGTCAACGTCCAATTCATGCTCGCGCGGTAGGGACGGCGGCTCGAGACTTTCAGGGTGCTGTTGGCGGAAATTTACGTCTCGGAAGAATGGACACTTAAGTTTGAGCTGTCATCCTGAGCGAAGTGAGGCGCCAGCCGAACGGAGTCGCAGGACCCCTTGTGCACTTGTGGTGTTTACGCCCGGGAAGCTTTCTCTAGCACCACGGCCAACGAGTGTTTTACTCAAACTTACCCCGAATACGCCAGTTCCTTCGCACGCTGCGCCGCCTTCACCACAGCCTTTATCAGCGTCACGCGCAGCTTGCCCTCTTCTAATTCCATGATCCCGTCCACCGTGCACCCCGCTGGAGTCGTCACCGCGTCTTTCAGCAACGCGGGGTGGTCCCCGGTCTCCAGCACCACACTGGCCGCCCCTAGCGTGGTCTGCGCGGCCAGCAGCGTGGCCACGTCACGCGGCAGTCCCACTTTCACGCCTGCTTCCGCCAGCGATTCCAGAATGATGTAGATATACGCCGGGCCACTGGCCGAAAGCCCCGTGACCGCGTCCATGTGCTTCTCGTCCACTACCACCGTCCGTCCCACCACGTTAAATAGTTCACTGGCGACTTCCAAGTGCTGCGTCCCCGCGTGCTGCCCTTTGCATAGCGCCGTCATGCCGAGACCGATCGCACACGGCGTGTTCGGCATGGCGCGCACCACCGGAACATTACCCGCCAGCGCCTTCTCGATGTGGCTCGTGGGAACCGACGCCGCCACCGAAATCACCAGCTTCTCCGGACCGACGTGCGGACGGATCTCCGCCACCACTCCCTGCACCGCCTGCGGCTTGACGCACAGGAACACGATGTCGGCGTTGCGCGCAGCGCTGACATTGTCGGTGCCCACCGGAATCCCCAGCTTCTTCGCCAGCGCGCTCGCGCGTTCCTCGTGCTGTACGGTCGCCGAAGTCATGGCGGGCGTAAGCAGCTTCTTCTCCAGCCAAGCCTTCACCAGGATTCCGCCCATCTTCCCCGCGCCCAGCACCGCTACCCGCCTCTTTGTCAAGTCCAGTCCCATTGCCCTCGTTCCTCCGCCTCTATTCTGAAGCTCTTCGCCTTCTCGAATGATCACAAACTCGTCTCGAGCACCCTCTGTCAACCTCAGTGCTCTCTGCGGTTGGTGCCTTTCTTTGCGACTTTTGCGAATCCTTAGCGCCCTTTGCGGTGAAAAGCTGTTCGCAACTCGCAGAAAACAACGAGAGGCCTTCCACTTTAACAGCTTCTCAATGAAGGGTGTTGCGCGGAGGAAAACGCTCCCCGCAAGGCGATCACTGCCAGTCGAAAGCCTTGGCCGCCATCTCCACGACCGCTTTTCCGATGGCAATCGACGCAGTCGCCGCCGGTGACGGCACATTATAAAGATGCAGCATGTTCTTGCTCTGCCAGAACTGAAAATCATCCACCATCGCACCGGAGCGGTGAATCGCCTGCGCGCGTACGCCCGATCCTCCGGGTACCAGGTCTTCCGCCTGAATCTCAGGCAGCATTTTTTGCAGCCCGCGCACGAACGACTCCTTGCTCACCGCCCGTTCAAATTCGTCCTTGCCGCTCCGCCAGTACTTCGTGGCCGCGCGCCAGAAGCCCGGAAACGTCAGCGATTCCGCGGTATCCCGCAAGCTGAAGTCCCGCCGCCGGTAGCCTTCCCGCTTGAAGGCGAACACCGCATTGGGCCCCGCGTCCACTCGCCCGCTGACCCGCCGCGTGAAATGCACCCCCAGAAATGGAAAGCGCGGGTCCGGCACGGGGTAAATCAGCGTCTTCACTAGGTGCGCTCGCTCCGGCACCACGTCGTAATATTCGCCGCGGAACGGCACGATCTGCACCTCCGGCTTCTCCCCGGCCATGCGCCCGACGCGATCGCTGAACAACCCGGCGCAGTTGATGACATTCCGCGCCGAGAACTCGCCTTGCGACGTCTCCACAACCGTCTCGTCTCCCGGCCGGATGCCAACCACTCTCGTCGATGTCCGAACCGCCCCTCCCTGCGCCCGCACCAGTTCCGCGTACTTCTCCGTGACCATCGCATAGTCGGTGATCCCCGTCGCTGGAACGTGCAGCGCTGCCACTCCCGCCGCGCGCGGTTCAATCTCGCGCAGTTGTTCCGGACTGAGCATCCGCAGGCCGCCCACTCCGTTCGCCCGCCCTCGCTCCAACACATCGTTCAGACGTGGTAACTCCCCCTGGGACGTCGCCACGATGACCTTGCCGCAGATCTCGTACGGCACCCCGTGTTCGCGGCAGAACTTCATCATCGCCGCCGCGCCCTCGACGCAGGTCCGTGCCTTTACGGAGCCGGGCTTGTAATACACGCCCGAATGAATCACGCCGCTGTTGTGCCCGGTCTGGTGAGCGCCCACACGCTCCTCTTTTTCGAGCACCGCCAGCTTCAGCCGGGGGAACCGCCCCATGACCTCTCGAGCCACCGAGAGGCCCACGATCCCTCCGCCAATCACAACCACATCGAACTGTTCACTCATTTTTCGTGTGGCGCGGGCACCCTCGCCCGCGAGAGTCTGTCTCAACCAAACTAACTAGCATACGCACAGACCCGCGGGAGTCCGCAAGGACAAACCGCACAACCATCAGAACAGCAATGTTAACGAGTAGCTCATGGATGAAGGCGGATCAGAGAGAAGTGAGAGTGGAGAAGCAAGAGAGGCCTGCACGACGGTCAGCCTGGCAGGGTCGGTCAGCGTAGCCGGGTCGGTGTGCGCGCTTTGACCATCGTGCCGCCGTCTCGGCGGCTTTCCGGCGTGCGTCCCGGCCGCGGCTCGAAATGTTGCGAACTGCGGGTGCGCCGAAAATCACAGCGCGGGCGTCCACAAACTACTGCACCATCAGCACCGCCGTCGTAGTCTGCGTAGTTCCCCCACCAGTTGCGCTCACCGTTACCGTATACGTCCCGGAAGGCGTTGGCGTCTTGATCGTGACCATCGCCGAGTCGGACTTCGTCCCATCCGCTTGCGATACCGCCGACACCGTTACCGGGTTCGGACTCGGTACCGTCGCCGGAGCCGTATATAGCCCGGACGTGTCGATCGTTCCCACCGTCGAATTTCCGCCGGTCACGCCGCTCACCTGCCAGGTCACCTGCTGATTCGTGCTGCCGTTCACCAGCTCCCTGAACTGCTGGGACTGCGTCGGGAACGGGTTGGCCGTCTTCGGACTGACGTTCACCGAAATGCCCCCGCCTCCTCCTCCAGCGCCCCCACCGCTGCCGCCGCAGGCCGGTAGTATGATCGCGGACCCAAGCAGCACCACCAGTCCAATCGCGACCATCCCTTTCTTCTGCGCCCAAGACTTACGCCCGAATCCCCCAATCACCATCCCGACCGCCGACACCCACACGAAGAATGGCGCAACATTTTCCCGTTTGGCTACCGGAAGGATCTGCGTCCGGCCGAGCCCCGCCGTCGTGATGCTCAAGGTGACGGTCTGGACCCCGGTCGCACCCGTGCTGACCGGCGTGACCGCTGAGCACGCTGCCCCGGCCGGTTGCGACGGTGACCAGTTGCTGCAGGTGAAACTCACCGCGCTCGGAAAAGTCGTCGAGCCCACCGGTGTGACCGTCAGACTGTAGCTCGCCGTCTGCCCCGCCTTCACACTTTGCGTCGGCGACGTGTCTGCCACTGTGAACGTGAACAGCGAATTAAGGTTGTATTCCCAGATTCCCCGCCCGTAGGTTGATGCGCGCAGCAACTTCTTGCCGCCGCTGTTGAAAATCTGTAGTGCAGTCACTGGTACGTTTGGCAGATAGCCCGTGTTCGCTGCGGCCGCCAGCGGACCCACTTCCGTCCAGCTTGCGCTCGTCGTGCTGCTCGAGAACACGCCCACATCCGTGCCCACATAAACCACGTGTACCTGTGGATCGACCACCACCGTATCGGCCGGCGAGTCCGGCAGGTTCGAAGTGAAGTTGGTCCAGGTCGCCCCCGCGTTGGTCGTCTTGAAAACGTGGTTCACGTGGAACCCCATGATGGTCACAAACGCGGTCTGTCCAGTGGCATCGGAGGTGTCGACCGCGATCCCGGAAACAGGGTACTGGGTGGGATTGATGCTGCTCGTCACGTTCGTCATGGGCGCCGCCCCAGTGGTGGTAACGAACACCTGGCCACCCGCCGGGGTTGTGCTTCCGCCCAAGCCATCGGTGCCCGCGTAGATCACCTTCGAGCCGTTCGCGTCGGTCGGCCCACCCGCGGCCAGCGACCGCACCAGATTGATTTCTCCCCCCGTGCACGCCGTCGCACTGCCCTTGTCGAAATTGTTGCTCAACGCTGTGTACGTGCCACTCGCGCTGGTCGAAGGTCCGCCTCGCCACACCCGGCACGTTCCGATAATCAACCGGGTCGGCGCTCCAGGGTCCAGCATGTAGGGGAAGTAGAACGCGCCATCGTCGGTCCCGACTTGGTTGTTGGACACGACCGGCGTGAACGTTGAGTTGTCGCAGCTCAAACCCGCGGTGCAGTGGTTGATGGACAGGGAACCCGGCGGAACGTCGGGGCCGGCGGCGTACCAATCCGTGCCATTGGTCGGGCTGATCGCGTTGTATCCGCCATCTCCTCCCTGCACGTTGCCCCAACTGGTGCTGGTCGTCGCGGTCGATGTCGCCGGGGACCCGTTGTCCTGGGTACCTCCCAGCAACGTGTTCGCGTCGGTCGGATGCACCGAGAACCATACGAACTGGGTCATCGAACCAATCGTTCCGTTCAGGCTGTCAAACGCGTTGGTCCCGCCGCAACTTCCCGTGGTCAGGCCGGTGTAGCCATCCACCGCGCGGTAGATTCCGCCGTCATTGGCGAAATACATCACCGCTTTGGCGGGACTACTACCAACCAGCATGAAATCCAGCGCATGCTGGTCCGGATGCACGTGCGCCAGCGACGAAAGCGGCGAGCATCCGTACACGTGCGTCAGGTTCAGGAACTGGGATGAGCAACTCGGCGATGCCGTCGGATTCGCGATCGTGCACTTGTAGATGTTGATCGCTCCGGGATAGAGATCTGTCGCGGTCGCGCCGTCCGGTACCGCCGCCAGTTCCAGGTTGTACGAACCCTGCTGCACGCCGCACCCATCCGTGTTGCTTCCGCTTTCGCAAGTCGTGATGCCGCTGTCGTCGATCTGTGCCCAGGTGCCGGTGGTCGCACTCCTCGACCAGATGCCGCGGTCGACTTCATTCCCCGTGGTATCGAAAGCAACCACCCAGGTGTACATCTCGTTCCGTCCGGGCACCACCGCCATCTCGGCGCGGTAGATGGGACACGCGGTGTTATGAGGTGTGGGACAGAGCCCCGTCGTCAGGCTGGCCGGTTGGCTCGCCAGGCGGCTCCAGGTAATCCCGTCCGTCGAAGAATAAAATCCGTGATAGCGCAGCGCGGCGAAAAACGTCCCCGCCGACTGGTTGTAAACCAGCGACGTGGCCGAACCCGCATCCACTGTGACCCCTGAGTCCTGCACCGTGGCGTAGTTCCACGTCACGCCGCTGTCCAGCGAGTAGTAGAGGCCACGATTGTTTCCGGTCGTATCCAACCCGAACGTGATTCCGGTTTCCGCCGCCGCTGTCGCCGCGACGACCACGTTGGTCTTGCCCGGAGTGCTGTTAAACGCAATCTTGCTGAACCCCATGCCCGCGAACGGTCGTGCGCCGCCATTCGCCGACTGAATCAGCGTCCACGTCTGCCCCGCATCGGCCGAGCGCAGAATGCCCAGCCCGTAGTAGGAATCAGCCGAGCTGTTGGGCTCGCCCGTGCCCACCACGATCACGCTCCTGGCCGGGTCCGTGTTTCCCGGTTGAAGCGCAATCGCGCCCACCGCCAGCGTCGATTCGTAATCGAGAACCGGATTCCAGGTAACGCTCGCCGCGCTCGTGCTTGCTGGACCCGCATTGGTTGACTTCCACACGCCACCGTGCGCTCCGCCGATGTAGACGGTATTTCCGGTAGCGTCCGCCGGATCAATGGCGACTGCCGTCGCTCTCCCCGACACCTGGTGATAGTCCTGGAAGCCGGTGCCGGTCGCGTCGGAGGCTAGCGGCGCCGGACCCAGCGCATTCCAGCCGCTTGACGACACATGCGGCACCGCAACAATCGCTCGCGCTGCAACCTGTTGCCGGCGCAGTTGCAACTTCTGCTGGTATGCCAGATAACGTAGCAGGGCCGCGGATTCGCCGTTCGGCGCAGAGCGCCCGCGCATGAACCATTGGTCGCGCGCCTGGGGATCGTCGCGATCTTGATCTTTGATCGGTTCGTACTCTGAAGTCTGCTTGGACCCTTGGCCCAGCGACAAATTGGCCGCGGCACAAACGAAAAACAACAGCCACAGGGCACTTGCAAGACAGCGCCGGGAAGATTTCATAACACTCGCCAGGTTTTGCTGATTTTGTCTTAACCACCACACCCGCTTGGGCTTAGGCACCACGTTACTGCAACCCCTGAGCCCGCAACCAGTTACTTTTGACATAGCACCACACTCGGAAGGGCACACTTCTCAGCGGCCCGATGGCCTGCCGCCTCGGTCATTTCAGCACGCACCAGAATTCTGGGATGTTGGACCGTCACTAAACCAGAAATATTGGTCCAGATCGGGAATTTCCGAGGCTCCGACAACGGCGCAACCCGGGTCACCGGAGGTTTCTGAGTTTTTTCCCTCTATACTTCTAGAATACCAACTTCGAAATGGAAACCCGCCAACTTGGGCAGAAACATTTCTGCCGTAAAATCGAGCAGGTTACAGCGGATTGCTCGAGTAAAAGGCCTTGACAAGATTTTCCCAAAACTGCAGGCACATCCCCTTGCTTGCCGGGGCCACGAGTTAGAATCGCTAACTTCATGTCCGGGGTGAAATTCAGTATGGGCGGAGCAGCTGGACAGTGAATTCGAGCGAGATCACGAGACACCTGGTGGCGACGGACGCGGGCAACACCGCCAGTCCCAGCAGACTTGGGTTATCGGCTCGAATCCAGAAGGTTTACAAGAACGAACAAGACTTCATTCTCGACGTGGATTTCTCCGTGCCCTCCGGTTTCACGATCCTGTTCGGGCCTTCAGGGTCAGGCAAGACAACCTTGCTCGATTGCATCGCCGGGTTAACGAAACCTGCTTCGGGAACCATCACGCTTGGGCAACGGGTTTTCTTCGATACCCAAGCGGGCGCGGACCTTCCCGTCCCCAAGCGGAATGTAGGCTATGTTTTTCAGGACCTTGCGCTGTTTCCTCACCTGACGGTGGAAGGCAATCTGGCCTACGGCTTGGATCGCCTCTCAGCGAGTGATCGCGAGCAACGCATCGCATCGATCCTGCAAGCTTTTCGCATCCTCGACCTGCGCAGGCGGCGGCCGCGGGAGATTTCCGGGGGCGAACGCCAGCGCGTGGCGCTCGCCCGCTCGCTGGTCACCGATCCTTGCATCCTCTTGCTCGACGAGCCTTTGGCTGCACTCGACACGGCGACCAAGTCACGCATTCTGGATGACCTGCGCACCTGGAATGAAGCGCATCGCATCCCGATTCTTCACGTCACACACAGCCGCGAAGAAGTCGTTGCGCTCGGGGAGAGCGCGATTGTTCTCGACCGTGGGCGGATCGTGGCCCAGGGCGCTCCGCATGAAGTGATCGGCGCGCCGCGCCAAGAGACCGTCGCGCAACTCGCCGGCTTTGAAAATATTTTCGACGCAACTGTGGAATCCGCGCACGAAGAGCGCGGGACGATGACGTGCCGCCTGAGTCGCAGCGAGGTGCTGCTGGAGACGCCGCTGGTTCGCGCCGAGGTCGGTTCGTCGTTGCGGATCGGCATTCGCGCCGGGGACATCCTGCTCGCCACCGTCCGGCCAGAGGGACTGAGTGCCCGCAACCTGCTGCCAGGAAAGATCGTTGCTCTGGCCCGTCGCGATGTGATCATCGCCGCTCGCGTAAACGTCGGCGTCGAGATGGAGGTGCACCTGACGCTAGCCGCCAGGGATGCGCTCGGCCTTGCTCCCGGCCGCAACGTGTGGCTGGTGGTGAAAACCCACTCCTGCCGCTTGATGGCCGCGTGAAGTTCAGCGCCGCCGCAAGCGCGCGTCTTCCACCCGCTCCAACTCGATCACGGCCACCCACTGCCCCTGACGCTGCTCTCTGAAAACCACATCTCCACTGAGCACTTGGGCGATGAACGCCGGCGGCAGGTCGCGATGGTATCCGAAAAAGCGCGCCTTCAGACGCTCCCACCAGCGCGGGCTCTCGAGCATCGGATGCAGCGGTTCGTACTTGGTGGAAAACGCCAGCACCACGTCGAATCTCGAGCGCTCTTCGGCCGCTGCCATGACTTCCTCAGCGGCGAAGTTTTCGATGCGAACTGCCTGCAGCGGGCGCGTGATGTAGCCGAGATACGGGCGGGTAACTTCGTCTGAGGCAGGCCATGCGGTCAGCACGCGTGCGTGCGGGTATCGCTCCTCCAGGAAGCGCTCCGCTTCCTCGTGCATCACGATGTAGTCGCGATAGGCGAGATTGTCTTCCGGAGAGAACCCGTAAGGGGGATTCAGGAACAAAGCCGCGACGAAGGCGGCACACACCATCCCGACTAGCCATCGCCAGGCGCTCACTCTGCGCCGCAGCGTCGACACTGCCAGAATCACAACCAGGGGCACAGCCGTCAGCATGTAGCGCGCCAGGACCGCGCCGCCGATGATCGACAACGCCACCACGTAGGTCAAAATCACTACGCCAAAGGCGAACTGGGTCGATAAATCAATCCGGGGGCGCTCGACTTCACCATCGCGAACCGCGGGCCGGGTCACGGCCCAGCCCATCAAGAGGGTCAGCACCCACAGATGCAGGTATCCGAAGATCTGCCAGAGGCGCAGGAGCAGCGCCAGTAGAATTCGTAGCGGGCTCAGGGTGGCCTGCACGTTGTAGCGAAAGAATTCCGGGTTGCCAAACACGTAGCCGGTGCGTGCGTAGTGGAATACGTACCAAAGGGCGAGCGCGCCAACCGGCGTCAGTAGCGAGACCACGACCGGCCATCGCCGATCGCGAAGGCAGATGGTTCGCTTGCACAAGCGGCTCACCCACGGACAGACGAGCTCCCACGCAAGCAGAGCGAGTGGAGCGAGAATCGCCGTCTCCTTGGCCAGAACTGACAACGAAAACCACAACCCCACGCTGCGAGTGCGTCCGCCCAGATACGAGTCCAGACCCCAGATGGTGAGTCCCGCTGTAGCCAGGTCGACGTGCCCCATCGTGCTCTGCGCGAAAAACACGGGATAGACGGCAGTACAGGTCGTGGCCGCAATCGCGACCTCGAGGTTGGCCGCGCGGCGCGCGATGCGAAACACGCCGAGCAACGCAAAAGCCGCGGTAAGCAGCATCGCGCTCCGCGTGACCAACTGCGTCGAGCCCAGCACCTTCCACCACAGCGCCAGGTATGCCAAAACCAGCGGCGGATGCGCATTGGAAGGGGTGGAGAGCGGAATCAGGCTTCCTTTCAGCAGCAGATCGCGGGCCGCGGGAATGTAATATCCGGCTTCGTCCCAAAAGTAGGGCAGGCGTAAGAGCGAAGCGTGCAGCAGAAAGATCCCGACGGAAATCAGAACGAACATCAGACCCGAGGAAGGGAACTCGGTTTTCGGGTTGGGCGACGCTGGTGAGGTCATCAATTGAGGGAGTGCGGGGACTCGCCTGTCCCGACTCAAGATTTCAGGGCCGCTTGCGGTAGGACAATTGCCGTTGAGATCGTTGGCCTTGGCGCCAGCCGTTGCCTTTCAGTGAACCGGGCCGCCGCTTATCATGCGTGGGTCGAGCTTGATTTCGCCAAAGGCGCTTTCATAGCCCGCGACATTCTGTTGCAGGATGCCGAGCAGAGCCTTGGCCTGCTGCGGGCTCAGATAAATTCCCTGGAAATTCTGGATTTCGACCTGGGTTTCGCTCTGCTGCAACAGGGTTCCAAAAACCAGGAAGAAGTCCCAGACATTGACCCGAATCTGGACGCTGTTGGCATATTGCTCGCGATAGTCGCCGGTATTGGTTAACTTTACATTGGGCTGAATTGGGTTCGCCATAGGGATGCCAGTGTAGCGGTTTTCAAGGTGGGGAAGAAAGTGAGCCGATGGCGGGACGGTGCGGGAGCCGCGATTTCAGCGGCTGCGCGTAGCTTCTCACCAGGATTCTGCAAGAGCCGGCGCCGGGTAACTTCGCCCTCGCGTCCGTTCGGTCATGCCTGCGGTGTACCACTGGAGCGGGCCCGTTGTACTCCGGTGCCGTTGCCTGTGACCCAGATTGGATGTGGAATGCGCTTGTAGAACCAAAGCCTGACCGCCATGCACCTGCATCGCGCCGCGGAACAAACGCGGTGGTTGCGGGCGGGTCAGGATGATCCCCGAAAGAGAGGCTCCCCATGATGCTCGAACGATTGACTGCCTGGACACTGGTTGTTGTCTACTACACGGTAACCTGCGGCGCGATTCTGCTCGGCCTTCGCGGTGCGCTGTAAGTAGCCGCAGTTTCCGAGCACGAATTTACTGGACCAGAGACGCGTTCGCCACCTCCCGGCAGCTGTTCCCGCATGCGTCTCTCCGAGTTTCGGTCTGGTCTCACACGGGGATACCCGCCCCCCTCGGGTTTCCCCGCCAGGTCCTGACGCGCGCCGACCGGCGCACACGTTGGTAACCTCCTGGCGCATCCAACCTTGCTCGCTTCGAAAATGAATGTGTGACAATCGGCTCGAGCGCAGATGGAGGAGTGTGCATTGAGCGCGGGCGTCGTTCAGGTTCGCGAATCGATCTCGCCAGGGATTTCACGCAGCGCTGACAAGACCGCGCGGCCCCTGAACCTTTTTGCCGCCATCACGCTCCTGAGCGCGTTTCTCCTGTTTCAGACCGAGCTCATTGTTGCCAAGTACATTCTGCCCTGGTTTGGCGGAACGCCGGCCGTGTGGAACACGTGCATGCTGTTTTACCAGTCGGTGCTGATGGTCGGCTATCTCTACAGCCACTGGCTGTGTTCGCTTTTCGACGGGAAGAGCCAGGCGCGAATCCATCTTCGAACTTTGCTGATCGTGCTGGCGGCGCTGGCTGTGGGCGTGATGCTGTGGGGATCGCCCCTGACGCCGGCTGCGCACTGGAAATATGTTCTGCCCGGGAATCCTGTTCTGCACATTCTGGCTTTGCTGGCGCTGGCGGTTGGAGTTCCGTTCTTCCTGCTCTCGACCACAGGGCCGCTGCTACAACACTGGTTCAGCCAGCTTTCTCCGGAGCGCTCGCCGTACCGGCTGTATGCCATTTCGAATCTGGGGTCTTTGCTGGGATTGTTGGGGTACCCCTTCCTGCTGGAGTGGCTGCTGCCCATCCGCACGCAGGCACTTTTGTGGACGGCTCTGTTCACCGCTTTTCTCGGATTGTACTGGTTGCAGTGCTGGGCGGTCGGAGCGCAGGCGCACCAGCCACGAAGCTGCGATCGACCGCAGAAGCGCGACCCGATTCGCACCGGGCGATTTGTCGAGTGGGTGTCCCTTTCCGCATGCGGCTCGGTCATGTTACTTGCGACCACCAATCTCATCTGCCAGAAACTTTCCTCCAGCCCATTCTTGTGGGTAGTGCCTCTGTGCATCTACCTGCTGACATTCAGCATTTGTTTCGAGAGCAGTCGCTGGTACAAGCGCTCCGTTTTCTTTCCGTTGTACTTCTTGTCCGTGGGCCTGCTTGCGCGCATGGCGATGTACCCGGACGCGGAACTCGATGCCATCCGGCAAATGAGCGTCTACTGCCTCCTGCTGCTCGCGGTTTGCATGGTGTGCAACGGCGAGTTGGAACGGTTGAAGCCCCCGGCACGGCGGGCGACGCCTTTTTATGTGAGCATCGGGTTTGGCGGAGCATTGGGTGGGGCGTTCGTGGTCCTGGTGGCGCCGCACCTTTTTCACGGTTTCTACGAGTTCCACCTTGCGATTCTTGCGGCTGGCCTGGTGATCTTCAAGGCTGCCTTGTCGGACTGGCCGCGCTCTTCACGGGATGGGCTGAACTTCGGCTGGCGAAGTGGGGTACCCCGCCGTGCTGCCGCGGCGGGCGGGGCGCTGGCTGGGCTGGTGGTCGTGCTCGTCGTGATGCGGGCGAATGTCGCTCAGGAAGCCCACGACATCGCCCACGTGCGCAATTTCTTTGGCGCGAAGCGGGTCTATGAGAAAGACGGAGTCCGCTACCTGCAGCACGGCGCGATCACGCACGGGGGGCAGTACCTCGCCGACTCGCTGCGCATGCAGCCGCTCCTGTACTACTCGCCTTACACCGGTGCGGGTGTCCTGCTGAAAAACTACCGCCGCATTACCGGGAAAGGCGAATCGGAGCCGCTGCGGCTCGGCGTGATTGGGCTCGGCGCGGGTGATCTCGCTGCCTATGCCGTGCCGGGCGACACCATGCGCTTCTACGAAATCGATCCGCAGGTAATTCAACTGTCCGCGGGCAACCGCCCGGCGTTTACCTTCCTGCAGAACAGTCGCGGCCACATCGAGACGGTTCTTGGAGATGCCCGCCTGAACCTGGAAGCGGAAGCGTCCCGCCACGAACTGCAGCGCTTCGACGTGCTGGTGGTGGACGCGTTCGGCGGCGACGCCATTCCCGTTCACCTGCTGACCAGCGAGGCGATGGGCGTTTATCTTGCGCACTTGAAGGGCCCGGATTCGGTCATCGCCGTACACATCTCGAACCGCGTGCTGGATCTCACCCCGGTTCTGCGCGCGCTCGCCGAGAAATGGCAATTGACGTTCAATCATGTGGGAAGCTTTGGCGGGGTCGATTGGGTGCTGCTGTCGCAGAACCATAAGGTTCTGGAAGACTCCGTGCTCTACCGGCCGTTTCAGTTCAGCGACGCGCCGGTGCTTTGGACCGACGATTACAGCAATTTGCTGAGCGTGCTGAAGAAGTAGCCGGGACGGTGCCCGTCGCGCCGCCAGAAAAAGCTATGCACGAGTCGTGGTAGAGAATTTGTCGGGGGCCGGTGGCCCGGCAGGCAAACACGGGGTCCCCTTCGATTTCGCTGTGGGCGAGCCCCCGACTCCGTTCGCTTTCGCTCTCTGCGCTCGAGATGACAGAGCAACAAAGATGCCAGATCAAAGCGACCAGATCGGAGAAGTATGCGACTATTTCTTCGATAGCTCGACTACCGTAACGCTCTCGTGCCGAAAGGTGTATGCAATGCTGGACGAGGCTATGTCCAGCGTGCTGTCGCGCGGGTGGACGTGTTCAGGCTCGACTTCGTCGTTTTTCTCGAGAATGCTGTCGGCCGAAAGGGAATGCGCGACAGCCCGCCCGGGCTTGAAACCGTCGATCCGGATTTGCGCGGATAGATCTCTTGTCAGATCGCGATTTACGCAGAACAGCGTCAGCCGATCGCCGCTGTCGTTGAGAGCTGCGACGACGTCCAGATCAGGAACGGCTTTGATGTTCGGCAGCCGGGTGGAGCCGTCCCAAACGTCGTAGGTCTCGCTGTCGCTGTGAACCTGGACCGGACGCGTCGCGTCCGCCGTCGAATACATCCGGAATGCCCAGTAGGCGGGCACTCCAAACGCGCGCCCGCGTTTTTTCCAGATGCCACCAAACTCGATGATGCCGGTCATGTCGGCGACCGGGACGATGTCGGCATTGCGCAGCAGCATGTTCAGGAAGCCTGCGGTTCCGATGGCGCCTCCCATGTTGTCGTACCGGGGAATGGTGTCGTTCTGCCCCCAGAAAAGCCATTCCGTAAATGCGGTCGTGACGCGGTCGCGTGCGGGGGAATCCTGAAACTGCTGGTGCATCTCGCGCAGGCGCCGCTCCAGTTCGATCGGCAGCGCGAACGTCGCTTGCGCGATCGCATCGGGAGAAGGGTTACGCGTTACCAGCGAGTTTGTGGTGACGACAAAATGCGTCGAAAGATAATTAAAGGCTTGGGGCGCGTTGGCGAGTTGCGCTGCGTTCCACGGCTGGAAGTGATCGGGATCGGCGCCGGTGGCGATCAGACGCGCTTTGGGATCGACCTTGCGCACCGCGTCGCTGAACGCTTTGGTGCGGTCGGCCACCCGCTCGAGCGTAGGGTATCCCACCTGGAAATCGCCCCACAGTTCGTTGCCCAGTTCCCAGAGCAACCCGCCGGACTTGTCGGCCCAGTGCTCGTTGACGTAGCGCACCCAGTCGGCGGCTTCGTCCGGAGTGCCGGTCCCCAGGTTGAGAGCAATCTGCGGTTCGGCGCCAATCAGTTCGCAGAAGCGAAGAAACTCGTCGGTGCCGAACTGGTTGTATTCCGGGATACCCCACGCGATGTTCAGCATACTGACGCGCTTGTCGCGCGGGCCGACGCCATCGCGCCAGTGATAGGCCGAAGTGAAGTTGCCACCGAAGCGCATGATGGGCGTCCGGGTGGCGCGGGCCATAGCAACCATTTCGGGATCCATACCGTCGACCGAGTCCGCCGGAAACAGGGAGGCCTGATCGAGCAGAACGCGGGTTTCATTGCCGGCCGCAATGACGAAGTCCACGGCCTGCAGCGGGCGCAAGCGTTCCGGGCCGACCTCGAAGGCGAAGGTATACTCGCGCCAGCCATCGTCATTGAGGGGCAACTTTTGAAAGGCCAGAACCTGGTCGGCGTGATTGCGTTCGCGGAGGGAGACCTCGACCTCCGGAGGTCCGGCGAGGTGCTTCACGAAAACGCTCCCCGCGTACCGCAACACGCGATGAATGGGTAGGTAGACTTTCTGACGGACACCGGACTGCTTTCCGGGGAGAGACATGAGTAGCAGAGAGCGATGTGAATTCGCGGCGTCGCCCCACCGGGGTGCGTATCGAGCGCCTTGACTGTAGTCGAGCGGCTCCCAGGGGAGAGGCAGCGACAACTCGGAAGCTCGGGCAAGCGCCGGTTCTTCGGCAATCATCGCGGCAACTTTTTTCGCGTCCCAGAGGCCGTCTTCGAAGCTGGGATTTTGCAGAATCTCCGCCCACAGCCCGTTGTAGGTGGAGTTGCCGATCGGTTCCAGAAACGTCCCGAAGATCGTGCGCGGGATTCGGTAGCTCGCGAGCTTGGAGGCGTCCACCTGGATCGTGACCGTGGCGCGAGACGCTGGTGAATTCTGCGCGTCGACGAATTGAGTTGAGAACGCGACAACGAGCCAACAGCTGAAGAGTGCTTTTCTTCGCGACATGCTGCCCTCATGTGTGCCAAAGCGCGAATACTATATACCTGTAATCGTTTACAGCGTCGTGGCATTTGTGGATAATGCGTCGCGGTTGAAGCAGTGCTTTCCTAAAGCGGCACTCAAAAGGGGGTTCTAATGCGTTTTTCGAAGTGGTCACTGTTGCTCGTGATTCTTTTCGCGAGTTGTACGCAGTTGGTCGCGCAGTCAACCCGCTGGTCGGAAGAGAAAGCCAACTCTTGGTACAAGGAGCAGCCCTGGCTGGTAGGCAGCAACTTCATTCCAGCGGACGCAATTAACGAACTTGAGATGTGGCAGGCGGACACGTTCGATCCGAACGAGATCGACAAGGAATTAGGCTGGGCGGAAGGTGTCGGCATGAAGACGATGCGCGTCTTCCTGCATGACCTCCTGTGGCAGCAGGATTCGGCGGGATTCACCAAGCGGATCGACCGGTTCCTTGCGATCGCCTCGAAGCACCACATCCGTCCGATTTTGGTGTTGTTCGATTCCTGCTGGGATCCGAGTCCGCAACTCGGACCGCAACGCCCGCCGATCCCGGGCGTGCACAACTCGGGATGGGTGCAGAGTCCGGGCGCCGCCGCGCTGTCAGACCCCTCGCAGTATCCGCGCTTGAAGACCTATGTCCAGGGAGTGGTGGGGGCGTTCGCGAAAGATACGCGCATTCTGGCCTGGGACCTGTGGAATGAACCGGACAACATGAACGGTTCGCCGTATCGACAACGCGATCCGAAAAACAAGGTCGAACTTGTGACCGCCTTGCTGTCGCAGGTGTTTACCTGGGCCCGTTCGACCGATCCCCTGCAGCCCCTGACCAGCGGCGTTTGGGAAGGCGATTACTCTTCTGCGGAAAAGCTGAACCCCATGCAGCGGGTTCAGCTGGAACAGTCGGATGTGATCTCGTTTCACAGCTACGAATGGCCGGAGGAATTCGAGAAGCACCTGCAGTGGCTGGAGCGTTACCATCGCCCCATCATCTGCACTGAGTTCATGGCGCGGCCAGTGGGGAGTACGTTCGACGCGATCCTGCCCATCGCCAAGAAGCACCACGTCGCTGCCATTAACTGGGGACTGGTTGTGGGCAAGACTCAGACCAATCTGCCCTGGGAGTCGTGGGAACATCCGTATGTGTTCCAGCCGCCGCCGGTGTGGTTCCACGAAGTGTTCTACGCGGACGGGAAGCCGTATCGCGAAAGGGAAGCTGCGATCCTGCGCGAGTTGACGGGGACGCAACCGTAGAGCCCTTGACGGGAGTCAGGGCGTCGCCGGCCTAGTCGTGCTGGCTGCTCGGTTGCGCTGGGGTGGGCGATCGATGCGCGAGGCTCTCGCGCATGCCTTCCATCTCGTTGGATTCTTTCTCCAAACGCTGGAACGATTCCAACGCCTGGCGGCGCTCTTCCGCCTTCCCCAGCCGCTTATAAATATTGGCCAGGACGTAGTAATAAGAAGCGGCTCGCGAATTGATCGAAACGGCTCGGTTCACCGCTTCCACCGCATCGTTCAACTGACCCTGGGCCTCGAGTGCCTTGCCCTGCTGGAACCAGGCGCCGTCTGACTTCGGATCAATTTTCAGCGCGGCCCGGGCATATTCGAGAGCCTTGGCAGAATCGCCTTTCCGATTGTAGTGCGCGCTCAGGTTCACATGGGACGATACGAAGGTTCCTTGCCGCGATTCGTTGATGGCGATCGCTTTCTCGTAGCTGGCAACAGCTTGATCATCGTCGCCGAGGGCGTCCTGGGCAAATCCCAGACCGTCCAGACCTTCCACGTAGTTCGGGTCGATACGAACCGCGGCTTCGAATTCTCTCCGCGCGAGCGCCCAGTTGTCCCGGATCGAGAAGAGTTTGCCGAGGTTGAAGTGCATCTCGGCTGAGCGCGGGCTGTAGCGGATTCCCTGTTCGAACTCCGCCTGGGCCGCCTCGAACCGCCCAATCACCATCAGATCGCGGCCGAGAATCTTGTGCGCTTCCGCGTTCTGGATGTCGAGTTGCAACGACTGCGCCAAGGACTGAATCGATTCTCCGATTTTCTTTTGCGCGAACTGGCTGTACCCCAAGGCGTACCAGCCCCACGACGACTTCGGATGGTCTTTGACATAAGCCGCCAGCAGAGGCTCGACCTCCTGGAACTTGCCCGTCTTGATGTAGTTGGTGAATTCAGCGATGCCTGCTGGATCGTCGCCGCTCTTCTCCCCGGAAAGAGCCTCGACTCTTTCTCTGGCAGAAACGTCGCCGGGATTGAGGTCCAGCGTCTTGCGATAAGCAGCTAGTGCGCCTTCAGCATCGCCCTGTTTTTCCAGCACCACGCCCAAGAAATGTTCAGCGTCGGAAGACTTGGGCTCGAGCATAAGCGCGTGCTTGAATTTCGTGGTGGCTTCGTTCAAATCGCCCTTATCGAGCGCGGCCCGGCCCTCGGCGATATCCAAATCGGAATTCTGCCTGTGGTCGTCGGCTGAGGCCAATTCGCGGCTCTTCTGCAGCTCCGTGGCAGCTTCCTCTTTGCGTCCGGCTCGCGCAAGTGCCAGGCCTAACTGGTAGTGAGCTCGTGTCCCCTGGGGATCGAGCCGCACCGCTTCCTGGAGTGCGCCGACCGATTCCTCCGCTTGGCCTTCACCTAACAGAGCTTTCCCCAGCGCTAGTTGCGCGCCCGGGAAATTCGGTTCGGTGGCCACTAGCTTGCGCAACTGCTCGATTTCCTTTGGACGCCCGTAGCTCGGGTCGGCACCGTAGGCTTCGGCCAGGTTGAACTGCGCCTTAATCGAGGTGGGCGCAAGCGCGACAGCCTTTTCGAGCACGCGAACCGCCTCTCCGGTATCGGCGGAGGTCGAGATCAACGCAGCGCCCAGATTCGTTAGAGCATCCACGTAGTTGGGCTGGATCCGCACCGCTTCACGAAACTCCGTAATCGCGCCCGCTCCATCGTCAGCCTGCGCCAACACGAGCCCGATATTGTTGTGCGCCTCGGCGAAATCCGGACGCAGTCGAACAGCCTCTCGAAACTCGGCCAGCACCTCTTTACTGTCGGCGCCCTTGTGCCCAAGGAGAAGTCCGAGCAGGTTGTGCACTTCGGCGCGGTCGGGCTTTGCCGCCAGGGCCTGGCGAAGACCCGCGACCGCGGCGTCCCAATCGGGTACAGGTCCCGCCGATGCCGCGGAGAAATTCAGCCCCGTCTCAAATTGTCCGCCCGCTCGATCCAGATCGCCCGCGCGAAGGTAGACCAGTCCGAGATCGACATAGGAAGCGGCAAACGACGGCTGCAGCGCGATGGCCCGTTGCAGGTAACGTCGAGCGTCTTCGAGTTGTCCGGTCTCGCGCAATGCCATTCCGAGAAAGGCGCAGCCCGGGCCCGCAGAAGGATCGAGCCGCACCGCTTCTCGCAGCTCCGTAATCGCTTTGGGCTTCGAATCGCTGTACCACAGTGCCACGCCAAAGTTATAGTGCGTGTCTGAGAAGTCGGGGCGGAGTGCCACAGCTTTTTCCAGGTGCCCAAGCGCGGAAACTAAATCACCCTGCTGGCCCAGGATGAAGCCCAGCAGATTTTGTGCGTCGGCATAGTTTTCATCTTTGCCGACAGCTTCCTCGAGCAAGCGCTGGCCTTCCTTGAGATCGCCCTGGGCAGTTGCTTGTTCGCCGCGCTTGTAGAGGTCGGCGGCAGGACTCGGCGATGGCGACCGCGGCTTGGGCATGGAAGCGGCCTGCTGCTTCAGGGCTGACCCCAGCGCATAGTAGGCCTCGCGAAACTCAGGATCGATCCGCAGGGTCTTCTCGAATGCCTCGATGGCCCCGGTAAGATCACCGCTCTGCTGCAAAGTCTGGCCCAGCATGAAGCGAGCATTGGCGTCGTCCGGTTCGTGCTCCGCCACGAAACGCAAATGAACGAGCGCGCCCTTGGCATCGCCCTGCGCCCGCAGAGCGACACCCAGGTTCATGTGAGCGACGGGACTGTTGGGCGCGAGCGCAACCGCCTTTCGAAAGACCTTTACGGCCTCCGGGAGTTCGCCGTTCTTGTTGAGCGCCGATCCCAGGTTGGCGTAGGCCCGCGTGTATTTCGGGTCGAGAACAATGGCTTTACGGAACTCGGCGATGGCGCCGGTGAAATCGCCCTTCTCCAGAGTGGCCACACCCAGCCAGTTGTGGGCGTCCGCAGAGTTGGGGCCCAGCTTCACTGCCCGCTGAAAGGCTTCGAGAGCATGCGGGAAGTCGTTCTGCCGCCAGAAAGCCAAGCCCAGCGCGACGTGGAGCTTTGGGTTGTCCGGATGCTGCCGGATCTGGTTCTCGATCTGGCTCACCGATGCCGGAGCGTTCTTCCCCCCCTGTGCTTGGCCGAACAGCGGTGCGCACGCAGCGAGAACGATGATGGCAATGGTGTGAGGAATTTTGGTGCAACAGAGCATGGGCTAGACATTTCCTCGACGAACACTGGGCAAGGAGCGCCCCGCTGCGCGTGCCGCAAGGATTCGTATCATAGCGCACGATTTCGATTGCGCCGAAGCAAAATCCCCCACCATTCGGCCAGGCCGTTTGCCGTCCGGCGGGCGCGGCGGTAAACGATCTACTGGTTTTTTCGGCTTCCCGAACCTGCAAAATCTTCTGCGTTGCGAAACGCAATTGACCTCCGAAACCCCTTTTCAATCGATACCGCTTGCACCCATCCCCTCCAGCCCAAACAGCTGTTTAACCATGTGTTTGCAGCAAGATACAAGACGCCTACCCTCCCTCCAAGAACACGGGCCAGTTCCACTTCGGGAATGAGGCCTAATTCTTTTCTACTAGATTCTTCTTGACTTCGCTCTACGACATTTAGTAAATACGCTACCCAGTAAGTGAGAAAAGGTTTACTGGGCCGTCTGGCCGGGCCTTTTCTCGCAGGGTTCAACTCTAGGGACGCGCTAATTCTTTCGTGAAATTTCCGAACTGGGTGTGGAGAACGACGACTCAGACCTTTCGTTAAGAGGGGGGTCGTCGATCTGCGCCCGCGATTGGTTTCACGCTGGATCGATGCAAGCTAGCTGGTGGGAGGAGTGGAAATGAAACGATCGGTGCTTTCCTGCGTATTTCTGCTTTGTGTTTTCGTTGCCTTCAGCGCGCTCGCGAGCTATGCCCAGCTTGCCGACCGTGGTCAGATTACAGGCATCGTCACCGACGCCACCGGCGCTGCGGTTCCGGACGCCCAGATAAAGATCATCAATCAGGAAACCGGCGTGATTACACAGGTTGGTACGAACAGTGCCGGCAACTTCAGCACACCTCCGCTCCAGATCGGACTCTACACCGTCGAGGTCCAGAAAGAAGGCTTCAAGGTCTTCTCCCAAACCAGCATCCGGCTCACGGGCGGCCAGACCTGGCGGCAGGACGTGAAGCTCGAAGTCGGCGCGGTCACGCAGAGCGTCGAGGTCATGGCGACCGCCACGCAGATCAACACCGAAAACCCAACTGTGGCGCACACCGTGAGCGAGACCTACTATCGGGATATGCCGGCTGTGATGGGCGCTGACATCCGCTTGGCTGAATCGCTGCTGCAGTTGCAGCCCGGATTTGTGCCCATGCAGCCCAACGGGGACGCGATCTTCCGCGGCAGCCAGTTCACCTCGCGCATCAACGGCGGCCAGACCCTGGCCACCGCGAACTGGTTTGACGGCGCGGAATTCGGTTACGCCGAGGGTCACCAGGGCACGCAGGAGAGTTCGATCCCCTATCCGTCAGTGCAGGAAATGACGGTGGTCGAGAACACGTTCTCTGCCCAATATGGCCACACCAGCGGCGGCTTCATCACCTACACCACCAAGTCTGGCACCGAGAAGTATCATGGCAACTTGTACGATTTCTACGGCACCGATAAATTCGACGGCTCGAACTATTTCGTTGGACCACAGCTAAAAGGGCAAGGTTTGAACAACAAACTGCCCCTTACCCAGAATAACTGGGGCTTTGCCCTGGGCGGGCCGGTCCCCAAGGCCGGCAAGACATTCTGGTTCTTCAATCTTGACGGCATGGACTATCACAGCACCGTCAACACGGGTTTTGTGAATACACTCGCCACACAGCTGCAGAAGCAGGGGAACTTCACGGAGTTTCTTGTGCCGGACACGACAAACGCAGCCGGGCTTAAACAGGTGGCAACCGACGCGTTGGGTCGTCCTATTTATCAGGGTGAGGTCTTCAACCCGGCTACCACGCGAACCGTCGGCGGAATTCCGGTGCGCGACGGTTATGGTTTTGATCCCACCACGGGTCTCCCCATCGCGGGTCAGGCGAACATCATTCCCGCCGGCGACCCGCTGAGAAGTCCCTCTGCAGCTGCCCTCATCGCGCTGATGCCAAATCCTGACCGCAACCAAACGCGCGTGAATGGATTCGGCGGGAACTCGGACGACAACGACAAGATTAACGTCCGAACCTGGCTGATGCGGTTCGACCACACCTTCAACAACAAGTTCTCGATCAGTAACACGTACTACGAGAACATCCGGCCGCGTACCGCGCACTGCGGCGGCCCACAAGGCTGCAACACCGTACATAATGGACAGACCGATTCCGCCGCGAACGACACCTACATCGGCCAGGGGTTCTTCCAGCGCATCACCAACCACTTCGATCACGTCCAGATCAACTATGTGATCCGGCCGAACTTGTTTAACCACGCCACTATCGCTTACGACCGGTGGCTCATGCGAGGCAGCATGTTGTCTGGAGGCGTAGGCTGGAACCAGAAACTCGGCCTTGGCCTGCCCGATCAGCCCATATTCAACAACGCGGGCTTGGCGCAACTGAACTTCAATGGCGCAGTAGGTTATACCCATTACGGCACGCCTTGGGCGAGCAACGGAGCCGACATCAACAATCGCTACCAGTTCCTCGATGACGTCTCCTGGGTTACCGGTAAGCACACCGTCAAGGCCGGGTTCGAGTTCCGCTACATGACCTTCCCGCAGACCGGTTGGGCGGTGAATACGGGCGGCAACTTCAATTTCAACGATAATGAGACGGCCGGCTACGACGCTACCGGTAAGGTCCTGAACGGGGGGCCTACCGGGAACGAGTTCGCTTCCTTCATGCTGGGCCAGGCGGACAGCGCCAACTTCTCCGTGCCGTTCAAATACATGCCCAAGATGAGATATTCATCCCCCTGGGTGAATGACGATATCAAGCTGACCAAGAAGCTGAACGTATCGATCGGCGTCCGGTTCGATTGGCAGTCAGGCCTTTCGGAGGAGTTCAACCGCTTCTCCACCTTCGATCCCGCCGCCCAAAATCCCGTCGGGGTTCTGGGTGCCACGGTGTTTAATGCCTCCAAGGCGAACGGTGACAGCAGCTGGAACGTCGGGCCGCGCATCGGATTTGCGTATGGCCTGAATGACAAGACGGTGATTCGTGGCGGCTACGGCATTTACTACGCAGGTGTGCCGGCCGATTCCTGGGATCCATACCCGGTGGACGGCTACCAGACCAATCCGTTCGTGCCCAACACCACCAATGGAAGGTTCCCCGCGTTTTATTTCGGCGGACCGAACGCGGCCGGCACTCCGGGATGCACGCTTGAGAATTCAATCGGCGTTTCTAACTGCCAGTTCCCGGCTTCGGCGATCACGCTCCCACCTCAGTTGAATGCGGGCGTCGCAAACGGCGGGAGTCCGGTAGGCGTCTACGCCAAGATGTACACCATGCCGAGGTATCAGAACTGGTCGATCTCGTTCCAGCGCCAGTTGAGCAACAACATGATGATTGACGTCGCCTACGTGGGCAACCACGGTACGCGGTTGCTTGACGGACGCAGCTCCGGCGGCGTCGCTGACAACATGAACCCCGCCAGTGTACTTAGCTTGGGAGCTCCTGTGCTGGGCGCCACGTTCACCAGTGGCAGTTGCACTGTCGCTGGCAGTTGCGGTACGGTGGTTGCGCCTTATCCGACGTTCACGGGCACAGTGGCCCAGGCCCTGAGGCCGTGGCCGCAATACCAGATCATCAACTGGCGCTTCTTCAACTACGGCGAGAGTCACTACAACGCGCTGCAGGCCGCTTTCGAAAAGCGCATGAGTCACGGTCTGCAGGCCAAGGTTGCCTACACTTACTCCAGGTTGATGAACAACGGGGCCGAGGCAGGTCTGGCATCCGGAGGACCTCCCATCCAGAATCCCAGCAACTTCAGCAACCTCTACACCGTCAGCTCCGACGACGTTCCGCAGATCCTGTCGGCGGGATGGGTCTACCAGTTGCCCTTCGGCAAGGGTAAGGCAGTCCTAGGGGGCGCGAGTGGGGCTGCCGACAAAGTGATCGGCAATTGGCAGATCTCGGTGATGCAGTCCTACTCCTCGGGCAGGCCGCTCTCCATCGGCACACCCAACACCCTGAGCAATTACCTGTTCACCAACGCCCTGTTCCCCAATAAGTCCGGAAGCGGGCGTAGCGGGCATTTCAGCAACCCCTACTCGGATTCCTACCTGAACCAAACCGGGTGGTCGGATCCGGGCACGGCATTTTTCGGAAACGCTCCGAGGGAGGACTCGAGCGTCCGCGGCTTCAAGTATTTCAACGA
Organism: Terriglobales bacterium; assembly: GCA_035567435.1. Classification (GTDB taxonomy): domain Bacteria; phylum Acidobacteriota; class Terriglobia; order Terriglobales; family Acidobacteriaceae; genus Gp1-AA133. The sequence continues at coordinate 28,794 of DATMPS010000040.1, read as the reverse complement.
AGACTTCACCATCATGAAGGACACCTACTTCGGCGAGCGCAAGTATGTTCGCTTCGAAGCCGATATAGGCAATGTCTTCAACCGTGTTTTCTTCTGCCCCGTGGATCAGAACTGGATCGCAAACAACGGCAACAGCGATTTCGGCCACACCGGCAGCCAGTGCAACATCCCGAGGCGCATGCAACTCGGCTTGCAGGTCTTCTTCTAAACTAACCTTCTTCTCTCAACCAATCCATCCGCCACGCGTAAGAGCGTGGCGGGTGTTGTATTTTCTGGCGGGATGCTCCAATCAGCCTTGGCCAATGTGAGGGCTTGCGGAAAGCTCTTCCTCTCCCGATCGCATCGAGGCTACCGTTGTTCATTCCGAAGCTCGAGCGCAGCGAGACAGGAGGGATCTGTTTTTGACCGCGGGTGAAACCTCAAGAACGCAATTTCTTCCCCTTCATTGGGAAGGACATGACTCTAGTCGGGCCACCTGAGCGCATAGACCCCGGGCTTCAGCCCCTGAGGGAGCGGGTGAAATCCCATTCCGGTTTACTCGTGCTGTCGCTTTTGTCGTGTCCCGGTCCGTGTGCAGCGTACGAGTGTCATCCCCTGCCTAATTTCGCCTTCTGCACGATCCCGTGCCCTTCCTGAACCACGAGCAGTCGATTCGCTTCGACGTTCTTAAACGACTCGACCAAGCCCAGTGGCCAGCGGACCTCCAGCAGGTCCGCCTGCGCCGCCTGGCCAAGCCCAAAGTGCAGGCGCAGGTCGTTCTGCGACATAAAGCTGGAACCGCTCATCACTTCGTTGATCTGGGAGTGCCGCCCCGTCACGACTCTGACCCGCGCCCCGATCGCGCTGCGATTCGATTTGGTCCCGATGCACTTAACCTTCAGCCAGTTGTTCTCGGCGGGGCAATCCGTACGCAGAAGGGACGGAGGCTCGTTCATGTTGATCACCACGACGTCGACATCTCCGTCGTTATCAAAGTCTCCGAATGCCGTACCGCGGCTGCTGCGTAGTTGATTCGTCGCCGCCCCGGTGCTCGCGGTGACGTCGGCAAAGCGCCCGTTCCCCAGGTTCTTGTATACGATCTTTTTCTCCTTGAAGGTCACGTGCAGCTTGCGCGTGTCGACTTCCGGGAACACGTGGCCGTTCGACATGAAGACATCTGGCCAGCCGTCGTTGTCGAAGTCAAAGAGACCCACGCCCCATCCCAAATACTTGGTGTTGCCGCCCATCCCAGCCTGGTAAACGGCGTCATAGAAGGTGCCGTCACCGTTGTTGTGATATAGATTCGCGGTCTGGTCCGAGTAGTTTGTCTTGACGATATCGAGCCAGCCGTCACAGTCGTAGTCGCCCACTCCGACGCCCATGCCCCCCTGGGCGGTCCCGTTCTCGTTGAAGGCGCAACCAATATCACTTCCGATCTCTTCGAACGTTCCATTCTGCTTGTTGTGATAAAAGCGGCTGGCCACCGAGTCGCAGGCGACGTAAATGTCGGGCCACCCGTCGTTGTCGAAGTCCGCCGCACATACACCCAGGCCGTACGAGCCAGCTGGAATCCACTGCACCCGGTCGATCGTTGGCGCGGATGGACCCCGCGGAACCGCAATCCCGGATCGCTCGGAAACGTCTTCGAACGTTCCGTCGCCGCGATTGTGGTACAGGATGTTGGTCCCGCCGCTCAGGCCTTGTGGTCCGCAGCCCACCGACAAGCCGTAGTAGCGGCAGTACTGGTTGTCTCCGGGTTGCGGCACCACCTGGGGATCGAAATTTACATAGTTCGCCACAAACAGATCAAGGTGGCCGTCCCGATCGTAGTCGACAAAGCAGCACCCGCTATTCCATCGCGGGCGCAAAGTCTTCTGTAACAGGCCGGCTTTCTCAGTAACATCCGTAAATGTGCCGTCTCCATTATTGTGATACAGGACAAGTCCACCCCAGTAAGTCACAAATAGATCGTTATTTCCATCATTGTCATAGTCTCCAATACAACACCCTTGACCCCATCCAGAGTGACTTAGTCCAGCCTTCTCCGTTACGTTGGTAAAAGACCCGTCCTGGTTATTATGAAACAAGAAGTTAGAAGGTTGATGCTCCGGTGAGACACCGTCAAACCGCGCCCCGTTTACGAAGAAGATGTCCAGCCAGCCATCGTTGTCGTAGTCGAAGAGAGCGACACCACAGCCGATCTCCTCCAGCAGATACCGCTTGCGATCGATGCCGCCGAAAACGTTGATGGCTCCGCTCAACCCCGCCTGAGCGGTAACGTCTGTGAAGGAAAACCCGGATTCGGGGGCGAGAACTTTCGTGGCCTTCCTGGCGGCCGGGGAAGCCGCCGGTTTTTGAAAAGCGGCCGCCCCCGAGCCGGGCAGCAGAAATGACGCCGGTAGGACCTTGCCCAACCGCCCCAACTGGCGGAGGAACTCGCGTCGCGAAAAACGGCTAGAGTCCATGGATTGGCCTGATCCTCCACCCTCTTGAAAGCATAGCCGAATGCCCGATTACTCCGGCAGCAGCAATCGGAGATGCAAACTGCTCTCCGCTCGCCGTTCCCCCTCGAGCTTGCGCGATTCCGCGAGTTGCGCGTCCGACTCAGCAGTTCTGCCGAGGCGACGGAGCAGCATGCCCATTTGATAGTGCGCTTCCACGGAGCGGGGATCGAGGGCTACGGCGCTTTCGAGAGCCTTTTGTGATTCGTCATACTGGTGCTGCCGCAAAAGTATGCTCCCTAGTTGGACATAAGAAGGGGCATGTTCCGGATGAGTGTTAACGAGGTCACGAAATATCGGAATTGCCTTATCGTCCTGCCCAATGGCGTCATAAGTAAGGCCAAGATAGTAGGAGGCTGCAATCTGGTCGGGCTGGGCTCGAAGGCTCTCCTTGAAGGACGCCTCAGCTTCCCCATACTTATGCTGAAGGTAATAAACTGAACCCATCGCGTAGTTCAGGACGGCATCCTTTGGATGCTTCTGCAAAAGTCCGCCGAAGAGCGATGCGGCCTTAGGCAGATCGTGTTGCGCAACATAAGCGGAACCCAGAACATACACATACGGCTCCTGATCCGGTTTCAGGGCCACTGCCTTGATCAATGCCGGCATAGCATCGTCCAGCAGATTTCGTTGCAGGCACACCTTTCCAAATTCAAACAGGAGTTCAGGATTCTCCGGATCCATCTTCTTCGCGGCAATCAGGTGCGCCAGGGCCTTCTCGGTATTTCCTTCCTTCTCCGCAACCTCGGCAAGACCCTGTAAACAGACGACACATTGAGGGTCCTGGGTAAGGGCGAATTGTAAGTTGGTCTCGGCCCGATCGAGCGCACCCACTGCCAAAAAACCTCTCCCGAGCCTGTAAGCAAGAGTTGAGGAGCGTTGCTCGGTGATCTTGGTTTCTTGGCTTTCAAAAAGTTCCTTGGCCTCGGCCGTCATCCCATACATGGCCAGCAGGTCGCCAAAGTCCAACGATGCTTCAGGGGACGCGGTGGACATACCCTTCCAATCGCCCACCAGGCCCTTCAGTTTTTCTTTTCTGCCCAGCGCCCCGTAGTCGGTCGCGAGCAGCAGCAGGCCGTCCTCGGTCCCTCTCAGTTGGGCCACGATCGGCGCCGCTACGTCCAAAGATTGCTGAAAGTTATGGAGTGACGCCTCCACTTTGGCCAGACTCAGCCGTGCATTGACGTTCGCCGGATCAATCCGCAGGACCTCCCGGAAACTCTTCCTCGCCAGGTCGACTTCGCCCTGCAGCGCGTAAGCGCTCCCCAGGCTGGTTCGCGCTCCCGGCAGCCGAGGATTCAGCGCCAACGCCTGGGTCAGAAAGCTGACGCTCTCATCGTACTTGCTTTCCTGCAACCGGATTGTCCCCAGCATGGCCAGCGCTAACGCCCGGGTGTCAGGACTTCCCAACGCCTTGCGCGCTTCCGTCTCCGCTTGTTCCAATTGCCCCTGACTGAGCAATCGCGCCGCCACCTCGACGTGATTGATTTGCGCGAAAGCGATGCCCGATAGGATTATTATTGGGAGTAGTCGTGCCGGGCGTAGCGCGTGCCGGAAGAGTGCTGACTGAACAATGGAAACGCAGATCCGGTGAGACGTGATGCGCTCGCCAAGGCAACCCATGTGTGTTTTTTATAGCACGCCGACAGTCCACCGGCACAACTTCCGTGAGCGCTAAGACGGTTGCGAGCGCTTCGGTTCGGGCGCTTGTTGTTGGGGAAAAGTGCTCGCCACACAGCGCTGCACTTGGACAGGTCTAACTGAGGGCTATACAGCTTGAGGGTCCAAAAACCAGGGGCGGACATCGACTCGCGCCGCACCTTCCTGAAAGGTCTGCTGGGCGGGTTCCTTGCCGGCCAATGGGTGTCGTACCCCTCCCTCTCCTGCCTCGCAACGCCGCAACCCGCGAACCCGTTTCCCTTTGAACTTGTTCCGCCTGAGACCAGCGGCGTTACCTGGATGCATAGCAACGGGCGCTCGCCCGAGATGTACCTGCCCGAAACCGTAGGCGGCGGCTGCGCGTTCATCGACTACGACAACGATGGCTGGATGGACCTTTACCTCGTCAACAGCGGCAAGTGCGATTTCTTCGATCCTCACCCGCCCCTCCGTAACGCGCTCTACCGGAACAACCGCGACGGCACATTCACGGAGGTAACCGAGAAAGCCGGGGTCGCCGGCGGCGGGTATGGGATGGGCGTGGCGGTTGGCGATTACGACGGCGACGGCTTTGCCGACCTGCTTGTCACACAATACAACGGCGTCATTCTCTACCATAACAACGGGAACGGAACGTTCACTGATTTCACGAAAAAAGCTGGCTTGCCCACCGAAGGTTGGGCGTCGAGTGCGGTCTGGTTTGACTACGACAACGACGGGAAACTCGACCTCTTTATTTGCCGGTTCGTGGACTTCGACAAGTCAAAGAACAAATTCTGCGGCAACCGTCAGACCGGTGCTCGCTACTATTGCATTCCGCGCGTTTACGAGCCGACGCCAAGCTGGCTGTTCCATAACAATGGCGACGGCACTTTTACCGACGTCAGCCGCGAGTCTGGCATCGCAAAGTCTCTGGGCAAGGCTTGGGGTGTCGTGGCTTGCGATATCAACAACGATGGCCGCATGGACCTGTTTGTCGCGAACGACACGGTGGAAAATTTCCTTTTTGTCAACCGCGGCAACGCGAAATTTGAAGAGGTCGGCCTCCAGGCCAACGTGGGCTTCAGCACCGAGGGGCGGGCGCGCTCGGGGATGGGAGTCGACGCCGCCGACTACGATCAGGACGGCTGGACGGACCTGTTCGTCACCAACGTCGACCAGGAGATGTACTCGCTCTATCACAACAACCACGACGAGACCTTCGACGACATGGCCGTCCCCTACGGCATCGGTCGGGTCACGCGGCTGATGAGCGGATGGGGAGTAAAGTTCTTCGACTATGACAACGACGGAAACTTGGACTTCCTCCTCGCGGATGGCCACCCGGATGAAAAAATCGAGGAGCATGCTAGCGAAGTCAAGTATCGCGAGCCCATGTTGCTGTTTCACGGCACCGGCAAAGGATTCGACGACGTGACTGCCTCCAGCGGCCCCGTTTTCGCAAAGCCCTATGCGGCCCGCGGCATGGCGATTGGCGATTTCAATAACGACGGAGGACTCGACGTACTCGTCGCGGTCAACAACGCCTCGCCCTTGTTGCTCAAGAACCAGGTGGGGCGTCTCAACCACTGGTTGGGCGTGAAACTGGTTGCGAAGAAGGCCAATCCCGACGCCGTGGGCGCTCTGATCACATGGCAGGCCGGAGATCTCAAGCGTTCACGCTTCAAGACCGGGGCGGGAAGTTATCTGGCCTCGCACGACCCGCGCCTGGTCTTGGGCATCGGCAAGCGCACCCAGATCGACTGGGTCGAAGTGAAGTGGCCGCTGCCCAGCGGGCGTGTGGAACGCTTCACAAATCTCCCCATCGATCAATATGTCACTCTTGTGGAAGGGCAGGGAAGCGCTCTGCCACAACCGTGAACCTTCTTTCACGCGCCGAATGCCAGCTGAACGCGAACCGCCGATCAACTGGTCGGAATTCGAACAAGGCCGGACATTAAGGTGGCGGTAAAGCGACCGAATCGACACCATGATTACTCGCCGTCAACTGATCGCCGCTCTGGCAGCAACGGCCAGCACTGCTGCAGCCCGTGCCGCCTTTGGCCAGGGAGTCTCCTCCCGCGGCGTCAAACCGCAACCGCGCAGCAAGCCTTCCGGCCGCCCATTCTTTTCGCACCTCACCGACGTCGCCAAGCAGGCCGGCCTTACCCAGCCCGTGATTTACGGCGCCATCGACACCAAGAGCTACATCATCGAAGTGGTCGGTTGTGGCGTGGCCTTCATCGACTACGACAACGACGGCTGGATGGACCTGTTCGTTCTCAGCGGCACTCGTCTCGACGGCGCCCCTCCCGGCACCACCAATCGCCTCTACAAGAACAATCGCGACGGCACTTTCACCGACGTCACTGCCAAAGCCGGGCTGCAGCGCACGGGATGGGCTTCCGCCGTAACGGTGGGCGACTACGACAACGACGGCTTCGACGACCTGTTCATCACCTACTACGGTCAGAACGTGCTCTATCACAACAACGGAGACGGCACGTTCTCCGACGCGACCGACAAAGCCGGGCTGCATCAGGCCGCGGTCCGCTACGGCTCGGGCTGCACCTGGGTGGACTACGATCGCGACGGCCGGCTCGATCTGTTTGTCGCCAACTACCTCAACACCACGCTCGAAAAGCTCCCCAAACCGGGTTCGAACGCGGACTGCAACTGGAAGGGCGTTCCCGTAAACTGCGGTCCCCGCGGCCTGCCCACCGGCTACGTGCAGCTGTTCCACAACAACGGCGACGGCACGTTTTCCGATGTCAGCAAGGCCTCGGGCGTGGCCGCGGCCTCCGGAGCCTACCCCATGGGAGTGGTCGCCGCCGACTTCGACAACGACGGTTGGCCCGACATTTACGTCGCCTGCGACTCCACGCCCAGCTGGATGTTCCGCAACCAGCACGATGGCACGTTCCGAGAAGAGGGTCTGGAACGTGGCGTCGCTCTGAGCGAAGACGGAATGGAACAAGCCGGCATGGGAGTCGGAGTCGGCGACTACGATTCCGACGGCAGCCTCGATATCTTCAAAACCCACTTTGCCGACGACACCAACGTCCTCTACCACAACGACGGCAAAGGGAATTTCGACGACGTCACGATCCACGCCGGCGTGGGGGTGGAGACCCGCTTTGTGGCGTGGGGTACCGGCATCGTCGATCTCGACAACGACGGCTCCCCCGATCTGTTCGTCGCGACCGGCAGCGTCTATCCCGAGGTGGAGCGCAAGTTGCCCGCCTATCCGTTCCGCACTCCCCGCCTGGTCTTCCGCAATCTCGGCGACGGCCGGTTCGAGGAACTGATTGAAGAAGCCGGAAGCGGCGTCACCGACCCGCACGCCAGCCGCGGCTGCGCCTTTGGCGATTTCGACAACGACGGCGACCTCGATATCCTGATCATGAACATGAACGAGCCGCCGTCCCTGCTGCGCAACGACGTTTCGGGCGGCCACCATTGGCTGAAGGTTCTGTTGGTCGGCGTGCAAACCAACCGGAGCGCCATCGGAGCCCGCGTAACCGCCGAGTACGCGGGTCGGCGCCAGGCGCAGGAAGTCACCGCACAGTCGAGTTTCTACTCCGCCAACGATCGCCGTCTGCATTTTGGGCTCGGCGCGGAAGCCTCTGCCAACCTGGTCATTCGCTGGATGAACGGCACAATCGAGAAGATCCCCAACGTCGCCGCCGATCAACTCGTCGTCATTCGCGAGGGCGCGGGAATCATTCGTAAGCAGAAGTTCCGCTGACGAGTCGCCGCTAGGTCCCCTCCAACGGCCGAGAAACGGGTTCCAGCCCAGTTCGAAACCACCCCCGTTCCTCGATCCGGATGCTCCGGAAAACCCTTGACAGCTGTCAAAGCGCGGGACTATAACCCTTTCCGGAACAAGCGAGAAATCGTTTACTCAGCACCCGGCTTTTGGAGGCCTCATTGGGGGTCGCTTTGACCGTTTCCTGCCATTCTCTTTCCTCACCCTGTTCTTCCCTGATCCTTTTCCTGAGAGGGCGCATATGACTAGGTTCTCCGCTTCGCGGCGCCGTTTCGTCAAACAGGCTTCCACGGCCGGCATGGCCTGGGGCGCTACCGCTGCATTTGGCGGCACCATGGCGGGTAAGCTGTTCGCCCAGAGCAAAGCCTCCTCCGACGCCACCGTCCGGGTCTACGTCGACTCGCGGCGCACGATTGCCTCCATCGACCGCAACCTGTGGGGCTCTTTCCTCGAGCAACTCGGCCGCGCCATCTACGAAGGCATCTACGATCCCGCCGCGAAGCTCTCCGACTCCAACGGGTTCCGCAAAGACGTACTCGCCGAGATCAAGCAGCTCGGCGTCCCCATCATCCGCTACCCCGGCGGAAACTTCGTCTCCGGCTATAACTGGCTTCACGGTGTTGGTCCCAAGGACAAACGTCCCCGCGAACTCGACAAGGCCTGGAATTCCATAAACAGCAATCAATTCGGCACCAATGAATTTATGGCCTGGTGCAAGCTCGCCGGCACCGAGCCCCTCATGGGACTCAACCTCGGCACCGGCACGGCGGAAGAAGCCGCCGCGCTGGTGGAGTATTGCAACGTTGAAAAGGGGACCAAGTGGAGTGATTTGCGGCGCGAGCACGGCATCGCCGACCCCTACAAGGTCAAGCGCTGGTGCCTGGGCAACGAAATGGACGGCCCCTGGCAAATCGGCCACATGTCGGCGGTCGAGTACGGAATGAAGGCCGATGACGCTGCCCGCCAGATGAGCTACGCCGATCCCGACTCGTCTCTCCAGTTCATCGCCTGCGGTTCCAGCGGCCCCTTCATGCCCACCTACCTCGAGTGGGACCGCCAGGTGCTCGAACAATGCTACGACCGCGTGGACGGCCTTTCCCTGCATCGCTACTTCGACAATGACGAGTCCACAGGCGGCAACAGTTCCAAGTACCTTGCCATGAACCTCACCATGGATCGCCAGATCGCTGAAACCGTCGCGGTCTGCGATTTGGTTCGCGGCCACAAGCGCTCCGCGAAAAAACTCTGGCTCTCGTTCGACGAATGGAATGTCTGGTACCGTGCCCGCAGCGGCGACGCCGTCGACGGCCACAAGAAAGAGGCGCCGCATCTATTGGAAGAACCTTACAACCTGGAAGATGCGTTGCTCGTCGGCGGTCTGGTGAACACCCTGTTGCGCAACGCCGGCCGGGTCAAGCTGGCGTGCCTGGCACAGTTGGTCAACGTGATCGCGCCCATCACCACCAATGCCGATGGCCTGTTCCGGCAAACCATCTACTACCCCTACAGCTGGGCTCTGCAGTACGGCCGTGGCGCCGTTCTGAGCTTGCTGGTGGAATCCCCCACCTACGATGCGCCCCAACTCGATCAAGTCCCCTACCTCGACGTGGCCGGTACGCTGTCCGAAGGGAAGGTGTCGCTGTTCATCCTCAACCGCGATCTGGCGAAGGCCCGCCAGGTGGAGCTTGTCTGGGAAGACAAATCACCGTCAGGCGCCGTCTCGGCATGGGTCCTTACCGGAGATGACCTGAAGGCCAGGAACACCTTCGAGGCTCCCAAACGTGTCACCCCGCAAACCTTTGAGAAGCCGACCACCAGCGGATCGCGCACCAAGTTCGAAGTGCCGGCCCGCTCGTACAGCGTGCTTCAGTGGTCGTTGTGAACCAGCGGGATGTGAATTCAGAGTACGCAAAAATCCGGACCTTGAGTGACGATGGGAAGGGCCCGGTTCTAGCCGGGCAGCAAACGCGTCCTTGTGAGAGCCGGCTTCAGCGCCTGAGGTTCGCTCTCTCGTAAGGCCTCAGCCAGCGGGTGAGTTCCTGAATCCCCTGCTACTTCTCATCATCAGCGATCACCAACTGCGCAAACATGTCGGCGTCTTTGTCTTGAAGATGCAGTATGGCCCTATCCGGGGAGTGCTCTCCGTGTATGGACACGGGTACTTCCGATCAGACCGGCGTGCGATCTGACCAGAAATCGAGCAAATGTCTCGCAATGTATTAGAGGGTTTCCGCGCCAAGCGGACGACTCGTTCCTGCTTCAACGAACCGTACCTGACTCCAGGCTCGCTCGCTGGGCTGAATTACCAGGCTTGCAGTCGAAAAACAGCTACTTCCGAATTCCCGTGATCCTCTCCCAGTCCACCCTGCGCCTTCCTCCCTGCCCCGCATCATCGTTCCATGATTCGTGCGGCACGGATCAAACCCACTCCGAGGCTTAGAACGGCCGCAGCGAGAAATAGTGCGCCAATATACGCGAGATTCATCAGGCCATTCGGGTGGGTCGACGTTGGGGAGACGACCGACAGAAAGAACGCGGCGGGAATCAGAATTGCAGCGATCGGTGCCCCCGATCGAGCAAGCCACTTCCAAAAGGGCGAAAGCGCCGCTTCGTCAACATAGCGAAGCATGACGAGCGATAGGACAAGATAGACACCGGCATGCGCATGCCCGGCGCGCCAGAGATTTTGTCGGATCGGATTATCGGAATAGCCGGGAGTATTTCCCGTTACCATACTCAGAAGAGTGATGCCTCCATACATCACTGAAGGCAGAACGACGAGAAGGATTCCGGCAAACATTCTTGATTCTCGAGACATGGCTCCTCCGTCACTTGTTGCGGCGATCGACCCCCAACGAGGTTGCGATCCGGTCATAGCGATTGTCACTGTCCGGTAGCTTGACCGAGTCACGGACCGTGACTTCGGCGACGCGCAGCCGTGTCACGCTAGGCAATGTGACGGATCGCCAATCGTCCGATGGCGAGCGCCCCGACAGCGAGTGCTCCTACTGCAACCGCGCACCCATCGCGGTAGTGATCGTTGCCACTCCACTCAACCGCAGATATTTCGAACTGCTCGTCTCATCCCTTGCGTCCTCCCTCGCTCGCCCTCGAAGTCGCGCCCCCGCACGCCTCACCATCCAGCACGTGTGGCAGGACCTCGGGTCAACAGGACGCGGCTCACGACGACGACCCACACGACGCCGATACAGGGCGAGACGAACCGCGAATAGGCGCCATACGGTGACCAGAATCCATCGCTCAGCCAGGTAGTGCCGCCCAGCAAGACCAGCAGCACGGCCGCGACGCCGGCGGCGAAGAGCGCGTTCGAGATCAGCCGGGCACGCCAGAGCCCGAACGCCCCAGACATGATCAGCATCGCCCGCGGGAACGAAGTCAAGACGACCCCGGCCCAGGTTAGGTCGTTCAGTCCCGATGTGAGCGTCTGATTTCCAGAGCCGGCGATCGAGTACGCGAGGGCTGCGACCACCGTCATGAGCAGGAGGAAAAGCGCTCCCAGCGCTGCGCTGGAGGCGGTTGCCGCCGCGCCCCAGCCGTCTTGCCCGGCATCCGCCAAGGCGGTCCGGAGCGCCGCCGCGAACCACATCAGGCTGAGGATCGCGAAGCCACAAACCACCGCAGCGATCAAGATCCGTAGGCGATCGCCTTCGTAGAAGGCGACGAGTGCGTCGGGCGACGCGCCGACCTGCGGCTGATGGCCGTAGACGACGTACGCGATGATGAAGAAGAAAATGGATTGGATGCCGCCCGTGCGCCACAAGCGTTCCCAGAACGCAGGGGTGGTGTACACGCTGGTGGATGAGGTCATGGCTGTTGTGGATGCGCTCATGCGGGTCTCCTCTCGAACTGAAGGTAAATTCCGAAGCCGCGCCGCCGGGTTTTAGACAATGCGGTAGAGCGTTACTGTTTGGCCGATTGGGGTGAAATCTTAGGTCCAGAGGCTGGGCAAGTCAATGAGAGCGGACGCTGTGGGGAACTGTCGACCAGTCTGTTGGCGAATAATCGCGTCACTCCCTGACAGAACCCATCCACCAAGCCTCCGCCAGTCAATTTTCCATAGGTTCGCCCATCGCGCGCGTTGAGCAGCGGCAATCCGGGCCCGCCTCGCAGCGGAAACAATTCTGCCGGTTCCGTTGTTGCCTGCCCCATTTCAGTGCTCAGATTGCGTTGGTGAGACGTTCGAGTTGAGACACGCGGCGAGTATGTTCCTGCGCCAGTAGAATGTGTACCGGGGTGAGATTGGCCATCAAGGGATTCTAGCCGCGCAGTCGCTTCGCTTTTGAAGACACGAAAAAGCGCCCCAGCTATGCGCTGCTGGGACGCATCACTGAGCGATCTCTTCCCCCAAGGGACCGCTCAGTTCTGACGCTGCGCCGGGGTTCAGGAAACGGTGCAGCGCTGGGCCCTGCGTTCACATATTCCGCCATCCAGCAAACCAGAAATGTGAAAATTTCGAGAATTGCATAGGGACAGCGCTTGTTCACCTATTGTTCACATTCGGACTGTAGAATTGTCAGAAATTAGCATGCGCGGTTCGGAAGGAGCTTTTAATGACAGCGACCAGCCAGGTGCTAGAGCATGAAGTAAACGACCTTGTGCTCGAACAAATCTTCGCGTTCAAGGAACCGACGGGCCTGAAGGACAATCGACTTCTCGAATACCACTTACGCCACCTGCGCATTATGAATCTTTACCACGAGCTGGATCGCCTGGGATGGGAGCGCGTGAGCGGCAAGGCTTAAGGGCACGTTCACGACGCCGCTCAGAGTCGTCCGGTAGGCAATTTCAGTCTTCTCCATCATCTTCTTCCTCGCCCACTGAACCGAGGCTGAGATCAGCTTGTCCGTCCGTAGTGAACCGCTAGGCGTTCCGAACAGGTCGCTCGCCCTTCTCATGTGTTAGGCGGTCAGAATCGCGGCCATGATCCCCAGTAGCCGCTTGCGGCCCTCGTCCTTGCGGGGCATCGTACACCTTTCGTCTTATCTTCGTTACGTAGTTTTCTCGCTGGGCTTCGGTCGCCGTTCTCAAGCGAGGCTTCCCATCAGTTAAGCAGCTGAGGTGTCGAATGTTGCGCATGTTTCGCTAACTGGAAGGCAGACCCCTGCGCCATGTTCCCGCCGTTTACGCTCTCTGAAGGCTCGTCACGCGAAGGCAGTAGCACCTGAGGCTGGCTGGGTTTTCCCTTCCACGTCTCGTGAGGGGCACGTCAACAAGGACACGGCAAAGGATCAGCATGCAAAGGCGATCCAGAGTGCGAATGACGCAGCGAAGAGGGACGGTGGGCGGGTGTTGGTTCCCTTCCAGCCTTACGTTCTTCGCCACACGGCACTGACGCAACTGGCAAGCTGGGTGCGACGCTTTCACGGTCGCCCGCATCGCGGGGCATAGCTCGATCACGATTACTCAGCGATACATCCACCCTCAAGCGGATGCGATAGAGCGGGCGTTCGCGTTCCTAGCCGCTGCATCCGCCAGCAGCACTGAGGCTCAGAAATCCGAGCGAGTGGGCACAGATTTGAGCACAGAGGAAAAGCGGGAGGTGTGCGATTCCGTGCAAGTGATTGGTGCGAAAGGGGGGACTCGAACCCCCACGGGTTTCCCCGCCAGATCCTAAGTCTGGTGCGTCTGCCAATTCCGCCACTTTCGCATGGGCCAGCGGGCGAGCACAATTATACAAGTGCTGGTTAAGCCAAGACGCTGTCACACGGCGCGCGTACACGTCGGCGGACCCGCGGGTACCGCCGACATGCTGCCGGCTGTCATGAGGGCATATTGCCCGCGCCCCCCTCACCCCACCAGACAACCCTCCCTCCCTTCCGTTAGCATTCCCGACTGAGCCATGCTTGACTGGCTCCACTCGAGATGAATGCTCGCCACTTCGATGCGATTGTGCTGGGCGGTGGCGCGGCGGGCTTGATGTGTGCCATCGAGGCCGGGAAGCGCGGCCGTCGCATCGCAATGCTGGAGCGCGCCGATCGCATCGGCAAGAAAATTCTCATTTCCGGCGGTGGCCGCTGCAATTTCACCAACCTGCATTGCCGGGCGGAGCACTTTCTGTCGGCGAACCCGCATTTCTGCAAGTCCGTGCTCGCCCGATACACTCCTGCCGACTTCATCGAGTTGGTAGAGAAGCATCGCATCCCCTATCACGAGAAGGCGAAGGGGCAACTGTTCTGCGATGGCTCAGCGCGAGAAATCGTAGGCATGCTCGAGCAGGAATCCCGCCAGGCCGGGGTCGAACTCTTCCTGAACATTGCTGTGCGCGAAGTGCGAAAAAATTTCGACTTTGCGCTGACTGCGGCCGACACCGAGTTTCACGCGCCCGCCCTTGTGGTCGCGACTGGGGGTCTGTCCATTCCGAAGATCGGCGCAACCTCGCTCGGCTACGATCTGGCGATGCAGTTCGGATTGCAGATTCGCGAGTGCCGCCCCGCCCTGGTGCCTCTGACTTTCAATTCCGAAGATCGTAAGAACTATTGCGACTTGTCGGGCGTGTCTGCGGAAGTGGTGGTTGCGTATGATACCCAGAAATTTCACGACAAGATGTTGATCACGCATCGCGGCCTCAGCGGTCCTGCGATCCTGCAGATTTCGTCGTACTGGCAGAAATCCGAGCCGATCACGATTGACCTTGCTCCGCAACACGAACTGACCGCTCCGCTTCGTGCTGCCCCTGCGGGTCGCGATCTCAGCACCGCCAAAGCTGCCTTTCGCCACATCCTGCCCAATCGCCTGGCCGAGCGCTGGCTCGACCAGCACCTGCCGAAGGATTGGACGAACCGTTCGCTCGCGGAACTGGAGAGCCAGGCACATCGCTGGCACATCGTTCCCAGCGGTACCGAAGGCTACGAAAAAGCCGAAGTCACTGCCGGCGGCGTCGATACCGCTGAACTGTCCGCGAAGACCATGGAAAGCCGCCGTGTCCCGGGGTTGTTCTTCATCGGGGAAGTCGTCGATGTCACCGGACACCTTGGCGGCTTCAACTTCCAGTGGGCCTGGGCGTCGGGATTCTGCGCCGGTCAGGCCATTTAGATTCCCGCCCTGTCGAGCCAATCAGGGAATTTCCTACGCCGCCGGAATCCGCATAAAATGAACCGAATCGGATTCGTCGGATGTCTAACCAAACGGTGAATTCCCCGCAGAAGCCGCCCAAGAAGCCTCCTCTCAACGCGAAAAGGCTGCGCGCCGTGGCGCCCGTGGTTTGGGAGCTCATGCGTCCCCGCAAGGGCCTGCTAGCCCTCGGCTTCGTGCTCATGGTCATCAATCGGGTCTCGGGCCTGGTGCTTCCTTATTCCACCCGCTACTTGGTCGACAGCGTCATCACCAAACATCGCGTCGAATTACTGCGGCCCCTCGTCCTGACTGTGCTGGTCGCGACCATCATTCAGGGCATCACTTCGTTTTCTCTGACTCAACTCCTCTCCAAAGCCGCCCAGCGCCTGATCGCCGAACTGCGCGAAAAAGTTCAGACTCATATATCACGGCTTCCTGTTTCTTTTTACGATGCCAACAAAACCGGTAACCTGGTTTCACGCATCATGTCGGACGTCGAAGGGGTGCGGAACCTGCTGGGAACCGGCCTGGTGGAATTGGCCGGCGGCATGCTGACGGCTTGCATCGCGTTGGTCGTGCTGTTCCGCATCAGCACCCTGATGACCGTGCTCGCCTTCAGCTTCCTCTTTTGTTTCGCACTGGCGCTGAGCAAAGCGTTCAGCACGATTCGTCCCATCTTCCGGGAACGCGGCAAAATCAATGCGGAAGTCACGGGCCGCCTGGCCGAGTCGCTAGGTGGCGTACGTGTGATCAAGGGATATCACGCCGAAGAGAGGGAGGAGGCGGTTTTCGCAAAGGGCGTACGCCGTCTGCTCGACAATGTGATCAGCACGCTAACCGCCACCTCAGTCATGAGCCTCTCCGCCAGCGTCTTGATTGGCGTGGTCGGAACCGTCATCATGTACGTTGGTGCGCATCAGATTCTGGCTGGGACCCTCACTCTGGGTGGCTTCTTCACCTACACGGCTTTCTTGGCGTTTCTCGTTGCACCGATCGTTCAGATGGTAGCCATTGGCACGCAAATCACCGAAGCCCTGGCCGGACTCGAACGCACGCAAGAGATTCTAGGCGAGCGCCCCGAAGATCAGGATCCCAACCGCACCGTGATTTTGCAGGATATCGTCGGCCGGGTCGAGTTCGATCACGTGAACTTCAGCTATGACGGCGCCCGCGAGGTGCTGCACGATGTCTCGTTTGTGTCCGAACCCGGGACGGTGACCGCACTGGTGGGCTCGTCGGGTTCGGGCAAGTCGACGACGATCGGGCTGATCTCCGCATTTCACGTGCCCACGGGCGGAAAGATTCTTCTAGATGGTGTGGACCTGAGTACCGTGCGTCTCGACTCCTACCGCACTCGCCTCGGCGTGGTTCTGCAGGAATCCTTCCTCTTCGACGGCACGATTCGCGAGAACGTCGCTTTCTCCCGGCCGGATGCCAGCGAAGAACAGATCATGCGCGCCTGCCGCATCGCCCGCGTCGATGAATTTGCCGAAGGCTTCGCCGATAAGTACGACACGATCGTCGGTGAGCGCGGTGTCAAGCTGTCCGGCGGCCAGCGCCAGCGCATCTCCATCGCACGCGCCATTCTCGCCGAGCCCCGCATCCTGATTCTCGACGAGGCAACGTCCAGCCTCGATTCGGAATCGGAACAGATGATCCAGCACGGCCTCTCCTACCTTATGCAGGGACGCACCACGTTCGTCATCGCGCACCGGCTTTCCACTATCCGCCGCGCGGATCAGATCCTCGTGGTCGAACAGGGACAGATCGTCGAACGCGGCACACATGAACAGCTCTATGATCAGCACGGGCGCTACTATGACCTCTACACCACCCAGCAGGGGATCGAGAGCAATCTGTTCCTCGCGCCGGGTGAGGGCGACGTGATCCCGGAAAATGGGGACGACCTGGCCGGCAGCAAAGAACCGGCCGACCCGGATGCACTGCGTGTGATGCGAGGAGAGGTTCGCTAAGACTTCATGAACTCCCGCGCAGGCCTCAATCCTCAGAATGCAACTGCAGCCATCCGTACCGAAAACGTCTGCCGCCACTACCCCATGGGCCAGAGCCTGATTCGTGCCGTCGATGGCATCTCGATCCAGGTCCCTTCCGGAGAGTTCGTCGCGCTGCTCGGCACCTCGGGCTCCGGCAAGTCGTCGCTGCTGAACTTGATTGCCGGCCTCGATCGTCCAACGTCGGGCGCCGTGATCGTCGAAGGCAAAGATCTCGCGCGGATGTCGCGTGAAGAACTAGCCAAGCACCGGCTGCACACGGTCGGGATGGTCTTTCAATCCTTCAACTTGATTCCCAGCATGACCGTCATCGAAAACGTTGAACTCCCCCTGCGCTTTGCCGAGGTTGACCGCGGCCAACGCGATTCTCTAGCCCGCACGGCGCTCGACCGCGTAGGGTTGAGCCTGCGCCTCGACCATCGTCCAACCGAGCTCTCCGGCGGAGAACAGCAACGCACCTCGCTCGCCCGCGCTCTCATCAACCGGCCCAAGCTTCTCCTTGCGGACGAACCGACCGGCAACCTCGACAGCAAGACTGGCACGGAAATCATGAAGCTCATCCGCGAGTTCAACCAGTCCTTGGGGATGACCGTCGTGATGGTGACGCACGAGCGTGCACTCGCCGAACAGTACGCGCAGCGCCTGATTTTTCTCGCCGATGGCACCCTGATCGACGAAAAGTCGAATGTCGCGGCCGTCGCGGAATCGCCTATGCCCGGGGGCCGAGCATGAAGGCCTACGATCTGGCCGAACTGGCAGTCCGCAATCTGAAAGAATCCGTCCTGCGCAATTCGCTGACGACCGTCGGTATTTCCGTCGGCGTCGCCTCCCTGGTCGCCATGCTCTCGCTTGGCATTGGCCTTCAGCAACTCGCCACCCGGCGTCTGGTGAAATCCGGTTTATTCGACACCGTGGTCGTGACCTCGCGGCGTGACCTGCGCAATTTCAACCGTGGCGATGACAGCACCGCCGGGCCCGCTCCCGCCGAGAGCCCAGCCCTCGACGAACCCGCCCGCCAGCAGATCGAGAAATTGCCCAACGTGGTCGAGGCCTATCCCGACCTGCGATTCATCACGTCCTTCACCTACGAAGACAAGCCGCACCTGACCATGGTGGCTGGTATTCCCTCCTCCTACAAGACCAACGACGCGTTTGAGGGCCTACAAGGCAGCTTCTTCTCCGCGGACACGGCGCCGGAAGTAATCCTGCAAAAGACCTTCGCTGCCGAGTTAATTGGGAAGACGGCGAAGCCGGGCGCCGACGAAGCTCCCGTCGCTCAACTGGCCGCGCCGCTGTTGGGAAAAGAAATGACCATGCGCTACGCCGAGCGCGTGTCCGCTCCCGCAGCGCCCGAAACTAAGCCTCAAGGCCAAACCGGCCTGCATCCGCTGGGAGCGGGCGACGCTTCGCAGGAAGCCGAGACGTATTCGATCGTCTCCCACGAACTCAAGGTTAAGATTGTGGGCGTCACCGACCTCGACCCCGATAGCATGCGCGGCCCGGTTCGCGCCCGGGTGCTCTTGCCGTTGAAACTAGTCCAGTCTCTACACGTTGTCCAGCCCACCGCCTTGCGCGACACCACCCAGGCCTCCAGCAAGGTGCCCACCTACTCCACTGTAAGCGTGCGCGTGAAAGACCCCGCGAAGATTCAGCTCGTGGAAGATGCCGTCAAGAAGATGGGCTTCAACACGTTCTCCATGCTCGACGCAACGCGCAGCCTGCGCCGCTTCTTCGCCGTCCTCGATCTCTTCCTCGGAATCTTCGGCAGCCTCGCCTTGGCAGTGGCCTCCATCGGCATCGTGAACACGCTGGTGATGGCCATCCTCGAACGCCGCCGCGAAATCGGCATCATGAAGGCCATCGGCGCCAGCGACGGCGACGTGAAAAAACTGTTCTTCGCCGAGGCTGGGGTGATGGGCGCTTTGGGCGGGGCGCTCGGCGTAGCCCTAGGGTGGACCATCGGCCGCGTAATCAACATCGGCACCAACGTCTACCTCAAACGCCAGGACCTCGCCCCCGAGCAGATCTGGTTCGTGCCCTGGTGGCTGGTAGTCGGAGCGATCATATTCGCGATCATTATCAGCTTCATCTCCGGCCTTTATCCCGCCGCCCGCGCCGCTCGCCTCGACCCTGTCCAGGCGTTGCGCTACGAGTAAACTCGATTGCATGCGCCGCTTCCGGCGATTCGCCGCCCTCCTCATCCTTACCAGCTCCACCGCCTTCGCCCTAGGCCGCATCGACTGCAGTTCCCTCGATAGCCAGATTCTGAAGCGCCCCGTTCACTACTGCGTCCAGCTACCGTTCACCTACGACGCGAAAGATCCCGCGACCCAACGGCGCCGCTATCCCGTCCTCTACTTCCTCCACGGACTCGGCGACAACGAGCAGACTCTCTTCAAAACCGGAGGCTGGACCCTCATCGAAGACCTGCGCCAGCAGCACAAGATCGGCGAATTCCTCATAGTCGCCCCCGAAGGCCGCGCCAGCTTCTACATCAACTCAGCCGACGGGAAAGACCCCTACAACGACTTCTTCCTGCGCGAGTTCATCCCCTACATCGAGAAGAAGTATCGCGTCGCGCTCGGCCGGGCGAACCGTGCCATCGGCGGCATCTCCATGGGAGGTTACGGCGCCCTCCGCTTCGCCTTCGCCCATCCTGAATTGTTTTCGTCGGTCAGCGCCCAAAGCGCCGCCCTCATCCTCGATTCTCCCCAGCAGGTCAACCTCGCTGCCCGCTCCGGCTCACCCGTAGTTCGCGCCCTGAGCCAGGTCTTCGGCAATCCGATAGACGTCGCCCACTGGCAAGCCAATAATCCGTTCCTGCTGGCCAGGAAGAATCGCGCCGGCCTGCAAAAACTCGCCATCTACTTCAACTGCGGCCAGAACGACGACTACGGCTTCGAGAAAGGTGCAGCCGCGCTCGATAAGCAACTGACCTCCGAGGGCCTGAAGCACGAATACCACCCTTACCCCGGAGACCACAGCCTGAACTACTTCCTCACCCACCTCGGCGAAACCATGGAATTCCACTCCCGAGGCTTCGCTCACGCCCAGTAAGATTCAGTCAAACCCTGCCGTTCCCCCCCCACCCCGCCCACACGCTCTTCCAAAAAACGCATCCACCGCATCGAAATTCTGAGTTGTACTTTTAGATGCCATCCCGATTAACAATGCTTAGATGGCTCATCAGCACTACTCTTCGGACCACGACGCCTGTGGTGTCGGCTTCGTGACTCAGCTCGGTGGCTCGCCGACGCATGAGATCGTAGAGCGCGCGCTGACTGCCTTGTTGCGTCTGGCCCACCGCGGCGGAGTCGACGCCGACGGCCGCAGCGGCGACGGCGCCGGCCTGCTGATGGCCATTCCCGACCAGTTCTTCCGCGACCGCGCTACACAGGAAGGAATCCGCCTCCCCGAGCGATACGGCCTGGGGATGGTCTTTCTCCCCGCCGGGGAAGAAAACAAAGTTCAGAACATCGTCGAAGGCCTCGCCGAGAAGAACGGTCTCCGTTGTCTGGGCTGGCGTCACGTCCCGACGAACCCGTCGATCGTCGGCCCGCGCGCCCACGCCACGCTGCCCGGGATGCGACAATGTTTCTTCGGCGCCAGTGAAGAAATCTCCGACCTCGAGAGCCGCCTCTTTTCCCTCCGCAAGCAAATTGAATTCGAAGCTCCCCGCGGAACTTATTTCTGTTCCCTTTCCTCTAGGACCGTGGTCTACAAGGGCCTCGTAACCCCCGACCAGTTGCCCGCCTTCTATGCGGACCTGGCCGACCCCGGCTTTGCCACGTCCTTCGCCATGTTTCACCAGCGCTACTCGACCAACACGCAGCCCAGTTGGGCGCTGGCGCAGCCCTTCCGCTTTGTCGCCCACAACGGCGAGATCAACACCATCAGCGCGAACCGCCGCTGGGTGCATGCCAAACGGCAGGCGCTTACGGAGTGTCTTCAGCTTCCTAGCTACGTTCGACTGCTGGAAGACCGCGTCAGCGACTCCGCCAGCTTCGACAACGGTTTAGAACTTTTCCTCCGCCGCGGCTACAGTTCTGCCTCGGGCATGCTCGCGATGGTTCCCCCGGCCTGGGAAACCAACCCGCAGATTCCCGCAGACCTCCGCCGCTTCCTCGAAGCGCATGCGCCCCTGCAAGAACCGTGGGACGGCCCGGCCGCCATGGTTTTCAGCGACGGCGTCACCGTCGGCGCCAAGCTCGATCGCAATGGCCTCCGGCCCCTGCGCTACACCTTAACGTCAGACGGTCTGCTGGTCGTGGGTTCTGAGGTTGGCATCTCCGACTTGCACGGAAGAGAAGTCATCGAGCGCCAGCGCCTCGGCCCCGGCGAAATGCTGGTCTGCACACCCAGCACGGGCTCATTCACCCGTCCGGCGGAAGTCGGCCATCTCCACGAATTTCGCGAGGCCTCGCGGACCGCCATCTCCCTGCACGTGATCCCCACCGAACGGCTGCCGCACGCGGTCACCGAAGATCCCAAGCGTGTCATGGGCGCGCTGGGCTGGACCGAAGATCAATACAAGCTGCTCTTCCAGCCGCTGGTCCAGGAAAGCCAGGAAGCCGTCTGGAGCATGGGTGACGACGCGCCCCCGGCATTCCTATCGCGCCTGCCTCGGCCGCTGTGGGATTACTGCAAGCAGCGCTTTGCCCAGGTCACCAATCCGCCCATCGATCCCTTGCGCGAGACCCACGTGATGTCGCTGCGCGTCTTCCTGGGGGAGAAGGCGGTCCTAAGTTCTCCGGTGCTCGATGCCGGCCAGATGGACCACCTGGCGGTCGAGTTCCCCGTCCAGCGCATCACCATGACCTTCCCGGTTGCGGACGGCGTGGAAGGCGCCCGCCGGTGCCTCGATCGCGTTCGGACCGACGTTCTCGCCCGTGTTCAGACTCAGCCTGGCGCGATCCTCCTCAGCGACCGTGGCATCGACGCGGAGCATGCGGCCATTCCCGCGTTGCTGGCCCTCGCCGTCGCCTGGAAAACGCTGGTCGAATCCGGCGCGTGGGACGTTCCCATCATCGTTGAATCCGGCCAGGTCATCGACACTCATCACATCGCGCTCCTGGTCGCCGCTGGCGCCAGCGGAGTGCTGCCGTATCTCGCTCTGGAGCAGGCTTCTGCCCTCCGGCCCGATGGGGTGGCTCGCTATCGCTTCGCGGTCGAAAAGGGCCTGCGCAAGGTCATGGCGCGTATGGGTGTCTCCACCATCGCCAGCTACCGCAACAGCCAGCTCTTTGAGGTCATTGGCCTCGACCCTGCCCTCTGCGCTGAGGTTTTCGAGAGCGCCAGTTGCGTTCTCGGCGGCAAGAAGCTTGACGGCCTTCTCGACGACTGCCTGGTCCGTCACGCCGCGGCCTATTCCGACGGCGCGACCGCCCTCGCCGACACCGGCCTCTATCGCTTCCGCCAGAACGGCGAGCGGCACGCCACATCGCCTGAGATCGTTCGCCGCATGCACCGCTACATCAAGTCCCCGACCGACGAGAATTTCAAACTCTACACCGCGTTGGCTGGCGAAAGGGAACCAGTCGCCATCCGCGACCTGCTGACGGTACGGAACGAGACCCCAGTCCCGCTGCACGATGTGGAAAGCGAAGCCTCGGTCCTAAGCCGCTTCAGCACCCAGGCCATGTCGCTCGGCGCGATTTCTCCGGAAACCCACAGCACCCTGGCCATCGCCATGAACCGCCTCGGCGGCCGCAGCAACACTGGCGAGGGCGGCGAAGATCCCGCCATCTACACCCAGAAGGCGGAAGCGAACAACCGTGTAAAACAGGTGGCTTCCGGCCGCTTCGGTGTGACCACCGACTACCTCGTTCACGCCGACGAACTCGAGATCAAGATTGCCCAAGGCGCCAAGCCCGGCGAGGGTGGCCAGCTGCCCGCCAGCAAGGTTACGGTGTACATCGCGCGACTCCGCCATGCCGTCCCCGGCATGATGCTGATTTCGCCGCCGCCGCACCATGACATCTACAGCATCGAAGACCTGGCCCAGCTGATCTACGATCTGCGTGCCGTGAATCCGCACGCGCGCATCGGCGTGAAGCTCGTCTCTAGCGCCGGCGTTGGCATCATCGCCACTGGTGTGGCCAAGGCCGGAGCCGACGTGATCACCATCGCCGGCCATGACGGCGGCACGGGCGCCTCGCCGATCACCTCCATCAAGAACACCGGCCTGCCTTGGGAAGTGGGTTTGCGCGACGCTCACTGCGCGCTGGTCCGCACTGGTCTGCGCAGCCGCGTTCGCCTGCGCGTGGATGGCGGCTTCAAGTTTGCTCGCGACGTCATCGTCGCCGCCCTGCTCGGTGCGGAAGAATTTGGCTTCGGCACCGCGGCGTTGCTCGCAATCGGCTGCGTCATGGCGCGCCAATGCCACCTGAATACCTGCCCGGTTGGAATTGCCACCCAGGACGAAAAACTCCGGGCCCGCTTCACCGGCAGCCCCGAAATGGTCGAAAGCTTCTTCCGTGCACTCGCGCAAGATGTGCGCCAGCTCCTGGCCGGAATGGCAGCTTCGTCCATCGACGAAATTGTCGGACAAGCCGACCGCCTGCTGCCCAAGAACCAGGACGCCGAGGAAATGCTGACCGGGCTTCTGGCTCCGGTCTCCGGTCCGTCGCAGCCCGCCTGTCCGCGCGAGCCTGACAGTGGCCTGCACCTCGAAATGGCCGCCACCATCGACGAGCTCGACACGCTCAGCACCCGCGGCCACCACTTTCTGATCACCAACTCCGATCGCGCCATCGGCGCGCACCTGAGCGGCGAGATTCTCCGCCGTCGCAACGGAGCCGAGATCGCTGGCGTCGTAGCCAGCGAATTCACCGGCACCGCCGGCCAGAGCTTCGGTGCATTCCTCATCCCGGGCGTGAAATTCCGCCTGCTGGGCGAGGCGAACGACTACGTTGGCAAGGGCCTGAGCGGTGGATCGATCGCCATCACGGCCGGCAACGACGCTTCCCTGCGCGGCGATGTTCTGGTTGGAAACACAGTCCTCTACGGTGCGACCTCCGGCGAACTCTACGTCGCCGGGCGCGCAGGTGAACGATTTGGCGTTCGCAATAGTGGTGCTCTTGCCGTCGTCGAAGGCGTCGGGCAGCACGGCTGCGAATACATGACCGCGGGCGTGGTCATGATCCTTGGCCCCGCCGGAATGAACCTGGGTGCCGGCATGACCGGCGGCGTCGCCTACATCATGCGCGACTCCCTCCCGGGTCACAGCTACAACCAGCACTCCGTACACCTCCGGCCCTTGGAAGTGCGCGAGGAATTGTGGCTGCGGCTCGTCCTGCGCCGTCACCTCCGCCTCACCGACAGCCCCCGGGCGTTGAACCTGCTCCGTTCCGACAATCCGCTGCCTCTCTTACGAGTGGAGCCGCTGCGTCCGCCGTGCTCGATCAGCGAAACCTGGAACGCGACGCTCGCCCAGTTGCGCCGGCACGATATGGGGACCGTGGAATCGTTGCAATCGATTCCTCCCAAAGAGCCCGTTCTCATGTGACCGATGACCTCCGCTCTATGGGGTCGCAGAATCGCCTTGAAGCGACTTTTGCCACGACTGTCTGCATCCGAGCACCGGCGTCGTGGACAAACGACGAATTCGAAAAACGAGGTTTCGTGTCAGGGCAACTCTTTAGCGATTCCGTTCGTAAGCACCGCCGTCAGCCCCTTCAGGGCGGCAGCGGTAGCCCGGACGTAAGGGAGTGCAAAGTCTCTTTGTCATTCCGACGCGCGAGCGCTGCGAGGCAGGAGGAATCTGCTGTTCATCGACGGATACCTCCGGGAAGGGCACGAGTTCAGTCGTGCCGCTAGACCTTGGAAAGCACCTGGCGCTCCAGCGCTTGAGGGTTGCTCCTGCGATGGTCCGCCGACCGACACGGCGTTTGCGCACGGACAACGGTTTTGTGCGACGACGATTTCGAATAACGAGTTTTCGTGTCCGGCCATCGCTTCAGCGGGAAGCGGCCGTAGAGGAAACCCGAGGCCCGCAGGGACCACACAATTTTCTTAAGGATCGAATCATTCAACCCCTGTGTTACTCTCCGGTATAATTTTCCACAATCCATGGACTTCGATCAGCTCACAACCTTCCTCGAGGTAGCCAAACTCGGTAGTTTCTCGCGCGCCGGCCAGAAAGTCTTCCGTTCCCAATCCGCGGTCAGCGCGCAGATCCGCCAACTCGAACAGGATTACGGCGACAAGCTCCTCGATCGCTCCGGCAAGGATGTCACCCTGACGCCCGCCGGCCGCGTCCTGTTCGCCTACGCCGAGCGCCTGCTGCAGATGCGCGACGAGTCCTTGCTGGCCGTCGCCGACCACGGCACGAGTCCTCGCGGCACCATCGTGATCGGTGCCAATGAAGCCACTTGCCTCTACGTGCTCCCCGACGTCTTCGCCAAGTATTCCAGTTTGTATCCCGGCGTCCAGATGAGCATCTATCGCAACTTCAGTTACAAGATTCTCGAGAAGCTGGAGAACGGCACTATCGACGTCGGCATCGTTACCCTCCCCGTCAAATCGGCCAGCTTGAAGACCCACGCCATCTACCGCGATCAGCTTATGTGGATGGTGAACCCGCAAAGTCCCCTTGCCAAGCTTGAGGCGGTCTCGCTGGCTGAGGCAGCCAAGCATCCCATTCTGCTTCCCAAGACCGGGTACACGCGCCGTCTGATGGACAAGCTTCTCCGGCCCTATAAGGCCCAGCTCCAGGTTCCCATGGAACTTCCCAGCGTCGGCATGATCAAGAGCTTCGTGGCGGCTGGCCTCGGGATTTCCCTGATCAGCGCCAGTTTCGCCCGCGACCAGGTGCTGGCAGGCCGCGTGAAACTCATTGCCCCCAAGGAGAAAGAACTCTGGCGCGAACTCGCGATCGCCTACCGCCGCGACCGCACTCTGACCCGTGCGACGAGCACCTTCATCGCCACCGTCCGCCAACTCGCGGCGGCCTCGAAGTAAGACGATCGGTTCGTATCAGGGCATCGCTCTAGCGATGCCGTACCCCGTGTGCTTTCATCAGTCCCCTTCAGCACATGCAGGTAGAAAGCCCGCACTCTTTCCGTATAGATCTGGGCATGCACAAACCGCTTTTCGTTTTTCCGATCCTCTCCATCGAAATTTCCAATTTCCATTTAGGGGCTTCGCGGCTTAGGCTATTTGAGTAACCTCAGGCGTCTACCGTCCGGTTGAGCGTGATTCGTAGACTGAAGTCCTGGGTAAGCATTTGAGGCCGAGCAAGGCCGCAGCGTTTTTCGCTGAATACCCCTGAGGAGTGTGAGTATGACCGATCTGGAGCGCAGTTTAAGTAAAGTCCTGGAGGAGCACCGGCACGAAAGCGGTCTCCACATCATAGGCGGGCAGCAACGGCTGATCGACCGGCTGGTTCAGTTCTTCGAAGATGGGCTGAAAGGCCGTGACGAGAAATCCTCCCGCGACATGGATAATTAACTACCAATCGAGCTTGGTGTCCCGATGAACTCTGTAACGTTGAAGACAAAACGAGTTACGCCGGCCGTAACAGATAAGGCTAAGCGAATTACATTGTCTTCTGACGGAGGGCACCTGCTGAGCTAGTCTCAAGAGTTCAAAACAGGTTGAAAGACCCACCGCCAGAAGCAAAAGCAAATGGCCGGTGGGTTTTTTCTTTCGCACCAGGCGGGAAAACGTGGAATAGAACGTGGATCGCAGACATGTTGTCATTCCGACGCGCGAGCGCGGCGAGGCAGGAGAATCTGCTGCCCTATTGTCGGATGCACCGACAAGGACACGACATGCCGCTGGCGCAAATCCCGGAGGTTTATATCAGGCCGGCCTTCAGCGCGCCGTAGAGGAGCCGAGAAACCTCAGCCCTTCAGGGGCGGCAGAGATTAGCCCCGGACGTAAGTCCGGGGTGGTCACGCAGCCATTCAGGAACCCAAATCTAGGAGAAGGTCGATGAGCGAAGTCGATGAACAGTCCCAGCAGGTAGCGCAGTCGCCCCGGTCGGTCGTAATGAAGTTCGGAGGCACCTCCGTCGAAGACGCCGCTGCCATCCGTCGCGCGGCTCAAATCGTCAAGCTGCGCCTCCACAACAAGCCGGTCGTGGTTGTCAGCGCGCTATCCGATGTCACCGACCAGCTCCTTGAGATGGGCAAGACCGCTGCCAGCGGCGACCTTTCGGCCGCCAACAAGGCTCTCGAGAACCTGCGCCAGCGCCACCTGCAGGTCGCACTCGACGCTGTCGGTCCAGCCGCCTCCGAACCACTCCTCCCCCAACTCGAATCCGACTTTCAGCAGCTTGCCGAAGTCCTGAAGAACATCGCCGCAGCCGGGGCTCTCACGCCGCGCCTGCAGGATCATCTCCTGGGCTTGGGCGAGTGCCTGGCCAGCCGAATCGTACAAGCCGCTTTCGTCGAGGCCGGACTCGACGCTGCCTGGGTCGACGCCCGCGCCTGCATCATGACCGACTCCGCACACACCCATGCCACGCCGCTCTGGGAAGAAACCAACCGGCAGCTGCAATCCGCGCTGACGCCTCTGCTCGCAGAGGGCAAAGTGCCGCTCCTCGCCGGCTTCATCGGGTCCACCTCCGACGGTATCCCCACCACCCTCGGCCGCGGCGGTTCCGATTACACCGCCTCGATTGTTGGCGCGGCTCTGCCAGCGGCTCGCATCGAGATGTGGACCGACGTCGATGGCATTCTCACCACCGATCCCAAGCTCTGCCCCGACGCCCGCCGCGTCCCCACCATGAGCTTCGAAGAAGCCGCCGACCTCGCCTACTTCGGCGCCAAGATTCTTCACCCCGCTGCCATTGCCCCGGCCATGCGCAAGAACGTCCCGGTCTGGGTGGTCAACTCGCGCAATCCCGAGGGGAAGGGAACTGAGATCGTCGCCCATCCGCCCGACGAGTGCTCCATCAAGGCCATCACTGCCAAGAAAGGCATCACGGTTGTCGATGTCGAGGCTGTCCGCTGGTTTGCCCCCGAACTCCTGCGCGAGATCTTCGACGTCTTCGAGCGCCATCAATACGGCTTGGACTTCCTCTCCGCTTCCCGCGGCAGCCTCTCGCTGCTGGTGACTTCCACCACCGCTCTTCCTGCCATCACCGAGGAATTGAAAGGCCTCGCCAACGTGCGCTGGGAGAGTGAGAAAGCCCTCGTCTGTCTTGTCGGTGAAAGAGTGCGGAGACAGCCGGAGATCGCAAGTCAGGTCTTCCGCACCCTCTCGGACGTGGACCTGCGCATGATCTGTCACGGAGCTTCCGAACGGAACATCAGCTTCCTGCTGGACGAGTCCCAGGCGGAAGAATCGGTGCGGAGGCTGCACCGGCTTTTTTTTCAGTCGCGGTTCGACCGGTATTCCGCCACTAACACCGCTCAACCCATGTGTCAGGCAGGAGGAACCTGGCAGTAGCCGGAGCGTGACGTCGCGGAAGTTCGACCCGCTGCTCTGCGACCGTGGCCTCTCAACTCAATCTGCCGCGGATACACAAATGCATCAGTACAGGCAAAGCCGGGAACGCACGAATTCACCTGCTCACGCCGATTAGGGGGCCGTGTTGTTCAGGCCCTGATAGATGAACATGCCGGCAATGACCAGAAACATAATGCCTGAGGTCGCGCCGAGCACTTTCACGAATGGATTGAGCTTGTTGACCTTGGCGATGAGTTCCTGCTGTTCCAACTCCATGTGCGATTTCGTATCATCAAGGAACAGCTGGTCATCTTCTTGCATGGTGAGTGTGCCGCGATAGATGAGCAGGATAACCAGGACGGCGGTGACAACACCCCACACCGTGAGCATCCAGACCAAAGGAGACATATGCCACCTCGGTACT
>DATMPS010000039.1:0-2286 GCA_035567435.1 Terriglobales bacterium | reverse complement strand
GACCGCATTGTGGGCCGGGTATCGCTCGAGAAGATCAAGGACTACGACGGCGGCGTGATCGTCGACATCAACAACGAGATCACCGAGGACCTGGCCAGCGCGATTCAGGCTGCCGGTATCGAACGGGTGAAAATCCGCTCGGTGCTGACTTGCGAATCGAAACGCGGAGTCTGCGTGATGTGCTACGGACGCAACCTGGCGTCGGGCCGACTGGTCGAATTGGGCGAAGCCACGGGAGTGATTGCGGCGCAGTCCATTGGCGAACCGGGAACCCAGCTCACGATGCGTACCTTCCACATCGGTGGTACGGCGTCGCGAGTCTCTGAGCAATCGCGGTTGGATGCCAAGAGCAACGGTGCGGTCCGCTTCATCGGACTGCAGACGGTGAAGGCCAAGACGGGCGATCTGGTGGTCATGAACCGCCAGGGCTCGATTGCGGTGGTGGATGACAAGGGCCGCGAACGCGAGCGCTATGCGGTCGTGTACGGCGCCAAGTTGAAGGTCAACGAAGGCGACCAGGTTTCACTCGGACAGGTAATGGTCGAGTGGGATCCTTATACCTTCTCGATCCTGACCGAAATCGGCGGCACCATCCAGTTCAAGGACCTGCAGGAAGGGGTCACGCTGCACGAAGAAGTGGACGAAGTGACGGGATTGTCGCGGCACGTGGTGGCGGATTCGCCCGACGAGAAGCGCCAGCCGGCCATCGTGATCAAGGGCAAGACCAGCAAGCGGTACCTCATGCCCTCACGGGCTCACCTCATGGTGCAGGACGGCGACACCGCTCATCCGGGCGATGTGCTGGCCAAGATCCCGCGCGAGACTACCAAGACGAAAGACATCACCGGTGGTCTGCCCCGCGTGGTCGAATTGTTCGAGGCACGCAAGCCGCATGAAACCGCGGTCATCAGCGAAATCGATGGCACGGTGAAATTCGGTGAAGTCTCCAAGGGACAGCGCAAGATGTATGTGGTCGCCGACAACGGCACCGAAAAGGAATACTCGGTACCGCGCGGGGTTCACATCAACGTGCAGGAAGGCGAACGGGTCAAGGCGGGCGAACCGCTCATGGACGGTCCGCTGAACCCGCATGACATCCTGGCCGTGCTGGGAGAAAAAGAACTGCAGTCCTACCTGGTGAACGAAATCCAGGAAGTGTATCGGCTGCAGGGCGTAAACATCTCGGACAAGCACATCGAAGTGATCGTTCGCCAGATGATGCGCTGGCGCAAGGTGGAAGACGTGGGCGATACGCAGTTCCTGCTGGAACAGCAGATCGACAAGTTCCGCTTTGCGGAAGAGAACGAGCGCGTGATTGCACAGGGTGGGCGTCCGGCAACCGGCCGGCCGCTGCTGCTGGGTATCACCAAGGCGTCACTCTCGACCGACTCGTTTATTTCGGCGGCGTCGTTCCAGGAGACAACGCGAGTGCTGACCGAAGCATCCATTCAGGGCGCGGTCGACCACCTGCGAGGGCTGAAAGAAAACGTCATCGTGGGACGGTTGATTCCTGCCGGCACCGGCATGGAGTACTACCGCAACGTACGGCTCTCGCCAGAGATGGAAGAAGCCGCGGCCAAGGTCCAGGAAGAGGTTTCACAGGCCTACGAGGAAGCCGAGCGGGCGCTCGAGCTGATGCGTACCGAGGGCGAAACCGAGGAACTGACGGCCGAGTAGTATCAGCGGAAGAGAAGGGGGCGGATCGCCGCCCCCCTGCTTCCCGGCTTGCGTTATACAATTCTGCGTCCTTGAGTTTGCGTCATGGAGTCCCCCAATGCACGCTAACCCAGAGCGATTGCAAGATCAGGAACGTAGCCGTACTTCGCAGTTGCATGCTATGCCCCGGCGCACTACTCTGGGGCCATTCATGTCGCGTTTCCTGCGCCTGCTTCGCCTCGCCTTCTGGCGCGCGTTTCAGCACGACGCGTTTGCCACCGCCAAAGCCGCGGCTTATTCTTCCATCCTCACGTTTTTTCCCACACTGCTTCTCATCGGCTCCGTGCTCGCGACTTCCCGCCAGACTGAGGCCTATCTGCGAGAGATTTCCGACGCCGTAGGCAAGATTCTTCCTGCCGGGGCCGCCACCGCGCTGGCCTATTTGCGTGGCACGACGCAGCGCTCGGTGGGCGTACTCATCACCGCTTCGCTGATCACACTGTGGACCGGATCGGGCGTCATGATCTCCTGGATGGAAGGTTTTCGCCGCTGCTACGAGCTGCCCAAGAGCTGGGGGCTGGTAAAGGAGCGGATGATTGCGTTCTCGCTCGTCATTCTCGCCGGCATACC
>DATMPS010000038.1:0-7247 GCA_035567435.1 Terriglobales bacterium | reverse complement strand
CAGCATCTTCATCATGCCCGACCAGGCATCGGTAGCTTCCCTGTACGACCCCACCGGAGCCGGTTACAACCCGAGCAACTATCAGAACCAGACTACGTCCTTAGGAACGAACGAGCAGCTCGCCCTCCCAGGTTATCCCGGCTACCAGGATCCTATCTGGCCGTGCGTCGGTGAGATGCGCGTGGTGCCCGACTACCTGAGTCTCTTCCCCCAGAATCTGGAAACTGCTCCGTTTGCCGGAGCTACCCGGCCTCTGTGTGACCGCAAGGAAGTGACGCTGGGCGACCAGATGAGCGTGAGCGTCAAGTTCTACGTCTACACCTCCACGCACATCGCCGGGAAGTTCGCGGGCGTGATCACGGACGACTTTACCTCGGAATTCGATCCGTTCTCGCCGCAGTTCGGCGAGAAGTTCTCCCCGCCCAACCAGCCGGTTTCCACCAAGGATTATCTCGGCAACGAGCTCTCCCGCGTCTATTCTGACCACTGGGGGACGTATGAAGGCTTGAATTTCTCCAGCTGGGATGTGAACCCGCCCAACATTACGGGGTACGGACCCTCGATGATGGTCCAGTGCATGAACGACGCCGGCCCGATCCTGGACACCCGCGCGACGATTCCCGATCCAAACAACCCGGCAGCCTCGATTACGAATCCGACGCTCGGCCAGATGATTCCCGATCCCTTGTACAACCCGGCCTACAGCCAGTTCTGCTACGAGGAGCCGTACATGCCGGGCTTGACGACCTACCTCGATACGCCCGTGGTGCCCACGCAAGCTTTCGTGGGCGCGGCGTACAACAATCCCGATTGCGCCTATCCCGACACCACGCCGGCCATCAAGGAAGTGGATGGCGATGGCATCGGCCCCTGGGTGAGCGCGACCGGCAGCAGGACCCTGACCATCACTGCTCTCGGCAATGTGCAGGTAGATAACAGTGGATACGCGGGTCCCTCGGCCAACGTGGCGCCTTTCAATTTGAAGAAGGTCCAGCATCACTACGGCTTTGGCACGACAGCCGGTACCGTTACGGTCGGTGGGGTGCCGCTCACAGGCGTATCTTGGAGCGACACAACCATCACTGGCACGGTCCAGCTCTCCGCCACGGTAAACGGTCAAACTGTTACAGTGCCCGCTTGCCGTATCCAGCAGCAGGCGCAGTACGTACCTGCCGGCACGACGACAGCGCTTTGCGGTCAATTGCTCATCACCGCCGCCAACGGCAAGCAGTCGATCGATACCGTGACGGTCACTATCGGCGGCAAAGCGCCGGTGCACGTTGCGGCCTCGGAGACGGTTCAGAGCTACATCGACAAAGCGGCGCCGGGCGACTTGATCATTGTTGACCCGACTTGCAACACGACGGCCGGCGCGGCTGCATGCACCGCTACCGGCATTACCGGCAAGGTTTCCGCTTCTCACACAGAGATGCTGATAATGTGGAAGCCCGTCCGGCTGCAGGGCGCGGGCGCGGCCTCTACCATCATCAATGCCAATGCCCACCCGGCCGGCAAAGCGCTCGACCCCTGGCGCCGGCACATCAACTGCTTCTTCGGCTTGGCGCTGAACGGAGTACCGTACACCGCGGCGGGCGGCACGAACGTTTACGACCCCAGCGGGAACGCCAACTGCCCTGAGACGACTTGGCAGGGCTTTAACGGCGGGCCCAACAATCCGCAGATTGACAGGCTGCCCCTGGAAGCCGCGGTCGGTTGGGACGCTAACCTGAACGGCAACATCGCCGAACTGCTACAAGAGCCCACGCTGTTGGGCGCCTATGAAGGCGCGGGCATCACGGTCCTGGCGAAAGGGCTGGAGTTCCACGGACAGGTTCCTTGGAATGACGGCACGGAGCCGGGCGCGTTCCCGGCCGTCACCACGCTGCTGACCGGGGTGGGTTCTGATCCGACTGTTCTCCCGGTGGGCGACACCAACCCGTACTGCCACACGGGGACTTACGACGCCTCGGGGGCCTTTACGATCAGCAGCCAGACCAACCCATACCCGAGCAACTTCACGTGCAATCCATCGAGCATCGATGGCTTGACCGTGGAAAACAGCTCCCAGGGCGGTGGCGGCATCTTCATCCATGGCTGGGCGCATCACCTGCAGGTCGCCAACAACCGCGTCATGAACAATGCCGGCACGCTCACCGGCGGCATTAGCGTCGGCCAGGGTGAATTTGCCGGTCCCTACCTCGTGGGCGGACTCATCCCGGCGCCCGGCTCTTGCAGCAACGGCTCCGGGTTAATAACCAACGAGCACATGCCCGATTGCTTCCAGTTGGACGTGAATCTGCACAACAACATGATCACGAACAACTCCTCGCTCGGCGATGAATTGTTCTCCGCCACACTGTCGGGCGGCGGCGGTGCGACTTTCTGCACCGGCAATGACTACTACAAGTTCAACTACAACTGGGTGTGCGGCAACCTCAGCGCTGGTGAAGGCGGTGGGATCACGCACCTCGGGGAAATCCAAAACGGCGATATCGAGCACAACACGATCCTGCTCAATCAGAGCAGCAACCCCACCATCCCCACCCATGGCGGCGGGATCATGATCCAGGGGACGCCGGATACCGATCCGGTCTGCCCCGGCGTGCCCGACAGCGATTGCCCGCCGGGATTGAGCGACGGCACGGGTCGCAACCTTGTGATCAATGCCAACCTGATCGAGGGCAACTCGGCGGATAGCGGCAGCGGCGGCGGCATCCGGCTCAACCAAGTCAACGGGACTGACGTCTCGACCTTCCCGCGCCGACCTACCCTCTGGAACAACGTGAGTATCACCAACAACATCATCAACAACAACATGGCGGGTTGGGATGGCGCTGGAATTTCGTTGCAGGATTCCTTGAATGTAAGCATCGTCAACAACACCATCGCCCACAACGATAGCTTGGCGTCGTCGGGCGTGCTCACCTTCAGCATCGGCACGCCGCAAGCCAGCGCGCCGGCGGGAGAATGCCACCGGGCCGGGCCCACCGGGGCGAACACGGCATCGTGCCCGCAGGTGGCCGGAGTTGGTAGCACGCGGAATTCCACGCTGCTGACCACCACCTTCACGACCCTGCCCACCTGCCCAACCGGACAATCGTCAACAACAGCTTGCCGGGCCTACTCAAACCCGATTCTCGCCAATAACATCATTTGGCAGAACCGCGCGTTCCAGATCGGCATTTCAGGCGCCGGGACAGGAACCCAGAACCAGCAGAACCTGGTCACGCTGTACAACGCAAGCTTCACCACCGGAGTTGGCGGCGTTGCACCGGCTCAGACCGCCACCGGCCAATGCTCCACCGGCAGCAGCTATTGGGACATCGGCGTGCGTGGCGACACGGGGCCGACCAATCATACCGGCGGTACGCTTACCCCGACCAACTCGGTGCTGTCGAGCGGGGGTTACGGCGGAACTAACTCAACCACTCCCCCACCGGTTGTCAGCCAGTTTTGCAATGGTTCGCGCGTTCCGCCGGAATGCACTCTGGCGGATGGATGCGGAGGACCCAAGGGGTTTGGTGTGCCTCCGGGCATTTCCGACGCTGTGACTCCGAACCCAGTCTTTAGCCTTGCTCCAGCGGCGACGGTGGATGAAGGCAACAACTGGATCAACGTGAGCTGGGGCCCGTTGGCCCTGACCAACCCGGCGGTGAACTCGGGCACCACCGGAAATTATGGCAGCGGTCCTCCGCTCGCCAACTACAGCCTGACGAGTGCCATCGATACCATTCCGGCCACCGTGGCTCACCCGTTGACGGATTTCTTTGGCAAGCTGAGGCCGGAATTCGGCGAAGCAGGCACCGCCGCCCGCTTTGACCCAGGGGCGGTTGAGTTCGGATCGGCCGTCGTCGGGACCGCATCTTTCACGGTCGTGCCCAGCACGGTGCCCTTCGGCAACCAGCCAATTGGTACTACGAGCGCTGCTGGGACCATAACGGTGACCAATACCGGCAATGAGCCGCTTAGCGGTGGCACCTTCACCTTCGCGGCTGCAACACCCTTCACGCGCGCGGGGTTTTTCCAAGGAGGCCCGGGCACTTGCGGCACAACATTGGCGGTGGGCGCTTCTTGCACCTATAACGTAGTGTTTACGCCTCCAACAGGGACGCCGGCTGGAAGGACCTTCACCGGAAGCTTGGCGGTTGCCTTTAACGGGGCGACCGGCACAGGTACTCCGGTGACACTCACTGGCACGGGCGTAGTTCCGGGCACGCTGAGCTTCACGTCTGCGACGAACGGGACGTTAAGCGGTGCGGGCCTGTTTCGGACTCTCACCTTCACCATTCCGTCGCCACGCGCACCAGTGACCAGCGTGGTGACAATCACCAACACGGGTGCCGGTCCGTTGCAGATCACGGCTGAAGCCCTGCCGATGAACACCGGAGGCTTGTACAGCGTGGCGGCAACCACGTGCTCGTTCACAACGCCCTTGGCGCCTGCTGGCACATGCACCGTTAGCATCAGGTACGCGACGCCGACGACGCAGCCTCCTCTTATTAACCTGGGGCTGTTCACGGCTGCCAACAACGGCACCGGGACTTTCCTTGGCGTTAGTACGCTCTTCCTGTCCGCGCAGTAGAAGGTGAGACTGGAATCACAAAGTAAGAGGCTGCTCGCTGGTATTGTCAGCGAGCAGCCTTTCTTGACCGACCCTGCCGGCGGTGCCTGAAGCGGGTCGGCCAGGGATTGACACAGGAAGTCAGTCAAAGCTCGATCAAATGGCACAATAGAAGGCAAGGGTTATGCGTTTGGGGATTCTTTCCGTAGTTTCTCTGGCCGCTGTCATCGCCGTTCCGCAGGTTGTGGCGGCTGACTTGCCCTTCACTCCGGCTGGCCTAGGACATCTGGAAGGCGCTCTCGATTCCTGTGCGCGGGCCATCCCCAAGTCGGCGGCTGAGTACAAGAAGCAAAAGGAACGGCTGGTACAAGGTGTGTCCGACGAGGATCTGGCCAACGTGCGGGCCGCGGGCGAGTACCAGGAAGCGTACAAGGCTATCAGCGACCAGCTCGAGAAGGTCTCGAAAGACGAAGCGGCAGAAGGATGCAAGGTTTTTCTAGGAACAGCAGCGCCCCCCGCCAAGGACACGCATAAGTAAAGAGCCTTTGAGCATCGGGCTGTCTCAAACAGCAGCGCTACACCTGAGGTGATCTTGGCCCACCTCCGTGGACTCACGACAGTTTGCATGCGAGGAGTCCGTGATGGCCAAGTCAAAGTGAGTTCGGCCCCGTCGCAGTGGGCGATCAGTCGCGGGGTGAGGCAAGCCGATCGCGACGAGGGTCGCGGTGACGGCAGCTTGACGAGCGCCGAGGGCGAGGAGCTGGTGCGGCTGCGCCGGGAGAACAAGCTGGCGCTGGCTCTCGCACTTGGTGTCTCGATTCGTCCTCTCTTATTGCTGGAACTAAGGTATTAAGGGAATCTGATGACTCAAAAATTCATGATTCGCACGTGGCCGCTGCTCGCGAAAGTTGCCTGCAGCGTTCTACTTTTGGGAGCACTTGACAACTTGTCCGCCCAGACGCTCCAGCCAACGGCTCCTCCGGCGCAAACCCCTGCCGCAGCCAAACCCGTGCCTGCGACCGTTCGCACGAATCTGGCCAAGCAGGTTCCCATGCGAGCCCACATGTATTACCAAGGCGTTTGGGGGGTTGATTCGCTGACCGTAAAGTACACGGAGTCAGGAGAGATCATTCGTTTCAGTTACCGCGTTATAGACCCCGAAAAGGCGGCAACGCTCAATGATAAGAAGGCGGAGCCTTCTTTAATCGATCCGCAAGCCGGGGTGAAGTTGGTGGTGCCGCAAATGGAGAAGATCGGGAAATTGCGGCAGAGCAGCACGCCCATCGCCGACAAGTCATACTGGATCGCTTTCTCGAACAGCGGCAGGCGGGTGAGACCCGGCGACCGCGTGGACGTGGAGATAGGGAACTTCCGCGCTCAGGGTCTCGTAGTCGAGTAAAGGCACCGGTTGGGAAATATGAGCAAGATCGCGTTCGTGAAAACTGTCGTCGCTGCAGGCGGATTCCTTTTTCTGTGCGCGGCGCCAAAGCTGGCTCTGGGGCAGCCGAGTCAGCCCGGTGCGGCGCCGCCTGCACCCATGAAGTCTGCTTTGGCTCCGCGTGGCAGATCCGCTGCCCCACCTGACTTGCTTGAAGGGCTGACGCTCGCAGACGACCAGAAGGCGAAGATTGATCAGATCCGTGAGGAAACAAAGTCCCGCCGGGCTGCCGTGGCCAATGACAAGAAGCTGAGCCCGGAGGCCGCGGATGCGATGCTCCGGGGGTACCAGCGGTTTGAAAACGTCAAGATTCTCGAAGTGCTCACACCAGAGCAGCAGCAAGAGGTTCGCAAGCGGGTCGCCGCTTTGAGGGCCGCGGGGGGAAAACCGCAATATCCGTTGCGGCGACCCCCAGCATCAGAGCAGGCAGTAGTACGCACACCATCCCCCGAAACGCAAAATCAGCCGTGACATCGTCGCTGATCGATTTCCCGGTTAAGGCGGGCAAGCGCGGCGACTGGTATTTGCGGTCCGCGAGGAATGTTCAATGTTTGATAATTCGGGGGCGGATTTTCCAGAGGAATGACTATGTATCAGGTGTTTCGGCGGATTTGTGGTTCCTTGATCCTGGCCGCTTGCCTGGCTGAGGCGGCTGCGGCTGCCCCTGCGCAAGCCAAGCTTTCGGCTGCCGAGGTCATAACGAAAAATGTCGCTGCCAGGGGCGGGCTGGAGGCTTGGCGGGCAGTCCAGACGATGTCCCTGTCCGGAAAAACGGGGGCAGGGGGGAATCAGCGGGCTACGCTTCAACTGCCGACACAAGGGCAGGCAACCGTGGTAACTCGAAACACTGACCAGTCGCCGCTGCCGTCGCGCCGGGTAGAGGAAGTCTATTTGCCATTCCTCATGGAACTCGCGCGACCGCGCAAAATGCGTTTCGAACTCCAGGTCGCGGGACAAACGGCGCTTCAGGTTTACGATGGCGTGAACGGCTGGAAGCTAAGACCCTACCTGAATCGGTTGGAAGTGGAACCCTACACGGCCGACGAAATGAAGGCTGCCTCCATGCAATCGGAGCTTGATGGTCCCCTGCTCGATTACGCGGCCAAGGGCACCCGGATCGAATCGGACGGTACCGAAAAAGTAGAGGGCCGCGATACGTATAAGCTCAAGCTAACTTTGAAAAGCGGCGACGTAACCCACGTTTGGGTGGATGCGCAAACCTTCCTGGAAACCAAAATTGAGGGGCAA
>DATMPS010000037.1:0-48004 GCA_035567435.1 Terriglobales bacterium | reverse complement strand
AAACGCCGACCCGGACCCAGGACGACCGAACCGCACGGACCACCAGCCAGAGGATTGCGCAAGACTCGCACAGCCAGATCGTCGGATGTTGTGTCCACGCCAAATGATGCGCCGCAGAAAGAAGATTCACCGTCCACACCGCCGAGTACTTAAGAGAGAACATCCTCTTTAGTCGCCGTCCGGTCGAAGGATAAAATAAAGCGAGCGTCTTGAAAGCAAATTACCCGAGATTGGCGCCCAGCAATGGTGCCGCGATGTGTCGCAGTTGGCGCGAGATCTTTTGCGCTCTGCCGAGTTTGGAATCGTTCTCCGCGGCCTCGATTAACCGGGCGCGGACTTCAGGGTCAAGGTCCTTTGTCTCATCAACAAGAAGCGGAGCCACGGTGCGAAGCGCCTCTCCCAGTTGACTGACTTGCTCAGTGTTCGCCTCCGTTGAAACGACCGGCTGTGGAATGCTGGTTTTGGCGTCAACTAGCAAAGGCATTGCCAGGCGCAGTGCCTTGACTTCTCGGCGGACCCTCCCCATGGCGTCCTCTTTCTCTCTCAGCACTTCGTAGATGTCTCGCACATTGCCCCTCCTGGTGCGTGAGCCCCCCCCAGAAACGGAGCAATCCTACCCAGGCACCCATCCATGACGCTGTGCAATATTGAACACTTTAATAATGGTTGCCGACTCGTGATTGACAACATTGATCTGTTTCGGAGGTCGAGTTTCAGATCCAGGACTGGTAACGGGGGGCGGCCCAGTGGCAACCCTGATCGAGCTGGAACGAAGAGCGCAAAGAAGGCCTAAGCTACGGTATTCTCCATTCGACCCCGACGTCCCTGAGGTCGGCTAACATGGTGGCCAAGGGCCACAGCTCACAGAGCCAGCCTGGGTCCGCCGTTGCTTGGCTGCCAGAATTTCCAAGTGTCTTGTCACTAAATCTTCGGCGTTGAGCACCGCGACGCCGCGATCCAGTTTCAGTGGGGTTGACTTGAGTCCCAGCAAATGCACTCCACCCTGGTGGGATTGGTAAATCCGGCCGGCACCTGGCCAGCTCCAGGAATCCCGTCTGGCATCTTTCTATCCGGCCTGTCATCGGCCCCAACCTGGGTCGCTACTGCGGGCTGGTCTAGGAGCATTTCCCTACTGTCAGGTGGCCCCACAATCCTCAGCAAATAACCCACCTACGATCTGGCCGTCTTGTTCAGCGGCGATTACCCTCTGGTCAGAGGGTTGCTCGGGGAGGAACAGCGGCTCGCCGGCCGCAACTTCCGACTGGAAGTGACCCAGTCGCCAGAGCGGCCATGTCGGGGCGCCCCCAGCGCCAGGCAATGGGCGCCGGGGCCAGCTCCACTTCGCTTGGGTCGAACGACGGTTCGCCGGGATCGGCCTCGGGCTGGAAATCAACATCGTGGGAGGACGGTTTAGCGACGTCGGTCATGGCTGAGTCCTTGATCAGTTTTGTTGCGTGACTGTCGCGGCAGGGAAGTGGCGTGGGAGAACTTGTGTTCAGAATCGTACTCAATACGCGCCGACAGTACCGCAGTTGGCCCTTGTTGGCCCGCTCTATGTGGTTGATTTTGCGTTGAGCGAAGGGTTGGCTTCAGCTTCCCCAGCTGGATGTCGCCGGTTCGATCCCGGTCTCCCGCTCCAGATCCTCACCCAAACAGCCCGGGTTAGGTCCGCCGATGCCTTTCAGCCACGCTTCGCGATGACCTTCACTGATTGTCAGGGGTGTTGACCTGCCTCGCCGGGCGGCTTAAGATGCCACTCCAAGCGTTTCGATCCCGCGGGATCATTCCCCATTCCGCGTAGCTGAATCCTGTGGCATTTGAAGGATTTACGAGGAGCGCCGTTCGATGGCGACTCACAGACCGGGGCTCGCAGCCCCTGCGGCCGAGTTCGCTGCCGCATTGCTGACTCAACTCGAGGTGGGACCGCGCGCGCGGATCACGGCAAACCAGGTCACCGATCTGCTGCCGGGCGCGGCCGCAGTCGTGTACGTGGTTGAGGGCCCAGAGAATCCGACCTGGACGCCGAAGGCAACCGCAGGGGACATCTCGGCCGCACGGGCCTCGGATTTTCGGATCGGTACGTTGGGACGGGTGGTCGACCGCACGAGCCCGCTCGTCATCGAAGGACGCGGCCTGCGCCGGGAAGACTATGCCCATCTCGATGTCCGCCGCTCCGTTAGTTCGCTTTGCTATCTTCCGCTGATCGCCGACGAAGCGTTGTGTGGGGTCATTGAGGTCGTTCTCTACGAGCACGCGCTGCTGGAGAGCGCGCCGCAATCCCTGCGGGAGACTGCGGAAATCGCCGCGCCGGCCATCGCCGGAGCACTCGCTTACGAGCGGGAGCGAAACAGCACCCTCCATTCCATCAGCCGCGTCACCCAAATGTATGACCTGGAGAAGGTCTTCAACTCGAACCTGGAGATCGATCCGCTGATCGCGACCATCGCGTCCAAGTTTCAGGAAGTCTTGCAGACGCAAGCGGTCAATGTGTGGATGGTCGATGGCGATGCCGTGCGGCTGGTTAGCCGTGCCGGGGAGGATCTGACGGTGGCGCTCGAGTCGGCGCAGAGGCCCGGGGACGGGATCGCGGGCGATGTGTCGGACGAAGGAGACCCTGTGCTGGTAGCGGATGCGGAGGATCCGCGAATCGAGAAGCGGAATTCCGGGTTGGAACAGGGAACAGTTTTTTCTGTCGTGGCCGCGGCCCTGATGGACCGGGGAGCGCTGGTCGGAGTAGTGGAAGCGGTCAATCGTGTCGATGGGCGTCCGTTCGATGACGACGATCTGTTCCTGTTGACCAATATCTGCGAAACCGCCAGCAACGCGCTGCATAACGCCAGCCTGCTGCAGAGCGAACGCAAGGTCCAGATTCTGGAGAGCCTGGTCAAGGTGAGCCGGGAGATCACCTCGACTCTGGACATCGACCGGGTTTTGCAGGCGGTCGTCAACAACACACAGTCCGTGCTGGCTTACGATCGGGCTGCGATTGCGCTCGAGCAGCGCGGCAGCTTGCAGCTGAGAGCCGTCTCCGGGAACGTGCACATCAATTTCAGTGATCCCACCATCAAGCTGCTGAAAGAGATGCTGGAGTGGGCTTCGATCTCGAGCGAGGAACTGTACGTGGCGCAGCGCGGGGACGCGATGGATATATCGCGCGAGGCCAGCCGTTCGAAGTTCAGCGAGTATTTCGAAGCGACGGGTGCCCGTGCGTTCTATGCGTTGCCGCTCGATGATGATCAGGGCCGGCTGGGCATCATGTCGTTCGAAAGCCGGGATCCGGAATTCCTGACGCAAGCCCACAAAGAAGTGATACGGGTTCTGGCAGCGCAGGCCACCGTCGCCCTGCGCAATGCGTCTCTCTACCGCGAGGTGCCGTTCATCGCGCTGCTCGAACCGGTACTGGAGAAGAAACGCAAGTTCATGGCGCTGGAGAAGCGACGGCGCGCGATGATCGTCGCGGTGGCGGCTCTGGCTGTGCTGTTTCTGATTTTCTTTCCCGTCCCCATGCGGCTAGCCGGCGACGCAACCGTGGCGCCCTTGCGCAAGGCCCAGGTCATGCCCGGCGTGGATGGCGTGGTGAAGAGTATCTACGTACGTGAGGGAGATGCGGTGCGCACCGGAGCCATCCTCGCCGATCTGGAAGACTGGGACTATCGCGCCTCGGTATCTGCCGCCCAAGCTCGATATGAGACGGCGTTGTCAGAAATGAACCGGGCCCTGTCGAGCAACGACGGGACAGAGGCCGGGATCGAGCGCGTGCAGGCGGATTACTGGGCCGCGGAGCTGGGACGCGCCCGGGAACGCCTCGAGAAGACCCACTTGCGCTCTCCCCTGGACGGGGTGGTGGCCACCGATCACGTGGAGAATTTCCTGGGCAAGCATTTGTCGCCGGCGGACAGTTTTGTCGAGGTCATCGACTCGGAGCAATCCAGCGTAGACGTGGCCATCGATGAGCAGGACGCAGCGTTACTACGGGCTGGCGAATCCGCGACGATCAAGTTGGACAGTTTCCCCACGCGCAGTTTTCAGGGGGAAGTGCGGGTGGTGAGTCCGGTGGGTGTGATGGACAAAGAGGCGAAGGTGTTCTTCGCGCGGGTCGTCGTACCCAACCCGGAAAGACTGCTGCGTTCCGGCATGCAGGGGCGGGGCAAGGTGCGGGCGGGGTGGCGTCCGGCGGGCTACGTGATGTTTCGCCGGACGGCGTTGTGGATCTATTCGAAGCTCTGGTCGGGGTTCGGCTGGTAGTCCGGGGAGGCGGCTATGAAAATCGCTCTGATCATGGTGATCGGGTTGGCCGGTGTTGGCCTGGGCTGCTCGGATGCCAGACCCACGGTGGTGGCGGCTGGCAGTCCGGTTGTGACGCCGGCCGCGGCAGCGCCATTCGCGAGCGTTCGGGCTGAGCCTTCCGAGCAATCGTTCCTCGCCTCGGGTCCTCTGGTGGTGGAGAACCAGGTGGATGTGTGCGCCCTGCGGGAAGGTGTAGTGGCCACGATCTCGGTTGAACCGGGGACGCGGGTGAAGACGGGCGACGTTCTGGCGCAACTCGACGACCGCCAGGGGGCGGCAGATCTCGAAGCCGCTCGCGCCAG
The DNA here is from genome assembly GCA_035567435.1 of Terriglobales bacterium. Classification (GTDB taxonomy): domain Bacteria; phylum Acidobacteriota; class Terriglobia; order Terriglobales; family Acidobacteriaceae; genus Gp1-AA133. The sequence continues at coordinate 43,415 of DATMPS010000037.1, read as the reverse complement.
GACGCGCAGCACCGCCGCGGACCTGCATAACTGGGAATCGGAGGCCAAGGTGCTGGACGCAGATTTTCAGCGGGCGCAAAAGATGTGGGAGGCCTCCCTTATTACCAGGGAAGTGTACGACCACGCGCGCTACAAGGCAGAGTCGGACCACTGGGACGTGGAGCGGGTCAAGGAACTCCTAACCAACGCGCAGGCGACGGAGCGATCCCTCGAGCTTGAGTTGGAAAAGACTCGCATTCGGGCACCCTTCGAAGGCATCGTGGCGCGCCGTTACGTGCGCGCCGGCCAAAGAGTCGGCCTGGGAGACCGGCTGTTCTGGGTGACTGCGGAAGCACCCCTGCGCATGCGCTTCACACTGCCGGAAACATTCCTGGGCCACATCGCGAAAGGGCAGCAATTCGAGGTGACCACACCCGACGTCGAAGGGCTGAAGCGCCAGGCGAAAGTCCTCGAGGTCAGTCCGGTTGTGGACCCTTCGAGCGGAACGATCGAAGTCCTTTGCCAAGTGGTAGGGCCAGCTGGCGGTCTGCGGCCCGGTATGCGGGCGAATATCCGGATTCCCAACCTGCGATGAACATCACCGAGGCGCTCAACGTCGCGTTGCCTGACCTGCCGGCGCGATCGCTGCGCAGGATGCATCCGCGGCTGCATCCGCGAATCGTGACCCGCGAGCACCTTGAGGACGGGCAACCGGTTATCTATGCGATTGTCTCAGGCGCCAATCAGCTGTACCGCTTTACTCCCAGCCAGTGGGAACTGGTGCAGCTGTTTGATGGGGAACGATCGTACGAAGAGGTGTCCCGGATCTTCAAGGAACGAACCGGGGTCTACTACTCTCCCAGCGACATTCAGGAATACGTTAGCGAGCTGGACGAAATCTGGTACTCGTCGCCGCTATCGAACGTGACCGCGACGCAAAAAGAAGCCGAGGGCCGCCACCGGCGCACGAAAAAATGGGACGACATTACCACCATCACGGTGGGTCACTGGGATCCCGATACTTACCTAACCTGGCTCAACGAAAAAACGCAGTTCATCTACACCCGCTGGTTCACGTTCCTGACGCTGGCCTTCTTCGCACTGATGGGCTCGATCTTCGTGACCCGCTGGGGTGAGATTGGTGCTGACACTTGGAAGTATTATGACTTTACCGAGAAGGGTTTCAGCGACATCGCCGAGTTCTGGCTGCTGTTCTGCTTCCTGGGGTTCTTCCACGAGTCGGCGCACGGGCTCACGTGCAAGCACTTCGGTGGGGCCGTGCACAAGATGGGATTTCTCTTGTATTACCTCGAACCTTGCTTCTTCGTGGACGTGACTGAGGTCTACGTGTACGCGGGCAAGTGGCAACGCATTGCCACCTCCATTGCGGGAATCTGGATTGAATTGATTTTTTGCGCTTTTGCCACGGTGTTGTGGGCGGGAACTCCGGTGGGGACGCCGGTTCATGATTTTGCTTACAAGATCATCCTGATCACGGGCGTGGGCGTGGCGATCATCAACCTGAACCCGCTGATCAAGCTGGATGGCTATTACGTGCTCTGCGAACTAGTGGGGATCATCGGGCTCAAGGAGGATTCGACTCTATATGTGTCCAGCTGGGTGAAGAAGAACATTTTTCGCCTTCCGGTAGAAGTGGAATTCGTGCCCCGCCGGCGGCGGTGGGTGTTTGCGATTTACGCTCTGATGTCGGGGGTCTACAGCTACACGCTACTGTATGTAGGGGTGCGGTTCTCCTACAACGTGTTCCGAAAGCTCTCGCCGGAGTGGGCGTTCCTGCCAGCGCTGATGATTGGCGGACTCATTTTCCGATCGCGCATACGCATGCTCGTGAGATTCATGAAAACCCTATACCTCGATAAGAAAGAACGTGTCCGCGGATGGCTCACCAGGCCGAGCGGCATCCTGGTGGGAGCTTTGGCGCTGGTGCTTCTGTTTGCACCGATCTGGCCGGAAACGCGAGCCGGGCGTTTCACGCTCGAGGCGGTGCGGAAGGCCAGCATTCACGCTACCGTTCCGGGAGAGATCATATCGGTGATGCCGCAGGAGGCTGAGTTTGTGGCAACAGGCTCAGCGTTGCTGCGCATGCGTAACCTGGACCTGGAGAGCAAGGCTGCGCATGCTGCGGCCGAGTTGCAGTCGGCGACGTTGCGGGCAAACCGGGCGCGACTGCAATACACCGATTACGCTCGAGCCGAGCGCGAGCGGGACGCGTGGCAACAGCAATCGTCGGAGCTCGCCTTGCAGGTGGCCGCATTGCAGCCGACCAGCCCCATCGCCGGCGTGGTCGTGACGCCGCGGCTGCGGGATCTGGTTGGGGCCTATGTGCAGGCGGGTGATCTCCTGGTCGACGTGGCGGACGTGACCGTGCTGCGCGCCCGCATCTACGTGCCGGAATTCGACATGCGTGGGGTGCAGGCAGGAAGCCGGGTGGCGCTGAAACTGGACTCCGCGTTCGGACGGCGGGAGTCAGAGGTCGCCGAGGTGGCGCCGACAGCTAGCGCCATCGAGCCTGGACTGGCCCCGAAAGAAGGGTATCAGGGGATGTCGGGGGTGGACTTCTACGGGGTGACGGCCCTGGTGCCGAACCCCGACGGGGGGCTGAAGCCGGGAATGTCCGGGTCCGCCAAGATTCTGACAGCGCGACGGTCGTTGGCGGGTCTGGCGGGGAAGTCGGTGCGGGATTTTGTGCAGCGGACGGTGTGGTAAGAAATTAGAGGCTGCGGGTGTTCCGCAGCCTCTGTCGACAACGGGGTTTAGACCTTCCTAATGCCCATGTTGGTGGCGGTGAAGCCGCTCGTCTTTTTCTTCTTCTTCGCCATCGTGTGGGCGGCGAAGGGCGTCGCCTTCAGCGGGTTGGCCTCGGCGCTGGATTGCTTTGGTTCGGCTGGCTTGCCGACTCCGGATACAGTTCTCTTTTGAATTGGCATGGCTGTAACATCCTTTCTTCGCGTTTCCGCGAGGGACTGCTGGTTCTCAAAATGCCCCGACGAAAGGTTCGGTCCAACTGCGTTACCTGTAAAACGCCATCGACAACGCCTCGGCCGGTTGCACACCGGACTCCGCGATTGCTACTTGGCGGCCTTGAAAGCCGTCAACTTGAACGCCGGTGACGCCTTGGCCTTCTTCATGGAATGCGCAGCAAGGGTGGTGGACTTCAGCGATTTTGGATCGCCGGCGGCCTCGGGCTCTGCGGCGGACTGACTCGCGATCATCGCCTTCTTGATTGCTGCCCGGTTGCTGATCAATGACTTTTTCTCAATCGACATGGTAGCCATCCTGTTTTTTCTGGGTGTCTTGGAAGGGCACGCCTCAGCTTTGCTGATCGCATGCGCACACTGGATTTAGCACCTAACGTGCCAAAGTCGCTTCGCGTCCGAGTCGTGGAAATTGGCCCGAATTCCGCGCTTTTGTGACCGGCGCGCCGGAGCCATGGTCGTTTGCCGGGGTAGGGAGGATCGCGGTACATGAATTCTTCATTTGGAGCCGTATTAATTTTTCATACGGCGGGTCGTCGTGAGTTTCCCTGCTGCGGTGGCGCAGTTGCGAAAAGCAGATTCCTCCGCCTGCGCTACGCTCGGCGTCGGAATGACATGAGGTGAGGGATCCGGGAGGGAGCTGTCGGCTCAGTCCCTGCTAATTCCGTACTTGCGGCAGAGGTAGTGCATTTTCTGCTTGTCCATTTGCAGGAGACGGGCGGCGCCTACTTTGCTGCCTCCGGAGCGGCGCAGGGCGGCGGTGAGGTAGGCGGTTTCGATGCGCGCCATCTCGTCGTCGAAGTTCACGCCTACTTCGGGGATTAGCAGGGCCTCCTGGCTGGCGGCGCTGGTCACCAGGATCTGCTGCGGAAGATGCTTGGCCATGATGACCGGGCCGTCGACCATGAGAACCAGGCGTTGGACCAGGTTTTCGAGTTCGCGGACGTTGCCGGGCCAGGAATAGTCCTCGAGAATCTCAAAGACCTCGGGCTCCATTTGCTTCACAGCCAGGCGATTTGCGACCGAGTAGGTACGCAGGAAGTGATTCACCAGCAGCGGAATGTCGGCGGTCCGCTCCCGCAACGGGGGGAGGCTGACGGGGATGACGTTGATGCGGTAATAGAGGTCCTCACGGAAACGGCCGGAGTGGACGAGTTCCTCGAGGTCTTCGTTGGTTGCGGTGATCAGGCGGAAGTCGATCTTGCGGGCGAGGTTGCCGCCAATGCGGGTTACGGCGCGGTCTTCGAGGACGCGCAGAAGCTTCGACTGCAAGGCCAGACCCAGGGTCGCGATCTCATCGAGGAAAAAGGTGCCGGTGTGGGCTTGCTCGATGTGCCCGGCGCGGGCGGTGCGTGCGTCGGTGAACGCGCCTTTTTCGTGGCCAAAAAGTTCGCTCTCGATGAGGTTTTCCGGGAGGGCCGCGCAGTTGATGCTGATAAATGGCTTCTGGGAGCGCGGACCCCGAGCCACAATCGCGCGGGCTGCCAGTTCCTTGCCGGTCCCGCTTTCGCCTCGGATGAGAACCGTGGTGGCGCTGTCGGCTACCCGGGCGATGGCCGCGTAGACCCGCTGCATGGGTTCGCTCGCGCCGATCAGGTCACAGAAGGACTGCTGTTCGGGAAGATCGCTTCGCCGCACCCGGTGCTTGATCTCGAGGGAGCGCTTCTCCAGAGCGCGTCCCAGCACGAACTCGACTTCCTGGAAGCGGATTGGAGCGACAAAATACTCATCCAAAGAAGCCTCAACCGCTTTGAGGCGGAGTCTGTGACTGCTGGAACGGGTGAGCCCGATCAACACCAGATCGGGCGCAGTCGAGCGCAGCTTTTGCAGAGCGCTGATACCATCTTCGCTGCGGTCCGCGGTGCTGTCGAGGTCGAGCAGGACAGCGTCCAGATGCTGCTTCTTCATCAGGACTGCGAGTTCGGTCCAATCCCGCAAGAGAAAGAGGGCATAGTCGGCAGCCAAGCAGGCGTCCGCCTCCTGGCCCATCGGCTCATCGGCGGTGACAAGGGCAATGTTGAAGCGAAACTGCGGGGCCCGGGCGGTTGAAACCGACATACGTCCTCCGCGAAGGGGGGAGGGCATTATGGCAAATTTTTCGACTGGCGAGGATGAAAAATTAACCATGGATGGTGGGGTGGGATTTCGAGACCAGCGGGGACGGGTCGCTTGGGGGGCGCGTCCCGGTCGCCGCTGACCGGCAAGTGCGGCCGGTCAGCTTGCAAAGCTCGCCTGTTTCCCGTAACTTGAGCGCTCCCCGGGATTCAGGATTCCGTACGGTCGCAACGGGTACGGCGTCAGCATGATCGGAGGGGAACGGCTTGGACATTAACGTACGAAAGCGCTCGCAAGTGCAGTTGGTGCACCTGAAAGGGCCCCTGCGGATGGGGCCGGCCCTCGACAGCCTGCGTCAGACCCTGGAGGAGGCGCTCAAAAACGAGGAGACCCGCATCGCAGTCAATCTTGCCGAGGTTCCGATGATTGATTCCAGCGGAATCGGCCTGCTGGTACGGTTCCTGGCGTCGGCTAAGCAACGCGGGGGAAACATCAAGCTGGTCAGTCCCTCGGAGTTTGCGGTAAAGACTCTGCGGCTGGTGGGCGTGCTTAATTTGTTTGAGATTCTTCCGGACGACGATGCGGCGGTAGCGTCGTTTTAGAGTGAGCCCGAGGGTCTCGGGGAAGAGCTTTTAACTGCTGAGGTCGCAGAGAAAGGCCACGAAGGGCGCTGAGAAAAACGTTGGGGCCCCCGAATCCTTGACGTGTTTCGGCTCGATCACCGCCAGCGTTCGTAAATCAGCTTCGCAACCGACCAAACTAGTCCAACCGGCCCGTGGCCGGCGGCGATTTCGAGCTCTCTATTTCGCGGCATCGCGGAACTCTTCTCCCATCCAGGTTTTGAATGCATCGAGGTTCTGGGGCCGGCCTAGAAATCCGCTGATCAATTCGGCTCCGGGTTTTGACCCGCCAGGCTCGAGCACCATCCTGCGGTAACGCATGGCGGCCTCGCCATCCAGCAGGCTCTTCTGATCAAACTGGGCGAAGAAGTCGAGCGCGATGATCTTGTCGAGCAGGTAGGTGTAGTAGTTCGAGGTGTAGCCGACGAGATGACCGAAGGCGGCATACATATGATTGCCTTCCACGAAGGGATAGGGGATAAAGCGGCCGAAATCGGTGCGCAAAATGGCGTCGAGATCCAATCCCTCTGGCGAGCGGTCGTGCAGATCGAGCGAGTAGCTGGAATAGAAGAGTTGACCCTGTACCCAGCGGGCCCTGCCGAAGGCGCTGGCCCGGTTCATTTTTTCAATCAGATCGAGGGGCAGGACTTCGTTGGTCTGGTAGTGCTTCGCGAAGGATTGAAGAATGGCGGGATCATGGAAAAACTCCTCCAGCATTTGCGAGGGAGCCTCGACGAAGTCGCTCTCGGTGGCAAAGCCGCTGACCCCGCTCCAAGCTTGTTGTCCGCCGAGGATATTGTGCATGAGGTGGCCGAACTCGTGGAAGAAGATGACGACGTCGTCGTATTGCAGCAGGCCGGGATCGCCGGGCTTGCCCCCGGGGAAATTGCAGACGAGCGCGCCTTCCGGCAATTGCTTGCCTTTGACCCCAGGCACGACGGGAGAGGAACTGAACCACTTGTCTTTCCCGTCACGCGGATGCATGTCGAAATAAACGCGGCCCGCTAGTTTGTCTCCGTCGAATACGTTCCATGCGCTGACGGACGGATCCCACACGGCGGCATCGGTGGCGGGCTTGAACACGACGTGAAACAGGCGGGCGGCGGTGTCGAGAATGCCCTGCTGCACGCGGTCATAGGGGAAATACGGGCGCACGGCCTGCGAATCGAAGCCGAAGGTGGAGCGACCGTACTGTTCGTACAGGTAGAAGCTGCCATAGGCGGGAACCGCAGCCAGATCGGGCTGTTTCTGCCGCGCGAACGCCAGCAGGAGCGAATACTCGCGTTTAGCGGCGTCGCGCGAGGCCACGTCTACGTCATTCAGAAACGATTTCATGTTGCCGGCGGATCCGATCATCTGGTCGGCGGTAGCGAAGTCGGCCCAAGTTCCGTAACCGAGAACTTTCGCCAGTTCGGCTCGCGTCTTCAGCAGGTCCAGCAGGATGTCTTTGTTCTTCGGATAGGCGCGGGTGTTATAGGCGAGGTACATGCGCTTGCGCAGGTCATCGCTGGCGGCGTAGTTCATGACGGGATCTTCGTCGGGTTCTTCGGTGGTCAGGGTAATGGAGCCGTCGGCGGCGGGCGGGTGGGCGGCGATGAAGTCGGCGGGGAGGCCGGACAATTCGGCTTTGCTCTTCACGGCGACCCGATTCACGTTCTCCTGGATATTGCGGCCGAAGGCGAGGCCAAGCTCGGTGGCGCGGTCGAAGAGCTTTTTGATTTGGGCGCGGGTAGCGGCGTCTTTATCGACTCCCGCCAGCCGGTATTCGAGCAGCGCGCGGTCCATGTAGTGTTTGGTGGCGGCATCGGCAGAGGACAGATTGACCACGACCAGAGCGCGGTAGACGTCCTGATTCAAGCTGAGGATGGTGGCAGCTTGCTGAACTTTTTCGGCCAGAGCCTGGCCGGCGTCGCGTACTTCCTTCTGCGGCGCGACGGCATACATCAGGTAGGCTTCCTGGCCGGCGACAGCCAGTTCATTCTGCGAGTTGTCGTAGGGTTGAAGTGTATTCTCCACGGTCCGTGGGCCCTTCACGGCCAGTAGAGCATCGATTTCCTTTTGCTCTTGCGCGAGATGTGCGTTCACCCACTTCTCGGCCGCAGGCCGGTCGAGTTTGCCAACCCATATGTGGAGCGGATCGGTTTGGGCGGAGGTTGCGGGAGTGAATGCCAACGGGCCAAGGCAGGCCACGAGCAAAATGAACGCGGTATGAAGGGAACGCGGACGAGGGGACATCGAAATCTCCTGGCGAGCACGACACCGGACGCGTCAGTGTCGGTGTCGTATTGAATCGAAGCGCAAGGTATCCTAGCAATCTTCTGGAGTCAATCCCAACTCAAGAGCCCAGCAGTGGGTGGTCAGGTTTGGGATCGGCCAAGACTTTGAGCACCGGGCTGCGTTTTTGCCGTTCATGACAAGACACTCTTCCTCTGGCTAGGCAGCCTGCTGCCATCCCGTCCGCACTTGAAACTTAGGACCCGGGCCAGGCGGGAAACTCTAACTTCAGGAGGCGGATGTTGAGTATCGGAAAGCGGGCGGCAGCGGAGTTTCTCGGAACGTTCTGGGTGGTGTTCGGGGGATGCGGCAGCGCCGTGCTGGCCGCGACGTTTCCTGGCCTAGGGATTGGGTTCGCCGGGGTCGCCTCGCCTTCGGTCTAACTGTGCTGACCATGGCATTTGCCATCGGACATATCTCAGGATGCCATTTGAATCCCGCGGTGTCGGTGGGTTGGTGGCGGGCAAAAGGTTCCCGGCTTCGGACCTGCTGCCTTACGTCATCGCGCAAGTGCTCGGCGGAATGGCAGGCGCGGGCATCCTCTACACGATCGCGTCGGGGCAGCGAATTTTGCTTTGAGCAACGGTTTTGCCTCGAATGGTGTGCACTCCCCGGGCGGATACTCAACTCACAAATCTCTCGGTGAATCCGGCGCGCAGTACAAGTTATCGCTTTTGCGGAAGCGGAATTCGCCCACGTTACATCTCCGTAAAACTTTGTAAAGGCGGACATGACCCAGGCCTGCGATGCTACAGTTAAGTATGGAGTGTCGTCGCAACCGGTTGCTGCGAACGAGATTTACGGCACAGTTTCTGCTGCTGGCGTGGTTCGGCGCCTCCGCTCTGTTAGGAGTGTGCTTCAGCGTTTCCCGCCCGGACGGCGCAGGCGCTGGTCAGGCGGGCGCTGTGCCCCCATCCGGCCAAAATTCCGAGCACATGCAACAGTCGGTCGGCACCATCAAGAGCATCACTGATGCCGGGATAGTGCTCTCCGCGGACAGCGGCGAAGAGGTTCACGTCACGCTGCAAGACTCCACCCGCCTGCTGCGTGTCGCGCCCGGACAGAAAGATCTGAAAAGCGCGACGCCCCTTCCGAAGCAGGACCTGCAAACGGGAGATCGCGTTCTGGTCCGCGGCAGGCCGTCCCCCGATTCCTCCTCGTTGGCTGCGGTTGCCGTTATCGTCATGAAGCAGTCCGATGTCGCGGCTAAGCAGGAGAAAGACCGCGAGGACTGGCAGAAGCGAGGCGTGGGTGGGCTAGTCACCGCAGTAGACTCTGCCGCCGGCACCGTCAGCATCTCGATGACGTCTTTTTCGGGCAGCAAAACGGTCGTAATTCATACTGCGAAGACCACGATTTTGCGCCGGTACGCGCCCAACTCCGTGAAGTTCGATGACGCCAAGGTGGCCTCGATTGACCAGATCAAGGCGGGCGATCAACTACGCGCCCGTGGGACCAAAAACGCAGACGGCAGCGAACTGGCGGCGGATGAAATCGTGTCCGGGACCTTCCGCAACCTGGCCGGGACCATCACGGCCATCGATCCTGCGGCGAACACTCTTACCCTGAAGGATCTGCTCAGCAAGCAGTCTGTAGTCGTGAAGATCACGCCCGATGCGCAACTGCGAAAGCTGCCCGCAGAGTTCGCGCAGCGCATCGCGATGCGTCTGAAAGGTGCAGCAGCCGCCGGAATTCCGGGCGCTGCCGCCGCGGGAATGGGCGGTACGGGTAGCGGAGGCGGGAGCGGAGCGGGTGCCAACGCGCGCGCCCAAGGTGGATCGCAGCTACCCGGAGGTGCCCCAGGAGGAATGGGCGAAGGACGGAGAAGTGGCGGTCCGCCGGACATCCAGCAAATCCTAAGCCGGATGCCGCCCGCGACTCTGGCCGATCTTCAAAAAGGGGAGGCGGTGATGATCGTTTCAACCGAAGGTAGCGCTTCGGGAGAAGTCAACGCCATCACGCTGCTCGCCGGGGTCGAACCGATCCTCACCGCTGCACCCAGCGCAAGCCAAGCGTTGATGCTTTCCCCTTGGAGCTTGAGTTCCTCCAGTGTCGAAGCGGCGGCGAGCCCATAGCGGACAGGAATTTATTTTGAGTACGGATAGTTTTCGCAGGGATCATACTCGCGGGAGATGGGATGAAGTTGGATCCAGCCAGGAAATATATCGGTGTTGTCCTAGCTACATTGGTTCTGGTGTTGGTTTCACCCGCCGGAGCGCAGACGGGCACGGGCAGTTTGCACGGCACGGTCACGGATCCCTCAGGAGCCGCGGTTACGAACGCTACTGTCATTGCGGTCACTCCTGACGGCAGCGCAAAGACCTCAAATACGAATCGCACGGGGGCCTATACGATCGACGGGCTCGCGCCTGGAACCTATACGGTGACGGTGAGCGCCCCGGGATTCGCCGACTACGCGAAAGATGGCGTCGAGGTGGCGGGTGGATCGTCGCAACTGGTAAACATTGCGCTCGCGATTGCTGTGGAGAAGGAGAAGATCAACGTCACCGATCAAGGAACCACCGTCGACACCAATCCGACGAACAACGCCGGGGCGATCACGCTGAGCGGGAAGGACCTGGATGCGCTGCCGGACGATCCCGACGAACTGCAGACCGACCTTGAGGCTCTGGCCGGACCCTCCGCTGGTCCGAATGGAGGCCAGATTTACATCGACGGATTTACGGCAGGACAGTTGCCGCCGAAATCGTCGATCCGCGAGATTCGCATCAACCAGAATCCGTTCTCCGCCGAATACGACAAGCTCGGTTACGGAAGGATCGAGATCCTTACCAAGCCCGGCACCGACAAGCTTCACGGGCAAGTTTCAGTAATGGGGAACTCGTCGGCGTTCAACTCACAAAACCCATTCTTAACGTCGGAACCTCCCTACCACTCCGTGCAATACATGGGTAACGTGGGCGGGGCGCTCGGCAAGAAAGCTTCTTTTTTCCTCGACGCGCAGCGCCGGAATATCGACGAACTGTCGGTGATTACCGCTGCTTGCCTCGATTTGGCCTGCACTGGAACGAATGCCGCTGCCAGCGCTACGGTTCCCAATCCGCATACGCGGACCAACATCAGCCCTCGACTGGATTACCAAATCTCGAAGAACAACACATTGACCGCGCGCTACCAGTTCTTCCGTGACACCAGCGACAACGCTGGAATTGGGCAGCTGTCGCAAGAGACGCAGGCGTACAACGCTGCCAGTACCGAGCACACGATCCAGATTAGCGACACGCAAGTTCTCTCGACGAGAGTGGTGAACGAGACGCGCTTCCAGTATCTGCGGGAAAACAGCCAGCAAGTTCCGGTGGACACCTCCCCCACCGTCACTGTTCTTGGCGCCTTCACAGGCGGTGGGAGCAGTGGTGGTACCAGCACGGATCACGAGGACCACTACGAACTGCAGAATTACACCTCGATGGCGCTGGGGAACCATTTTCTGAAGTTCGGAGGCCGACTGCGCGCCGTGCATGACGTAAGTGTCGCGGCGAATGGCTTTAACGGCGCATGGGTGTTTCAAAACCTGAACGATTATCAGAGCAACCCGGCAGTGCCTTTTCAGTACTCCATCAACGCTGTGCCCGGAGCAACCACGTCCACGATTCCAACCGTGGCCGTTGACGTCGTGGATGCCGGGCTGTATGTACAGGACGATTGGAAGCTGCGTCCGAACCTGACGATCAGCTACGGCCTCCGCTTCGAGACCCAGAACGCGATAGGCGACCACGGGGACTGGGCGCCGCGGGTCTCGTTTGCCTGGGGAATTGGTGGTGGCCCAAAGACCGCGGCCAAGACCGTGCTGCGTGGTGGCTTTGGTATGTTTTACGACCGCTTTTCAGAGAGCAACGTGCTGCAGGCAGAGCGTCTGGATGGCCAGACACAATTGCTATACGTGGCTACCTGCAACAACAGCAACGTCCAACTGTGTCCTGTCCCGCTCAATTACCCCACACTGCCGACGCTGAGCGAGTTACAGGCATCTTCGCCGACCACGTACCAAATCGATCCGAAATTGCGGGCTCCCTACATCATGCAGACCGCCCTCAGCCTGGAGCGGCAAGTCACGAAGTTCGCCACCGTGACCCTTTCCTATCTGAACTCGCGAGGCTTCGACCAGCTCCTGACGCGCAACATCAACGCACCAGTTCCACCGGCCACTGATCCCAACGATCCTACGGTTCGGCCCCTCGGAACGGTCAACAACATTTACCAGTACGCGAGCGAGGGCATTTTCCGCCAGAACCAGTTGATTGTGAACGCCAACATCCGCGCAGGAAGCAGGCTCACGCTCTTTGGTTTCTACACATTCAATAATGTTCACAGCAATACTTCGGGTGGATTCAGCGGTTCGGGAGGTTTTCCCTCAAATCAGTACGACATCGATGCCGACTACGGACGTGCCGCCTATGACATTCATCACCGGCTGTTCCTGGGCGGCTCGGTGTCGGCCCCCTATGGGTTCCGGCTGAGTCCGTTCATGATCGTTTCCTCGGGAGCTCCTTACAACGTGACCATCGGGGATGATTTGAATGGGGATTCGATCACCAACGACCGGCCCGCTTTCGCGGCGAACCCGACCGGCAGCTGTATTTCTCCCACGGCCGCGTGCCACTACAATCTCAGCCCCGGTCCGGCTGACCCGAGGGTGGTTATCAACTACCTCACTGGTCCTACGCAGTTCACGCTGAATCTTCGTTTGAGCAAGACGTTTGGCTTCGGCAGAGAAACGGGAGGGATGGGGAACAGCTCCGCCGGAGGTCCTCCACAGGGTGGTCCGGGGGGTGGACGCGGTGGGCCGGGCGGTGGGGGTGGAGGTTTCGGGCGCGGTCCCGGCGCGGGAATGGGAGCGATCTTCGGACCTGGCAGCACGAATCGCCGCTACAACCTGACGTTCAGCGTGAACGCACGCAATGTGCTGAACCGGGTGAATCTATCAAACCCCATCGGCAACGCGAGCTCGCCGTTCTTCGGACAATCGATCAGCCTCGCCGGCGGTCCCTTCTCGAGCGCATCCGCTAACCGCAAGCTGGAGTTGCAGGCCAGCTTCAGCTTCTAGGTTGCTCCAAAGCGGTTGGCAAGCGGTTGTCGTGATGGGTTCGAAAGACTAGAATGTCCGCATAGCTCAATCGAGCCCCTGCCTGCGCCGTGTATCTCATTCGGAAATCGGCACTGGAATTCAAACATTTCCAAACCGGAGAGTTTATGAAGAACAACATGTTACTAATCGCTCTCGCACTGCTATTCATCCTGCCTGCGTTCGCGGAAGATAAGGAAAAAAAAGAAATGAAGGAAGATCAGCGCCTCGGCGAATCTGCCGTCGTGCTCAAGGAGATTCTTGGGATGCCGGAAGGTATTCCCAAAGACCTGTTGGACAAGTCGGTGTGTGTGGTCGTATATCCTTCGGTCAAGAAAGCAGCTTTCATCGTGGGAGGCAGCTATGGCCGAGGAGTGGTTACGTGCCGCTCGGGCAAAGAATTCGGAGGGCGATGGAGCGCGCCCGCCATGTTTGCTCTGGAGGGAGGCAGCTTCGGGTTCCAGATCGGCGCGCAGGCGACGGACTTCGTTTTGCTGATCATGAATGAAAGCGGCGCCAACTCGATCATGTCGAGCAAAGTGAAGCTCGGCGCCGACGCATCCGCTGCGGCCGGACCGGTCGGACGCAACGCCTCCGCGGAGACCGACGTAGTCATGAAAGCAGAAATCCTCTCTTACTCACGCGCTAAGGGGTTGTTCGCCGGTATTTCTCTGGAAGGATCAACCCTACGCTCGGACGACGGCGGAAACAAAGCTGTGTATCGGAAAGAGCTGACCGCCAAAGAGATCGTGCGCGAAGGCAAGGTGGCCACTCCGGCCGCTGCCAAGCGACTGCTGGCGATTCTGCAGAAGGCGTCTCCGAAGCATACGGTGGCTAAGTCCCGCTAAAGCCGTTCTCAGGCTCGATTGATTTTGGGTGGCGGCGTTTCGGCGGTGCCGCCTCTTTTCCTGACCGCACTGGACACGCGAAAAGCGCTTAACTGCAAAGGTCGCGAAGAAAACCGCAAACAACGCTAAGGGAAACGGCCCCCGGGCCCATTGGGTCGAGGTGTGTTCATCTCATCGCTGGACCAGCGCTCCGCTTCGCTTCAGTCCTTTCAGCGACGGCTCTGATCGGGCCTGGCACCAGCTATACTCTTTTTTCTGTTCCTGGAGTTGGCATGAAGCTCTGCGTCTTTGCTCGTTCCCTTCTTGTGATTCTGTCCTGCTCGTTCACCGTCTGGAGTCAAGAAGCGCAACCCGCTCCACAGCCGTCGGCAACACCCTCGGCCCAGGCAACGGGGCGGCCGACTATCGGCCTCGTGCTGGAGGGCGGAGGAGCGCTTGGCCTGGCCCACGTCGGCGTGCTGCGCTGGTTTGAGGAGAATCACATTCCGGTGGACTACATCGCGGGCACGAGCATGGGTGGATTGGTTGGAGGCCTGTACGCCACAGGATCGTCAGCGACCGAAATCGACAAATTTCTTCAGGGCGTGAACTGGAACCGCTCTCTGCGGAACGAAGTTCCTTACCGGGCGCGCTCGTTTCGCAGGAAGGAGGATAAGCGCGACTATCCGAACGATCTCGAGTTTGGACTTCGCCGTTGGGTCGTGTTCCCCAGCGGGTTTAATTCCGGTCAGCAGGTAGGCCTGATTCTGGACCAGGTCGCGCTCCCGTATTCCGATCTCAAGACTTTTGACGAACTTCCCACCCCGTTCCGGTGCGTTGCGACCGACTTAGTGACCGGCCAAGCAAAGGTGTTTGACGGTGGACCTCTCTCCGAGGCGTTGCGCTCCACCATGTCACTGCCCGCGATTTTCAGCCCGGTTCGTCGTGACGGCCGGGTGTATGTAGACGGTGGGCTGATCGAGAACCTGCCAGTCGACGTGGCACGAGCCATGGGCGCCAACATCGTCATTGCCGTCCACCTGGAAACCGCCCCGCTGATGCCCGACGAGCCACTCTCCGCTTTCACGGTCTTGCAGCGCTCGGTCAACGTCGTGATTTCGGTGAATGAACTGGAGAGCATGAAGAAAGCCGACATCCTGATTCCAGTGCACACGGAGCAATACAACAGCACTGACTACCAGGAGGCGCAGAAAATCAACGAGCTGGGTTATGCCGGAGCGAAGGAGCGAGCCCGATTGCTGGAGCGGTTGGCCCTGAACGACCACGATTGGGCGGAGTACGTAGAGCAGCGGAAGGCCCGCCGGCGGCCTGTGCCGGTGCCGCAATTTATCGAGGTCACCGGAACCGCTCCGATTATTGCGGAAGGCATTGAAAGGAACCTGGCAGGAAATCTGGGAAAGCCCGTTGATTTCGAGCGCATCAATTCCGACTTAACCGATGTGACAGGCCTGGGTCGATTCGCGCGTGCGGGTTTTCAGCTGGCCCACAGGAACGGCGAAGAGGGGCTGCTCGTCCGTGCCGAGGAGAAGGATTATGCTCCGCCGACCGTGAACCCGCTTTTCGTCATCGATGGGTCCGACTACACCGATGTCCGCTTCAGCCTCGGAGCCCGGGTTACGTTTAACGACATCGGCGGATTTGGGTCGGAACTGCGCAACGACTTTATCGTCGGCAACACGTATGGAGCAGCGTCGGAGTACTATCACCCGGTCAACTGGTTCAGCCATTTCTTTGCTGCGCCGCGTCTGTTTGCCAGTTCCCAGCCCTACGACCTATATTCCGACGACGCGCGCATTGCCACTTTTCGGGAACACACGGCCGGCGGTGGCCTTGACTTCGGCGTGGCAGCGAGCCGCTTTTCGGAGCTACGGTTCGGCTACCAACTGGACCACTTGTCACTGACCAAGACGATCGGAAGCCCCGGACTCCTGAACAACGTCAGTGGCCGACAGGGATTTTCGCGGGTCCGTTACATCATTGATCACACCGACGACCCCACCCTGCCTCGACAGGGTTTCCTGGTGCAATCGCGCCTGGAGTTCTACGATGCCAATCCGTCGTCGACCGAACACTTCCCGCTGGCAGAGGTCCGCACCGGCATTTTTCATCGGGTGCACAGAACGAACTCACTGTTCCTGCTGGCGTCGGGCGGGTCCACCATGGGCTATCGCAACACGGGGCTTCCGATGTTCGGACTGGGTGGACCGCAGCGTCTGGCTGCGTATGGCACGAACGAGCTGTTAGCCAATCAGTATTTCCTATTTCAGCCGGGCTACATTCGGCGCCTGGCCCAGTTGTCTCCGCTGCTGGGCAACAACGTGTATCTGGTGGCGGACTATGAGATCGGCAAGGCGTACGGCGCCGTCAACCAGACCGATACGCGCTTGCCGAATGACTTCAACGCCGCGGTGTTGGTAGAGTCTTTTATTGGTCCCGTGGTATTCGGTGGAAGCGTCGGGGATCGCGGGCACCACAAGCTCTACTTCCAGCTGGGGAGACTGTTCTGAGGGGCTTTGAGGGGCCGCTGGGTTGTGCCCTCGACGAAACGCCCGTGCGCCTTCTATGATGGATCGATAACGAAATCATTTGAGGATGTCTATGACAGAACCGACTTACGAAGAACTGAAGGCCCGCCTGCAAGACCTGGAGAAGCAGGTGGAAACCAAGAAACGCAGCGGCACGATGGAGTTCAAGGTGTCGGAGAAGGGCGGAGTGAGCGTGTACGGGTTGGGCCGCTTCCCGGTTACTCTGTACTACGAGCAATGGACGCGATTGCTCGACGCCACCGACAACCTGCGCCAATTCCTTGAAGAAAACAAGTCCAAGCTCAAGCTTAAAGGCCAGTAATCTCGATCGCGAACCGTACCTTTATCTCACGACGCGCGGGCGGAAAACCGCTCAGGCTCGCGAGATCGAGATCTGGTTTACTCATTCCAACGGGCGATTCTACGTTATCGCCGAATATGAGAGTTCGCAGTGGCTTCAGAACCTGCGCGCCAACGGGTCGGTGCATGTTCGAGTGGCTGACCGAAGTTTCACCGCGCGTGGCCGAGTAGTTGCACCGGACGCGGAACCGGACTTGCATCGAACCGTGCGAGAGCTCTCTCGCCAGAAGTATGGGTGGGGTGATGGTACCGTGGTGGAGTTGGTTCCGGGGTAGTGAGGCGATCTCTGTTGCAAGGATTCAGGTGCCCGCCGCCCCCAGCCCAGGCAAGCGGGCGCCTGATGCCGGGTCCTTCAACTACGGAACTGCCGCAGTTGAAACGTTGCCCTGAGGGCCGACCAGGGCGATGGCTAGTCCCGGTGCAGCATTCACGATCGCACCCCCGGAAAAGGTGTGAGTAGTCCAGTTCGAGGTTCCGGCCAGTCGAGTCGACACTGTGGTCCCCCCCGCGACGAACGTTCCTGCCGGTGTGGCTGCTACCTGGACGCTGGAGCTTAGTTGAACCTTGGTCTGCCAGGTCCCCCCAACCGGCCTGTAGGTGGCATAATTCCCCGGGCTTATCGACACCTGCTCGAAGATGGCGACGGAGTTTCCGCTTCCGTGCACGGCCACTCTCGCCAAGCCCCCGGCCGTACCGGCAATTCCGGGCAGTGTCGCCGCAGTACTCCAACTTCCGCCCGACCTTACGGCGTACCTCACGCCACCGATGATGAGCCAAACCACGACCGCTGTTCCGTCGTTGCCGAGTCCCAGCTTGGGTTGCCGCTGACGATACACGCCGGACGCTCCGATGGTGACCGGTGCACCCCAGCTCCCCGTCAGATCGCGGCTCAACCCAACCACCGCAGCGGACAGGATTCCCGCCGCGCCCTCTACTGCAACCGCTTGACCGCCAGAATTCACAGCCAGATTGTTCCAGCCATAGCAGGTGGTCGCGTTCGAGATGGTCAGCGCGGTTCCAAATCCGCTGGCTGCATTCCCCGTTACGGCTTTCAGAGCGCACGCGATCGGACTCGGGTTGGTGATCTCTTCCCAAACCAGGGTGGCTTGGCTGTGTCCGTCGAAGCCAATGCTGGGCAAACCGAAGCTGGAAACGTTCCCATAGACGTTGGTCGAGATGGTTATCGTACTGCCCCAGTGACCGCCTGAGAAAAACGCTGCCTGGGCTTCGGTCGGAATGTAGGTGTTGGTGGTACGAAAGCTCCAGGTCGCAAACACGTCGCCGTTGGGGGCGACGGAGATGTTTCCCGTCCCGCCTCCGAAGCTACCCAACGACGACAGGGTGACCGGGGTTCCCCAAGTACTGCCGGTCTTGACCGAGGTCTGTTAAGCCGCCGGAGGGCGGCATGAACAGAACTGCCGACGTTCCAGTTCCGTTCGTCGCGACAGCGATTCCCAGACCGTTTGCCACAGACTGTGGCGAACTCCACGTCTGCGCCGCAGCTACCCCCGTACCCGCAGCGACGCTCACCACCAATATCGCGGCCAACTTCGAATACGTTCCTATATTGCGCATAGCAATGCTCCTTTGCAGGGACTCCGATCCCCAAAATGGTTGAAGGGTCCCTGTTTTTGCCATTGCGAGCCCTAAATACTTCGCGACTGCCAGTTCCTAACGAATTGCAGGGAGAAACAGCGGGACCTCTATGACAGAACCGGCTGAAAAACCTAGAGGTCCACTAGACGACGAAGGACGGGAAGTCCTTGCCTGCCTAATCCTGTATGCTCGAAATGCTAACGAGGAAAGCAGAAAATAACGATTTTCCTCACGCGAGGCGTGACTCTGTCGCCGGCAAGCCCGCCAGTCAAGTCAACGAAGCGTAAAAGAACCAATTAACAATTCGCGGAGCTGAGTTTCACCTTGAGGGTCGGCTCGCCCAAACCGTCAGCATCTGAGAGCCGCCCTTCCGGTTGAACATAGCTATGTGGCTACAGCACAGGCAAGCCTGTGATCGTGAAACTTGTGCCGAAGGCTACTTTTCCCTGCGTGTCCGTGCCCCGATCCGTACTCGTTCCGAAAATTCGTGAACTGTGGCCGATAGCCTGGACCTCACCCGGGTGTGATAAGAATGACTGCCATATGTCTGAGGATATCCTCAACCTTCCGCCACCCACCGCGGACGCGCGCCTTTCATACGGGACAGACCCGAACCAGTTCGGAGATATTCGCCTGCCGGAAGGGAAGGGTCCGTTCCCGGTTGTAATGAACATCCACGGCGGCTACTGGCGTGCGAAATATGACCTGGCCCACGCCGGGCATCTGTGCGCTACCCTTACAAAACGAGGATGCGCGACATGGAACCTAGAATATCGCCGCGTGGGGAATCCGGGCGGGGGCTGGCCAGGTACGTTTGAAGACGTCGCGAGCGGCTTCCGCTTTCTCCCGCAGATTGCGAGACGGTACCAGCTGGATCCCGCGAGAATCGTCGTAATGGGTCACTCGGCGGGAGGTCAGCTCGCCCTGTGTCTCGCGAGTCACGAACCATCCGTGAAAAAGGCGGCTTCGTTGGCCGGGGTTGTCGATCTCCAACGGGCGTTCGAACTTCATCTGAGTACCGATGCGGTGGTAGATTTTTTGGGCGGTACGCCCCGTGATGTTCCGGACCACTACCAGGATGCCGATCCGATGCGCCTAGCCGTCCCCCAAGCGAAGCACATACTGATCCACGGCTTGCGCGACGATGTCGTGCCCTCGATTTTCAGCCGCGACTATGTGGAGAGAAAGAAAAGGAACAAGGAGAATGTCACCCTTGTGGAAATTCCAGGAGCCGATCACTTCGACCTGATTGACCCGCGTTCCGCAGCTTGGCCGAAGGTGGAAAGGAGCGTTCTGGAGCTGCTGACGTAAAGGTAAAGGGAGCAGCGGCACATCCCCTGCCGCGGCATCTTCGACTATTCGCGAGTCAGTTCTTTTTGAAGATATGTCATCTGCCCCAGGTGATGATGCAGATGACTCGCACAACGCAGGAAGATGTTGAAACGGTTTCCAGCATCTTCTTCGCGCAGCGCGGTATATTTCGTGGGCCAATCAACTTCTGACTGACGTCGAGCGGTGTGCGCGACCATGGCCACTGCCTCGTCGAAACGGTTCATCACCTCGTCTTTCGAGGGCCGCGCCCGCTCACTGAACTCCCGATTACGATCGCGAACGTACCCGGTTCCCGCGATCTGGGCGCCGATGTAGTAGTTCAAATTACCGGTCAGGTGAAGGATAAGGTGTCCGAAACTGTTGCCAAACGGAAAGGGCTTCTTCCAGAACTGCTCGTCGCTGAGCGGGTTGGCTAACTCATGAACCCGGGACGCCAGCACTCATAGTGGCTTGCGAATCCCGATGCGATGGTCCCTCTCAACGTGATCATGCCTGGAGTCCTTCGCGTGCGTCGGTTCCAAGGTGGTGACGGGTTAGCCCGGCGGTTCAAGCGACCCTTCGTAAAACCAGCGCCGAATTCTTCGAACCGAAGGCAATGCAATTACAGACCGCGTGCTCAATCGCCGCCTGCCGTCCCGCCGCCGGAACGTAGTCCAGATCGCATTCCGGGTCCGGTGTTTCCAGGTTGATGGTCGGCGGGACTTGTCCCCGATGCATGGCAATAATCGTGGCCGCAACCCCCGCGGCCCCGCACGCTCCCTGCGGATGCCCGATCTGCGATTTCAACGCCGACATGGGTACGTGTCGCGCCCGCTCACCCAGAGCGAGTTTGAGCGCCTGGGTCTCGATGCGATCGTTCAATTGGGTGGAAGTTCCGTGCAAATTCACGTAGTCGACGTCCCGCGTCCCGATCTCTGCCCGCTGCATGGCCAATCCGATCGCGCGGGCCGGCTCCTCACCGCATTCTTTCAAGCGCACGCGGTGAAACGCCTCGCAGGTCGACCCGTAACCTGCGAGCTCCGCCAGAATGTCGGCGCCCCGCGCCCGCGCGCGCTCATATTCCTCAAGCACGAACATCCAGGCGCCCTCGGCTAGTACAAATCCGTCCCGATCCACGGAGAAGGGTCGCGAACCCTTCTCCGGAGCCTGGTTCCAAGAGTCAGTCAGAATCTTCATGAGCACGAAGCCCTTCATGATGCCGAGAGCGATAGGTGCGTCTGCCCCGCCTGTCAGGATCGTGTCCGCACGGCCGGACTGGATCTCGCGCATCGAGTATCCAATGGCGTCGGTGGAGGAAGTACATCCCGTCGTGATCACTTGGCTGGGGCCGCGTAGTCCGAAACGGATGCTGACGTCGCTGGAGAGCGTACCCATCACGCCTGTGGGCACGCAGAACAAGCTCATCTGCCGGTACTGCTGGTGAAAGAAGAGGCGATATTGCTCCTCAGTGAACTCCTGCGACCCGCCTCCGGAACCGAGTATCACGCCGAAGCGCCGCCGTTCGTCCAGGCACAGGGAAGCGACGTCCAGCCCGGCGTGTGCCAGCGCCTCACTCGCCGCAGCCAGCGCCAGGGGTAGAACGCGCGATACATGCTTGCGCTCGCGCCTTTCTACCCACGCCAGTTCATCGAAGCCGTGTACCTCGCCCGCGATCTGGACCGGAATCTCGGCAGGGTCGAAGTGCGAAATGCGTCGCACCCCAGACCGCCCCGCGAGGATTGCATCCGCGAAGGCCTCGCGGCCAATGCCGTTCGGGCTGACCGCGCCCATTCCAGTGATCACGACCCTACGCTGCAATGGTTCACCCCGGTGAAACTATAAGCCATTGGACACGCATGGCGATACCTAGAGGGTTTTAAACTGTAAATTTGAGGACGGTATGCCCGGCTCTATAATCGTCAGGCCTTTTCAAAACCGGAGGATTCTTGGCCTACAACGACCTGCGCGAGTGGATCGCGGCGCTTGACCGCGCCGGTGAGCTCAAAAAGATTCGCACCGAAGCCGATCCCATCCTCGAAATCGCCGAGATCACGGACCGCGTCAGCAAGAGCCGCTCCGCGCCATACGGAGCGGGCGGTCCCGCGCTCCTGTTTCAAAACGTCAAAGGCTACCCCGGGTCGCAACTCCTCATCAACCAATTTGGCTCGGCGCGCCGCATGAACCTCGCGCTCGAAGTGGATTCTCTCGACGCGGTGGCCGAACGCATCCGCGGCTTCATGGACGTCAAGTCGCCCCGGGGATTTCTCGACAAAGTGAAGATGCTCCCCATGCTGGCGGAGATGGGCAAGTTCTTTCCGAAGACTGTGACTACGGGCGCCTGTAAGGAAGTCGTTAAGCGCGACAATTTGTCGTTATTGGAATTTCCCGTGCAGCAATGTTGGCCCCAGGATGCGGGACGCTTCATTACGCTGCCCTGCGTAATCACCCGCGATCCCCGAACCGGGAAGCGCAACGTCGGCATGTATCGGATGCAGGTCTACGACGCCACCACCACGGGCATGCACTGGCAGCGTCAGAAGGTCGCAGCCGAACACTATCGCGATGCGATGCGGAACGCCGCCATTCCGTCGAGTCAATCGGCAGCGGCTACAGCGGTCGACATCATGGCAAGGTCGTCCGGCGGCTCAGTCCTCGCAGCGGGGGAACGCCCGTCCGGCAGAATGGAAGTCGCCGTGGCCATCGGGACAGATCCCGCGTTGACTTTTTCCGCGATCGTTCCCGCGCCACCCGACGTCGAAGAGTTCTTGATTGCCGGCTTCCTTCGTCAAAAGCCGGTTGAGCTGGTGAAATGCGAAACCGTCGACCTCGAAGTGCCTGCGGATGCGGAAATTATTCTCGAAGGCTACGTGAATCTGGACGAACTTCGTCCCGAAGGCCCGTTTGGCGATCACACTGGCTTCTATTCGCTGGAAGACCAGTACCCCGTCTTCCACGTTACGTGCATCACCCACCGTAAAGATCCGATCTACGCCACCACGATTGTCGGCAAGCCACCCATGGAAGACGGCTGGATGGGCAAGGCGGTTGAACGAATCTTCCTGCCGTTGATGAAGCTCACGATCCCGGAAATTGTGGACATCAATCTGCCGCTCGAGGGTGTCTTCCACAATCTGATGATCATCTCGATTCGCAAGTCGTATCCGGGCCAGGCGCGCAAAGTCATGAACGCGATCTGGTCGTTGGGCCAGGCCATGTTCACGAAATGCATTCTTGTGGTCGATGAGGACGTGAACGTGCAGGACATCGGTGAGGTCACGCTCAAGGTACTGAACAACATCGATCCGGAACGCGACATTCAGTTCACTCTCGGTCCCATCGATTCTCTCGACCACGCCTCCCGCCTCCCCAACTACGGATCCAAGATGGGCGTGGATGCCACGCGCAAGTGGTCGAGCGAAGGCTTCGTTCGACCCTGGCCTGACGAAATCAACATGGACAAGAAAACCAAAGCCCTCGTCGATTCCAAGTGGAAAGATCTGGCCAAGGAACTCGGAATCGAGTAGACTCCTGGTACTGTTATCTGGAGTGCGCGCAATGCACGTCGTCCCACGCCTTCGCTAAATCGCTTTTCTTCTTGATCCGCTGATCGCGGAACCCCAATTGTGTTTTATTGTGTCCCTGAGTTCCATGGGTTCAGCGCGTAGAACTTGGCAGGTGTCTGATGGATGTTGCCTCGACCGTCCCCAACATGCCGCCCCAGCCTAGTGCCTGGTCGTCGATCCGCGAGGCATTGCGCGGCTCGCAGCAGGACTTCACTTCCGGCAGCCTGAACCGAGCCATCCTTCTGCTGGCCATCCCGATGGTACTGGAGATGGTGCTCGAGTCACTGTTTGCGGTCGTGGATGTGTTCTGGGTGGCGCGGGTCGGGTCCAACGCGGTTGCTACCGTCGGACTGACGGAGTCTTTGCTGAGCCTCGTCTTCTCGGTGGCTATGGGCCTGAGTTTGTCGACCACGGCCATGGTGGCCCGTCGCATCGGTGAGAAGGATCCGGAGGACGCTGCCATCGCGGGGATGCAGGCCATCCTTCTCGGACTGACCGTGTCCGTGCTGGTTGGCGTTCCGTGTCTGATCTTCGCGCCTCGCCTGTTGCAACTGATGGGCGCATCGCCGGATATCGTTAACAGCGGTTCCGGCTACGCTCGTGTCGCGCTGGGTGGGAGCGGCGTGGTGCTGATGCTTTTCCTCAACAACGCAATCTTCCGCGGTGCTGGCGACGCAGCCATCGCGATGCGCTTGCTGTGGGTTTCGAACATCATCAACCTGATCCTTGATCCCTGTCTGATTTTCGGGCTCGGTCCGTTCCCGCGTTTAGGGGTGACGGGCGCGGCGCTGGCAACGTTTATTGGACGCGGTATCGGCGTTGCCTATCAGTTCTATCGCTTGTCGCGGGGAACGGAGCGTCTGCCGGGCCTGGCTCGGCACATCCGGGTAAATTTCTCCGTGCTCTGGCGCCTGATTCGTGTTTCGCTCACGGGGATCGCACAGTTTGCCATCGCGCACACCAGCTGGATTGCTCTGGTCCGCATCGTGAGCATCTTTGGCGCCGGTGCGCTGGCCGGGTACACCATCGCGATCCGTATCGTCATCTTTGTGATTCTGCCTTCCTGGGGGCTGAGCAATGCGGCGGCAACCTTGGTAGGCCAGAATCTCGGCGCCGGACGGCCCGATCGGGCGGAGACTTCAGTCTGGCGCACCGGCTTTTACAACATGGCGTTTCTGGGGTCGGTGGGACTGTTCTTCGTGCTGTTCGCGGAGCCAGTGGTGCGCCTGTTCACGCACGATCCGACTGTCGTCCCTTTGGCGGCGGCCTGCTTGCGCATCTTGAGCTACGGCAACATCGGATACGCATACGGGATGGTCATGCTGCAGTCGTTTAACGGGGCTGGCGATACGGTCACTCCAACCTTCGTCAACTTGTTTGGCTTCTGGTTCCTGGAAATCCCACTGGCGTATTGGTTGGCCGTTACCATGCACCTGCAATCGAACGGGGTGTTCTTCTCGATCGTGGTTGCGCAATGTTCGGTTGCGGCTGCCGGTATCCTGCTGTTTCGCGGCGGGCGCTGGAAACGCCAGAAGATTTAGCGCTAGCAATCGCGGGATTCAACCATCTCGAAAAGCAAAGGAACAGCATGATGTTCTACTTGCCCATTGTCCTCATGATACTGGCCACGACCCTCTACCACATGGCGCAGAAGTCGGTGCCCACGCAGGTTAACCCGACGTTCTCTCTGGCAATGAACTACATCGCTGCCTTGATCGGCACAGTTCTCCTGATTCCTCTGTACCCGCCGCGCACGGCCGGGCCATGGTCCCTCAGGAACGTGAACTGGGCGAGTTGTGCGGTGGGCATTTCAATTGTCGGCGTAGAGTTAGCGGTATTGTTGGCCTACCGCGCGGGATGGAAAATCAGCCTGGTTTCTGTGATCGGCAACACGGCGAGTGCGTTGCTGCTGGTGGGAGTCGGGCTGCTTTTCTTCCACGAACGTCTATCCGGAAAGAGCATCGCTGGAGTCGCATTGTGCCTGGCGGGACTTGCCCTGATCACGCAGCGCTGATGGGCTGAAGTTTCAATTCCCAGGTTTCAGCCACGAGGTCATCCCGACTCCAACTCTTGTGAGGCTGCTTGTTCGCCAGCTGAAACCCAGCTTCTTGGTAGAGGTGCCGCGCAGCCCCCAATTCACTCTGGGTCCAGAGCATCATCCTCTTGTAACCCGCCTCCCGCGCAAAACGAACGCACTCCGCAACCAGCCGGCGCCCAATACCCAGCCCGCGAGCCGAGGGCTCGACCAGCAGGAGCCGAAGTTTCGAGATCGTCTTCGATTTCTGTACGAGAAAGATCGACCCGACGATCTCGCCGTCTTTCTCCGCGATCCAGCACCGTTCTCGCCCAGGAACGAAGTTCTCAATGAACTCGGCGACGATCTCCGCCACCAGCGCCTCGAAGCGCTCATCATAGCCGTACTCCTGCGCGTAGAGGACACCGTGCCGGTGCACCACCCAGCCCATGTCTCCCGGCTGATGGGTTCGTAAAAGGTAAGGGGTTTTCAGAACCGCCGTTCGCGGATCGAGCAGGTCTTCGATGACATGCATCGCCGCAAGCAATCGCTTTTCCCGCAAAGGCGACAGAGCGCCCAGCATCGAGGCGACTTGCTGGTTCGAACGCGCCTCGAGGGGGGAAAAAACCTTCTGCCCTTTCGTGGTCAAAGCCAGGTGGCTCCGGCGACCATCTGTTGGAGAGCGCTCGCGGAAGATCAGGCCCTGCTTTTCGAAGGAGAGCAGCATGCGGCTGAGATAGCCGGCGTCGAGGCCCAGGTCCTGGCAGATTTCGACGGCTGTTGCCTCGCGGCGGTGCGCGAGCTCATAGAGAACGCGAACTTCTGTGAGGGAAAAAGAGCTGCTCAGTAGCCCGTTCTGGAGGACGCCGATCTGCCGGGTGTAGAAACGGTTGAAGTGTCGAACCGAAGCGACGGCAGGAGGTGGCGGCTGAGTCTCCGGGTGTTGCATGATCGTCTCCCCAGAAATGCGGTGCTTACAATTATCAACAGAATAGTTGACTGAGTCAACTATATGGAAGACGACTGGGACAGGAGATATTCCACCTGAGACTTTGCGACGTAAAATAGCCGTGCGCCCGGGGCCGTCATTTTTCAGGAGGATGCAAAATGCCAGTCAATCACATTCCCGAGGGCTACCATTCCATAACTCCCTACCTCATCTTCAAAGGTGCGGCTGCCGCGATCGATTTCTACAAGAAAGCGTTTGGGGCGACAGAACTGTTTCGTATGCCCGATGCCAGTGGCAAACGCGTCGGTCACGCCGAATTGAAGATCGGCGACTCGCACATCATGCTGGCGGACGAGTCCCCCGAGATGGGCTACCTAAGTCCGCAAACTCTGGGCGGAACCCCTGTAAGCATTCTGCTCTACGTCGAGGACGTCGACCGCACAGTGCCTCGCGCCGTGGCCGCCGGTGCCAAGCTGGTGAGGCCCATCAAGGACCAGTTTTATGGCGACCGTTCCGGAACCTTGCACGATCCCTTCGGCCACGTGTGGACGGTTGCCACTCATATCAAGGATGTTTCAGCCGAAGAAATGACAGCGCATACCGGTAGCGCCTCGCAGAACTAGAGGAGTGTTGAGGACGCGGTTCGCCAGAGTCTAGCCCGACGCTGGGCTTCAACCGCATTTCCGATCGGGACGAGTGCCATGGCTCGTCCCGATCCTGCTACAATTTTCCGCATTCCAACGGCGTGAGGAATAAAAGTTTTCCATGGTGCAATCGGGCAAGCTTTTCCCTAACTTTTCTCTTCCCAATCAGGACGGCAAGATCACCAGCCTCAGCGATTTCGCAGGCCACTGGCTGGTGGTCTACTTCTATCCCAAAGACGACACTCCCGGCTGCACCGTACAGGGCAAGTCGTTTAGTGCCACCAAGGCCGACTTTGAAGCAGCCGGCATCAAGGTGGTTGGGGTCAGTGCCGACGACGCCACCTCGCACAAGAGTTTCTGCACCAAGTTCGCTTTTACGATTGATCTTCTCGCGGATACCTACTCCGACCTTATGAGGACCCTCGGCCTAGACCAGTCCGAATGGAAGGGAATGCGATTCTGGGAGCGCACCACCTTCGTGGTGGACCCTCAGGGCACGATTCGCAAGGTGTACCAAAAGGTAAACCCGGACGGGCATGAGAAAGTGTTGCTCCAGGACATCGCAGTTTTGAAAGGGAAGTAGCCAGCGCGACTTCCAGGATTTTCCAGTCAGCAGCAACTAGGCTGAAACGATTCTCCGTGCCGCCGCACTATTCCGATAGAACGGCTCCCTGGAGATTGTCTGGAGGAAGATCCCATGGCGGCAAAAACAGAAATCACCCACGGCGCGAAGGTTTCAGGCCCGATTCGAGTCAAACTTCCGATTTCCGTCGCGCACGACCTCGAACAATTTCAAAAGGCTCTGGCCAACGTCGCCGGGTTGGTCGGTTGCACCGGCTGCACATCCAGCGTGGACGTCAGCTTCCTGGCAGCACGCGAGTTTGTGGCCGACCCGGCGTCCCTGCAAGCGAGGGAGACGGTTACAGAACGATGAGGCGGCTATGAACCTTCCCGAACTCGGCGTTGGCCTCACTTGGTTCGCCGGTCTGGAGCCGGTGCTCGATGCCCACGTGGGACTCATCGACCTGCTCGAAATCGAACCCCAGACGTTCTGGCGCAGGGAAGCGGTGGGGAAAAGCCTGCTGCTCGATCGGCCATTGCTCGACGCACTGCGAGAGCGCTCTACTCCGAAGTTGATTCACAGCATCGGTCTCCCGGTCGGCGGCACCCGTGCTCCGAGCGCGGCCGAACTGGACCTTTTACGGCTGGTCGCCCTCGAGCTGAACGTGCCCTGGCTGAGCGAGCACCTCAGCTTCAGTCACGTCGAAGACGAGTCCGGCGAGTGGCACACGGGTTTCCTGCTTCCGCCCCGCCAGACGCTCGCCGGAGTCGATGCTGCAAAAGCCTCGATTCGCACGCTTACGTCTCGGATGCCGGTTCCGGTTGCCATTGAGACCGGAGTGAACTATCTGCATCCGCGCCACGACGAGTTGCCGGATGGCGAGTTCGTCGCTCGAGTTGCCGAGACAGCGGATTGTGGAATTCTGCTCGACCTGCACAACATCTGGACGAACCAGCGTAATGGGCGACAGAGCCTGGCCGAGTATGTCGATCAACTCCCGCTGGAGCGGGTGTGGGAAGTTCACATGGCGGGCGGTTCCAGTCACCATGGCAATTGGCTCGATGCCCATGCGGGGGCCGTGCCGGAAGAACTGCTGGAATTGGCATCTCGCATCGTTCCCCGCCTTCCGAATCTCAAAGCAATCGTCTTCGAGCTGTTTCCGGCCTATCTGCCTGAAGGCGAAGTTTCGATGTTTCGCTCGCAGTTGGAAGCGCTGCATCGGCTATGGGACCGGCGTGGGACCGCCAGTTACACTCGGCCTCGGCAGCGAACGGAGGTTCGCGATACGGATCCGCCTCCGACTCCCCGAGAGTGGGAAAACACCCTGGCCGCGCTCACGGTGCGCCGCCCCTGCGATTCGCCGCTGGCCAACGAACTGCGGAAAGACGGAGGCATCGCCATTATTCGCAAGAAGGTGGAGCAATTCCGAGGCTCGATGATCGTGCGCACGCTACGCCTTTCCTCGCGCCTGATCATGCTTGAACGCGGCACAGCGTATCTCGAACAGCTGCTGGCCGCCTTCTGGAAAATGCACCCGCCCCATCGATTCGCCCTGGAAGAAGCAGAGGCGTTTGCCGCCTTCCTGCGGGATCACCAGCCCTACGTGCCGTTTCTACCGGAGGTCCTGGAATACGATCGCGCCGTCATCGCCGTGGCGCTGGAGGGCGAAGAACGTTTGATCCCGTTCCGCGCCGACCCACTGCCGCTACTACGTGCGCTGGGAGCCGGCCGCAGGCCGACCGGAATTGCAACCGGCGACTTCGAAGTCCGCTTAACGCCCGATCAAGTCAATAGCGACGCCCGGAGGCTCGGACAGATGCACATGATTCACTAAACGTGCGTCCTAGCGGCAGAGTTCGCTGGAGAGGGTTTCTCGATTGCCCAGAGCCAACCGGTCCACGCGGCGCAGGGCAAGCTCATATCCGGCGAAACTGAATACCGCCAGAAGCAGGAATGCCACCGGAGCGAGCCAGACTTCCCGGTAGTGGCGAGCCAACGCTAACGTTGTCGCGGCCAGGCCAAAGACTGCGATCTGCACTCCGAAGCTGACGAGCACCGTGAGCTGCGAGGCTCGCTGCCGCCCGAACGTGCCGAATTCGATCCTTTTTGGCGAACGCAGCGACAGCAGGTTTCCGACGGCCAAATTCACCGGGACCGCAAACAACACCCCGGAAAGGGTCGCCACCGTGATCGCGAATGTCGGAGGGTGGAACAGAACACTGACGCCGATCCAGACGACAGTCATCTCCAGGGCTAACACCGTCACGTGCGCCAGGTTCTTTCCCAGAACGACGCTTCGAAAGCGGACGGGAGACGCCAGAAAGAACTGGATGCCGCCGCCGTCGGCCCCGAAGTTGTTGTAGACGAGGTTGGTCAGAAGGAGCAGCGAATACGAGGCGCCCACGGGAAAGCCCAAGTCGGGCGAACGCTGCAAGAAGCCCCCTGGTGCCGAACGGGCCTGACCCAGCCCGAAGATCAGCAGCATGATGATCGGAGTGATCAGCGTAAGAAGCATCGGCCCGCTGCGCGAAAGGTAACGCAATTCCTTTTCCAGAACCGCCGTCACGGGTCCGGAGAGGCCTGGTACGCTCCACCCTAGTTTTACCTGTTCGGTGGCTTTACGTGTCGACTGGGTCTTGGGCGCCTCGCTTAGATTCTCGCCGCGATACTGGGCACGCAGACGAATACTGAGCACGCGCACGATCACGATCCCGAACACGCCCAACAGACCCAACGACGCTGCTGCCTTCCCGACCTGGCCGGCGGCCATGGCAGCGATCGCGTTGGCGGCGATGCCGGGAGGTAACGCGCGCTGCACGGGAGAGACTTCGGCACCCAGCTTGTGCAGGGCGGGAGTCGACCGCGGCCCATACCGGCTCAGCATGGGACCGAGCAATTGAAAACTGATGATCCCCAAGAAAAACAGAACGGCAAAGATCTCGCGTGTGCGCCGCTGCGCCAGCCAACGCTCCACCCACGCGAAGATCATCTGGGTGAGAAGCAAGTTCAGGAGGCCAAAAGCCAGCAGCACGAGGGCGGCCCACGAAAACAGTCGCGCATTCGCAATCGCGATCCCGATCAATATTCCGAGCAGCCACAGGCCGCCCAGCACAGTCGCCGGATCCAGTGCACCGTAGATCAGTCGAAGCACTACGTATGCCCGGTAGTTCAGTGGAAACCGCAACAGATTCGACGAATCCAGCGTCTCGGTGAATGCGCTCGCCATCACCGGGAAAAATTGCCAGAATGCGAAGATGGGCCACAGCAACAGCGCCAGCCACTCACTTTCTCCGTGCGACACGAAGTACCAGGCTCCGGCGCCCCAGCCAACCGCTCCCCCAAGCCCTCCCACTGTAATGGCCGAACCGATCACGATCCGCGAGAAAAGCTCAAGCGCGCCGCGCGAAGTCCGCAGGGAATGGACAAAAACCAGCCAACGAACCCGCGCAATCGCTGCAAGTTGTGCCCGTGCCTGGGGTCTCGAAGTCAGCCCAGCCATGACAACTCCTGCTCCGCGCTCTTCTGTCCGCCGACGGTACGAAGAAAGATCTCCTCCAGGGTCAGCTTCTCGGCCGCCTGGGGCTCCTGGATCTCGCTGCCCGATGCCGCCTGCGCTTCCACACCCGCTCGCAGTTCTTCGAGCGAACCCTGCGCCACCAGGCGCCCCCGGTGAATGATGGCGACGTGGCTGCACAGCCGCTCCACAATCTCGAGGACGTGCGAGGTCAGGAATATGGTGGCGCCCCGCGCGATCATGCGCTGCAGCATCGCCTTAACAGTGCCGGCGGCGATCGCATCCACGCCCTCGAACGGTTCATCGAGGAAAAGAATCTTCGGGCCGTGAATCACGGCCGCCGCGAGCGCGAGCTTCTTTTGCATGCCGTGCGAGTAGTCGGTGACCAGCTTTTTCTGCTGGTCCGCGAGCTGCATGAAGTCAAGGAGTTCAGCCGCACGCTTGGCGGCCGTCTCGCGGTCGAGACCGTACATGCGGCCAACGAAGTTCAGGTACTCCGAGCCGGTGAGCCGACCGAACAACCCCATGCCTTCCGGTACTACCCCGATCTGTCGTTTCACTTCGACCATCTGCTCGGCAAAATCGAGGCCCAAAACCTGGATCTGGCCCGACGTGGCGGCGAGCAATCCGGTCAGCATTTTGATGGTGGTGGATTTGCCGGCGCCGTTCGGGCCGAGAAAACCAAAGAACTGACCCGCAGCGACCCGCAGGTTCACATCCTGCACGGCAACCAGTTCACCAAACCGGCGAGTGAGTCCTTCAGTGACGATGGCCGGGACATCCATGAAGGGTTCGACTCTAGCACAGCCGCGGTTAGAGCCGGAAACCGGCACAATCGGCGACCGCGCGGCGCGCAGGGTCTCGGTAAGAGACCGGGCGATGAATGAAACGAAAGCGCACTCCACGTCACTACCAGTCAGAGGGGAATGAGGAAGTACTGGAGACCGGTCTCCCGTTACAGAAAATAAGGGCCGTAGCGGCACGGCGGCTCGCAGCGGTGTGCCTTAGCTGGGGTTGCAGGCTGACCTGCATACTCGCACAGGCTGTATTGCGGCACGTTATCGGGCCGACCGCCGACGGCGCTCCCAGGCATCCCCCACGTTGGTAACGGTCAAGGAATGGCAAGGATCGGGGCGTTCTCCCTGACAGAATTTGTGCTCGCGGGCGATTTCCGTCAAAGCGGCGCAACCCGACAGGTGTATGGAAGAGTTTACAGTCCTGATAAACGCAACCACAGGCGAGACTTATCCAGAAGTAACTGACAGTACCTTTCATTTCGGCACCGATGGCACGTTACCTGCGAATACCAGCGTAACGTAAGGCGAAACATCGAAATCAGCCTTAGAGGATCGGAGAAATCAGATGTGGATCGACATAACACGCGGAATGGCGGCATTGAGATCGGCTTGGAGCCTCGGTTCCACGGACGCAGCGGCCGAAACCAGAACTACGATGGGCGCGGACCTGCAGGCGGATTTTCTGGCAGAGGCGCAGAGCTACATGAACATGGGACGTCATCAGAGCGCGGCCATCCTGGCCGGAGATGCCCTGGAAGAAACCTTGCGGAAACTGTGCATGGATTTCTGCGTTGCCTTGCCCGCACGGCCGACTGTGGACGGCATGAATGCCCAACTGGCCAAGATCGGCGTCTATGACACCCTCATGGAGCAGCGCCTAGCGGAGTTAAAGACGCTGTGGGAAAAGGCAAACTGCGGACTCTGGTCGGAGGTTTCAAAGTCCGACGTGGAAACGATGCTTGGCGAGATTCGCGCTTTCGTATCCGAGTACGTGATGAACTAGAGTCTGAACGAAACCCCGGCTTCCTCCTCGGCCTTTCTTGAGTAACTCCACTCCTCCTGAAGAAGATTCAGCTGCAGCTGTGAGCACTGAGTTCGAACCTCGCAGGTCAGCAAATACATCAACCGACGGACGACCATTCCGATGGTACAGTGAGGTACAGTGAGATCGTCCTGCCCAACGGTCAAACACTGCGCACTGGAATGTTCGCACTCGCCTTAGCAGGGCTTTCCTTGCTCAGGATGGGGCCGAGCTGAGCGAGGATGGCAGCGACCGTGATGCCGTACTTGGCCCGCAGAACGTCAGGCTTGCCATGTTCGATGAACTGGTCGGGCCAGCCGATGCGAACCACCGGAGTAGTCAGGCGCAGGGTATTCAATTCTTCGAGTACAGCGCTGCCGAAACCGCCTTTGAGCACATGATCTTCGAGGGTGACGATCACATCCACGCTGCGCGCGTAGAACTCGAGCATGGCAACATCGATGGGTTTGGCGAAGCGCGCGTTGATCACGGCACTGGAAACACCTTCGCCCTCCAGTTTGGCAGCGGCTTCCTGGGCCATGGGAACGAGCGCGCCCAACGCGAAGAAGGCGATGCGGTCACGCTCCCCATGCTGTAAAAGCTCCGCCTGCCCGATAGGAATGGCGCGGGGAACGTCTTTCACCGGCATGCCGGGCCCGACTCCGCGGGGGTAGCGTACCGCGATGGGGCCGTTGTGCTGCATGGCGGTGAAGAGCATGTCGGCGAGTTCGTCCTCGTCCTTCGGAACCATGTGTACGATGTTGGGAATGCCGCGCAGGTAACTGATATCGAACAGGCCGTGGTGCGTGGGGCCATCGTCGCCCGACAGGCCGCCACGGTCCATGCAAAAAACCACTGGCAGATTCTGGAGGCAGACATCATGCACGATAGGGTCGAAGCTGCGCTGCAGGAAGGTGGAGTAGATCGCGCAGAACGGTTTGAAGCCCTTGGTTGCCAGACCCGCGGCGAAGATCACCGCGTGCTCCTCCGCGATGCCCACGTCGAAATATTTGTCGGGGTGAACCGGCTGAAAGCGATCCAGCGCGGTCCCGTTCGGCATGGCGCCCGTGATCGCGACCACTTTGTCGTTCATGTTGGCAAGCTTCACCAAGGTGTCGGCGCAGACTTCAGAGTATGTGCGCTGCCCGAGCGACTTGGTCTCTCCCGTCTCGGGATCGTAGGGGCCAAGGCCGTGGAACTTCTTCTGTTTCTGTAATGCAGGTTCAAAGCCTTTGCCTTTCTGCGTCAGCACATGAAGCAGCACGGGGCGGCGCTGTGTCTTGAGGAACTCGAAGGTCTTGATGAGTGTAGCGAGGTCGTGACCATCGATCGGGCCATAATATTTGAGACCGAGTTCCTCGAAGATCACGCTGGGCCAGAACATGCTCTTGGCTGCCTCTTCGGCCTTGCGAGCCATCTGGAAAAGCGTCTTACCTCCGAGGCGCTCGACGAAACGCCCGGCACGTTCGTGGAGATAGTCGAAGCGCGGGTTGGTCACGATCATGTTCAGGTAGCTGGCGATGGCGCCGACGTTCTTGTCGATCGACCATTCGTTGTCATTGAGGACCACGATCATGCGGCGGGTGTGGTGTGCGATGTTGTTCAGCGCCTCGTAAGTGATGCCGCAGGTGAAAGCGGCGTCACCAGCCAACGCGACCACGTGCTCGTTCCCGCCTCGGCGATCCCGGGCTACGGCCATACCCAGCGCGGCCGACAGAGCCGTGCCAGCGTGTCCAGCGCCGTAGCAATCGTGCAGACTTTCAGAGCGCAGCATGAAGCCGTTCAGGCCGCCGGGAGTGCGGATCGTGTGGAACTGTTCGCGGCGTCCGGTGAGCAGTTTGTGAACATAGGCCTGATGGCTGACGTCGAAGACAAAATGGTCCTCGGGTGTATTAAAAACGTAGTGCATGGCCAGCGTGAGTTCGACCACGCCCAGATTGGGGCCGAGATGCCCCCCGGTTTTAGAGAGCACCGAGATGAGTTCCTCGCGGATCTCTTCGGCGAGAACTTCAAGTTGGGGAACGCTGAGGGTTTTTACATCGAGCGGGCAATTAATGGTGTCGAGTAGCTGGGACATAGGGTTGAATGGCTTTGGGACCTACCCTTAGATGATACGCGACGGGGGAAGGATGCCGTGGGTTGGCGGCTTTCGGTATACTGATGTCCTATGGCGGTGTTGAAAAATATCGCAGCGATTGCCAAAGGCATGAGCATCACCTTCATGGAGATGTTCCAGCCGACCCAGGTGGAGAACTACCCTGACGGTCCCGGGCCTTTGAAAGGCGCGCGCTTCCAGGAGCGCTTTCGCGGGATGCACGTGCTGCAGCGCGACGAGAACGGGTTGGAGAAGTGTGTGGCCTGTTTTCTCTGTGCGGCGGCTTGCCCCTCGAACTGCATCTATATCGAAGCTGCGGAGAACACCGAGACCAACCGAGTGAGCGGCGCGGAACGCTACGCCAAGGTCTACAACATCGACTACAACCGCTGCATCTTCTGCGGTTATTGCGTGGAAGCTTGCCCGACGGACGCGATTACGCACGGGCACGGGTTCGAACTGGCGTCGTTTAACGTGACCAACCTGATTTATCGCAAGGAGCAGATGCTGGCGGCCGCGCCAGCGCACATGGGGGCCAACGCGGTCTTCAACGGCGCGGACGTGGCGGGCGGGGCTCCGGCGTTGCCAGTGCAGGGGAGCTAAGAGTTCAAGAGTTTCGATTTCATGTTCGAACGCCGGTCCGTGCGCGGGCCGGCGTTTGTGCATAGGAGCGGTCGTTGGCTGGTGGTCGTTGGCGAAATCAAAACGAACCGCGGCAAAGGACGCCAGGGCAGCACAGACGAGGGCGTCTGAGCCTGCGCGGGTTGTGCTAACGACCAGCGACTAACCGCCCGTAGCTGAATTTCTATGTCTGAGTTTCTCCAAGTCGTGAAAGAGCGCGTCGTGGTTTACGACGGCGCGATGGGGACCAATATCCAGCTGCGCAATCCTTCTCTGGACGATTACTGGGGAAAGGAGAACTGCAGCGAAGTGCTGGTCTTGAGCCGGCCGGACATTATCCGGGATATCCATGCTGCGTTCTTTCAAGTTGGTTGTGACGTGGTGGAAACGAATACCTTCGGCGGAACGAGCATCGTGCTGGGTGAGTTTGATCTGAGGGATCGGGTTGTTGAGATCAACTTAGCCGCCGCGAAACTCGCACGAGAGGTTGCCGCGCAGTTTTCTACCAAGGACAGACCTCGTTTTGTGGCTGGGTCGATGGGACCGACCACCAAGCTGCCATCGCTGGGGCATATTCGGTTCGATGAGATGGCCGCCGCTTACGAGCAACAGGCGTCGGTTCTGATCGAAGGCGGCGTCGATCTGCTGTTGATTGAGACGGCGCAGGACTTACTTCAGGCCAAGGTGGCGGTGTTCGGCGTCCTTGCAGCCATGCGCAAGGCAGGGAAGCGGCTGCCGGTCACGGTGCAGGTCACTCTGCAGGAGTCCGGGACCATGCTGCTGGGCACGGAGATTGGTGCGGCGTTGACGGCGCTGGAGCCGTTTGAGGTTGATGTGATCGGAATTAATTGCGCCACCGGTCCGAAGGAGATGAATGATGCGGTCCGCTACTTAGGGCTGAATTCAACGAAGCACATCTCCGTGCTGCCGAATGCGGGTCTTCCCTTCAATGAAGGCGGGCACGCCGTTTACAAGCTGACGCCGGACGAGCTGGCGCGGTATCACAAGCATTTCGTCGAGGACTACGGCGTGCGCATTGTGGGCGGGTGCTGTGGGACCAAGCCCGAGCACCTGAAAGCCGTGGTCGACGCTGTTTCCGGCGTCGAACCCGCTGTGCGCGACGTGAAGCCGGTGGGTGCTGCCTCGAGCGCTTATACCTCGGTCCCGCTCGACCTTGAACCCAAGCCGCTGATCGTGGCTGAGGAAATGAACACGACTACCCGCGTGGAACACTTCCGCAACCTGGTGCGCGGGAAAAAGTACGACGACATTCTAGCTTTGGCGAAGAAGCTGGTGAACGACGGGTCGCACATGCTCGATTTGTGCTGCGCCATTGTGGGCGAGGACGAGAAGGGCTACATCACGTCGATCCTGGAGAGGGTAGCGACGCGGGTGCCCGCACCGATCCTTGTGGATTCGACCGAGGCTGACGTCGTGGAAGAGGCTCTGAAGCGCATTCCAGGGAAGGCGATCATCAATTCGATCAACCTGGAGGATGGCGAGAAGCGCACGTCGAAGGTGTTGCCCATGGCGAAGCGGTATGGCGCGGCGGTGATCGCGCTCACCATCGACGAAGACGGCATGGCTTTGACGGCCGAAAAGAAAGCGGCGATCGCGAAGCGGATTTACGACCTCGCGACCAAGAAATATGGGATCCGGGGAGTCGATCTGATTTTTGATGCCTTGACTTTGCCGATCTCGACCGGGCAGGAAGAATACCGCTCGGCGGGAATGGAGACGCTCGAGGCGGTAAAGCGGATCAAGCAGGAACTGCCCGATGTGAAGACGATCCTGGGGGTCAGCAACATTTCGTTTGGCCTGGATGCGTATCCGCGGCGCGTGCTAAACAGCGTTTTCATGCACGAAGCCGTTGACAATGGCCTCGATATGGCCATTGTGAACTACACCAAGATCTATCCGTTATACAAAATTCCTCAAGAGGAAGTTGAACTAGCGCGAAAGTTGATTCATCGTGACACGTCGAATGGCGATCCGCTCCAGGTGTACATGAACCACTTCGCCGGGTTAAAGGGCAAGCCGCAGGCTTCGAGCACAGCGCATGTGGAGACGCTCTCAATCGAGGACAAGCTGAAGTTCGCCATCATCAACGGTGAGAAATCGGTGGGCGAGGGCGAGCACAAACAAGGTCTGGAGCAGTTGCTCGATGTGGCGCTCGTGCAATATACGCCACTCGACATCATCAACACGGTACTGCTCGACGGAATGCGGACGGTGGGGGAGTTGTTCGGCGCGCGGAAGATGCAGTTGCCTTCGGTGCTCGATTCCGCCGGAGTCATGAAGCAGGCCGTCGCGTATCTTGAGCCGAAGATGGAGAAGAAGTCGGGATCGCAGCGGAAGGGTACGATCGTGCTCGCCACCGTGAAGGGCGATGTGCATGACATCGGGAAGAACCTGGTCGACATCATCCTTTCCAATAACGGCTTCAAGGTGGTGAATCTGGGCATCAAGCAGCCGGGCGACTCAATCATCAAGGCGGCGGGCGAGCACAAGGCGGATGCGATCGGTCTGAGCGGGTTGCTGGTGAAGTCTACGCTGGAGATGAAGTACGTGATCCAGGACCTGGAGCGGCAGAAGCTGGAGTATCCGGTGATCTGCGGTGGGGCGGCGCTGACCCGCAAGTATGTGGAAGACGACTTGCGGCGGGAGTATGCCAATGCGGTCTTCTACGCGGATGATGCCTTCGCCGGGCTGCACATCATGGAGGACCTTATCGCGGCCAACGGCCAGCGTCAGGCGCGGTTGACCGAGGGGAAAACGGTAAAGGAATACGCCAAGGCAGCGGCCGTGGATGAAGAGACCGGTCCAGTGTTCGCGGAGCGCAGCGCGGTTGTGGGAGAAGCCCTGAACATTCCAGTACCACCGTTCTGGGGCGTGCGGGTGAAGAAGGACTTCGATTTGCGCGAGCTGTTTCCCTACATCAACGAGACGGCGCTCTTCAAGAATCAATGGCAGCTGAAGACGGCTTCGCAGGAAGATTATCTGCGGCTGGTGGCGGAAAAGTTCCGGCCAATCAAGAATCAACTCGAAGAGGAGATCATCGCGAGTGGGTTGTTCGAGCCGAAGGTTGTGTATGGATATTTTCCGGCTCAGGGCGACGGGAATGATGTGGTGGCGTATGAACCGGAAGAAGCACTTCATCACCAAGGACGCGAAGGACGAGCTCACGAAGGAACACTAAGAAAGGAACTTTTGCGATTCACATTTCCTCGCCAGCGGGAGGGGCGTAAGCTGTGCATTTCGGATTTCTTTGCGCCCAAGGCTTCGGGGAAGATGGATGTTCTGGGGCTGTCGTTGGTCACGATTGGGCCCAAGGCATCGGTTGAGACCCAGCGGTTGTTCGAGGGTGGAGAGTACACAAAATACCTCTACCTGCACGGGTTGAGCGTCGAGACGGCGGAAGCGCTCGCGGAGTATCATCACCGGCTCATGCGGCAGGAGCTCGGCATCGCGGGCGAAGACTCGCCGCATATCCGCGATTTGTTCCATCAGAAATATCGTGGATCCAGATATTCGTTCGGGTATCCAGCGTGTCCGAACCTGGAAGATCAAACCAAGCTGTTTGCGCTGCTGCATCCGGAAGAGAATGTTGGCGTGCGGCTAACCAGCGGATTCCTGCTGGAGCCGGAGCAGTCTACATCGGCGATCGTCGTGCATCACCAGGCAGCGAAGTATTTCGTGGTGTAGGAACTCGCCGGACCGCTGTGCGCTTCTGAAGCAGAGGTGGCTGTTGTCGGATCGTGATCGTCAGCCGAGGATTGCCGACCTTATTCCCTCGCATGTGATCACCCGCTGCCTGAAGTTCCTCGTGGGCGGGGTCATCGTCTACTTCGCGCTGCAGTTGTTCGGGCTCCAACACCTGTTCCACGACGATGCGGAGGGAATTGGCGCACTGTTGCAGATCATCGGGACCCTTTACAGCGTTCTGTACGCATTTGCAACCTACGTAATCTGGGGACAGTTCACTGCGGTCGAGAACGAAATCGTCAAAGAGTCGGGCGCACTGAAAGACTTGATGCTTTTCGGCAACCGGCTGAAGGCGAACACCCGCGAGCCGATGGTGCGTGCCGTAAAGAGTTATGCGCGAGCGGTGGTCGACGGAGAGTGGCGGGCCCTGTCGAATGCCGAGGGAACCGAGAGGACGGACAGGCTCTTCACGGAAGTCATTGCGGCCGTCGTCGACGCCAAGCCCGAGGACGATGTGGAGGGCATGGTATATGAGCGCCTCCTGGACATTGCGAACCAGGCGAGCACGCATCGGGACGAACGGCTGGCATTGAGCGTGAAGCGCATGCCTCGCACGCTGCTGGTGTTTGTGACCCTCACCGCGTGCACGATACTCTTCCTGCTGTTTCTTTTTCCTTTCCGAAGCGCGGCGCTGGGAGGGGTGGCGATCGCTATTACCACTCTGCTTTTGTACTTCGCCCACTTCGTCGTGACCGACCTGGACAATCCCTTTGAGGGGACCTGGAACGTGAGAGCACAACCGTTCGAGGAATTGCTATCGAAATTCCGCTAGCCTGCAGACCCTGCAGGCAGCAGAAATCTGGTAACGAGATGCGCCGGGACCATACATCATGTTGAAGCTTGACAGGTGGCTATCGCTATTGGCGACGGTCGTGCCCTTGGCGTTGCAGGGAGCGACGTCGGCGCCTCAAGTGAAAGTCGAGAGCGGCATCGTTGAGGGAAAGCCGGAAGGAACGGTGAATGCGTTCCTCGGGATCCCCTACGCGGCTCCGCCAGTGGGTGACTTGCGCTGGCGACCTCCGGCCCCTCCGGCCAAGTGGACCGGCGTACGTCCGGCCACCGAATTTGGGCCGCGCTGCATGCAGGGCAGGATCTACAGCGACATGGTGTTCCGGGATTCTGGTCCGAGCGAAGATTGCCTCAGCGTAAATGTCTGGGCACCGGCCGACGCCAAGAAATTGCCGGTCATGGTGTGGATTTATGGCGGCGGTTTTCTGGCTGGTGGGACATCGGAGCCGCGCCAGGATGGCCAGAATCTCGCGAAGCAGGGTGCGGTCGTCGTCTCGATGAACTACCGGCTGGGGGTATTCGGGTTCTTCACCCATCCCGACCTGGCTGCCGAGTCCAGTACGAGGGCGGCGGGAAACTACGGTCTGCTCGATCAGACGGCTGCTCTTCGGTGGGTGCAGCGGAATATCGCAGCATTTGGGGGAGACCCGGGGAACGTGACCATCTTCGGCGAGAGCGCGGGATCGTTTTCGGTGAGCGCGCTGATGGCGTCCCCACGGGCGAAAGGGCTGTTTCACAAGGCGATCGGCGAGAGCGGCGCGGCCTTCTATAGTCACGATTTGCCCTTTCTTCCCTTACGGGAGCAAGAGCAGGAGGACGCGAAGTTTGCGCGGTCTGCGCTGGGGCTGAAGGAGTTGGCGGCGCTGCGGGCCCTGCCGGCGGGGCAGTTGGTCGAAGCTTCCCTGAGGGAAGAAGATGGCGAAAGGGTGTTTCACTTCCGACCCAATGTGGACGGAGACTTCCTGCCGGAGCCGATCCCGGCGATCTTCGCGCAAGGCAAACAGAACGATGTGCCTCTGCTGGCCGGGTGGAATCGTGATGAGGGACATTTCTCTCCGGCCAACGGAAAATCTGCGACCGCAAGCGCACGCGAGAAAGCCGAAAAGGAATTCGGAACTCGATCGGCAGAGTTCCTGAGGCTTTATACCGGGACCTCGGAGGCCGATGTAGAGCGATCGCTCAGCGACTTTGACGGCGATCAGTTCATTGCTTTTTCCACCTGGAGGTGGCTCGAAGCACAGAAACGATCGGGGACGCAGGTGGTCTACCGCTACAGCTTCGACCTCGCGTTGCCTTTCCTCGACAAACCAGTGAGTTTCGGGGCGTATCACTCCGCAGAGATTGAGTATGTCTTCGGCCAGTTGGATTCGAAGGCTCTGCCATTTCGGGCGGAGGATCGAAAGCTGAGCGAGCAGATGCAGCAGTACTGGGCGAATTTCGCGCGCAGCGGGGACCCGAATAGTTCGGGGTTGCCGAAATGGCCGGCCTACGAAGCCGGGCGTGGTTGGCCGGTGATGCATTTGAGCGCGGCGCCCGAAGCAGCGAAAGACGCAATCCGCGACCGATACCTGTTCCTGGATACGGTTTGGGGAAAATAGTCCGTCAGCAAGGATCGGCCATACTCGGGCGCAGGGCAGAGCTCGGCTGGCGGAGGAGTTGACGGACGGCGTCGGCGGCCAGCCGCGGCCGGTAGTGTTCTCGATGATTATCTGGAAACGCTCTTTCCGCTTCCGCGAAACCACGGGCGCTCACGTAGATCCACAGTTGCTGGACGAGCAGAACGAGCAGCATCGGAACCAGGAGTCGCCAAGCGCTGGGTACAATGTCGCCAAGAGCGAGAGCAGGGAAGCCGGTATTGAGTAGAAAGACGGAAATCACCCGACCTGGCTTTCCCAAGTATCCATTCCGGAAGATCGGCTCTTGTAATCGGCGGACAGGGCTTGTAGGGGTGTATCGGCAGATCTCGTGAAAAAGATTCGTGCTCTGCTGAACCGGCTGGAAAGAGGACCCAGTCTAGACAAAATAGGGAGGGCTGGAATGCCCCCCCGCGACACATGACCATTAGAATTATCGACGTCTTACTTCTTCCGCTCCTCTTTCGGTGGTGCATGGTTCTCCGGAGGACGAGGCACATTGGCTGGCGGGGCACTGGGTCGCTGTTGCTGCCAATTGTGGAACTTGTTGGCCTCGTTCTGGTCAACTTGAGGACGCGACTGGACCGGGGGAGCGGGCCTCACCAGGGGGTGAGTCGGCGCTTCCGAGCCGGGATTCTGATAACTCTGCGAAGGGTGGGCGACCGGCTGCGGTTCGGCGCGTGGTATTTCCGGACGTGGGGCCTCCGGCTGACGCGATACCTGCGGCGGCTCTTCGGGACGGACAGGCGCAGCCGGACGCGGAATGTTCCGGTGTTCATCCGGTTGGGTCTTCACCATCGGGGCTTCCGGACGAGGTGCGGCTTGTCCCGGAGTTTCGGTACGCGCGTTCATCGGCTGGCGCTGCTCAAACGGTGCCCGCGGCGGGGTTGGGTTGCGAGTCGCCACTACGTGACGATTCTCGATAACCGCCGGAGGCCGGGCTTTCACGGCCGCTCCCGCTCCCACAACACTGGCTCTCTCCGGTTGTACCTGGACCA
Source organism: Terriglobales bacterium (assembly GCA_035567435.1). Taxonomy (GTDB): domain Bacteria; phylum Acidobacteriota; class Terriglobia; order Terriglobales; family Acidobacteriaceae; genus Gp1-AA133. The sequence continues at coordinate 802 of DATMPS010000037.1, read as the reverse complement.
TGTGGCTCACCGGGGCCTCGGCGAGTTGACGGGCATCGACCTGAGCCAGATTCCTCGCGACAGGACGCGCGTTGACGAACGTCTCGTGCGTGACGGCCGTGACCGCAGTGGGGACGCGTTGATTCACATAGGTAATCTTGGTTACGTTATTCGTGGTGTAGTTGTTGTAGACGTTAGTGACCTGGGTGATGTTCACGCGAGTGTTGGTAATGTTGACGTTGTTGACGTACGTCCGGCTCACGCGGTACGGCGGAACGTAGACCTCGCGGGGGCCGAGCGGGAACCAAGCCACCCCTTCGCCGACTCCGATCGACAGATGGAAGCCACCGCCGCCCACAAAGGCGACCAAAGCAGGAGCGTACACGGGCCGCACGTAGACCGGGCCCGGCACCCAGCACCAGCCGTTCTCGACATACGCCCAGCGCCCATAGTGGAAGGGAGCGAAGCCCCAGGGTTCATCCTCGACCCACGTCCAACCCCAGGGTGCAACCCAGATCCAGTGTCCGAAACGGTAGGGAGCCCATCCCGACGCCACGCCCACCGGAGTCCATACCGGACCGTAGTCGGCCACGTAGCGCCAGTGTCCGTAGTCGTCGAGATCCTCGTAACCCGTCATTTCTGACGAAATGTAGTTGGAGGACTCGGCGCGGTCCTCGCGCGTGTCACGCTGAAAAGCCCAAGTGTCAAAATCGTCGTCACCGGGGATTTGCGCGATCTCGTGATCGAGTTCCTCCGTGCCGTTGAAGCTGGCCTGCTGGCCGGCCACGACGGTGTAGGAGTACCCGCCGCCCGTAGCTTCTCC
>DATMPS010000036.1:0-3653 GCA_035567435.1 Terriglobales bacterium | reverse complement strand
CGGTTAACATAGTCGCCGCCGAGCATGGTGGAAAGATCCTGGCCGGCCTGGGTCAGATCAACTCCTTGCGACCGGAGTTTATCGCGGTCGAAGACAACTTCGGCCTGGGGCTGGTCGAACTTCAGGTCGGTGTCAGCGTAGATGAAAAGACCGCTGGCGAAGGCCCTCTGCACGAGCTGATTGGCAAACTCGCTGAGCTGCCGGGGCTCCGCCGCCGAGAGAATCACGAACTCAACCGGGAAATTCCCGCCGCCCGGCAGTGGCGGTGGCGTCAAGGGGATCACGCGGATGCCCGGGATTTTCGACAGTGGCCCGACGGATTGGACCAGCAGCTGCTGAGCTGTCTTGGTCCGCTGGCTCCAGGGCTTAGTCACCATGCCTCCGAAACCGCCGCTCGGGGAGGTGATCTGGAAGATGCTCTCGCTCTCGGGGAACGAGTGGTAAACGTCATAGACTTCGGTCGTGAACAGGTTGGTTTGATCAATCGTGGAGTTCGCGGAGGACTGGATGACGCCAAAGACGACTCCCTGGTCCTCGGCTGGCGCCAGCTCGTGCTGCGAGAACATGTAGAACGGCACAATCAGCGCGACCACCACCGCCCAGAGAACAAACACGACCGGACGGTAACGGAGCGTGCTGGCGAGCGAACGTGAATAAAGATTGCGCACGCTCTCGAAGCGGCGGTTGATCCAGCCCGCGAAGCCGCGCTCGGTATCTCCGCCACGCAGCAGCCTCGAACCCATCATGGGAGACAGGGTCAGCGCCACTACTCCGGAAACGATCACAGCGCCAGCCAGTGTGAAGGCAAACTCACGGAACAGGGCGCCCGTCAGACCGCCCTGAATACCGACCGGCGCATACACCGCAGCCAGTGTGATCGTCATTGCAATGATGGGGCCGACCAGTTCACGGGCCGCATCAATGGCTGCCCGGATCGGTGGTTTGCCCAGGTGAAGGTGGCGCTCGACGTTCTCCACCATCACAATAGCGTCATCCACCACCAATCCGACCGAGAGCACGATAGCCAGCAGAGTCAGCAGATTGATAGTGAAGCCGGCCACCAGCATCAGGAAAACCGCGCCAATCAATGAAATTGGAATGGCGACGACGGGAATAAGCACGGAGCGGAACGAGCCGAGAAAGAGAAAGATCACGACGACGACAATGAGCAGCGTCTCGGTCAGCGTGCTCAGCACTTCGTTGATCGCATCCTGGATGTATGCCGTCGAATCATAAGGCACGCCGACTTTCATGCCTGGGGGCAGCTGTGCCCGGATTTCCGGCAGCGCGGCGCGTACGTTCTTGATCACCTCAAGCGAGTTGGCGGTGGGGAGCACCCAGATGCCCATGAAAGTCGCCGTCTCTCCGTTGAAGCGCACGTCCTGCTCATAGTTCTGGGCGCCCAGCACGACGTCGGCAATCTCACCCAGCCGGACGACAACTCCCTTGTCTTGCTTGACCACCAACTGGCGAAATTCATCCGCGGTACGCAGATCAGTGTTGGCGATCAGGTTCACCGACACCATGGAACCCTTGGTCTGCCCGAGGGCCGAGAGGTGGTTGTTCCGCGATAATGCGTCGTGCACCGCGGAAGCCGAAATGCCGAGCGCTGCCATCTTGTCGGGCTTCAGCCAGACTCGCATGGCGAAAGTACGGTCGCCGAGGATGTCGGCCCGTTGCACTCCGCTGATGGCGCTTAACTTCGGCTGCACGACCCGGGTCAAATAATCGGTAATCTGGTTTTGGTCGAGATTGGCGGATGAGAAGCCGATGTACATCGCAGCAAACTGCGTGTCCGCCGTTTCCAGATCAATGACCGGCGCCTGAGATTCGGGCGGCAGGTCATTGCGGACCTGTGCCAGTTTCGCCTGGATCTGCGTCAGCGCCGAGTTGGTGTCGTAATTGAGCTTCAGGTGCACGGTGATCGTGCTGAGGCCCTGGGCGCTCGATGACTCCATATAGTCGATGCCGTCCGCACTGGCGATGACGCGCTCGATCGGAGTTGTGATGAAGCCGCGAACCAGGTCCGCGTTGGCGCCCACGTACACCGTAGTGACCTGCACCACCGCTATGTCGCTACGCGGATACTGACGCACACTCAGCGAGCGTATCGACTGCAGGCCGGCGATCAGAATCACCAGGCTGACGACGATCGCAAGGACGGGCCGCTTGATGAAGAGATCGGTAAACTTCATTAGCTGTCCTCGGGCTTAGGAGCGGGGTTATTTCCCGGCTGAACTTTGTTGTTGACCTGAACGGCGGCGCCGTTGCGCAGCTTAAACACCCCCGACGTCACGATCTCGTCGCCGGGATTCACACCCGAAATAATCCCAACCTGATCGCCGCGGGATCCCTGGACTTTGACGAACTGCTGGTGCACACCGCGGTAGGTCTTGCCGCTCGGGTCCTTAAGGTCAGAGATCACGAAGACTGAATCGCCGTAGGGCGCGTAGTTGATCGCAGATGCAGGCAGTGCAATGACGGATTGACCCCTACCCAGTAGCACCTCAACCTGAACGAACATACCCGGATGCAGTTTGCCTCCGGGATTGGGGAGGGTCGCCTGCACTTGCACGTTGCGGGTGGCCTCATTCACGACCGAGTCAACCGCTGTGACACGTCCGGAGAAAGCTACGCTCGGCAGGTCTTCCTTCCTGACGCGCAGCGCACGGCCGACCTGCACCTTGGCAGCTGTCTGCTGCGGCACGCCGAAGTTCACATAGATCGGATTCAGAGCCTGGAGCGGAACAATCGCCTGCCCCGCCGACAGGTACTGCCCCAGATTGACCTGCCGGATTCCCAGGTTTCCGGAAAACGGCGCCCGGATCGTCTTCCGCTCAATGGTTGCGCGGATCTCCGCCACATTTGCTTCGGTGGCCTTTTGCTGAGCGGTGGCCTGGTCATACTCCACCCGAGAAACGACGCCCTGATCTACCAACTGCTTCGTCCGGCTGAAAGTCAGACCTGCAAGATCTCGCTGAGCCTCGAGCGATGCCAGTTGGGCCCGCTCCTGCCGCGTGTCGAGCTCGACCAGCACGTCCCCGGTGTGGACGGACTGACCCGATTCAAACGCAATTCGAGCCACAATGCCAGGAAGGTCTGCACTGACCGTGACGCCCTTGACCGCTTCCATGGTGCCGATCACGGCCATTGTCGCCGGCCACTCCTCCCGTTTCGCAACCACGCTGGTGACGGCTTCAGGAGGGGGCTGAAATGCGGAAGCGTGTACAGCCGATTGGACTTGTTTGAACTTTACGAAGCCCAGGGCGGAAATCAGCACTAGCATCGCGCCCAACATCAAGGTCATTCTCTTTGCCATAACTCCCTCTTAAATCAGCGGAAAGCCCGGAATCGCGGTTGGGGTACGCCTGGACGCCCGCCCTTCGTTCGCCCACAGTATTAGACTTTTGATTCGCGATCTGGGTAGAAGGATTCGGGCTAATTCGCCAATTGCCCCCGTTTCCAACAAGATGACACGATCTGTGAAAAGAATGTTCGTCTGGGTGCATCTCTTTGATCCTTCGGGATTAAGCGTTTTGTCCACTTCGCCGAAAAATCAACGCCCGCAGCCGGTCGTCGCGCAGATAGAGTCCGATCCAGGCCAGCACGCCGAGAAGGACAGTCATGAAGTAGGAGGGGTCGCCGACCCGGAC
>DATMPS010000035.1:0-3200 GCA_035567435.1 Terriglobales bacterium | reverse complement strand
CCGCGGGGCACCGTCACCACTACCCACAACTCACCGCCCCCTCTGTGCCCTCTGTGCTCCGGCCTCAGCGATCTCTGTGTTGCGCTTTTTCCGTCTTACCCCTTTCCTTCCTATCACATCCCTGCAACCCCAGCAGTTTCATGCGATTACGCACTCTTTTGCGTTCTTTGCGCTCTTTTCTGCGCGCGTTTCCTTTGTTTTCAACGGCTTGCGGCCTCTTTTCGGAAAACACCCGGGGTGGGGGGGTAGCATGACCCGCTTTCGACATTCGATTGTGGACGGTGAGCTTCGGTCAGCTTCTGCGTTCGCGACGCTCGTCGGGGGCGGAGGCAATTCCCATGCGGCGAAGTTCGTCGAAGTAATACTTCCGATAGAGGACGTCCCACTCTTCGCTGCCCTCGAGGATTTCCTTTTTCTGCGAAGTGATGCGTTTGCGGACTTCGGCGTCGGCTTTCTCTTCTTCTTTCAGCGTGTCGGTGAGAATCTGCACGACCTGCTGGCGGATGGTGTCGCGGTCCTCGACGAATTCCACGTCGGCGGCGGAAACCAGCACCTCGGTAATCTGGTGCGACAACCGAACCACTTTTTCCCGCGTCAGCCTCATGCTTGCCCGCCCGGAGGTGTCATCCCGAAATCACGCGACGCGGCCAGCCGATCGATCGCAGATTCCGTTCTGGTCGGAAAGATTCCGGCCTTGCCGGAAAGCGCCTCAGCGGAAAAATCCGGCAATCGCGCGGGCCGCTTGGTGAGATTCACCGCAGCACCAGTTTGCGGTCGCGGGCCAACTGCCCTTTCACTTTTTTGTACATCTCCTGGTAGGAAGCGCCCGTGCGCCGCATTTCGTCTTGATGTTGTACCAGGATCTCGCGCACTTCGTCGTTCAAGCGGTCTTCGACGGTCAGCTCTTCCATCATGCGCTGCCGCACGCGCTGCGTCACCGCTTCCGGCGCCTTGCTCTCAATCAGGTTCCCTTCGATGAGCCGCTTGATAACTTCCGAGGCCATATGGCCGACGTAATCCCGAACGAGCAGCATTCCAAAAGTGTCCTTTATCCAATCGCCCTTATTCTATATAGGGAAAAGCAGTTTACTGGCAGCCCCGCCAAAGTGCAACTCGACGCGGCACAAATCCGCCCAGGCGCGCGCAAGAAATTCGCGTCCTTCCGCAATGCGTTGACGCTCCGCGCCGCTCCCTGTACGATGAATTGCAGTGGGCGGTTAGCTCAGTTGGTTAGAGCGCCTGCCTTACAAGCAGGAGGTCGCAGGTTCGAGCCCTGCACTGCCCACCATCTAGCAAGCATGAACCCACCGCGGGTACGTAGGGATCCCACCTACTTGGGCGACTTGAACGTCCAGATCAGGAGAATGTTTTGGTTGTCGTCCACGGCGGCGAGGTGCGCCACGTCTCCAGTCATAGCGACTGCGAGACCGAACGATCCACCCTGGACCGGATCGACGGATATCTGCTTGACGAATTCTCCTCGCTTGGTGAACTCCACCAGTTCGCTCGGCTGATTTGGGTCGGAATTCACTGCGCTGGAGTCGTTATTGCTGACGACCAGATGGCCGTTGGGCGCCTGAATCATTCCTAGTGGGCCATGCAGGTGAGCATTGTCCGCGTAGACCAAAGTGCCGCGGCCCCGGTCATGGGTGGTGTCGGCAGCATCACCGACGGCGAAGACCTCGTTATCCAGCGTAGAAGCAACATAGAGAACGTCCCTCGTCGGGTCATACACCAACCCCGTAGGAGCGTCGACAAACGTCACTGGATCACAAGAGTGCGCGTAGCCGGAGGCGATCTGGGTCATGCTCTTCACCGTCACACCGGATGCGCTGACCCCAAGGTCAAGGCGCACGACCGTGCCAGTGAGGCCGTTGGCGACGAAGAATTTGGCTGAACTACCCTGATCGAAAAGCGCCGAATCCCACGGGCCGTTGATCAGAGCACCGGAGATGGTGGTCACAAGATTGCCGCTCTTGTCGATCACCAAGATCGAACCGGCCGACGAGTTCGGGCAGGTGCCGTCGGTCGACGGGAAATTGCCCACCAGCACGAAGCCCATTTGCAGGATGTTCAGTGCCGTCGACAGGCCAAGTCCAGGCGGCCCTTGAAAGAACAGCGTGGTCGGCCCGCCCGGGGGTATGTCTACGATCGTTGTGCCCGTGCCCTGGAGATTTGCGGAATTGTTAAAGTTTGAGACCAGGATGTTGCCGGGCGTGGCGGTCCCTCCAGCCGGGAAATTTGGCGGAACGAAGGCTACGCCATAAGGATTCAGATCGCCGTTGGCAGGGATTGTAGTAGCGCTGCGGACTTGGTCGGGGAGAAATGGCCGGTCCTGGTCTGCCAGAAGCAGGGTACCGGGTAGCAATAGAAGAATTGCCGCCGCGAATGCAGCGGGCTTGACTCTGGCTCTCGTACTAGCTGAGAACAGTGTTCGAGTCTGCGGGCTGAACTGGGTATTCATAATGTCGCCTCCTGGGTTGAAATTGATGAGCTGTTAGCCGAGTCGGGGAGGAAATAAGGTGTGCTCGCGAAGTCTTGAATTTGTCACAGCGATGTAACGCCGATGCACTTTCCTTGTAAGAGGGCCTAGCGGTTGGCATGGCACGCGGAGCTGCTACAGGAAAGGCCGTTCGAGTGAGCCTGGGGACTGCGTCAGCGCAATCGTTAGGCAAAAGCTCTCCCGACGCGCTTCGGAGGAACGCGGGTACAAATTCTTTCTGATTCTTCGCCGCGTGTGTTGGCTTCTCAGCCGTGGTTCCTATTTGCTATAGAACCAGGCTTCCATTTGCTGTCGCAGACCAGCGTGGTGCCGCTCGCTGCGAGTTGCGCCCGCAACAGTTGATCTTGCCCTCGTTCGTTCGCGTGGTCCTCCATTCACTGATAAATCTCCGCCGTTGCCACCGGCACCGAACCGTTATCCCCTCCTCCGGTAATCAGCACCTTGCCATTCTGAAGCACCGTCGAAGTGTGCCAGACGCGCGCTGCGTTCATGCTGCCTGTGGCCGTAAAGGCGGCGAGGGTGGGGTCGTAAATCTCTGCGGTGGCCTTGGCCCTGGTGCCGTTGTCCGAGCCGCCGCTGATCAGAACCGTCCCATCAGAAGGGAGCCCGGGGCAGATGCCACAGCGCGATGGAAAAAAAAGGCGGGCTGAAGTCCGCCCTTTGCGGTTCAGGAAATGCCTGCCGCTTTGGGAAAGCG